>CAZOSB010000027.1:11732-34261 GCA_964582545.1 uncultured Anaerovorax sp.
CTATTTCACATAGTGTAATCCGCCATGTGCGTTTTCGATATAATCGAAATTCTCGCATGGCACTTTAATATTATAATGTAAAAGCTTCCTTTATGTTATATTTTAATATAATGTTAGTTGCTTTTATATTATAACATGAATATAGCGCTTTTGAGTATAAATATTTGCCATAATGCAAAAATAATATTTATTTAGGAAAGGAATTATATATGGATAATAATAAAAACAGGATGAAGGACCGAAACAAAAGTAATCCGGAATTAAGAAAGATGAAACCAAAAGAAAATGCGGATGCAGGAATAGAAAATGGACACAAAATCGGCATTCACACCAGCAAGCATGAAAAATCCGGAAAGTAAAGGAGAATCAGAATGGGAAACATCGATAATCGAGAGGACAATGCTGGAAGAATTCAAGAAGCATTGCAAAACACAAAGGATAACGTTAATTTTGCCAATCAGGTCATAGAGAAAACCGTAGATAAAAAGCTAAAAGAGGAACTCATAGCAAAGAATCAACGGAGAGAAAAAGCAATCACCAACATGGAGCATGAAATCATAGAAGAAAAAGCCTTTCAGCAGGTTAATCAATAGGAATGGCTGCAAGGTATCTACCCTAATACTATCCTTATCAATATTTATCATCAAAGAAAGCTTTACACTCTATTTAAAAGCTTTTTTTGATTTACTTTAAAGTTGATAATTCCTTGCAGAATGACCACCAACTATGGTAAAATGAATCAAATTATTACAAAAAACTTATGAAGAGCAACTGAGGAGGAACAATGAGAGCAGTAGTTACTGTACTAGGTAAAGATAAAGTAGGGATTCTGGCAGGAGTAAGTACAACCTGTGCCGGCGCCAATACCAATGTTATAGAGGTAACACAATCCGTGCTTCAAGATTATTTCGCTATGGTCATGCTGATAGATATATCCAATATGAGCTGTGATTTGGAAAAGCTGAAGGAAAATTTAGCTGCGAACCTTCCCGACATGGTCATACACGTGATGCATGAGAATATTTTTAATTCCATGCATCGTATATAGGGGAGGAAACACATGCTGAATATGAGCGACATCATGGAAACTATCACCATGATTCAGGATGAAAACTTAGACATTCGTACCATCACCATGGGGATTTCTCTGTTGGATTGCTGCGACAGCAATATCGACCTTTCCTGTGATAAAATTTATAACAAAATCATAAATTGTGCTAAGGACTTAGTCCCTACCAGTGAAGCTATTGAAAAAAAATATGGAATTCCCATAGTAAATAAAAGGATTTCTGTAACCCCTATTGCCATGCTTGTAGCCGCTTCAGGGGGGGATCCAGTAAAATATGCCAAAACATTGGACAAAGCCGCTAAAGCTGTCGGCGTAAATTTTGTGGGCGGTTTTTCCGCCTTGGTTCATAAGGGTTTTTCTGCGGGGGATAAGGCCCTCATAGAAGCGATTCCGAAAGCTTTGGCTGAAACAGAATTCGTCTGTTCTTCCGTAAATATTGGAACCACAAAATCAGGTATCAATATGGATGCGGTCAAATTGATGGGTAATATCGTGAGAGAATGTGCAGAACTCACGGAGGATCGTCAATGTATCGGCGCTGCAAAATTAGTTGTTTTTTGCAATGCCCCTGAGGACAATCCTTTTATGGCAGGTGCTTTTCACGGAGTGGGCGAGCCGGACTGTGTCATCAATGTGGGAGTTTCAGGACCTGGAGTAGTTCGTTCGGCCCTCTCTAAGATACCGAAGGATACCAGCTTGGAAGAAATAGCAGAAGTAATCAAAAAAACAGCTTTTAAAATAACGAGAATGGGTCAATTGGTAGGGAATGAAGCTTCTGAAATGTTAGGAGTACCCTTTGGAATCATAGATTTATCCCTGGCTCCTACCCCTGCCATAGGAGATTCCGTGGCATATATTTTAGAAGAAATCGGTTTAGAGCAATGCGGTGCTCACGGTACCACTGCTGCATTGGCCATGCTCAATGACGCCGTTAAAAAAGGTGGTGTAATGGCCTCTTCCAGCGTAGGCGGACTGTCAGGTGCTTTTATACCTGTAACAGAAGATGCGGGAATGATCGCTGCTGCCCGTACCGGAACCCTAACCATAGAAAAATTGGAAGCTATGACTGCCGTTTGTTCTGTGGGTCTGGATATGATCGTCATTCCCGGGGATACGAAAGCGGAAGTAATCTCTGCCATTATCGCTGACGAAGCGGCCATCGGTATGATTAACTCCAAGACTACAGCAGTGCGAGTCATTCCAGCCATCGGACGATCCAATGGTGAAGAGCTTGATTTTGGTGGATTGTTGGGTAATGGTCCCGTGATGAAAATCAATCCTAAGTCCCCTGCGATTATGATCAATCGAGGAGGGAGAATCCCAGCACCCTTACAAAGTTTAAAAAATTAATAATTTCATAAATTTAATAAATGTAGGGAGGAATTACTATGAAGAGGTTAAGTCTGACTACGAAAATTTTTATTGGATTGTTAGCGGGTGTCGGTGCGGGTATTATTTGTTTTTCAACAAGTAGTAGTGCCTTTGCCGATCAATTTATCGCTCCCATCGGCACAATTTTCTTAAATCTGGTAAAAATGTTAATCGTACCCTTGGTTTTTTCTTCCCTGGTAATCGGTGTAACGGGATTAGGAGATATGAAGAAGTTGGGCAGAATCGGGGTCAAAACCCTGTTACTGTTTACTTGCACTACAATCATTGCCGTTACCATCGGATTATTCATGGGAAATATGGTTGATTTAGGTGGAGGTGTTACCATAGCCGGTGGTGAGACAATGGTCATGGATTCTACAGAACCGCCTTCTTTCATTGAAACGCTAATATCCATCTTCCCAAGCAATCCCTTGAAAGCAATGGTAGAAGCCCAAATGCTACCCATTATTGTTTTTGCCCTATTCATCGGACTTGGAATCACCATGGTAGGTGACCCTGCCAAGCCTTTAGAGTCGTGCATCAATGCAATTGCAGAGGTCATGTATAAGCTCACCTCTGTTATTATGAAAATGGCACCCCTGGGTGTATTCGGTCTGATTACACCCATCATAGCAAAAAATGGACCAGAAGTTCTGGCACCATTATCCATGCTCATTGTGGTGGCTTTTGTCGCTTCCTTCCTACATATGATTATCACCTATTCTGCTTTAGTAAAAATCTTTGCAAAAATGAATCCATTGCGTTTCTGGAAAGCGCTGATGCCCAGTGGTGTCTTGGCCTTTAGTACTTGCAGCAGCTCGGGAGCATTACCGGTGACATTGAAATGCACTAGAGACGATTTGGGTGTTTCCAATGGAGTTGCCAGCTTCGTTCTACCCTTGGGAGCTACTGTACATATGGATGGAACTTCCATTTATCAAGGGGTCTGTGCACTATTCGTTGCCAATGTCATCGGGGTGGACTTATCCTTTGCCCAACAGATCACCATCGTATCAACCACAGTGTTGGCTTCTATCGGGACAGCAGGTGTTCCCGGAGCGGGATTTATCATGCTGACTATGGTTCTGACTTCCATCGGTCTTCCATTAGAAGCTACTGGACTGATCGTGGGAGTTGATCGAATTCTGGACATGGCCCGTACCACCGTCAATGTCTTTGGGGATGCGGCGGTTGCAGTGGCAGTTGCCGGTCTGGAGGGGGAAAAGCTAAATTTGGTAAAACCATCAGCCACGGACAATTCAGAAATCATTTGAAGACTTATTTTAAATATTCTCTAATACTATGCTATAATTAAAAAATCGTTTTTAATTATAGCATAGTATTAGAAAGAAAGGTCTGCCTATTTATTTTTCGAGCAGACCTTTGGTGTTGATTTTTTCGTTATTAAAATTTCTTCGTAATATACAATATTTCCGGAGCATTGGCGGGTTGATTGGGGAAGCTGATAAACGCTGTGTGGTATTGTCCTTTGTACAGATTTTGTGCAAACTCCAAAATGCAAAACTTCTCCCTCTCGCCCTCTTGGTGCCCTCTGTAGAGAGTGATACAAAGCACTCCCCCTATCTTAATGATGTTTAAGGCATGCTGTACCGCCATTAAGGTTGTTTTGCTCAAGGTGGTGATGGACTTATCCCCCCTTGGCAAATAACCTAAATTAAATAGGACAGCAGAAATTTTACCGACTTCTGCCACGTATTCTTCCATCCTCGAATGACAGTCAGGAATCAAGCTAACCATATTTTGTTTGCCATGGACTTCTAAAAGATGTCGAGTATTTTCTATGGCTTGGGCTTGAATATCAAAGGCATAAACCTTTCCCAAGCTTCCTACCATCTCTGCCAATAGCAACGTGTCCTGCCCGTTCCCTGCGGTAGCATCTACCACCACATCACCGGGTTTTACGTATTCAAATACGATTTTCATGGCCAACTGCGTAGTATTTGTAATTAAATTATCCATATAGGAATTTTATCAGTACATGATTGGAATTTCAACTTAATTTTAAGTTTTATAATATTGAAATAAAAAAATCATTTATTTTTATGTAGCTGTTCATATTTTCTTTAAAAAAGTGCAATGGATTTCTGAAAATACATCAGATTCCTTGCACTTCATTAAATTAAAAGATAAATATACTTATCCTAAAGTTTTACAGCCATTTATTTTAAATGGTAACCATTATATGGTTATAATTATTTTGAGCTTACTTTTTTAATTATAACAATTTTTTTTACTTTAATGCGATGTATATGTCGATATCTGCATTTTCAAAATCGGAATTTAGATACTCTTCAAAGTCTCCTGTAAAGCTTCTGTCTAAGTCGATTTTCCAGATTTTCTCCCAAGCTTCAGCTACGGCTTTTTCCATGTGCCCGTGGATGGAAAACTTGGCATATTTCCCTGAGGGAATAACCTTTACTGTAAGCTCATCATTTTCCGCCTTGGAAACCTCATTTCCAGCGGTTACACAGAATTTATCCTGATTATAGTCAGAATACAGCCCTATGGCATATTCGTTGATCTTGTTCTTTATGGTTTCATGGACTCCTTCCCCATAAATCTTCTTCCAAAGGTTTCCAATGATTTCACCCACCTTCGGATCATCGTTGCTAGTGATAGCACTGACCCCTACCACGATTTTTTCTTTTAAGTTGACGATTTCATAATTCATTTAAACAACCTCCTTTTGATTGATGAGGTTATTATATTGTAGATAATATGACAAGAGTAAGTCATATTATAAATACTTTTTTAAAATTTCTTTTAATTTGTTTTGCATCTCTACTCTCACTTCTTCCGGCTCTAAAACCTCGCAAAACTCTCCAAAGGATGCAATATAGGGAAAAATCCACTCTCCCATAGGGTACCTCAACTCCCCCACAAAGCTACCATCCTTTTGTTGCTGGTAGTGATCCAATTCCTCATATACCCTAAAAGCCATTTCCTTTGAGAGTTTTAATTTTAAAGTGATAAACTCTGCATCAGAAACTTCTAACTGGGAAAGAACAGTATCAGGAGAATTTCTCATAAAGTTTTCCTCTGATATTTCAAGCTTCTTCATTCTCCTCAGCTTAAAAAATCGATCATCTTTTCTTTTTTTGCAGTAACCATATAAATACCACGCACTTCCTTTAAAGCAAAGCTTTAAGGGTTCTACCTTTCGAAGATCTTGAGCCCCTTTTGCATTGGCATAATGGAAGGCTACAGTTTTCCGTCCTAAAATAGCTGTTTTAAGAGATTGAAAAAGTTCCGACTCCGTTCTCGAGTCATACCAAGAAGAAAAATCCACCTCGATCCAATCAATTCCAGGCCGACCAAATAATCCCTTTAGTTTTTTTAATGCCCCATCATTCTCTTTTAGCTGAACAGCGCTGACAGCCTTTAAAGACGTTAGAATGTCTGATTTCTCTTTTTCTGACAAGACTGCTTTATTTAACACAAAATCCGGCAGTAAAGAAATTCCACCACCCTTTCCTTTGTTGGTAAAAATAGGGATTCCTGCAGAGGATAAGGTATCTACATCCCGGTAAATGGTTCGAGTGGATACTTCAAATTCCTCTGCCAAATCCTTTGCTGTTACAGTTTTCTTGTCTAATAAAATATATACCATTTGAAATAATCGATTAATTTGCATTTGTTCCATCCTATATTATCCGCGATTTCATCTTGGAGAGTTTTGATCTCTTTTTCTTTGATTTTTGACACCAAAGCTCCCGTAATAAATTGGAATTGTTAAAAACAGAATCCATGCCGGGTGCCATAGTTTTAACCCGAACCCCAGAATTAGATACACAATGACCACTACTATGGGGTAAGGGAAGTTCAACCAAAATTCTGCTTTTTCATCCTCTACTTGTTTATCAGATATTAGGATTTGCTTACCTTTTATAGCTTCTTCTTCCCGCACATAACTTCGATTTTCTACATCCTCACCCTTATCCAACCTTATATTTGGATTCTCTGCCCCCTTGCTAACTATAGTAGTTGAGGCTTTTTCTGTGGTATCTGGAAATTCTTCTACCAAGTTCTCCACCAGCTCATCTGTCACTGGATCATCTGTGAATAATAATTCATCTAAAGAAACGCTGTATATCTTGGATAAAAGTATCAAATTATCCGTATCCGGCGAAGCTTCGGCCCTCTCCCATTTTGAGACAGCTTGACGGCTTACCCCAATTTGGGCTGCCAATTGCTCTTGCGAAAGATTATTCTTTTTCCTATACTCATAAAGTCTGTTTGCAATTTGTATATTCATTTTAATTTACCTCCTTAATGCAACTTTTAAAATTTATGATTTTCTTTATTATAAGAAAATCCTTGCGGTTGCACCACCAATTCTGCTTTTCAATTCCGCAACTTTAGGTTGCATTTTAGGTTGCATAAGTTTACAATTAATCATTTTAATTTTATTTTATTATATCATCCCTAAAATAAATAGTATACAGGAGGATTATAGTAAAACCATAAATTGGTTATTGTATTGTTATGGTTCAATAACATAAAATTAAAATTCTTTAATAATAATTGTCTTGATAATTATGCAATATTAAGAAAGATTTAAGAATACAAATACTATTAAACGCTATTATCATACATCAAATTATATTATAATATAATTACTCGAATCTTTCATATAATAAAATGAAACATCTCCCACGATAGCAATAAAAATACTATTCGCAATAACTTCTTTAAATATTACTATAGAAACGGAAACTTTTATGAATGTAGACAACCGAGAGGAACGATCAAAGAAAAGAAAATCGAAAAAGAAAAAACATAAATTTATATTAATCATAATCTGGGCATTTTTGGCTCTTTTGATGGTATATGGAACAGTTACAGGAATAAATATTTATAGGAATATACAACCTTCTGCCGATAGTGACACCCCCACCCAAATAGAGGGAATTCCCGTCATAGTAGATCTTCTTCCGGAGGGAATCCCAGGGCGCATTGGTCAGAAAATGAAAATTCAGTATATCGTCATTCACGAAACTGGAAACCCTGGAACAAATGCAAATGCTTTGGCCCACAACACATATTTGCATAAAGAAGCCTTGTCCATTCCAATATCTTGGCATTATACGGTGGATGATCATGAAATCTATAAACATCTGCCGGATAACGAAGTTGGCTTCCATGCGGGAGATCAGTATAGGGAAAATGGGGGTAACATGAACGGTATTGGCATTGAAATGTGTATCAATCCTGAAAATGATTATGACCAAACCCTACAAAATACGGCGGCTCTGGTTCGATATTTATTAGTGCAGCACGATCTGACAATCAAGGAAGTTAAAAAACACCAAGATTTTTCAGGAAAGAATTGTCCCCAAAACTTAATTGTCAGTGATCGTTGGGAAGAATTTTTAAAAATGATATAATGCAAAAGCAAATTTAGACAAACTAATAGTAATGATTAAAAATACTACTTTTAAATACTGAATATCATGCAAATCTTTTTATAGATCTAATTTAATAAGGAGGAGATCAATGAAAACACATCAAGACTTATTAAATAAAATAGAAGAATTGGAAAATATCATAGAAACTCAAAAGGAGAATTTAGAACTTTTGGAAGCTGCATTTCATCTGTCTGAAGTGGGTTTTACCCTGTCTAATGCAGATGGAGTGGTTTTAAAAATTAATCAGTCTCAAGTTCGTATCACAGGTCATCAACCAGAAATGACTATCGGTAGAAGTATGGCCGCTATTGAAAGCGAAAATGACAATCAGTCTGCCACAATGCAAATTGTAAAGACAAAAAAACCTGTAACCATCGAGCAGATTCTTCCCTCCGGCAAGAGCTATTTGGTATATGGACAGCCGTATTTTGATTCCAATAAAAAACTAAAATATATCATATGTAATTTAATTGATAATACACAACATAATTATATTCGGCAAGAATTAGAAGCTACTAAGCATAATAATCTTGAATTAAAAAAGACAATTCACCATCTGCAAGAAATGGTAGGTATGCAGAAAAGCTTAATCTATTGTAGTAAAAAAATGAAAGATCTCATTACTATCTGCGATAAAATCGCCCCCTTTCATTCAACCGTTTTAATCAGCGGAGAATCGGGAGTTGGGAAAGAACTAATTGCTAACTATATCTTCCAAAAAAGCTCACGAAGTGATAAACACTTTATTAAGATCAACTGTGCCGCGATACCAGAAGCTCTTTTAGAGTCTGAACTCTTTGGGTATGATTCAGGCGCCTTTACCAATGCACGCAGTGGCGGTAAAAAGGGAATCTTTGAAGTTGCTGATGGTGGTACGGTTCTGTTGGATGAAATCGGTGAACTTCCTCTGCATTTACAGTCAAAGATCTTGAGAGTGCTACAAGAAGGTGAATTTTATCACGTGGGAGGAACCTCCCCCATCAATGCCGATGTAAGAGTGATTGCTTCTACCAACCGGAACTTAGAAGAAATGACAGAGCAGGGATCGTTTAGAAAGGATCTCTATTACAGGCTGTCCGTCATTCAGCTCTCTGTTCCTGCACTCAATGAAAGACGAGAGGATATCCCCTTTCTCATACGGCATTTCTTGGAAAAATTCAACGAGAAATACAGTCTGAATAAAGAATTGACCTTTGATGCAATTGAGTTTTTGGCAGGTTTGCCCTATCACGGGAACATTCGTGATTTACAAAATGTAATTGAAAGAATCCTACTTTTAACTCAAAATAGCGTCATAGGGGTAGGAGATGTAAAACTTGCTCTAAATCAAAATTCTCTTCATTATGACTATGACATAGATTATCCCCATGTCAATGCTGATATTTCTTTAAAGGAGCTGGTTTCTCAATATGAAAAAAGTTTGCTTCAGAAATATTGGAATGAATTCAGATCGGCATCCAAAATCGCCGAAATTCTTCAAACAAATCAGCCTACTATATCCCGAAAGCTTCACGGGTATGGCATTCTTTAAAAAAGATAGGTTCAAAACACACCTTGAACCTATCTCTTTTTTTACCTATTCAACTCTTATACTAGTCCGCAATTAAAAACATCGTTATTAATTGCGTATTACAAAGTCATAATCAGCTCAGCCAACATTGCCGTTCTGCAAGGGATGTGGTCGATATGTACATATTCCTTGGAATTATGTAAAAATTCTCCCGTCGTTCCCAACCCATCTAAGGTGGGAATTCCTGCGGCTGCTGTAAAGTTGCCATCACTTCCTCCGCCAATAGATACACCCTTCAAATCTATGCCGTACCCTCTGGCAATGTTCTTCATGGCTTCAAACAACTCAGAATCTCCCTCCATGACCGGTTTATCAATTTTGCCCTTTACCTCTAACCTAATTTCCGGGTTAATAGGAGTCAAGTTTTTAATTTTTTCATGAATTTTTTCCGATAATTCTTTTGTTTGAAACCGCACATCCATAGTGAAATATGCTGTTTCTGGTACCATACAAGTTCCCGGAATTCCTGCTTTTAAGGTGGTAGGTGCAAAGGTCACACCTTGAATTTCCTCATTCCATTCCTCAATCCGTAATATCTGTTTTGCAATCTCCGTGATAGGACTGACCGCCAAGTGAGCATTCGATCCCGAGTGCGCTGCCGTACCAAACGCAATGATCTCGTAGGTACCCCTTCCATATCTGCTGGTTTTTACAGAATCCAATTCATTGACACCGGGCTCCACCACGAGAACAGAACCGTATTGTCTCCCTTTTTCTACGATTAAATCGCTGGAGTAAAAGCTTCCCGATTCTTCATCCCCATTAAAGAATATTCCAATCTTTTTCTCAGGCATCAGACCTAACTCCTTTAATGCTTTCACCGCAAAGTATGCCATGATGATGCCGCCCTTCATATCGAGAGTTCCCGGACCAAATGCCTTACCGTATTCAATTTTAAAAGGCATGGTGGCTATGGTTCCTATTGGAAACACCGTATCATAGTGTCCTACTAGGAGCGCACTCTTTTCACCTTCACCAATTTCCCCATAAATATGATCCCCACAAGTTTCCTGATGGATTCGCTCAATGGAAAATCCCAATTCTCCAAAGGATTTTTCCAAAAAGCTACTGCACTTATCCGCAGCTTCCTTATTTTCATGGGAGGGTGATTCCAGCTCAACAAACTCTTGGAATAATTGTAAAAACTCTGCTAAATGCTGCTGCATATATTCTAATAAAATGTCTTTAGTCATTAATTAATCCTCCTTAAACAATACTCAGATATATTTTCAAGGGAGTATTTCAACCGTATCCATGTTATTGATGCAAGCCGCATTCCCCTCTTCTACATCCACATGCATGGTGGGTTCAGGTATATCTGTAAATGTAATAACCACTTCATCAAAGGTTAATTTACGCTCTCCACCGACTTTTACACTTACCAATTGTCTGTCCTTCAGCCCATACTCCGCGGCGTGCTCCGCCGTCATATGAATATGGCGCTTAGCGATTACGGCTACAGAATCCAGGTGTAATTCCCCTTCCGGTCCTATTAAGGTGAGCGGCGCTAAATCCGAAGACCCGGACATTTTGACAGGAGCGTTGACTCCAAGGACATAATTATCAGCTCTTAAAATTTCAGCTTGGGTATAAGGTCGCAGGGGACCCAGTATTCGCACATCCGAAATAAAACCCTTGGGGCCTTGTAATGTAACCGTTTCATTAGCTGCAAAAATAGGAAAGCCTAATTCTTTTTTAACGGTTAACTCGTAATCCTTTCCATACAGCACATCCAAAGCCTCTCGATTCAGATGCACATGCCTGTTGGAAATCATCACAATTGCTTTTTTCATATATAACCTTATGGCAACCGCGCTAAATAATTAGTTTATTTTAGATTTAATCCTGCTAAATTTATTAATTTTAACTAATGTATTAGCTCTAATTCGCCATTTTCCCTTTCTTTTATAACCAATCAGTTACGCTTGCTCCGTATCATAGTCTCGTGCAATTTCTTCACCTCTGAGGATTCTGAGAATGCCTTCCACCAAAGCCTTCATCTCCACTGCACCCGGAACCACTTCTACAGGGGCAATAAACCGAACACGCCTTTCAATGCTATCTGTCAATCGCTTGGAATGTGCAATTTCTCCTGTTAATATAATCCTGTCTATCTGACCATTCATCACCGTTGCCATGCCCCCGATATCCTTGGCTATTTGGTAAATCATGGCTTCAAAGTAAAATTCCGCTTTTTCATCTCCGTTTTCAATGCGGTTTTCCACCTCAAGAATATCACTGGTTCCCAAATAAGCCACAAGACCGCCGTTTCCCATCTGTCGCTTCATGCAGGTGGTCAAATCCCATTCACCTGAGAAACACTTTTTGGTAAAAGCCACCATTGGCAAAGCTCCCGCTCTTTCAGGAGAAAAGGAATTGATATGACTATCGATAATTTTTCCCTTGGCATGAGCATTTACAGTGATTCCCCCTCCTAGATGGCAAATGATAAAGTTGTAATCATCATATTTTCCACCCATTTGCCTTGCTACTGTCCACCCTGCTGCTTTCTCATTGAGCGGATGTCCGGCTCCACGTTGGGTGGGTAGTTCTGGTAAACCTGACACCTTGGCAAACTCGCAGAAATCATCTGCAAGCGGTGCATCGTATATGTATCCGGGAGCTTGAAATTTTTTCATCAGCTCTTGTGAAATCATCACACCCAGATTTGAGGCATGAGGCCATGGAGCGCGTTTACATTCTTCCACCATCAGTGGTGTAATTTCATATCCACCACAGCGAACAGGTCTGCCACCACCACCACGTGAGATGATGACATCCAGTTCTTTTATTCCTAGCTCTTTAATATATTCTTCCACCATGTGTTTCCGCATTTCAAACTGATCGTTAATTTCCTTAAATTGAGAAATCACCTCTGTGGGATGGACTAATTTTTTCCCATAAATTTCTTTTTCATTCTCATAATAAGCAACCCTGGTAGATGTGGATCCTGGATTGATTACAAACATTTTAAATACTTTTTCCATGTTATCTCCATCCTTTCTTCTTTATTTATTATTTTCTGGTGTTGCTTGGATAAAATCAAAGCCACGTTTCACCAGTCTTTTATTGACACCTGCATATTTTGCCTTAGATCCTGTAAAAGAATTTTCTATTACACGATAGATAGATTCTATGGGAACTTTATTCGCCACTGCTATGTATGCTCCTAAGAGAACCATATTGGCACCACGTGTATTACCTTCCTCTTCAGCGATGAAATTTGCAGGAACGGAATAAGCCTGTAAATCTCTGCGACTCACATCCATATGAATCATGGAATTATCAAGGATGATGATTCCACCGGATTTAATTTTCTCTTCAAACCGCTCTAAGGAAAGGTCATTCATGATGATGCAACAATCCGCTTCTTCAATCATGGGAAAGAGTATCTCCTCATCGGAAATCGTCACATTACAGTTAGCGGTGCCCCCTCGCATCTCTGCTCCGTAGGACGGAAGCCACTCTACTTCCCATCCCTCATTCAAAGCAGCATAAGCTAACATCTGCCCTACACGCAAGGCACCCTGACCGCCTGATCCGGCTATGATTATTTTATCTCGAAACATCTTTCATCCCTCCTTAATCATTCTTATAATTTCCAAGAGGGAAATATGGAATCATTTCCGTTCTTATACGTTCAAGAGATTCAACGGGGGTTTTCCCCCAATTGGTAGGGCAGGTGGATAAAATTTCTACAAGAGAAAACCCTCTTCCTTCCATCTGGCATTCAAAAGCCCTCCTGATGGCCTTTTTCGCTTTCCTTACATTTACGGGAGAATCCACCGAGACTCTCTCCAGAAATTTGGCGCCGTCTATTGTTGCCAACATTTCACATACGCGAATGGGTTTTCCGCAATGCTCAGCATCTCTACCATAGGGCGATGTTGTGGTTTTTTGTCCAATCAAGGTCGTAGGAGCCATTTGACCGCCGGTCATGCCATAGGTGGTATTGTTAACAAATATGGCTGTAATTTTTTCTCCTCTATGAGCTGCATGGACTATTTCTGCCATACCGATAGATGCTAAATCACCATCGCCCTGATATGTAAACACCAGTTTATCCTTATTAAAGCGCTTAATTCCAGTGGCATTGGCCGGTGCTCTGCCATGTAAAGAGTAAATGGTATCGATATTCATAAACCAAGGCATATATCCGCCACAGCCCACACAGCCGACACTGATGGAGTCTCCCCCCATGTCAAGCTCATCGATAACCGATGCAACAAGATTGAGAATCAAACCGTGAGTGCACCCAGGGCAAAATGTAAATGGGGTATCGTTGAGAGATTTGGATTTTGTAAATAGCACACTCATGATTTCACTTCCTCCCATACTTCTGATACTTTTTGTACGATGTCCTTTGGCGTTAAGAAATCTGCAGCGGAATCACCAACATGATAAACAGGCCATCTTCCCTTTGCTGCAATCTTAACATCGTCGATCATTTGTCCCATAATATTGATTTCCGGACAAATAATCGCTTTACATTTAGATCCAATTTTTTCAAAGGTTTCGTATGGGAAAGGCCATAAAGTTTTAGGTCGAATCATTCCCAGCTTTACCTTGCCACCAAGTTCCTCTATGGCCGCCTTGCACATGCGTGCAGCCGTTCCATACGCTGCCAAAACCATATCCGCATCTTCTATATCAACAATCTCTACCTTTGTTTCATTCTTCATAATTTCCGGATAAAGCACCTGCTCAGCATGATGTTTTTCTTCATAATGCGTTCTCCCCTCCGGCAAAAAGTGAAATACCGGTTGACCACCTCTGGAATTTTTCCCATGGAGAGCCCAAGTCTTTTCAGGTAAATTTTTTCGTTTTGTGGGAACTTTGTCAAAGTCCACGCTTCCCATCATTTGACCAATCATTCCATCTGCCATAATCACTACGGGATTACGATATTGGTCAGCTATATCAAAAGCTTCAGAAACCATATCTGCCGCCTCCTGAACGGTGGAAGGTGCAAAGGTTAAAACCTTATATCCCCCATTGCCTGTCATTCTGTAATCCTCCTGAGCAGCTTTCATGGTTCCAAAAGCCGGTCCGCTTCTCATAACCACTACGATTACCGCCGGCAGTCTGGTCAAAGTCATTGCGGCCAAAGCCTCCAGCTTTAAACAATATCCCGGACCCGATGTACTTGTCATAACACGAGCCCCCGATGCAGCGGCGCCCATCACCATATTCATAGCAGCCATTTCACTTTCAGCCTGTAAAAATATACCGTTATACTTTGGCAATTCTCTTGAAAAGTATTCAGGAATTTCATTTTGCGGTGTAATTGGGTATCCAAAGAATCCTTGGCAACCTGCACGAATTGCAGCTTCAGCCATAGCTTCATTTCCTTTCATCAATACCTTAGCCATTCTATCCTCTTCCTTTCCTCTTAGTCTTCTATTTTTTCAATTGTAATCACTGCATCTGGACACATCAAAGCACAATTGGTACAGCCAATACATTCCGATTCATAGGTAATTTTAGCAGGATGTATTCCCGCCTTATTCAGTTTTGTTTTATCAAAGCCAATCAAATCTTTTTTACACCATACCATACATATTTCGCAGCCCTTACATTCCTCTGATTTAAATGTAACCTTATATTTCATGGATAATCCTTCCCTCTCTTCTTTATTTACAGCCAGTTGGGTCGCATGATCAGGTCGATAAAAAACAGGTCCCCCGCAAGGTTCAAGTTTTCCACCTCATTTTTTAACCGCTCTTCTACCACGGTATATACTACCTGTAAGCCTGTCCTTTTCGATATTTCCTTTACCAGTTGGTCTCCCAACAATAAATCCGTAATCTCGGTATCTCTTAACATATGTGTTGCATTGATCAGCCCATTCACCTTCAATTTACTGGTGCTTTCAATTTCCTTCAGATGCAAAATGGTGGCCTCTGCCGTAGAGGTTTTGGGACGATTGGCATTTACAACCATCCACATATTGTATTGACCATGGTGAAGGAATTTCGCATATCTGGCCAAAACATTGGCTCCATTGGAATCCCCTCCCACATCAATGACACAACACTGATCCTTTGAGGTAAAACAGGTTTGTAAGGAAGTTGCCAAAGCAGGCATATCAATGTGGTAATCGTTTTCGTAATTATTGGAAATGATTCTGATTCCCTTTTCTTCAAAAAAAGGTTTGAGTTCTCTGGCACGAAAATACGGGTTCACGATATCCATATCTGCAACAACAGGATTGCCTCCCTCTTCCTTTAATTGTAGCGCATAGTTCATCGTAAATTCTGTCTTTCCACTTCCGTTATGCCCTACGATAATCGTAGGATTTGTAATCCCCATCTTGCTCAACACACACCTGCCATTTCTTAATCTTTCATCATTCCTATGGTCATGGCAACCTTTCTTCCTAGATTGGTTACGCTTTTTAATCCGAGTTCATCTTGTAGCACCGCATCTTTTACACGCCCCCTTTGAGGATAAGTGGTAGCTGCTCCTCCCAGATAACATCCGGGTGTAGGCTCTGCTCCGGATCCTACTATGAGCATATCCTGCACTGCAAAATAATAATGAATTTGTTGAAGCGTGAATTCCTGACCGGCGTTTCTATTGCCCCCCACCGTAATTGCTCCCCCAACTTTACAGCTCAGAGCGTTTTTGTATTTGCTCATTCCATATCTCAATAGCCCTTCTGTTCTATCCATAAACGCCTTCATCTGGGCATTTACAGAACCAAAGTAAACGGGTGCCGCAAGGATCAATCCTTTGCATTCCAGTAACTTAGGGTAGAGTTCATCCATGCCGTCACGAAACGATAGGCAGGGCCTGTCGGCATCCCCCTTTGCTGCAACCTCAGTACAACAAGCAATACAGGAATTACATGGAGAAATATCGTAATCCCTCAAGTAAACTGTCTCTGTTCTGATGTAATCATATTCTTCTGCTGCTTTCAGCGAATGAGACAAAAGTATGTCCGTATTAGCACCTTTTCTTGGGCTACTGGAAACACCTAATATTAATTTCTTCTCCATTTTCTCTCCTTCTTTAGATGATAATGACTTTTCATTTTTGTTTAGAGGCTGTTTACATTTAGACGAAACAGCCCCTAACTATATAGATTCCGTAGTTTTATTTTTTCTCAGATTCACGCAAAGTTTTTATGCTGTTTAAGGTTGTATCCAGTTCCCTACCACCTGACTCATACTCTTTCCAAAGCTTCAAAATAACTCCGGCCACTCCGTAGAGACCGATTAAGTTGGTGAATACCATCAATCCGTTAAAGGTATCACAGATCGCCCAAACAAGGTCTACCGTAGCCATGGAACCAAAGATGATAAAAAATAATATCAAAGCAATATAGATACCTCTTGTTTTAACACCAAATAATTTTTTAAAGTTTTGCTCTCCATAGAAATAGGCTGCAATGATTGTAGATAAACAGAAGCAGAATACACACAGGGAAATCAGTAACGAGCCCGTATATCCAAATACGTTCTGGTAAGCCGACTGAATGACTCCAATGCCTGAGTGTCCACTCTCGTAAGCACCTGTGGCCAATATAACGAGACAGGACATGGTCAGAATGATAAAGGAGTCGATAACGATGGCAACCATAGCCACAAGACCTTGATCACATGGGTGCTTTACCTTTGCTACAGCGTGGGCATGGGGGGTAGATCCCATACCGGCTTCGTTGGAAAATAACCCTCTGGCCACTCCATACCTCATAGCTTCTCTTACAGAAATTCCTACAAACCCGCCGAAGGTTGCTTCTGCGGAGAAAGCACACTTGAAGATCATAGCAAAAGCGGCAGGGATCTGATCAATGTAAACAATCAGAACAATCAAAGCTGATAATATGTATACGATTGCCATGATGGGAACCAATTTGGACAATGTGGATGCAATCCTGGATATTCCCCCGATTACAATGGCAAATAAGATGATTGCCACCACGATTCCTGTGGCTATGGGTGGTATCCCAAAGGAGTTGTTCATCGCATCAGCAATGGTATTTCCTTGAATCATAGCGGCAGCCATACCAAATCCAATGATGATAAACACGGAAAATGCTCCTGATAAAAAGTTACCAAATGCTCCCGGGAAAGCCGCCCTGATGTAATAAGCAGGACCTCCCGTTACAGAACCGTCAGACAATGTAGTCTTAAATTTTTGAGCTGCTGTAGCCTCTGAGAAAATAGTACCCATTCCGAAGAAAGCACTGCACCAAATCCAGAAAACCGCCCCCGGACCTCCTGCTATAATCGCCGTAGCCGGTCCTGCAATATTTCCCGTTCCCACTTGGCCTGCTATAGCTGTCGCCAAAGATTGCCACGAGCTCATGCCATCCTTATCTGCTTTGTTTCCTTTACCAAAGTTACTAAACACAATGGTAAAGGCATCTTTTATCCTCCGAATCTGCGGAAATTTTAGCATAAACGTAAAAATAATTCCCGTACCTACTAGGATAAATATCATAAAATTACCCCAGAATACGCCATTGATCGCGTTAAAAAAGTTTAATAGTGCGTCCATAAATTCCTCCTTTACGATGACTTCCTTTTAACCCCTCTACACTTCCATACATTCTGGCCTGCAGGTTATCCATTATGTAGCAAGCTATTATCTTACAATGCATTTTTTATGCCAATTTTGATTTTACTTAAATCAATCAAATAAAATTTACGCTTTCATAGCATGTTTCCATAGCTTTATAATTACAATTCTTCAATTACTACAACATTTTTTAGCTATAAAATATCCTAAAATTAACGGATTTATTTTTTTAATGTAACTGATCATATTTCCCTTTATGACATTATACATTTTTGCATGATATTATTAATTTTTTAATAGCATCATGTAGTATTTTAAGTTAGGTAATTTTTCATTCGTTTGACCGCTTCCTCTATATTTTCGTCGGAATTTGCAAAACACATGCGAAGATAACCTTCCCCCATCTCTCCAAAGGCACTTCCCGCAACCGTCATAACCCCCGCATGAATCAAAAGATTCTTTGAAAATTCCCAAGAAGTCATTTCAAAGTTTTTGATATTGATAAACATACAAAAGGATCCCTCTGTCTTAAAGCATTTTAGTTTTGGAATTTGTGAGAGACCATCAAATAAAAGATCCCTTCGCCTCTGGTAATGTTGGCACATATCCTCCACACAATCCTGTGGACCATTTATGGCATCTGCCCCGGCTTGCATGATAAACAAAGGCAGACAAGATGCAACCGCTTGTTGCATTTTAAACATATGACTCATGACATCCGCATTGGTACCAACCACATAACCGATTCTCCAGCCGGTCATTGCATAGGTTTTGGACAGGCTATTGACCACCAACACTTTATCTCTGATGCGGTCTATTTGTGAAAGGCTAAAGTGTTTACGATCATCAAAGATGATTTTCTCGTACACTTCGTCGGAAATCACCATGAGATTGTGCCTTTCGATTACTTGCGCCAACTTTTCTCCGTCTTCTTTTGTCAAAACAGCACCTAAGGGATTGCTGGGATAACTGATGATGACAGCTTTTGTCTTTGGGGTGATGGCCTTTTCCAGATCCTCAGCCTGTAGCCTAAAACCGTGTTTTTCATAAAGCGGTACTCTGACCGGCACTCCCCCCAAGGTTAAGGTTTGCCCTAAGTAACAGGTATAGGTTGGGTCGGGGATGATCACCTCTTCACCGGGATTTAAGATGGACATTAAACTTAAAAAAATGCCTTCTACCCCTCCTATGGTAATCATAACGTTGGATTTGTCGTAAGTATGGTTAAATTCCCTTGTATATTTATGGGCTACCGCTTCTCTCATAGCTTCTAACCCCGGCTCTGTCCCATACTTGGTCATCCCTGCTGCAATGGCTTTCATTCCACTTTCTTTGATATGTTCGGGGGTTTCAAAATTGGGTTCTCCATTGCACATGTTGATAGCACCTGGATACTGAACTGCCAGATCAAACATAGCTCTAATTCCCGAAGTAGGGTAGGTTTGAGCCAACTTAGAAACATAATTAAAATAGTTATTCATGGTCTAACTCCTCTTATCGATATTTATTTTTAAAACGCGTAGCCGCCTCTAACTCTGTGATAAATTCCACTCTTTCCGTGGACGCCATGTGATTCAAAAATCCGTCCAACATCTTCATCCTTGCAGGTCTGCCAATAATTTGAGGATGGCAGGTGAGTACAAAACAAATATCAGAATCACCTTCCGTCTCAACCTCTTCTGAAAACTCTTCCAGCAAGGCGTCAAATTCTGTCTTCCAATAGTTCTCTACGGATTCCAAAGGCTGCATGGCTTTACCCGGTGTCCTCAGGCTATACAACCAGTATGCCGCGTCGTCCAGCACCCAGTGTATCGGAATTTCCACTAGGTTTGTTTGACGATCTCCCACCTTTAGGAATTTGATCTTATCGCAATCCATCATATTGCTGGAATACTCTATTTCTGGCATCTCCGCTAAAATATCCATGGTATGGATACTAAATTCCCAGGCTGGTGACCTGTATCCCTTGGGTCGATATCCCGTCACTTTTTCCATGATGTCGCTACAATCCAGATACTCCTTCTTTTCCATCTCGTATCCGTCCATATTATCAGGATACGTATGGCTCCAGCCGTGATTTCCAATTTCATGACCTTCATCAACAATGCGTTTAACCAAATCTTGGTATTGATTGACTGTAAATCCAGGAATAAAAAAGGTAGCATTGGCGTCGTATTTTTTTAGTAGCTTTAAGATGCGTGGCATGCCCGTTTCCGGCCCATATCTGCCTTGAGATAAGGTCACAGGACGGTTTGCATTTTCCGGGTCTCTGCAACGCCAAAGACATTCACCATCTAAATCAAAGGTTAACAATACTGGCATTTTCTTTTTCATCTTTATCCTCCTTTTGGATTTGTGTGCTATTTTGGTAATGAACTGTAATGACAAATATAAGCAATATTTGTGCCATAAAAACGTGGATTAAAAAACAAGGTATCCAGAATAGACTACCTTGTTTTTTTATTTCCTGTTGGAATATCTTTTTTATATTTATTTAGCTTCAAAGAAACAGAACCCTGACTGATCCCTAATATTTGCGCAACTTTTGTGGTGGTACCATACCTTTCATAGGCTTCCAGAAGTACTGACTTCTCAACCTCCTCTAGGATTTCTTTTAAAGACTTTCTACCGATTTCATATTTGCTGACAGTCACCTTAGAATAGATTTCAGGTGGAAGCATCGACTCTGTAATCACGTTATCATCTGCCGTAAGAAGAACTCTTTCCACGATATTTTGCAGTTCCCGTACATTACCGGGCCATGAATAATCCTTCATAAATTCCATTGCCCTTGAAGAAAACTTGCGTTGAATCCCGTATTTTAGGTTAAACAACTCTATAAATTCATGAATCAAAGATGGAATATCCTCCCTTCGCTGTCGAAGGGGTGGAATAGTTACAGAAATGACATTGATGCGATAGAGCAAATCTTTTCGAAAAGCTCCTAACTCTACTGACAAGGATAAATCTTTATTTGTAGCGGCAATCAATCTAAAGTCGATGGCCTTCTCCTGAGTTCCTCCTAATCTCGTAATTTTTTTCTCCTGAATCACCTTTAATAGCTTGACCTGTAAGGGTAATGGCAAATCGCCAATTTCGTCCAAAAGCAAGGTGCCATTTGCCGCCATTTCGATCAATCCCTTTTTCCCATTGGCATTGGCACCTGTAAAGGCTCCCTTCTCATATCCAAACAGCTCAGATTCCAAGAGATTGACCGGTATAGCCCCGCAGTCTATGACCACATAGGGCTTATCCCGGCGCTGGCTCAAACCGTGAATCATCTTTGCATATCGATTCTTCCCTACCCCCGATTCCCCCATCAGGAGAACCGTCGTATCAAAGGGTGCGATTTTTTTAAGGATATCTTCTATTTTCTGCATGTTTTTATTCATTTTTAACCTCTAGCTTTTAAGTGGTTGTGATTATCGGGATTTTAAGACGACATGTAAATCAGAGAAAATCTTGCTCTCATTTTACACTTTTTGTCGAGTAAATTCAAAGGCTTTATTGTGGGCAAGGTCGGTTTTACGCTTATTGAGAACAAGGTCGGTTTTACGCTTATTAAAAATATGAACAATTGAGATAAAAATTCATTTTTTCCAGATATGAAAAAACGCCTGCCTAATAAATGCACGCCTCTTTATTTACAAACTATTTATTGACATTGTAAATAAAATTACATATGATAGAGATAATAAGATAGTAAGGAGAGTGAGTATAATGGCACAGACCAATATAAATATTCGTATGGATGAGGATTTGAAGCGGGATTTTGACAGATTGTGTACTGAATTGGGTCTTAATATGACTACAGCCTTTAATATTTTTGCAAGAACGGTTGTCCGTAGGCACGGAATACCCTTTGAGGTGGCTTTGGATATTCCCAACTCCGAAACCATTGCGGCTATTGAGGAAGTACAGCGAATGAAGCGTGACCCTAACAAAAAGCTTTATTCCAGCTTTTCAGAACTGCTAAACGAGGTGGAAGCGGATGTATAAAATTTCGGCTTCCACCAAATTCAAAAAGGAATTAAAGCTTGCAATCAAACGAGGATACAAAATGTCCCTTTTAGATGATGTGGTTACAAGGCTTGCTGCCGGTGAAACATTGCCGGAAAAATATCTTGACCACCCTCTAAGGGGGAATTATGAGGGCTGCCGTGAATGTCATATCACGCCGGATTGGTTGCTCATTTATGAGATTTCAGATAGCGAACTGATTTTGTATTTGACCAGAACTGGCACGCATAGCGATTTGTTTTAGGCGATTCATTCGGTGAACTAACTTATATTTTGTGAAAGAGATATCAAATGTAACTAAAATATTCGTCTTCGCCTTTATTTTGCGTGGTATGACTATGCAATTCAAAGCGTAGAGATTTTTTATAAAATCTCACATAGCTATAGTATGTATCTTGAAAGAAATTTAAAGGAGGAATTATGATAATCAAACTATATAAAAATCCTAAATACGGATTCCCCTTAGTTTCATTTATTTTGCTGATTACCTGCGCTATTGTTACCTTGCCTACTGCTTTTCAAAACGACCTTTATCATATTTTTG
>CAZOSB010000028.1:0-29838 GCA_964582545.1 uncultured Anaerovorax sp.
TACCAAAGCTGATTGTGGTACCTGTCCCTTTTGATATTTGACTGTGAATAGTAACCTACCAAAGTAGAGCACATTTTACTGCTCTTTTCCAACCTTCTAAATATTCTTTTCTAAGGCTCTCCTCCATATCCGGCTGGAACCGTCTGTTTCCGCTACAATGTTTTAAAACATCTTCTTTATTTTTCCAGTATCCCACCGCCAGACCTGCCAAGTACGCCGCTCCCAAAGATGTGGTTTCCACTGAATCCGGCCGTTCTACTGGGATATTGGTAATGTCCGACTGAAATTTCATCAGGAAATTATTGGAGCTTGCTCCCCCGTCCACCTTTAAAACCCTCATGGGAATCTTGCAATCCTCCTCCATAGCTTTGATGAGATCGTGAGTTTGATAGGCCAAGGATTCTATGGTAGCACGCACTACATGATTTCTGTTAGTTCCTCTGGACAATCCCAATATCATTCCACGGGCATAGGGGTTCCAATGGGGTGCCCCCAGCCCCACAAAAGCCGGCACCACGTAAACTCCATTGGTATCCAGCACTTCCATCGCCACCTTTTCCGATTGCGCAGCATCTTCAATCATGTGCAGTTCGTCCCGTAGCCATTGAATGGCCGCCCCAGCTACAAACACCGAACCCTCCAAAGCGTAGGAAATCTTTTGATCCAGACCCCAAGCGATGGTGGTCAGAAGCCCATTGTTTGAAAACACAGGCTGCTCACCCGTATTCATCAAAAGAAAGCATCCTGTACCATAGGTATTCTTAGCTTCTCCCGGGGCAAAACAAGCCTGCCCAAAGAGAGCTGCCTGTTGATCCCCTGCCGCTCCAGAAATGGGTATTTCCCCTCCAAAGATGGTAGGATCTGTCATTCCGTAAAGATGGCTGGAGGGCAAAACCTGTGGCAACAAAGAGGACGGTATTTCCAATTCCTTCAAGAGTTCTTCATCCCAAGTTAAGTCTTGAATGTGAAAGAGCATGGTTCGCGAAGCGTTGGAATAGTCAGTTACGTGAACCTTGCCTCCAGTAAGACGCCATATTAACCAAGTTTCCATGGTGCCAAAGCACAACTCACCCTTTTTTGCTTTTTCCCTAGCTCCACTAACGTGATCCAATATCCATCTAATTTTGGTTGCTGAAAAGTATGCATCTATAATCAGCCCAGTCTTCTTCCGGACAGTCTCCTCCAAACCCCTCTCTTTTAAATCGTTACAGAAATCGGCTGTCCTCCTACACTGCCAAACGATGGCATTGTAAATGGGTTGGCCTGTAGCTTTATCCCAGATTACGGCAGTTTCCCGTTGATTGGTAATGCCGATGGCTTCGATATTTTTATAGGTCAGATTGATTTTGTATAGAGCCTCCTGAGCAACACCAACCTGAACGGACCAGATTTCCATGGGATCGTGTTCCACCCACCCCGACTGAGGGTAAATCTGTAAAAATTCCTTTTGGGCTACGCTTTTCACTTGCCCTTTTTTGTCATACAGAATACACCTACAACTGGTGGTACCTTGATCCAAAGCCATGATATACTTTTCCATCCCCTACGTTCCTTTCTTTTTCAAAATCCAGACTCACCTACTTAGTTCCTTCCTTAACTCGCTGATTCGTTACACAAATACTGCCAAGGCTCTATTGGAAAAATCGATCCCCCTATGAGTAAGTTTCATCATTCCTTCAACGGTCACCTCAATATAACCCTCTGCTTTCAGTTCCTGAATTTGTTTCTCGTAAATCTCAAAGATAGAGCATTGAAATTGTTTTTCAAATTCTCTAACTGAAATACCTGACATCTTTCGCATGCCGGTAAAGAGGTATTCCTCCATGGATTCTTTTTTTGTATTTTTATGAAACCACTCCGGTTTCATGGGATTTTCCATGTATTGCTTTAAGGATTTGCTGTTACTAAACCGACTCCCCCCCACAAACGAATGAGCACCTAAACCAAACCCCACATATTCCTCCAAAGACCAATACTTTAAGTTGTGACGGCATTGATATCCCTCTTTTGCAGCATTGGAAATTTCATAGTGAACATAATCACTTCTTTGACTTTGCTCCACATTTTGTAATAACGCTATACCATCCCAATATTGCTTCCGATCTACCATATCCGAAACTTCCTGCCACAGACCCTTTTCAAAGTCATGAAAAAAAGAGGTTCCTTCCTCTAATTGTAGTCCATAAAAGGAAATGTGCTCCGGCTCAAGGAGGATGACTTTGGTTAATGTGTCCATCCAAATATCTGTCGTCATACCGGGAACTGCAAACATAAGATCTACGTTCACATTGTCAAATCCAGCTGTTCTTGCGTCCTGAAAGTTACGGTAAAAATCCTCCGCCTTGTGAATTCTTCCCATAAAATCCAATATTTTATTATTCAAGGACTGCACTCCCATGCTCATCCTGTTAATTCCTAAGCTTTGATAAAGTCTCATTTTATCCAGACTTAAAGTTCCGGGATTGGCCTCAATCGTAATCTCGCAGCCGCTACGAATCGTAAAACTATCTGCAACCGCCATCATGAGGTTTTGCACCTGCACCGGAGTGAGAAGGGAGGGAGTTCCTCCACCCATAAAGATAGAATCCACTTCATGGGATCCTTTATATAAAATACCTTTTTCCTTTATTTCTAATATCAAACTTTTTAAGTAATTGTTTTTTAATTCTTGGCTTTGATCCTCATATGATAAAAAATCACAATAATTGCACTTTTTCATACAAAATGGTATATGCAAATAAATGCCCAGACTTTTCATAGTTAACGTTAGCTCCTTGTGGCGATAGTATGGTTTATATCACCCTATTGGTTGCAAATTTGTTCTATTTCATCATAATCAAATAAATCTGCAGCGGTAATCAATTGCTGTAATTTATCCTGTTCTTCATCGCTTAAGAGAACACCCTTCAACACATGTAAAACTTCTAAAATACTATCTAAATCAAAATTCTCCGCATGGGATCTAATGGCTTCAAAATATTTGTTTATTTCGTCCTGATTTATAGGTATCTTTTCACTCAAATAAATTTCATCCATTATTCCAAATTCCTGAAGGCTATCTACAAAAGCTTGATACATGGCTATCAGGTTTTCAAAATCTTTTTCAATAAAGATGAGATCTCCTCTTTTTCCTGCAAATTCATGGATCTTTGCTTGCTCTGATAATTCCATATTCTTTGCTGAGGCAGCCACCGATTTTAAAGCATGAACTTCAATAGTATAATTTTTTATGTCTTTTTCAGCAAACAATCGATGAAGCAATGGAATCTTTCTTTGACCATCCATATAAATACTTCTCAAAATCTCTTTATTGAGCATATCATGTTTCTCACTAATTGTAGTAGGCTCAATGTACTCTACACTTTCTTTCGGTAAATATGTATAAAGCACTCTGCTTAGCTCCTTAACCTCAATAGGTTTTGATAAAAATTCTGTAAATCCATATTCCAGATACATTTCTCGGGCACCGCTGATGGCATTGGCTGTCAAAGCGATTATCGGCACTTTTTTGTAGTATTGATCGTCAAAGTTTCTAATGATACCCGTAACCTCTACGCCATCCATAATCGGCATCATGTGGTCAATGAAAATCATATCGTAGGTATTATAACGAACCAAACTTAAGCAGTCCTCCGCACTTAAGGCCGTGGATACATTAATCTGATAGAGCTCCAATAAACCTTTGGCCACTATGAGATTCACAGAATTATCATCCACCACCAAAACCTTGGCTTTTGGTGCGATAAAATTCAATAATGTTTCACCTTCTTCTCTGGTGGTTCTTGCAAAGCTTTCATTGTTTAAAATATTCGTAAAGTTTAGCACATAACATGGTCTGTGCATAAACTTTACCTTACCAAATATGGTGTGGCTTTCGTTCATACCGGTTACTACTGTAACGATGGATTCCTGCGCGAACTGATTGATGTCCTCAGAAACCTGCAAATACAGTCTTCTTGGCAAAATAATATGGGTGAAATTTTCTTTTAGTTTAGATGAAAAATCTTGCAATCCTGTAGTAGCATAACACTCCACGCCCATATTTTCAAATGCCTTCTTTGAGTTTTTCCTTAGGATATCCCGTTCCTCTATGATGAGAACCTTCTTTTTTTCTTTTTCATAAACTTCTACTAAACTCTTATCACTGCACACCTTTAAATCCACATAAAACCCAAAGGTGGTTCCCAACCCGTATTCGCTGTTGCACCAGATTTCTCCCTCCATCATATCCACCAATCTCTTGGAGATGGCCAATCCCAATCCGGTTCCTTCAACGGATCTGTTTCTCTTCGTATCCACCTGAGAAAATGAAGAAAACAGCTTGGATAGATCCTCCCTTTTAATACCCATGCCTGTATCAGATATCTTGGCATAGATGAGGACATGATCTTGATCTTGATCTTCATATTCGTACCAAAGCTTCAGTTTTACATATCCCTCTTTTGTAAACTTTACAGCATTGGACAGGAGGTTTACCAACACTTGTCGCAACCTAACCTCATCCCCCATAAGATCGTTGGGAAGTCCACTGTCTATATCGACTATAAAGTCAATATTTTTTTCTTCAATTTTAACAGCGATCATATTGACTACATCATTAATCACCGATGATAACTGAAAGTTTATATTTACCAGTTCTAGTTTTCCAGCCTCAATTTTAGAAAAATCTAAAATATCATTGATGATTGACAATAATGTATTGCATGCATTTTTTATGTTAATGGCGTTTTCTTTCACCCCTTCGTTTACATCGTCTCTTAGGATGAATTCCGTCATACCGGTGATGGCATTCATAGGAGTTCTTATCTCATGAGACATATTTGCCAAGAAGTCACTTTTAGCCCGATCCGCATCTATGGCCTCCAAACGCTTATCCTCCACAATCTTCAACAAGGTATTAGCATTCAAAGTCTTTGCATCATTGATATTTTTCAATCGATTGATGTTCAAAATCATAATTAAAAGTAAAGCCTGCCCGATGAACAGCGTAAGCAACTTAATCACCATATCACCCGGATTCTTTACATATTGATATGCTAAATCAGGGAAAAAGACAATCAGCACAAAATACAGTATCGCTATGTATGCCCCCTCGACCAAATTTAAACGCAAATCAAGATGTAAGGAGTTGATGCATACCATTGCCAAAAAGGTACCCTGAACCACCCCAATATCGCCCCAAATGTACCCATAAACGGTGGTTAGAACCAACATGAGCAATGCCAATGAATACTTTTGAAGGGTAGCATGTTCAAAAGTACCAAAGGTGATCATGGTGCTAATCATAATGGCAAACATACAACTAACGGGTATTACCGCAGGATAAGCACGAATAAAGCTCAGTGCAATAAAATAAATGCAAAAAGCAATCGTAACGAAATACAATATTTTCCCTTCTTTATTCACTTGTCGAATCATACCGGTCTCCTTTGAGGGATTTATAATTTATTCCAACTCCAAATATTCTTCCTGCATTCCCGGCACGATTAAGTTTAATGCCTGATGCAAAACCTCTATGTTGGCAAAATAGGCTTCTTTCGCCTGGCCGTCATAATTTAAAATAAAAGGACCTCCGCTTTCCAACGATATTTTAATCTTTTGCCCGTCAGCTAACACTATTTTTTTACTTCTTTCTGGCAGCGTACCCTGCTTAAACGCTGAAAGATCCCCTGTTATGCCAAATATATTTTCAATTCTATAGAGCAATACATTCAGAATTCCATCGTCGATAAGCGCATCACCCCGTGGACAATAATATCCCCCATAGGAAAAATTGTTCATAATCGATACCACAGAGTACTCTCCATTATAACTGACACCATCTACTTCAACGATATACTTTTCATACATGTTGGTTACAAGATTTTTTATAATTGGGAAAAAATAAGGCAAACGATGATTCAGTACTCCCAAGTATTTCATGTAACCCCTGCCCATATCTCTGCCCACTCTGGCATCAAATCCACAACAAACCGCATTTGCCGCATAGTCATTATTTACTTTTATTAAATCAATTTTAATCAGATCCCCTTCTATCAGTTCTCGTATGCTGTATAGTTGATTGGGATATCTGCTAAAAGCTTTTGCAAGATCATTGGAGGTACCCATGGGATAAAATGCCACCTCTACCTTGGAAAAATCCATAATCCCATTGATTACTTCATTTAATGTACCTAAGCCACCGCATGCATAAAATCGAATCACTTCCGTACTAAAAAAATCACACATCTTTTTAACTAGATTGGTCGCATGACCGGAATACTCCGTAATGAAAGTAAAACATTCTTCGTGACGCTTACGAAATATGTTTTCAATGATATTCAAAGTATATATGGATTTATCCACAGTACCCGCGTTGGGGTTTATAATAAAAATATGTTTCAATAAAACACCCCCCAAAAGGCTACAGGTCATCCACAAGATATTCCATTAAAGCGCATTCAAATTCAGCTCCTACATCTAAAAAAGCATCTACAATACATTCCTCAAATGCGGTTCCTCTACCCTCCAGAATAATTTCTGTTGCTTTTTCATGAGAAAAGGCTTCCTTATAGGAGCGCTTTGAAGTGAGTGCATCATACACATCCGCTATGGCCATAATTCTGGCGCAAAGCGGAATTTCCTCGCCCTTTAAACCATTGGGATAACCTGTGCCATCCCATTTTTCGTGATGGCTATAGGCCATGTCTCGAGCCGTATACAGAAAACTTTCTGAACCTGTCTGATCTATGGCATGTTGCAAGGTATTGCCCCCCAAAATGGTATGCTGCTTCATATATTCCATCTCCGCCTCACTCAGGCGGGTGGTCTTTAATAAGGTTTCATCCTTGATGCCAACCTTTCCGATATCGTGTAAAGGAGCAGATCGTTTCATATCGTAAATTAAATTTTCATCTAATTCAAGTGGGAATAAGTTATCTTCAAACAATTTATTACTAAGAATCTCCAAATATTTACACGTTCGTTTTATATGCCCGCCTGTTTCCCCATCTCTACATTCCACCAAATCTGCAATGCTGATGGAAACGGCGTCTTGAAGCTCTTCGATCATCCTAGTTTTTTCTTTAATTAAACCTTCTAAATTTTTTCGGTATCCGTTAATTTCAAAGTGTATTTTTATTCTGGACAACATGGTTTCTTCCACAAAAGGTTTATGTATAAAATCTACCACACCCACGGATAAAGCTCTGACCTCTGTTTCAGGATCTGTCAAAGCGGTTAGAAAAATAATAGGAGGTAACTGAAGTTCCTCTATTTTTTTTAATTTTTCAATCACTTCAAATCCATCCATATTGGGCATATTGATGTCAAGCAAAATCATGTCGCAGCTATTTTTCTCTAAAAATTTTAATGACTGAACACCGGAGGTAAGCATGGTTACTTTATACTCCGGCTCTAAAGCGGTCTTTGCAAGTTTCAAGTTCGTAATATTGTCATCCACGACCAAAATATGTTTCATTAAGATGGCTCCTTTAACTGATCCATTAATATTTAACTTGATTTACTGTTGTATCGAACATAGCTTTTGAAAAATTCTCTTTAACAGTTCCTCTTGGGTATATGGCTTTATAATATAATCTACAACCCCATACTGTATACCCACCTTAATGCTGTGCTCAACACTTTCCTTATCATTAAAAGCGGTGACAAAAATAACGGGTATTTCCTCACAAAAGGGTTTCTTCCTAATTCGCTCTAAGGTTTCATATCCGTTCATGTAAGGCATATTGATATCCAGTAGAATTAAATCCACCTTATTCTTTTCCAAATATTTTAAAGCTTGAATGCCGGAAGTCACTGCAACGACGTAATAATTCGCCTTTAATGATTCCTTTGCAATATTGAGATTTACGACATTATCATCAATGACTAATATTTTTTTCATGAATAACCCGCACTCCTTTTCATAAATCTCCTGCCCCTAACGAAAAGAAACAGTTCTAATTTTAATGATATTATATTATATATTTAAAGAAAATTCAATCAAATATAGAAAAACTATTTGTTGTCGTCATATTTTAGAACTGCAGTAAAGGCTTCTTGAGGCACTTCTACAGAACCGAATTGGCGCATTCGTTTTTTCCCTTCCTTTTGCTTTTCCAATAACTTTCTCTTACGAGAAATGTCTCCTCCATAACATTTTGCCAATACATCTTTTCGGTATGCCCTTACGGTCTCCCTAGCGATGACCTTCTGTCCTATGGAGGCCTGAATCGGAACCTCAAATTGATGCTGAGGAATGATTTCCTTTAACTTCTCACAGACAAATCTTCCTCTATTATATGCCTTGGACTCATGAACAATCATAGAAAAAGCATCTACAAGATCCTTGTTCAATAAAATATCCATCTTCACCACATTTGATTTTTCATAATGGGTAAACTCATAATCCAATGAGCCATATCCTCGAGTTTTGGATTTTAATGCATCGAAAAAATCATAGATTACTTCGTTTAGAGGCATTTCATAATGTAGCTGCACCCTTGTTTCCGTAATGTATTCCATATGAAGCATTTTCCCACGCCTGTCCTGGCAAAGCTCCATGATGCTGCCCACGTATTCCTTGGGAATCATAATGTCCGCTTTTACGATGGGTTCCTCTATGTGATCTATGGTCATAAGGTCTGGCAAATTTGAAGGATTCTGAATCATTTCTTGGGTTCCATCCTTCATAACCACCTTATAGATTACGCTGGGGGACGTGGTAATGACACCCAGATCAAATTCCCGCTCCAATCTTTCCACTATGATTTCCATATGAAGCAATCCTAAGAATCCGCACCGAAAACCGAATCCCAATGCGGTGGAGGTTTCAGGCTCAAAGTGGAAAGCCGCATCGTTGACCTGCAATTTTTCCAATGCATCCTTTACGTTTTCATACTTCTCCCCTTCTGCAGGATAAATTCCACAGTAAACCATAGGTTGTACTTTTTTGTAACCTGCCAAAGGCTCTTCTGTGGGATTGCTGTCCAAGGTGATGGTATCACCCACCCTGGCATCTGCCACAGTCTTTATGCTGGCGCAGATATAACCTACATCTCCCGCTTGCAATCGTTTAACCGGCACCGGTCCTGGAGAATACACGCCCACTTCGGTTACCTCATATTTTTTCTTCGTGTTTATCAGCCGAATGACATCCCCTTTTTGAACACAACCGTCAAAAACCCTGGAGTAAATTACTACGCCTTTAAAATTGTCGTAATAGGAGTCAAAGATTAAAGCTTTTAGTTTCCCGTTTACATCTCCCTTGGGCGGGGGAACATGGGCCACCACAGCTTCCAACACATCTTCAATGCCGATGCCCTCTTTTGCCGATATGAGCGGTGCATCGTTGGCATCGATTCCGATGACTTCTTCCACTTCAAGCTTTACTTCGTCCGGTCTGGCACTGGCTAAATCGATCTTATTTAACACGGGTATGATTTCTAAATTCTCGTCCAATGCTAAATAAACGTTTGCCAAGGTCTGGGCTTCCACACCTTGAGTGGCATCTACAATCAAAACAGCTCCTTCGCAGGCCGCCAAGCTTCTGGATACTTCATAGGTGAAATCCACATGCCCCGGCGTGTCTATGAGGTTAAACACGTATTCCTGCCCATCCTTTGCCTTGTAAATCAATCTCGTAGTCTGTAGTTTTATGGTGATGCCCCGCTCTCGTTCCAGATCCATGTTATCCAAAAACTGCTCCTTCATATCTCTATGAGAAACAAGTCCAGTCTTTTCGATAATTCTATCTGCTAAGGTGGATTTTCCATGGTCAATGTGAGCGATAATGCAAAAATTTCTAATCAATTGCTGATATTCGTTCATGTTTCCTCCAAATTATAAATGACAGAGCGAAAATATTTTGCCATGTCATTCATTTTGTTTTCTATTATATCAAAACATTTAGAGATTTACAATAACTTGTTATCCATTGCATTTTTCATTTTTTTCACGTATTCGTAGATGGGTTCTTCCGCATGTACACCGTGCTCTTCAATGATTTTCACTATGGCACTACCGACGATGACGCCGTCTGCAATTTGTGACAGCTTCTGTGCTTGCTCCGGCGTGTTGATTCCGAACCCGATGGCAATAGGAGTATCCGTAACCGATCGAATGGTCCGCACCATGGAATCTAAATCCGTTTGTATGGTATTTCTCATTCCCGTAACCCCCATGGAGGACACCAGATAGATATAACCTTCGGCCTCTCGTGCAATCTCTAAAATTCTCTGCTGAGACGTAGGTGCAATGAGGGAAATCACATCTACCCCGTTTGCCTTGGCAAAGGGTATCAATTCTTCTCGCTCTTCATAGGGAAGGTCAGGGATGATGATTCCATCCACTCCTGTTTCCTGGCACCTTGCAAAAAATTTATCATATCCATAAGTAAATACCGGATTTAGGTAAGTCAATAGAACAATAGGAATCTCGGTTTTTTCTCTGATTCTTCCCACTAAATCAAATACGTGATCCGCCGTAGTACCTGAGTTCAAAGCTCTGATATTCGCCTTCTGAATTACAGGACCTTCTGCAACGGGATCTGAAAAGGGAATGCCGATTTCTATTAAATCTGCACCTGCCCGTACCATGGCGAGGATAAGATCCTCTGATTTTTTTAAATTGGGATCTCCTGCTGTTAAAAATCCGATAAAAGCTTTACCATTTTGAAAAGCGTTCTTAATTCTATTCATGGATGTCCACCCCCTTTAACTTTGCAATAGCTGCTACATCCTTATCTCCGCGACCGGATAAACAGATGATGATCATTTGATCCTTTTCCATATTGGGAGCTATTTTTTTCACATGTGCAACGGCGTGGGCGCTTTCTATGGCACAGATGATTCCTTCCGTTCTCGCCAGATATTCAAATGCCTCCACAGCCTCATCATCTGTCACAGGTACATATTCCGCTCGTTTTGTGTCGTGAAGATTCGCATGCTCCGGTCCGATGCCGGGATAATCCAGCCCTGCGGAAATGGAGTACACGGGTGCAATTTGCCCATACTCATCCTGGCAGAAGTAAGATTTCATCCCATGAAATATACCCAATCGCCCTTTCGCAATGGTGGCTGCGTGTTGTTCCGTATGGATTCCCTTTCCTGCGGCTTCGCAACCGATCAACTTTACTTTTTCGTCCGAAATAAAGTGATAAAAGGCTCCCATGGCATTACTTCCACCTCCAACACAAGCTACAACGGCATCCGGAAGCTTTCCTTCCATATCTAATATCTGCTCACGAGCTTCTTTGCTGATGATACTCTGAAAATCTCTGACGATCAGGGGAAATGGATGAGGTCCCATGACGGAACCTAGGACATAATGCGTATCGTGAACGCGAGAAACCCATTCTCGCATGGTTTCGTTCACCGCATCCTTTAGGGTCATGGTACCGCTTGTAACAGCATGCACCTTTGCCCCCAGCAGCTCCATTCGGAACACATTCAAAGCTTGTCTTTCCGTATCTTCCTTGCCCATAAAGATTTCACATTCTAACCCTAAAAGAGCTGCGGCTGTAGCCGTGGCTACACCGTGTTGACCGGCACCCGTTTCTGCAATAACCCTGGTCTTCCCCATCCTTTTCGCCAGTAAAACCTGCCCCAATACGTTGTTAATCTTATGAGAGCCGGTATGGTTCAGGTCCTCACGCTTCAAATAAATTTTTGCACCCCCCAAATCTTTTGTCATTTTGGATGCATAATACAGCCTTGAGGGCCTGCCTGCATAATTTTGAAAGAGTTCTTGCAGCTCTTTTTGAAACTCCAAGTCATGTTTATAAAAATCGTAGCTTTTTTCTAAATTAATAATTTCATTCATCAAGGTTTCCGGTATATATTGCCCTCCGTGAATGCCATATCTTCCTTTGTTCATGATTTTTCCTTGTCTCCTCTCTGATTTTTCTGATAATCTCCATGATTTTCATTTCATCTTTCAAACCATCCGTCTCCACTCCACTGCTGATATCCACTCCATAGGGTTTCGCTAGCTCTATGGCATGATGGATATTGCGAAGGCTTAACCCTCCCGCTAAAAAAAATGGTTTGTTTAGTTTCTCTGAAAAAGATGAAATCAAGTTCCAATCAAAAGCTTGTCCAGTCCCCCCTTTGCCGTGATCAAAGAGAAGATAGTCTGCCACCGTATCCATTGCGCGTTTTACATCATCCCTTGTGGCTACCGATACAGCCTTGATAATGGGAGCTTTGGTTTGATCTCGAAGTCGCTTCACATACACCTCATCCTCTTGCCCGTGCAGCTGCACCACTTGGATGACTCCATCCTGCAACAGATTTAAAACCTGATCCATGTCTGCATTTACAAACACTCCCACTGCAGGGATAGAACCTTCAAGCCTTGCTCTCAGCACTTTTGCCTGCTCCTGCGTCACCTGACGTTTGCTCTCAGCAAAGACAAAACCTACATAATCTGGACACGCTTTATTTACAAAATCGATGTCACACTCCCTACTTAACCCACAGATCTTGATCTTCATAGGTCACCTATCGTTATCTTCATAAGTCACCCCTGAATAAGTCACCCCTAAGAATGTTCAATTGCTCTCTCTTATCCTTGCTGCGCATGAGGGTTTCTCCGATTAAGACAGCATCCACCCCATGCTCCTTTAATATCCGTATATCTTCAGCATCGGAAATGCCACTCTCAGACACAAAGATTACCGAATTCGGCGCATGGCTCCTCAATTCAATGCTTGTGTTGACATCTACTTGAAAGGTGTCTAAATTCCTATTATTTACCCCAATGATTGAAGCACCTGCCTGCAGAGCTTTCTTCATCTCCGGCAAGGAATGACTTTCTACCAAGGTTGAAACTCCCAGGCTACGGGACAGATGAATCAAGTGATGCAAGGTTTTTTCATCCAAAATTTCACTGATAAGCAAAATTGCCGATGCGCCTAAAAGCTTTGCTTCATAAATTTGATATTCCTCCAGAATAAAATCTTTCCTCAATAAAGGCAGATTTACCTCTTGGCTAATTTCCTTTAGGTATCGGTCAGATCCCATAAAAAAATCGGGCTCTGTTAAGACGGAAATTGCCGATGCCCCTGCTTCCTCATACTCTTTTGCTATCTGAACATAGGGAAAGTCCTCCGCAATAATTCCTTTGGAGGGGGATGCCTTTTTCACCTCACAGATAAAGGAAATCCCCTCTTTTTTCAAGGTTTCTTCAAAGGGAAATCCGGTATCCGCCGAAATCCCTTCTGCCTCCTCCTTAATTTTTTCCAATGGAAGTCTTTCCTTGCTCAAGGCAATTCTCTTTTTTGTAGATTCTACTATTTTATCTAAAAACATTATTCAACCTCGTTTGACAGCTGGATAAACTTGGAAAGCTGTTCTTTTGCCTTACCGCTATCGATGATTTCTGTCACTTCCTCTATGGCTTGCTGAAAGGAAACATCCTTGGCCACGTATAATGCAGCCGCTGAATTCAACAAAACAGCATCTCGTTTTGGTCCTTTTTTGCCATCTAAAATATCCCGGATAATCTCCGCATTTTCTTTGGCATCTCCCCCAGCCAGTTCCTCCTTCTTACATCGCTGAAACCCGTACTGTTCCGGAGTGATTTCATAGGACTTTACCCAGCCGTTCTTTACTTCACATACGCTGGTAGGAGCGCTTAAGGAAATTTCATCCAGCCCATCCTGACCGTATACCACCATGGCATTCTTTACTCCCAAATTTGCCAAAACCTTTGCAATGGGCTCTACTAACCCCTCATCGTACACGCCTAAAAGCTCCATTTTGGCTCCGGCAGGGTTTGACAATGGACCCAATATGTTAAAAATGGTACGTACTCCCAATTCACGCCTTACCGGTGCCACGTATTTCATTGCAATGTGGTAGTTCTGTGCAAATAAGAAACACATGCCGATTTTATCTAACATTTTAGCGCTAAATTCCGGTGGCATTGTAATATTTACGCCCAAGGCTTCTAAAACGTCAGCAGAACCACAACGGCTGGATGCCGCTCTATTTCCATGTTTCGCCACCGGAATTCCGGCGGCGGACACCACCAAAGCCGACGTGGTGGAAATATTAAAGGTGCCCGAGTGATCTCCCCCGGTTCCTACAATTTCTAACACATCCAGATCATGTAACAGTTTGATGCAATGCTTTCTCATACCGGCAGCAGATGCGGTAATTTCATCCGTAGTCTCACCCTTCATGCTCAATGCGATAAGATAAGCACTCAATTGAACATCCGAGGCTTCCCCTGTCATAATTTGGTTCATCACCTGTTCGGCCATATCATAAGTTAAGTCCTGATTGTTTGTTAGTTTTATGATTGCATCTTTAATCATAGTTACCCCTCCTTATATTTCCGTCACCTAAATCTGCCAATGGGTAGGATTTCCTACATTTCGGAATAACATCCTAAGAATTCAAACCGCTCAACTCCATTTTCCAATTGGGAGAAGAGATTAAAGACCGCCTCATCGTATACAGAGATATCCAAATCAAAATAAAACATGAATTCAAAATCCTTATCCGCCATAGGTCGACTCTCCAACTTGGTCAAATTGATTCCTAACGCAGCGAATTTTGCCATGAGATGATATAACGCACCGGGTCTGTGAGGAATTGTCATCATCAGACTGATTCTCTTTGCCCCGGGGTAAATCTCCAATTTTTTTGATATGCAGATAAATTTGGTGTAATTGTTCTCACTGTTCTGAATCTTGTCATCCAATATGTCCAAATTATACAGCTCTGCACAATAAGTAGAGGAAATTGCTGCCACATCTTTACTTTCCGACTCTGAAATCAACTTTGCCGCCATTGCTGTGTTTTCACAGGGCTGAATTTTCACCTTGAGATCCTTTAGAAATTCACTGCATTGCGCAAGTGCCTGCTCATGAGAATATACGGTTTTAATCTGTGAAAGGTCTGTGCCGGGTTTCGCCAATAGCGCATGACTGATCTTCATCTTGATGCTTCTGATAATGTGAAAGTTATACTTCTTCATGAGATCATAAGCGCTGGTCACCGATCCATGAAGGCTGTTTTCAATGGGCAGGATTCCATAGGTACAAAGACCTTTATCCACCGCATTAAACACGCTGTCAAAGCTGTCAAAATATAAGATGGAAGGACGAGAGAAAAGTTTTTCACATGCAAATGTAGAGTTTGCACCCTCTGTGCCTTGACAAGCCACCACTGCATTTTTAGGAAACAACTCCGGAGTGTCTTGCAATGCTTTCTTGATTTTCACTACCGTATTGGATTCTTTATTGGTAACGATGGTCTGATGGGTTCTGGAAATGTCGAAGATGGTGGTGAACAATACCTTTATATACCCCGCCATAGCCTCATCCAAATCCTTGGTTAGCCTGCTGATTACCTCACGCTCTCTGCCAGTATCCAGAACTGGCAAACCCTCTTGGGCTTTAAACTTGGCAATATCCTCCACAAGAGTCAGTCTCTTTCTTAAGAGACAACTGATCTCATCATCCATGGTGTTAATTTCATTTCTCAGTGCTTCCAGATTCATTATTTACCTCCTAAAAATACATCAGCTAAAACGATGGCCGCCACGGCCTCTACACAGGGAACTGCCCTAGGTACGATACAGGGGTCGTGTCTACCTTTTATCTTTAAATCCACGGGTTCTTTCGTTTTTAAGTGAACAGATTTCTGCAAGGAATAGATGGAAGGGGTGGGCTTAAAAGCAACCCGAAAAACAATCGGCATTCCATTGCTGATCCCCCCCTGTATCCCTCCCGAATGATTGGTTTCTGTCCGAACGGTATCACCGTCCATATAAAAATTATCGTTGCATTGAACACCGGTCATTTCCGTAACACCAAAACCTGCGCCGAATTCCACTCCCTTTACTGCCGGTATAGAGAATAATCCATAGGATAAAAGACTTTCCAAGTTGTCAAAGATAGGATTTCCCAATCCCACAGGAAGCCCTAAGACGCCGCATTCCACCGCTCCTCCAATAGAGTTTCCCTTTTCAGCCATTTCCTCCATAGTCTTTACCATCTGCTGCCCCGTTTCCTGATCCAAAGTGGGAAACCCCTGCAAAGCGATTGTAAAATCTTCCCTAGATAAAGCTACAGGATCAAAGGCACGATCCTTTACCGTTCCGATGGAATGAATATGGGATCCTATAAAAATGTCATGTCTTTCAAGAATTTGTTTACAGACTGCACCGGCAAAACATAGAGGAAGCGTTAATCTGCCGGAGAAATGTCCCCCTCCCCTCCTGTCGTGAAAAGCGTCATGCTTCCGATAGGCGGTGTAATCCGCATGTGATGGTCTGGGAACATCCTGTAGTTCTTCATAATCCTGGCTTTTGGTATCTGCGTTTTCAAAGATGGCACACAGAGGCGCCCCACAGGTTTGATTGTTCACCAATCCGCTGATAACCTTGGGAATATCTGTTTCCTTTCGGGCTGTGGAATATTTATTTTTTCCGCCAGCTCTCCTCTGTAAAAACGCATTAACCTTATCTAAGTCTATCTGTTCCCCGGCGGGCAGTCCGTCTATGACCACCCCTAAACCCTCTGAATGAGATTGACCAAAAATTTGAATTTTAATGTTATTTCCCATTGCCGATGACATGATAATTCCCTCCTATCTTCTGAAAATCCTCCCAAAATGTGGGGTACGACTTGTTAACAGCTTCTGCACCTCGGATAATCACCGGATTTTCACAGGCACAGGAAGCAACTGCTACCGCCATAACGATTCTATGATCATTAAACCCCTCTGCTGTACCGCCCGACAATCTTTCTTTGCCGTGGATAATCAATCCATCCTCTGTCATTTCCATCTGCGCCCCCAGCGCCGTCAAAGCTCTGTAGGTACTTTCTATTCGATTGCTCTCTTTCAACTTGAGTCTTTCGCCGTTATAAATCACCGTTTTACCTTTTGATACGGAAGCCAATGCTGCCAAACAAGGTACTAGATCCGGAGTGTGCTTCACATCGATTTCTACGGCAGAAAGAGGTGCCTGAGAGACGGTAGCGGAATTCTCTTCCCATTTCACCTCCGCTCCAAAGTCTTTCAAGATCTCCATAATTTCCTTATCTCCCTGCAGGGAATCCGGAAGTAAATTTTGGACGGAAATTGGACCGCCTAAAGCACCCATACACAGGAAAAAAGCGGCATTTGACCAGTCACCTTGAACCATACTTCGAGTTGGGGAAATATATTTTTGATTTCCCGGGATATAATATCCCTGGTCTGTACTCTGAATTTCTATTTGAAACAAGGATAATACTTCTAAAGTCATTTTTACATAATCTATGGATTCCAATGGAGATTTTAAGATGATTTTACTATCGCCGTTTAATAGAGGCAAGGCAAACAGCAGTCCGGAAATATACTGAGAACTGATATTTCCCTCAATTTCATAATCCCCAGCCTGTAGCTTTCCCTTTACGAACATCGGAAGATTTTCTTGGTCAAAGGAACACCCGTATCTCCTCATTTCCCTGCAAAGGGGCGAAAAGGGTCTCTGGGGTAACTTCCCTTCCCCAGTCATGGTAAAACCGTCATAAAAGTGAGCCGCTAAAGGCAATAAGAATCTAGCAGTAGAACCGCTCTCCTTGCAATCTAACGTGGGATTGCTTCGATCTTCTTGGATTTCATGAATGGTAAGTTTGTATCCACCTGCAGAAGAGGTCATCTCAATAGGGCATCCCATGGCTCGAAGGCACGTTATGGTAGCTGATATATCTTCCGACAGAATATTGAGTTCCATAGATACAGGCTCTTTGGATAAAGCTGAAGCTATGAGCATTCTATGGGCGTAGGACTTGGATGAAATTGCCAAAACATCACCACTTACTGGTACAGGGTTGATTTTTATATCCACTTTACTCCTCCAATCCAAGGGAAATGAATGCTTTAAGTTCCGAAATAGGCAATTGATAAGTAACCGCTTCCCCTATACGCTTTGGAATCACCAAATGAATCTCTTTCCCTAGCCTCTTTTTGTCGCTTTTTGCTTTTTCCGCTATCTCTTCGGCTTTAAAATTGCAACTCAAATGCAATCCATATTTTTTTAACAGATACTCCAATCTATCCGAAAAGATTTCCTCGGTCAGCCCCTTCTTCTCTGCGGCTTTTGTAATGATTCTCATTCCTATGGCCACAGCACTTCCATGGGAAACTTCATATTGACTCAAAGCCTCTATTCCATGACCTATGGTATGACCAAAATTTAACAAGTGTCGAATTCCATGGTCATATTCATCCAGCTCAACAATTTTTGCTTTAATAGCAATGCATGTTTTACAAATTTCAATGATGTTAAAGCTACTTTCACCGTGATCCTCGATCAGTTGCTTAAAGAGTTCCTGCGTTATATTTTCAGACTGTTTCGAATTAGGCTCTATTAGATGATATTCCATCAGTTCTTCAAATAACCCTTTGTCTTTAATAATGCTATATTTAATCACCTCCGCCATGCCATCGGAAATAATCTCCGGAGGTAACGTCTGAAAGGTGTTGGTATCACAAAACACACCTATGGGTTGATGAAAAGCCCCTACGAGGTTTTTCCCCCCCATAAAATCTACGCCGGTTTTCCCCCCTACGGAAGAATCCACCGCCGCAAGCAACGTGGTGGGAAGCTGAACAAAATCCATGCTCCTCAGGTAAATCGAAGCGGCAAAACCAGTCATATCTCCCACTACACCACCCCCCAAAGCTACCAGCAGATCCTTATGGGTAACTTGCGCTTTTACCAGAAATGCAAGTATAGAAAGGATGGTATCCATATTTTTGGAAGGCTCTCCGTGAGGAAAGATGTAGGTACTCACAGTATATCCCGCATTTCTATAGCTTTCTTCCACTTTTTTACCGTAGATGGAATGTACGGTATCATCGCTGACCACAATTACCTTGCAGGGATTTTTTACTCCCAGAGTCAGTTCTCCGTAGTTTAAGTCCTTCCCTATGACTACTTCATAATCTCCTGAGGAAGCGGATACGGTGATTTTTTCTTTTTTAGTATTCAATTTGCTCCCTCCTCTTTTTCTACAGACTCCTTTTGGATCCTTCCTTCTTTCAACAATTTCTTCATATCTTCATAGTTTCCTTCAGCCAGGGCCTTTCTATAATTGGCTAACTGACTCATAAAAGCATCTGTTTCGGCTAAAAGTAACTCTCTGTTCTCAAAGAACAGTTCCGTCCACATGGTTTCGTTGAGTTTGGCTACCCGGGTCAAATCCTTAAAGCTACCTGCTGAGAAGCCCCGATGTCTTTCTGCACTTTCACTTTTTATATAGGCACTGGAAACAATGTGAGCCAGCTGAGAGGTATAGGCGATCATATGATCGTGTTCTTCCGGTGTAGAAATGTTCACATAACCAAAACCCATAGATAGAAATAGTGCTTCTAAGGTTTTAGTCGCTTCATCATCCGACTCTTCCGATTTGCATAAAATCATAGGAGCTCTTGAAAATAATTGAGAAAAGGAATTCTCAAATCCACTCTTTTCAATCCCCGCCATAGGATGCCCACCGATAAAGTGTACTGGTAGGTTCTGAACCAAACTTCTGACCTCTTCTGTAATTCTCTTTTTTACCCCAGCACAATCCACGATAATGGCGCCTTTTTTCATTAAAGTTACACTTCTCTTAAGATAATCGATGGTGGCTTGAGGATATAACGCTACCATCACCACATCACAGTGGGAGAGATTGCTTTCATCCAATGCAACATCTACACAACCCTCACTTAGTGCTGCAGCCGTTGTCTTCTCGTTCACATCCGTGCCATACACACGATGCTGCGTATTAGCCTTGATGGCCTTTGCCAAAGATCCCCCTATGAGACCTAACCCTACAATGCCAATGTTCATTTATTTCTTTAACCCCTCTACAATCAAATTCACCGATTTAACGAGTTCTTCAAAGGCAGAAGGGGTGATGGATTGCTGCCCATCGCATAGGGCTGCGGAAGGATTGTTGTGCACCTCGATCATGAGGCCATCTGCTCCTGCTGCCGCTGCAGCCAAAGACATGGGTTTTACGTACTTGGCGTATCCTGTCGCATGGGATGGATCTACCACGATGGGCAAATGGGTATGCTCTTTCAATACAGGTACTGCAGACAGATCCAAAGTGTTTCTGGTAGAAGTCTCAAAAGTTCTGATTCCCCGCTCACAGAGAATTACGTTTTTGTTTCCTCCTGCCATAATATATTCTGCACTCATGAGCAACTCTTGAATGGTACTGGAAAGTCCTCTTTTTAATAAGATAGGTTTATCGGTTCTTCCCAACTCTTTTAACAATTCAAAGTTTTGCATGTTTCTTGCACCCACTTGAATGACATCCACATCTTCGAAAATATCCAAATGAGATAAATCCATGATCTCTGAAACGATGGGCAATCCCGTTTGCTTTTTTGCTTTTAACAAAAGTTGAATCCCATCATCCCCCATTCCTTGGAACGCATAGGGAGAAGTTCTAGGTTTAAAAGCTCCCCCTCTGATCATGTTGGCGCCTGATACTTTGACGCTCTTGGAGATTTCGCAGATTTGTTCTTCGGATTCCACAGAGCAAGGTCCGGCAATAATGAGAAAGTTTCCGCCACCAATTTTTACTCCATTGATGTCTATGACCGTATCGGTGGGATGAAACTTCCGATTGGCCGCTTTGTAAGGTTCCTGTATTCTCTTAACCGTTTCTACAATGTCCAAGGCAGAGACAAGCTCAATGTCTACAACTGAGGTGTCCCCCACCAATCCTATGATTGTGGATTGTTTTCCTTCACTGATGTGCAGATCGATGTCCATGCCCTTTAACCATCTCTTTAGATGCTCTAATTTCTCTTTGTCTGGATTTTCCTTTAATACGATAACCATTTTTTTCTTCCTTTCTTTACTAGCGTTAACCAAGTATGTTTAAAATATCTCCTAAACATGAAAAAAACCTGCGGTGTGTCTCACCGCAGGCCCTAAAAACATAAAATAATTTTTTATATCGCTTTTAGCTTTCTTTCAGTAAAACACAAATAGACTTTACCCATAAACCAAGTAAAGTAAAAATAAAAATATGCATTTACTGAATGTAGCTGTTTCATCGATTTTTCTCCAAATTTCTTTTTAATAAATTCATTCTATAGGTTTCCTATTGACTTGTCAATCACTTTTTTCATTTTTCCGTCAATTAGAATATATTGGATGTTTGTGGACTTACTGGATTGTCCCACCCCCAACAACAACCTCTCCGTCGTACAATACAACCGCTTGACCGCTTGTGATAGCACGTTGGGGTTCATCAAACTCAATTCGCACACTGTCTGGTGAAACTTGTTCCACCACTGCCCATTGCTCGGGTTGCTTATATCTCACCTTGGCCTTAACCCGAATTGAACCTTCGCATTTATCAAAAGCAATCCAATTAAAATCCGTTGCATGAAGCACTTTTGAATATAACTCCTTTTCCTCACAGAGAATTACGGTGTTGCTTTCGAGATCCTTTCCGCCCACATACAAAGGTTGGGGCAAAGCCAGACCAAGACCTTTGCGCTGACCGATAGTGTATCGGATAATCCCCTTATGATCACCGAGAATGTTTCCCTCTTTGTCAGTAAAGTTTCCATTTGGATATAACTTTCCAGTATAGTTTTCTATAAACCCTGCATAGTCACCATCCTTAACAAAACAAATGTCCTGACTATCGCGTTTTTTTGCATTGATAAAACCCATATCTTCAGCAATTTTACGAACTTCAGATTTGTGAAGGCCACCAAGGGGAAACAAGGTATGGCTCAATTGCTCCTGTGTCATCGCATATAAAGCATAACTTTGATCCTTACTTTCATCTACGGATTTCTTCAATAAATATCGACCTGTTGCTGGATCCAGTTCAATTCTAGCATAATGACCAGTTACTACATAATCCATTTCCAATTGTCTTCCACGCCAGTACAATTTCTCAAATTTTATGTAGCGGTTACAGTCGATGCATGGATTGGGTGTCGCTCCACATTCATAAGAAGAAATAAACCGATCTATGACCTCATTTTTAAATTCATCGGAAAAATTAAATACATAAAATGGAACATTCAGTGAAAACGCTACGCTTCGAGCATCCTTCACATCCTCTACAGAGCAGCAAGTCTTTTCCCGCTCTATTCCAACATCCTCATTATCAAACAGCTTCATGGTAATGCCAGTACAATCATACCCCTGCTGATTCATCAAATAAAGAGCAACCGAGCTGTCTACACCTCCACTCATTGCAACAAGCGCTTTTTTCATTCCAATCACCTCATCTATCCTCAATTTTAATATCTTTGCTTTTTAAATACTATCGAAGATTTCCCGAAAAATCATCCTTAATAGCCGTTTCTAATTGTACCATTGCTTTTTCAAGTACACTTTTTGGACAAGCCATATTGATTCGTTGAAATCCGTTTCCTTCATCACCAAACATGGTTCCATCGTCAAGCCAAAGCCGTGCCTTATGAACGATCAACCGATCTAGTTCTTCTTGGGGCAATCCAAGGGATCTGCAATCGAGCCAAAGCAGATAGGTTCCATCCGGTTCAATTAATTTAATTTGATTCAGCCGCTCCTTTAAAAAATTCCTTACGAACGAAAGGTTTTCACTCAAGTACTTACGAAGTTGAGATAACCACTCCCCCCCCTGTTCATAAGCGCTCTGACACGCGATCAATCCCATGGTATTGAGCTGGCTATAACCCATTTTTTCAATTTCCTTCTTGAATTTATAGCGAATCTCTTTGTTTTTTATGAATATATTGGATACCTGTAGCCCTGCCAAATTAAAGGTCTTGCTGGGTGCTGTGCAAATGATTGCATTATCCAAAAATTTAGGCGCTAAACTTCCTAAAATATGATGTTTGTGACCTTCATATACAAAGTCGCAATGGATCTCATCGGAAACCACAAGACAGTGGTGTTTGATGCAAATTTCTGCCATTTGAGTCAGTTCATCCCTTGTCCAAACACGCCCCACAGGGTTATGGGGACTGCATAAAATAAACATTTTGACATCATTTTCAGCTATTTTACGTTCAAAATCTTCAAAGTCTATATAATATTTATCGTCACGACAAATAAGTGGATTGTTGATCAACCGGCGCTCATTGTCCAAAATAACCTGAGAAAAAGGGTAGTAAACAGGTTTTTGTATCATAACACTATCCCCTTTGTTTGTAAAGCTTCGAATTGCAGCCGCTAAAGCAAAGACAACACCTGGTGTTTTCACAAGCCACTGCTTTTCGATCTCAAAGTCAAAGCCTTTGACAAACCAGTTTCTAACCGCATCAAAGTATTCCTGCTTAACCTCGGTATACCCGAAAACACCATGATTGGCGGCCCTAATCAGCGCTTGTGTCACCACTTCGGGCGCTCTAAAATCCATATCAGCAACCCAGAGGGGAAGTAGATCCGACGGTTTTCCACGCTCTGTAGCAAAATCATATTTAATGGAATTCGTATTTCTTCGATCAATTATTTCATCAAAATCGTAGTTCAATTGATTCCTCCTATGGCCTGCTTTAAGTCCTCAATAAGATCCTGCGCATCTTCAATTCCTACAGAAATTCTCAGAAGCCTCTCATTTATACCTCGCGCTTCTCTCTCTGCCTTGGGGACATCTGCATGGGTTTGAAGCATAGGGTATGTTATCAAGGTTTCCACTCCCCCAAGACTTTCCGCAAACAGAATCAATTGAACCCTTTCAAGGATCCTCACCGCAGTTTCTTCCCTGTCGACCTCAAAGGAAATCATGGAACCAAAACCACATGCTTGTCCTTTAGAGATTTCTATATCGGGGTGTCCTTCAAGCCCTACATAATGGACTGCTGTCACATTCTTTTGCGTAAGTAACCAATTGGCTATGGTTATGGCGTTAGCTTGCGCCTTTTCCATACGGATAGCCAAGGTTTTAATTCCACGAATGAGCAAAAAACTGTCAAAAGGTGATAGGCAAGCACCTGTGGTCTTATAGATAAAGCGTAATTTTTCAGCAATTTCTGCACTTTTAGTAACCAAAAATCCTGCAAGCGTGTCGTTATGGCCGCTCAAATACTTGGTTCCACTGTGTAAAACTACGTCTGCACCAAGGGAAAGTGGTTTCTGAAAATACGGCGTGAGAAAGGTATTGTCCACGATCAGCAGTATCTCCCTGCCCTCAATCAAGCGCTTCACAGCAGCAATATCGGTGACGTGCATCATGGGGTTTGTTGGTGTTTCAATAAAAATTGCTCTTGTATCTTTTGTGATTTTTTCTTCTATCTTCGATAGATCGCCCGTGTCTACAAAATCAATTTTAAGACCGTTTTTCTTTGAAATATTGTTGAATAGCCTTATGGCTCCACCGTATAAATCATCGGTTGCAAGGATATGGTCATTTGGGGAAAACAACTCCATGAGTGCCATAATTGCAGCCATTCCGCTTGAAAATGCAAGGGCATCCACGCCATTTTCAAGTCCTGCAACGATTTCTTCCACCGCTTCCCTCGTAGGGTTTTGCAGTCTCGAATAGTCATACCCAGTACTTTTATTTACACCGAGATGCGCAAATGTAGCCGATTGATAAATTGGTACGGAAATCGCACCTGTCAGATTTGATTTATCCCTATAGCCATGAACGCAAACTGTCTCTCTTCTCATATAAATCACCCTTCTCTATCATTCGCAACGCGCTGAGTAGCCAAAACCCTATTTTACCGCGCTTGTAGACAAAATATCTATTTATTTAAAACTTTGATATTTATTATTTTTAAACATTATATATTAAGTTATGTCTAATATCAATACATATTTTACATATATGATTAATTATTTATATTTAGTTATAGAAAAAGCAAGTTTTTAAACCTGCCTATCATAATTATTATTTTAATGTTTTTTTAGGCTATAAATCAAATTACTCTTTATTATTAATAAATGCAAGCATTTTTGATATATCAACCATGTGGGTTTCGGCTATAATCCTAAAAATCCCATGGCACTTTAATTTATAATAAATTCCTGCGGGCTTTATTATATCACAACAGCTGGCTCTTAAAAGCTGCATAATCGATATTTTCTTTTTCAATTCCTAATGCCAGCTTTACGTCCTCCACACGTTGGGCGAAATAAATTTTGCCCTCTTTATACTTTTCATTGACAGTATCGTTGATGTTGTCCCACTTTTCCTCTATCTGAGCCACGTTTACCGATGCGGTTTTGCCTAAAAGCACTATGGAAACATGGCTTTCGCCGGTTTTTTTCACCACAGGAATCAGAAAGCTATCTTCATCTAACATATCGGAATAAGCTGCATCCACTGCCACAAAGGCAAATACTGCCAACATTGTCACAATAAAAACCATGGTCTTTTTCATAAACATTCTGATTTCCTCCCATCATACGATTACTTTTTCTTTACCTTTACATTTCCTTCAATACCTCCGCAAGAACATTGGCAAAATATTTTGCTGTTAATCTAACTTCTTCAATGTCATTGCGATTATTTCCTACTTCTAAAAGAAGAGAGTTGTTGAATATGTACTGGTTGTATTTATAGTCCTTTTCGATAATCCTACCTCCAAACCCGGGATACATGCTCTCTGCTTTGGCGTTTATCTTATTTGCAAAATCTTTTAATGCTTTGGAGTTTTCATTTCCATTTCCTACCACCAAGCTATAGGGTGCTACTTTCTGTCCTTCGATGGTCACCGTCTTTCCTCCTGCGGAATAGGCTGATGCATCGCGATGCAGATCGATAATGACTTTAGCTGACGAATATTTTGCTAACATGGACTTAGCAGTTTCTAAGGATCTGCTATAGGACTGATTATAGGATGGAGAATCATGAAGGGTTTTATCATGAACGATTCCAATTCCTTTTTGATCCAGCTCGTAAGCCATCACATCCCCCACTTCCCTGACCGTTGCAAACTCATCAATGGTATGGAAGTTTCCAAAATCCACGGGCATGAAGGATTCTGTGGCATGAGTGTGATAAATCAACACTGCAGGGTTGTCACTATTGGCAGTTTGGGGTACCTTTGGTAAATCAGATACAACTTTTGGGGTGTCCTCACCCTCTTGTGTCAAATAATCTAAAGGATTGGTATCTGCGGTAGCTATGAGAATCTTACTTCTGGCGTCAGTGGATGAACCTCTACTTACCGTGGGGAAAACACTTTCTAAACAAAGTAATGCAATATTTTCTACCGCTGATTCCGTCGATACCACCCCTGTATTTCTCAAGTCTGAAAGCGTTACCACAGAAGTCAACAAACAGACCGATACAACCAAAAGCAGGGAAAAGGATTTGCTTAATCCTCTCTCTTGTCCTACTTTCGCCCTCCTGCTATTGATTCTTCCACGCCTTTCGTAATTCATATACCCCACAATCCTTTCCTTCGTAAATTTTCGTCATTAAGAGTATATGCCGGGATGAAGAGTTATATTAATTCCATTTGCAATAATATCCGAAAAATCTTTAACAACTTGATCGATATCTGTGGTAGTGACAATCATATCTAAGTTTTGTTTTTCTAAATGTTGCTCCGCTTCCTTCTCATCCTTTAAAAAGTCTGAGACTCCTTCCAAAATCAGAGTCTTTGAATCGATTACCGTCGGTACACCTATGGCGATAACCTTTACTCCTAAGCTGTCTTGATTTAATTCCTTTCTCATGTTTCCCGTGCCGGTTCCAGGAGCGATACCGGTATCGTTAATTTGAATGGTAGTGCTGATTCGCTCTGCTTTTCTGGCTGCCAAAGAGTCTATGGCAATTACCACTTCAGGCTCCACCAGCTGAACCATACGCTTAATATGTTCGGCAGTTTCGATTCCTGTGGAAGCCATCACTCCCGGAATAAATCCACTAACACAGGACATTTCATAATCTCCGTCCGCCTCGTAAACTAAAAAAAGCTGTCGGGTCACCCTCACTTTAGATACGGTATCCGGTCCAAGCGAGTCAGGCGTTATCCTATGATTTCCCAGACCTACTACCAAAACTTTTAATTTAAAATGAAAAGAAATCATTTTTTTTAATTCTTTGGCTAATATCTTTGCTGCTTTTTTCTTTGTTTCCTCTATTTGAACCTCATCACCATTGATGATTCCCTGAACTTCCAACGTAATGTAATTGCCTTTGGGCTTTCCTAAAACCTTTTCCCCATTTTCATCAGTGATGGCAATTCTGGTAACAGAAACCTCCTGATCCTTTTCTACCTCGACCTCTACTCCTGAAATTTCAACGCCTTCACCTTTACTCTCATGGTACATTTCCTTCGTCTCTATAGCCAAATCCGTTCTAAAATTCATGTTTTTCTCCTTTAGTCACATATGCAACATCTGTAAATAGAAATTTTTGATTGTAATAATTGAATGTTTTTTTATTTTTTCCTTGATTTCTCATTTCTATTCCTATATACTTCAAGAAGCGATATTTTAGAAAGTGGGGTGAAAAGATATGGCTAACATCAAATCTGCAAAGAAAAGAATCGGCGTTATCGCAAAAAAGACTGCTAGAAACAAGAGAGTTAAGTCACATACAAAAGAAGTGATCAAAAGCTTCGAAAGTGCTCTGGCAAGCAGCGATATGAATACTGCCAAAGAAAAATTAGTATTAGCAGAAAAGAAATTGATGCAAGCAGCTGCAAAAGGTACTCTTCATAAAAATGCAGCAGCGAGAAAAGTATCCAGATTGGTTACTAAGTTCAATAAAGCGCAAGCTTAATCTCACCCGTCCCCACCGTGCATAAGTTAAATGCACAGAAATACAAAAAAGAAAAGATGGAAGTGTCTCCCATCTTTTTTGTTTTATTGTTTGAATTTTAACGTTTTATTTATAATAAGTATAGTTATACGACATTTCCATTTGTGTCCTCCATAAGCTCAATCTCTTTTGTTTGATTCTTACTTTCCGATAAAAATAGACCCATCAAGGTTAGCACAATGCCTACAACAGTTGACGTCGTCATTTGTTCTTTTAACACCAAAAAGGATGTGGTAGCTGTAATCACTGGCACCATATAGATGTAGATGCTGGTTTTTACCGACCCTAACCATTTCACCGCAAAATTCCATGTGGCAAAGCAAAGTGCAGATGCTCCAAGGCCTAAAAATAATAAATTGAACAAATTTTGTGGAAGTAGAATCTGAGATAACTTTATTTGAAAGTCGGTAAAAAATAGCGTGGGTATCATAAACAGCAATCCATAGAAAAAAGTTCGTCTGGTGGTTAGAATGGTAGGATATCCAAAGCTATTGACTTTCTTCGTAAGCACGGAATAGACCGCCCAAATGATCGCTGCCATGAATGCCAGGGTATCACCGAGAGGATTCAGCTCAAACCCTGTTCCTTTGTTAAAGCTGATGAGGTAAATACCCACCATGGCGATGACAAAACCTACATAAAAACGAATTTCTGGACGCCCGCTTTGCAAAAACAGACAACTGAATATCGCTGTAAAAAACGGGGCAACAGAAATAATCACGCCTACATTAGAGGCACGGGTGTAGTTCAGAGCAATGTTTTCAAACAGATAATACAGCGTAATTCCGCATAATCCGGCAGCGGCTATGTACAGTTCCTGTTTCTTTCCTGTAAACTTTAGTTGCTTTGGGTACACAAGCCACAAAGCCCCATAACCTATGATAAAGCGAATAAATAATATTTCAATGGGAGAAAAATCTACAAGCAGTAGCTTAGTGGAAACAAATGTGGTTCCCCAAATTAGGATTGTAATAAATGCTACCACATGACCTTTTATGGTATTAGGATTTATGTTATGATTCATGCTGCCACTCCTTTACCGGCTCAATTGGGAGGGGAGTATTCGTAAAAATCCTCTGATACTGTTTGGGGGTTAATCCGATAAACTCCTTAAAATAATTGGTAAAATGACTCTGGTCTGAAAATCCTGCCGACATTGCGGCATCAGCGGGTGTGGTTCCTTCTTCCAAAAGCTTTTTTGCCTTATTCAGTCGCACCGTTTGCAAATAGCGGTATGGAGAAACACCTACCTGCTTTGTGAAGGATCTCAGCAAATAGGACTTGCTAAAATGGGTCATGGAGAGCAATTCATCCAGAGTGATATTGTCCCCAAAATGTTCTTCCATATATGTGCAAAGCGTTTTGATTTGTTGGTTTGGTTCTAATATATGAGACTCTTGAAATGGTTCAGAGTATTCTTGCAGGATTTGCTCCAATAAAAAAAATAACGCCTCCTCTTTTCGAAGTCTTGGAGAATTGTCAATAATCGCTTCGTATACATCCCTGAGTGCACGTGTGATTCCACTTTGATGGATTACATTCTGTTTAAAATGCGGCATATAATCTTTATCCGTAATATCTTTTACCGCTTTTCTCATGATTTCTTTACTGATATTAATGGCACGATAATCCAAGGTTTTTCCATCTATAGTATCGCAGAAGTGATTGTCTCCGGGATTAAACAAAATTAAATCTCCCGCAGTTAATTCATACTCAACATTTTTGCATTGAAGATGGCGTTTTCCTCCTTCAATAAATCCAATTACATAAAACTCATGAAAGTGGTTGGGAAATTTCTGGGCAATGCCGCTTAGGTGATAGGCTTCTATTTGTAAATCACGGTCAAAGTAAACTTGACGTTGTTCTTGTAGCATAGTTATCCCCTTTCAACGTTCTCTCAGACGTCCTAATCTGTGTTTGCTTTACATTATGGGTTTATTTTAACACATTGATTGCTATCATTCTTGTAAGATATTACACTATGGAGAGAAAAATATTGCGCTACGGAAAAACCGACCCTGAACAACTTCAGAGCCGGTCACGTTTATTTTTTTAAAATTTTTTCTTATTATGTAGGAAATATCGCTTGCGATATTTCTGGAATATCAAAAAAGGTTACC
>CAZOSB010000029.1:0-29833 GCA_964582545.1 uncultured Anaerovorax sp.
GTTTAATTTTGAACCTTGTCGAGGTTTTTCACTGTCAAACGTGGGATTATAGCATACTGATTTTTTATTTGCATTTATTTTTTTCAATATTTACAGAATCGACATAAGTAACCTATTTTTTTCATTATAGATATGGTATAATAACTTCACGGTCTAATCCAAAGCAGAGCTTCGGATGCCTGAGAAAACATTGAGGTATATACTAAAATGTTTCTAGTTATGTACATGGAGGAATCAATCGTGATTGACAAAGTTCAAAAAAAAGTTCTTCTTCTGGCACTACATGCAGGGGAAATTATGTTAAAAAGTGGTGCCGAGGTTTACCGGGTGGAGGACACGATCAACAGGATTTGTCGTGCATGTAGAATTCCATACATTGAATGCTTTGCCACTACCACAGGTATTTTCCTTTCACTGGACAACGGCGAGGAGGACAGCGACGTATATACACTGGTAAAGAGACTGCACGGATCTAAGCTAGATTTAGAAAAAATTTCTAAGATAAATAACTTTTCTAGAATTTTCACTACCACGGATCTTTCCATAGATGAAGGAGTCTCTATAATTAATCAAATAGACCATATCACACCTTACCCATTATGGCTGAGACTATTTGGAGCAGCCTTTGTATCTGCCTTTGTATGTTTAATGTTTGCTGGCACTGCACTTTCTGGCTTATTAGCAGGAATCATCGGGCTGCTTACCTACGCCTTCTCCGGGTTTATTGAAAAGATTGAATTTCACAATTTTTTAAGAATATTATTGAGCTGCAGCTTCTGTACCTTTCTTTCTATAATCAGCGCGGAACTGTTATCATTAGATTCGTATAGCCCATTGGTAATAGGAACTATAACCGTATTCTTGCCCGGTGTATCCATAACTAATGCCGCTCGGGATCTTCTTTCAGGGGACATGTTGGCTGGAACTGCGAGAGCCATGGAAGCCGGAGTATCGGCCATCGCCATCGCTTCCGGTGTAGGTTTGATCTTAAAATTGTTGGCTTTGACAGGAGGATTCCTACAATGAACTATTCCGATGTTCTAATCCACTTTTTATACGCTTTCTTCTCTACCGTAGGATTTTGCCTTTTGTTTCACGTTCCAAAAAAGCATATTTTCTTCGCTTCTTTGGCCGGTGCATTAGGTTCTGCTGTATATAAAGGTTCTTTACTGTGGGAAAACAGCAACATTTTATCTTGCTTTCTAGGAGCTTGTGTAGTTGCCGTCGCAGCGGAGGTGTTCTCTCGAGCGGGAAAGGAAGCTGCTACGCTTTTTATTATCCCCGGAATTATTCCTTTGGTTCCTGGTGCCGGAATGTACTATACCATGTCGTATTTTTTGCAGAATGACCTTTCTACGGCGGGAGCAGTAGGTGCAGAGACTTTAATTATGGCCGGAAGTATTGCTATCGCCCTGCTAATTGTAGCCTCGGTAAATCGGCTTCTCCTTTCGGTGAAGTTTTTAATTTTGCAGGCGGTCAGATCCGGCAGTAAACGCTAAAAGCTTGCAAATATCAAATAGGTTGGGGTTTAATACAACAATCCAGAGGGTATAAAGAAAAAAATAATGATGGATATAAATATGGTTAATAATAGGATGAATAAAAAGGATAATGAAAAGAATGCTCGTTTATGGGCTACGGAAAGCCTTACGGACATCCCCTTAGATAAATTGAGGGTAAATCAAAAGGCAAAGATTAAATCTGTGGGAGGAAAGGGTTCCCTTAGAAGAAGCTTATTGGATATGGGCTTGACTCCCAACACTACCGTTATGGTTCGAAAGGTGGCACCTATGGGGGATCCCATGGAGATATGTTTACGCGGATATGAGTTGACCTTACGGAAGGTGGATGCGGCAGAAATAAAGGTGGAGGTAACCGCTGATGAGTGCAATTACTGCAATCAATGCAGCTCTTGTGGGAAATCCAAATAGTGGTCTCACTACAGTTTTTAATCAAATGACAGATGGAATAACCCACCAGGGTTTCTTTTCCACCGGATCTATCAAAACTAAAGAAGGTCCCGTTCGAGGTCACAAAGGTTTCAGCGTTTTGGAACTTCCGGGGACCTATTCACTTTCTGCTTTTACAGCGGACGACTTGTCTACGCGGCAAATTCTGATGCAGGGCAAACCAGATGTAATCATTAACATAGTTGATGCTTCTCATATTGAGCGAAGCTTATATTTGACGTTGCAGCTTATGGAGTTGCAATTGCCTATGGTGTTAGCTCTGAACATGATGGATGAAATCAAGCAGAATGAAGTTTTTATCGATATTGAAAAGCTCCAAAAGGAACTTTCTATTCCTATCGTACCTATTTCAGCCTCCAAAAATGACGGTATTCACGATCTCATCGATTGTGCCATAAAGACAGCTACGCAACTGCACTTGCCAGAGAAAATAGACTTCTGTGATGGTTACATCCATACTGCCATTCATGCCATCGCTCATTTGATATCAGACGATGCCAACCGTTTGGAATTGCCGTTACGTTTTTGTGCCGCTAAAATTGTTGAGGGCGATCCTCAATTGATTTCACAGTTATCCATTCAAGATGCAGAGCTGGATATTATTCAACATATCATAGACGACATGGAATATCACCTGGGTACCGATCGAGAAGCCGCAATGGCAGATATGCGGTATTCCTTTATTGATAAGCTTTGCACCCGTACAGTTTTCCGAGTGTCACGAGAAAGCAAGGAACACCTGCGCTCTATAAAGATAGACAGCATCCTTACCCATAGAATCTTTGCCATACCCATATTCTTTGGAATTATGTTTATGGTTTTTTGGCTGACTTTTAATGTGGTAGGCTCTTTCTTAAGCAATTTATTTTCCATGGCTATCGATGGCTTTACTGAGATGGTGGATCAACTGCTTTATGCCCTTCACGTCAGCATACCTTTGCACTCTTTGATTATCGACGGAGTGTTTGCCGGTGTGGGCAGTGTGCTATCCTTCTTGCCCTTTATTGGAGTCCTCTTTTTCTTTTTATCAGTCTTAGAGGACAGCGGTTATATGCCTAGGGTAGCTTTTGTTATGGATAAGCTGCTCAGGAAGTTAGGGCTTTCTGGTCGTTCCATCGTGCCTATGCTGGTAGGCTTTGGTTGCTCTGTGCCGGCTATCATGTCTGCCCGTTCTTTGCCTAGCGAAAGAGACAGGCGCATGACCACAATTTTAGTCCCCTTCATGTCCTGCAGTGCCAAGCTTCCCATTTACATTATGTTTACAACCGCATTTTTTAAGGAGTATCGGGCTTTGGTAATGATAGGTTTGTATCTTACGGGAATATTGGTGGCAATCGTTTGCTCTATGATTATGAAAGCTACCATTTTCAGCGGAAACCCAGTACCTTTTGTCATGATATTGCCTTCTTACCGAATGCCTGCGGCTTTCAGCGTGTGGTTGCGCATGTGGTCCAACGTCAAGGATTTTATAAGAAAAGCTTTTACGGTTATCTTTATCGCTACCATCGTAATTTGGTTTTTCAGAAGCTTCGATTTTGGTCTTCATCTGGTGTCAAACAGTGAGAGTAGCATGTTGGCTTCCTTCGGTCGTTTTGCAGCACCCATCTTTGCTCCTCTGGGATTTGGAGATTGGAGAGCAGCAACGGCGTTAATTACCGGTTTATCGGCTAAAGAGGCCGTAGTCAGTACCTTGGCGGTGCTGGTGGGCGCTAACAGTGCCGACTCCCTATCCTCCATGCTGACCTCCATTTTTACGCCGCTATCGGCCTTTTCTTTCCTGGTTTTTTGTCTACTCTATATGCCTTGTATCGCTACTTTGGCCACCGTGAAACGTGAGATGGGAGGATGGAAGAGCGCTCTAACCGTAGTAATCTTCCAGACATCGGTAGCTTGGATCGTTTCTTTTTTAGTTTATCAGATTGGATCCTTGTTCCTAAGATTTTAAATATTAAAATTTTAGCTTTTAATTGTAAAGACTCTTAAGATACGATAAAAACGGGACCAAATTCCATGTTTTTACATGAACTTGGTCCCGTTTTTATTGAACTGCTTTGCTACAGCCCCGTTTATCAAAAGTCTTGAATCGTGTCATAAGTATGTCTGTAGTTATATTTGCCTCTATAAATTTTCACTTTTTAGTGATTTTATAATTGAAATACAAGCAAATAACATGATAAAGATAAATGGGAAAGCTGCTCCTATGGATACAATTTGAAGTGGTTTTAATCCGCCTGCGATTAAAAGTCCCACAGCTAAGGTGGATTGCACCACACCCCAGGTGATTTTTTTACTGTTAGCAGGATTTAAATCTCCATTTGAGGAAAACATGGAAAGTACGAATGTGCCCGAATTTGCTGAGGTAATAAAAAATGTACAAAGCAATACCAAAGCAACGATGGAAAGCACATTTCCCAAAGGGTACTCATTCATGACGATAAACAATGCTGTCTCCGGTGCACCGGCGATTTGGGACAAAACTTCCGTGGAAAGAGTACCCTCCATGCCTAAATTGATGCCTAACGTACCAAAGATTGCAAACCATACCAGGGATCCCAAAGAAGGTGCTAACATAACTCCAAGAATAAATTGTCTGATGGTTCTGCCTTTAGAAATTCTGGCAATAAACGTGCCTACAAAAGGTGCCCATGCAATCCACCATGCCCAGTAGAAGACTCTCCAGCCGTCTACCCATCCATTGTCTCCGTAGGTATTGGTATATAAGCTGTCCGAAATAATATTTCCTAAATACTGTCCCAGTCCATTGGTAAAGCTATCCAACATGGCGATTGTAGGTCCCACCAAGACTGCTACAGCCATCAGTCCAAAGGCTAAGTACAAGTTGATATTGGATATGACCTTAATCCCTCTATCAATACCATCCACGGCTGACCAGATGTAGATAACCGTGATGATGACGATAATGATGATCTGCACCATCAGGGTTTCAGGGATACCAAATAAGTAATTGATTCCACTATTGATTTGCAGAATCCCCAATCCTAAGGATGTAGTCACCCCTGCTACCGTAGCAAATATAGCTAAAATATCAATGGTCTTTCCAACGGGTCCCTTAACGCGATCCTCCCCGATAATTGGTTCAAAGATACTGCTGATCAGACCCGGTTTATTCTTTCTAAATTGGAAATACGCCAGAGCCAATCCTATGATACAGTAATTTGCCCAAGGGTGGATCCCCCAGTGCATGAAGGACGTTCTCATTGCAAAATCTGCTGCCTCAGCCGTTCCGCCCTCCATACCCAGAGGGGCCACAAAGTGGGAAATGGGTTCCGAGATGCCCCAAAATACAAGTCCAACACCCATTCCAGCACCGAAGAGCATAGCAAACCAAGATACGGTTTTATGCTCAGGCACAGAATCGTCGGAACCCAATTTTACTTTGCCGTACTTACTGCATGCAATAAATACGCAGAATACAACGAAAACGGTCATTGCAATTAAGTAACTCCATCCAAAATTCTGAGTTAAAAATCCAAATAGTCCATTGGATGCCGTTGTAAAGCTATCTTTAAAAGCGATTGCCCAAATTGCAATGATAGCAATGATACTTAAGGATATAAGATAAACGTAATTGATTTTACTGCTGTTTCCCTCTTTTGAGTTTGTGTTCATATAATTCACCTAACCCTATTGCTTTAAAAATGTTTAAAGTTTTACTTTAAATACGGTTTGTTCTGAAATATCTGTTGACAGAGAATCTAAAGCAACTCCTACCCTATGATATCTCAGCTTCCACTGCTCCTCTTTCGAGGTGGAAGGATCACCCAGTGGGTATGGAATAGAAATAGTTGGAACGATTCTATTTGCCCCTACTGTGGTGGCTACCGGTATCAAGTTACACATTAATACGATTGGAAAACCTGCTCTTTCGAATTCTTTTACCATCGTTGCACCGCAACGTGTGCAGGTTCCTCAGGTCGCTACCAAGATAATTCCGTCCACATGATCAGACTCTAAGAAAGGAATGATTTCCTTTGCCATTCTCTGCGCTTCTGCTTGGGTTGTTCCTGTTCCTACCGTGGAATAGAAATAGTCATGCAATTTTTTAAATTTGCCTTCTTTCTCATAAGCTCTCAACACATCTACAGGTGTGATTACATTTGGGTCTGCATCGGCAGCGGCTGGATCAAATCCTGCATGAATAGTTTTATATTCTCCACCCATTAGCTTATCCATTTTGGAAATATCGTATCTACCCCATCTGGTAGCAGATGCAGATTGTATCTTATCCGGGTTGTCTATAGGAACGATTCCTCCGGTGGTAACTAATGCGATGTTTGCACCAGCCAAACTTTTTATAGGAGCGGCAATGTCCACTCTATCTAACTTCGGTATGGGTAGCTCAGTTACAAATGGCTCACCGTTAATTTTTTTCAGAAACATATCTACAACTCGATCGGCAGCGGGTTTTAAACCTTCCACCCACGCTTGGTGTCGGATGCCTCTTTCATAAAAACCTTCTTCATTTGGGGAAAGCAGAGGTTCCTCTTTAAAAAGCTTATTGGCTAAATTGGCCATAGCTTCTACGTCATGCTTCATTTTACCGGCACTGTTTCCACCGATCATAACATACATGGACTTCTTAAACATCTCTACTCCGGGATTTTCAATATGCATGGAAGTGATTACCGGTACGCTAAATTCTTCCTTTACAGCTTTACAGATTTCTCCGCAAGCTACGCCGTATCTACCTGCCTGGAATGCAGGTCCAGCAATAAAAATATCAAATTCTAAGGGCTTTAAGCTCTCAATGATGGTGTCTACTGCCTCATCTCTGTTGGAACCCATAAAATTGTCTCCACAAATGATGGTGTGGGTTACATCCGCGTCTAAAACGGAATTCAAATGCATGGCAGGTCCTACCAAACCTTCTTTTATAACAGGTTTAAAATCAGCTTTATCCTCTCCACCTATCTGACCAAAGAATTGATTTACATACATAATTGCTTTTTTCATTTGAAACCTCCTCCTAACACTCTATCATGGTCTTTGGAGACCAGCCAATGACTTGATCACCGCAGAACATTGCATTATTCTCCATGATGATGGAACCATCGGGTCTAACCGAAGGACCTAACAATTCATCATCGGCCCATCCTCCAGAAAGTCCGTCTCTTGCAAGGGATTCAAGTTCACCGATCACCGTGGGCATAGGTGGTAGTTCTATAAGTTCCGACACATTACCACAGGAAACCAATGCATTTAATTTTTCGTCTAAAGACATCAGTGGTTGTGATTGTCCGTCCCTACCAGTACACTCATTGGAAATGCCCACCGTTTTTACACCTGCATCCTCTAACGCCACAATGCATGCAATATAGTCTGCATCTGGATTTCCATATCCTTCTTCAGCAAGAATTGCTCCATCAGCACCTAAGCTTTTTGCAATTTGTGCTACATATAAAGCCGATCTGTTTTTTTGTTCTAAAGCAACGTTCAGGTTTGACATGATTACACCTAAGAAGTTTAAGGTTTTTCCATGCTCTTGATACAGTCTTTTGATTACGGGAGCGTTTTGGAAATCATAGGTGGCCCATTTTGACGAGCAAGGCATAAAGCTACCGGAAACCAAAGCACCATCCAGGACTTCATTGGGATGCATTAGCGTAGGCACCATATGGTTGGTATCCCAACCGTAGATCATATCGTTATAACCGTCCTCTTCCATTTGTGATTGAACCTGCATGACATAAACCACGGAAAGCAGCTTATTGGTTGCTTCTGTCCTCTTTGTAATCGGCTCAAGTTCCAACACCTCCACTTCCTCAGGGACTAAATCCTTTACGGCAGCGCCTACATACTCCGCTAATTTATGTCCTGCCAATCTGAGCGCTTTGTTCTTTTTTTGTTGCTCTCTCTGCTCGAAAGTTTCATCTGAATCTGCCACTAAAACGATATTGATTAGACCTGAATAATAAGTATATTTTGCCCCTTCGCCTCCCATATCGATTAATCCGTCCTGAAATCCACCCCAATGTTTGCCTACCACAAGAACGCTGCAATTCTTTAGCGCATGGGTTTTTCCATCTCCTGCCAATGCCAACTCTCCCGTATACCCAGGGAAAAGTGAGGTACCGTTCAGTTTGATTCTCGGTTCAATGGCTTCCTTTACAGGGCAGAGGCGAACCATATCTCCCGGTCTTACAATGTGTAGATCCGCATCTGTAATGTGCTCATCTTCTCTGACAAATTGTAGTGCTTCATCTTTGTTTAAGGTCAAAATTCCTTCTTTGTATCCGGTCTTATCACCAAATACAATGTCTTTTACATGAAAATTACCTATTTCCAATTTCATTTTCTAATCTCCCTTCCGTTACTTGATAAACTCTATACTTGAGTATTATCGATTTTTTCTATGTTTTCGTTCTCAAGTATTGTAAATATGATTAATTATAGCATGTGTTATTTATTTGTCAAGCACGTTTACTTTATAAACAAGTTTATATTTTATTAATAGATTCGAATATTATGCAAGTGTATATTGAATGTTAAAATTAAAAATGATATATTTATTATAAAATTCAAATAACTTATTTATTGAGATAAAAAAGGTAGCTGCGAATTATGAGTGCAAATGATAAAAAAAGTATCCAGAAAAAAAGAATGATGTCCTATTTCATTTCTGCCACCAATGAAATCATCGATCAAGAAGGTTTAAATGGTATTACCGCAAGAAAAGTAGCCGACAGGGCAGGATATAATTGTGCAACCTTGTATAATTACTTTCATAATCTAAATCACTTAATTGTATTTTCTTCTATACGCCATTTAAAGGAGTACTCTGAAGATTTGCCTAATTATATAAATGCCACTCAGGATCCAATCCAGAGTTATCTAAAAATATGGGAATGCTTTTGCAAGCACTCCTTCCAGAACCCAGAAATTTATCAACTCATATTTTTTGGAGGATTGTCCCATGAGTCTGTCAATGAATCCATTTCGGGGTACTATGATATTTTCCCTGAAGAAATTACAGAAGCTGTAAGGGATTATACCCCTATGCTTTTATCCAACAACATTCATGAACGGGATTATATTGCGCTTAAGGCAGCTGTAGAAAAGCACTTAATCAAAGAAGAAGATATTAGAGAAATTAACGAAATGAATGTACTGTTGTACAGAGGAACCCTTGCAAACATGGTGGTAAATTCCACCCAACCTATGGATATCCATAAATCTGTTGAAAAGATTTTATATTACATGATAAAAACATTAAAAGCTTTTGGTGTTGTTTTAGATTAGAAATAATGATCAAAAAGATTGTCAAAATTAATCGATTCTTTCAAAAAAATAATTGCAAGAATTTTCAAAAAACTCTTGCAATTATTTTTGGTTTTGTTATAATATACTTAATCAACCACCTCTGGAATCTCCAAGTATCCAAATGTGAAGATGAACGGATTCTAATGATCAAGGAGTTAAAGAATCCTATCAATTCATTGAATGAAAGTAAGATTGGAAGGAATGGAAGGTTAAGAGGAACCCCACAAAGGATAAATCGGAAGGGAGTGAGTCCACCACAAGTGATAGAAGTAGAGACTAAATAAGACCGATTGTCAGCTAAGGAACTGATAATCGGTCTTATTTTTATGCTATTTTATAATTAAAAACGTTGTTTTTAATTATAAAATAGCAGTGTAATCCAATTTTTTAAATTACCCCAAGGTGCCTTACAGAGGCGCTTCGGAGCACAACCGATGAAAGCAACCATTTCACCGTTAACTTCTTTTGCGACGAGTTCCTCCTGTTTTTACACCCATACGAGTCAAAGATTTGGCAATGGCATGCTGAGCTTTTGCAATATCCAATGTGTCACTCTTGCTATCGCTGGTGTTAATTCTCAGCCACTCTTCCGCTCTTTCTTTTTCACTCTTCGCTCGATCCACATCAATATCGTCTGGCCATTCCGCAGCATCTGTGAAGATGATAATATTATCTTTTACATCGATATATCCGTCTGCAATTGCAGCAATTTTAAAATCCTTGCAACCTTCCTCTTGAATCCACAGCTCGCCCACGTCTAAAAGTTTGCAGGCCCATGCGTGGTTAGCCATAAATCCCTCATCCCCGGCTAAAGTTCTGGCTATGACCATCTCCACATTGCCCATATAAAAGAGCTTGGAAGGTGTTACCACCTCCAGTACAAAACTTTTAGCCATTTTTCTGGAACCTTTCTACAACTTCATCGATACCACCTGCAAACAGGAACATTCCTTCCGGAATTTCATCGTGATGACCTTCCAAAATTTCCTTAAACCCCCTGATGGTTTCTTTAATGGGAACATATTTTCCCGGCGATCCTGTAAATGCCTCTGCCACACTGAAGGGTTGAGATAAGAATCTCTGTATTTTTCTGGCCCTCGATACTACAAGCTTGTCAGAGTCACTCAGCTCATCCATACCCAAGATAGCGATAATATCCTGTAGATCTTTATATTTTTGGAGAACCTCTTGAACACCTCTGGCGACATTATAATGTTCTTCACCGATAATAAGAGGATCCATGATTCTGGAGCTTGATTCCAAGGGATCTACCGCAGGATAGATTCCCAACTCTGTTATGGCTCGAGAAAGTACCGTAGTGGCATCCAGATGGGCAAAAGCGGTAGCCGGTGCCGGGTCTGTAAGGTCATCCGCAGGTACGTATATAGCCTGAACTGAGGTAATGGCACCTTTCTTTGTGGATGTGATTCTTTCCTGCAAAGCTCCCATCTCCGTTGCCAAAGTTGGCTGATATCCTACTGCTGATGGTACACGGCCTAGTAGTGCCGATACCTCGGATCCTGCTTGTGTAAATCTAAAAATGTTATCGATAAAGAGCAATACGTCTTGCCCTTCTTCATCTCTAAAATACTCTGCCATGGTCAAACCGGTCAAGGCTACTCTCATTCTGGCTCCCGGTGGTTCATTCATCTGACCAAACACCATTGCTGTTTTTGCAATAACACCGGAGTCAATCATTTCGGAGTACAGGTCATTTCCCTCTCTCGTTCTCTCTCCCACACCGGCAAAGACGGATAAACCCCCATGCTCTTTTGCAATATTGTTGATCAATTCCTGAATCAATACAGTCTTTCCTACGCCGGCACCTCCGAACAGTCCAACCTTTCCTCCTCTTGTATAAGGGGCGATTAAATCTACAACCTTTATGCCCGTTTCAAATATATGGGCAGCGGTATCCTGATCTTCAAAGGAAGGTGCAGCTCTGTGTATTGGCATTCTTTTATCTGTAGCTACGGGACCTTTTTCGTCAATGGTATCTCCAATAACGTTAAAGAGTCTCCCCAACACTTCTTTCCCTACAGGAACACTGATGGGACCATCTGTATCTTCCGCCTCCATGCCTCTGGTCAAGCCGTCTGTGGAGGATAGGGCAACGCAACGTACCACATCGTCCCCAATATGCTGCGCTACCTCTGCCACAATGTTTCGTCCTTCAAATTTGATAATTATGGCATTTAACAGCTCTGGCATTTCTTCCGGCTTAAATTTAATGTCGATTACAGGACCTATAATCTGATGTATTATTCCTTTATTCAACTTTCCATCCTCCTATTTCAGGGCCTCTGAGCCACCTACAATTTCTGAAATCTCATTGGTAATCGCCGCTTGTCTGGCTCTATTGAAGTTTAATGTTAAATTTTCCATCATTTCTCTAGCGTTATCTGTAGCTGCCTCCATCGCCACCCTTCGTGCTGCATGCTCACAGGTAGCAGATTCTACGATAGCTCCGTATATCATTATTTCTACATACTTTGGCACTAGATAATTGAATACTTCCTCTACAGACGGCTCATATTCCACTTGTTTTGGTAGTTTCGGCACATCGGGATCATGGCTGATCTCAAATGGAAGCAGAGTGACAACCTTCGGTCTCTGTTCCAAAGAACTGACAAAGGACGTATAAATCAACACTACCTCGTCAATCACACCTTCATTATACATGTCAATAATCGGTTTACTGATATCATGGGTTTCCATGAAGGAAATATTCTCAGGGGGCAAGGAATATTCACTGTCTACCGTGTAACCTTTCTTCTGAAAGTACTCCTTTCCCTTGGTACCAACTGCAATAATATGAGGCTTTTCCCAGTCTTTATCAATTTCCTTTTGGGCCTCTTTTATGATATTAGAATTAAAGCCACCACATAAGCCACGGCAACTGGTAACCACCACATAGCAGGTAGTTTTAATCTGTCTGTTGCCTGCCAAATACCTTTTAGGAACTTCATCGGTATTATTAAAGATCTCCTCTATGGATTCTGTAACGTAATGAAAATATTCTCTGGTTCTCTCAAAAGTATTTTTTGCTCTTCTGAGCTTCGCTGACGACACCAGCTTCATGGCATTGGTAATGTGTTCCGTGCTGACAACACTTTTAATTCTTCGCTTGATGTCGCGCATATTGTTAGCGCCCATATCTATACTCCTCGTTTAGCAGTAAACTTATTTTTTAATAGCCTTAAACTTTTCAATCGCCGCTTTCAATTTTTCCTCAATACCTTCGTTCAGATTGCCTGTTTCCTTGATTTCTTTTCCAATTTCTGGATATTGAGTATCCACGAAATCTAACAATTCTTTTTCAAAGCTAGAGATTTCTTCCAAAGGAACATCTGCTAAATACTTATTGATTGCTGCAAAAATGATGATTACTTGATGAACTACGGATACAGGGCTATATTGACGTTGTTTGATAATTTCCATCAAAACCTTACCGTGCTCTAATCTATCTCGGGTATCTTTATCTAGATCCGATCCAAATTGGGAAAAGGCAGCCAGTTCTCTATACTGGGCTAATTCCAATTTCACCTTCCCTGCTACCTTTTTCATAGCCTTTATCTGGGCATCTCCTCCAACTCGAGATACGGAGATCCCTGCATTTACTGCGGGTCTCTGCCCGGAGAAAAACAGTTCTGTCTCCAGAAATATCTGTCCATCGGTAATGGAGATTACGTTGGTTGGGATATATGCAGACACGTCTCCGGCTTGCGTTTCTATGAGAGGCAACGCCGTTATGGAGCCACCTCCCAACTTGTCTGAAAGTTTTGCTGCCCTTTCTAAAAGTCTGCTATGAAGGTAAAAAACATCTCCGGGGTAGGCTTCACGACCTGGTGGACGCCTTAACAATAATGACATGGCCCTATAGGCTACTGCATGCTTGGAAAGGTCATCGTAAATAATCAGTACGCTTTTACCCTCGTACATAAATTCTTCTCCCATGGCACATCCGGCATAGGGAGCGATGTATTGTAACGGTGCCACTTCACTTGCTGTAGCAGAAACTACAATGGTATAATTCATGGCCCCTTTTTCTTCCAAAGTCTGTACCAATTGCGCTACCGTGGATTTTTTCTGTCCTATGGCAACATAGATGCATATTACATCCTCTTCCTTTTGATTTAGGATGGTATCGATGGCAATCGCAGTTTTACCGGTCTGCCTATCACCGATAATCAACTCCCTCTGCCCTTTACCTATGGGAATCATGGAGTCAATAGCTTTGATTCCTGTCTGCAAAGGTTCATGAACAGATTTTCTCTGCAAAACTCCCGGCGCTGCATTTTCAATAGGTCGTGTCTTGGTGGAGCTAATGGCACCTCTTCCATCTATGGGCTGCCCTAAAGCGTTTACAACTCTTCCGATCAGCTCAGGTCCTACAGGAACCTCCACTACTTTACCTGTGGGCTTTACAATATCCCCTTCTTTGATTTCATTATCGGGTCCCAATATAACAGCTCCCACATTGTCCTCTTCCAGATTCAATGCCATACCGTATACTTCGCCTGGGAATTCCAACAGCTCCCCTGCCATACAGTTTTCTAGCCCGTAGATTCTAGCAATGCCGTCACCAACCTGTATGACAGTACCGAAATCGGATATTTCCAGTTGACTTTTATAGTTCTTAATTTGTTCCCTAATTACTGCACTGATCTCTTCTGGTCTCAAATTCATAGGTCTTTGCTCCTTTCTTGCTTTATCTTAGGCTTTCGCTCATTTGATTCAGTCTATTTTTGATGGTGGCATCTATGACTTTCCCATCAATAAATATGCGGACTCCTCCGATAATCTTAGGATCCAGCTTGTTAATTAATTTAATCTTTTTCTTTAAAAGATTGCCCGCTTTTTCTTCAAAACTTTTTAATTGCATGTTGTCCAGTTCATGAACCGAATAGATTTCGCCTGAAGTAAATCCATTATGATCATTGATTAATTGTTGAAACCTTTGAACAATCTTAGGAAAATGACGAGTCCTACCTTTGTCGATGAGTACACAAAGAAAGTTTTTCATCTCTTCTGAAAGCTGATTTTGAAGAACATTGTTAATTACAGCTTTTTTTTCTGTAGCAGAAATCACAGGAGAGTTGACAAAAGCATAAAACTCAGGTTCACTTTTAAAAAGATTTTCCAAATCCAATGCTTCTTTCCACAATTCGTCTGTTTTATCAATATCTACCGAAGCATCAAAAAGAGCTTTTCCATACGTGAGATCTATGGTTAATTCTGCCATTTTGCATTACCTGCCTCTTCAAGAATTTGGTCAATGTAAGCGCTATGGTTCTTTTCGTCCAATTCTCTCTCCATAATTTTTTGTGCGGCAAATAAGGCCAATCCGGAAATGTAATCCTTCATCTCAATGATGGCTTTTGCTCTTTCCCTCTCTATATCCTTTTCTGCCTGTAATCGTATTTGATTTGCCTTTTCAGTGGCCTCGGTTATGATATTTTGTGCCTGAGTTTCAGCCCGTACTTTGGCATCCTTGATGATTTCTCTGCCTTCACCTTCAATGTTCGCAATTTGCTTTTCATAATCTTTCAGTTTTTCATCTGCCAAGCGACTCACATGGTCAGCATTGTCAAAGGCATCTGCGATGGCATGTTGCCTAGCCAACATGAAATTGTGAACCTTCTCAAAGAAAAAGTGTTTCATCAAAAGGTACAGTACCAATACTGTGACCCATATCATGACCATAGTCCAGTTTAATTCTATCAGTTCTGCATATTTTTCCAAGCCGGTATGCCTCCTTTCATGGTTTTATTGTCATATGGTGACGATGACCTCTTAAGAGCAAACCGTTTAAATGAAAGGATTTGCAAATAACAATACAATAGAGGTAATAAATGCAAAGATACCTGTAGTTTCGGCAACTGCCTGACCAACCAACATGGTCTTCAAAATATCACCCTGCGCTTCCGGTTGTCTGGCGACTCCCTCTACAGCTTTACCTGCAGCAAAGCCTTGACCTAAACCGATACCAACTGCGGCAAGACCGATTCCGGCTGCTCCCAGGGCAGAAAATGCTGCTATAAATGCTTCTGGTGTTACTAATGACATAATAATATCCTCCTCTTAAATTAAATAATATCCTAATGGTCTTCGTGGGTGGCGATTGCCATACCTACAAATACCATGGTTAACATAGTAAAAATAAATGCTTGTAAAATCGGTTCAAATACATCGAAAAATAAATTAGCGGGTAAAGGAATGACCGCTTCCAAAAATGGAATGGGTAGATGTAACGCTTCGCAGGCTGCACTCAATCCCTGAAATACCAATGCCATAACGATTACTCCACCTGTAATGTTTCCAAAAAGTCGAAAGGCGAGAGATATGGGAAAGGAGATTTCTTCAATGAGCTTAATGGGAAACATAAAAGGATAAGGTTGTGCCATATGTTTAAAATGACCTACCAGGCTCCTTGTTTTAATGGAGTTATATTGAATCAGCACAAAGGTAATTGCCGCTAATGCAAAAGTTGTATTCATGTCTGCAGTGATGGGGCGGAAACCGAAAAGACCTAAAGAGTTCCCTAAGAGCACAAACATAAACAGTGTACCTATATAAGGAGAAAACTTGGAGTTTTGCTTACCCATGGTTTCTTCCACCAAATTGTAGATAAACTCTACGATCAATTCTGCAAAAGCTTGAGCTCCCTTTGGATATCTTTCCATCTTTCTTGTGGACCAAAGCGCAAAAGCTACCAAGACTACAGCGACAAGAACAGCAAATAATACCGTTTCAGTAATAAATATATTGCTGTCTTTGATAGCATATATAATTCGTGGTCCTAAGTGTTCAGTAGAATGCATATTCATTTCTCCTTTTTCTTAAAATTTTTATAATCCCAATCATCTCGATCCCAAGAATCAAGATCTTTTTCTTCATCTTCCTTACTATCGTACCAGTGTTTCTTTATCTCAAGATCCGCTGGTTCTTCCCTCACGACCCTGCCTGTAGAAAATTTTGCTTTAAAACCGTGGAGATAATATATAGCTATTTTTATGGTGACAAACCCTATGGCAACTCCAAGAGCGCAAGGGTAACTGGTCTTGATACAAATATAAAAGGAAGCCCCATAAAAAACCAGCCGAACCATATAACCTGCAATTATGATAGAAGCGGCGGAAGCTCCCGTCATAGCCGTTCTCAACGTGGCTTCCATGAGTGTAAAATTTACTATGGCAACTGCCGTCCCTACTATTAGACCATATGTAAACCTTAAATCTAAACCTAATACCGGTAAAGAGATCACTTCTGCTATCAATGCTATCAAAAGTGCGTACTTATATATTTGTCTTTTGAACTGTTTTAAGTCTGTATTCATTATTTGTCTCATCCAATAAAGTATATGATTTCGTTACCTTATTTTTTTTAATTAGTGCCTATTATACAAGTTAATTTATTTAATGTAAATACTTTATATCAGAAATTTTCAGAAATTTTATACAGGTTGATTAAAGTTGCTAAAAGCTATGGTATTTATAAGTCCGAAATCATGTTATTTAGCCATTTCCCCGACAAAAACCTCTTGCGAGCAATAAAGCATTTCACCACCTCTTCCACTTGTGCAACCAATACTACATAGTATATGGGCAAATGCAAATATAATGCAGCAAAGAAAACTAAAGGTACGCCGATGAGCCATACGCTGGAGACCTCCAAAAGCATGGCAAATCTGGTATCTCCTCCTGCCCGGAAAGTTCCTACGATGTTCATCCCTACGTAAAGCTTCAGGGACATCATTACACCATAAATGACTAATATGATGACCGCATATTTTTTCCCCTCCGGAGAAAAGTTAAATAGATTGATGATAAAGGGAGAGGTAACAATTAAAAGAAGCCCTGATATTATACCGATTTTAACGCTAAATCCAAGGATTTTTTTCGCCTTTAAAAACGCATATTCCATTTCCCCCCTGCCGATTCGTTGCCCTACCAGAATCAGCATGGCATCACCTAAGCTGAAGATAGCAAGCATAAAAATATTGAGGATGGTATTGCTGGCTTGGACCGAGGCAAACTCAGTGACACCCATGCGACCATAAGCTGCATTAAAGGCGGACATTCCCAGTGCCCACATGACCTCATTCACGGTGGTGGGCAGTGCGTTACAGGTAATCTTATAGGATAGCTGCTTATTAAACGCAAAAAAATCTGTTAGACTTCCCGCCACCATATTTTTTCTGCCAAAGATCACATAAATGGTGAGAAGTAATTCCAACCCTCTCGCGATGACCGTCGCCAGCGCAGCACCGCTGACTCCCAACTGTGGAGCTCCGAAACTTCCAAAAATAAAGACGTAGTTGAGAAATGTATTTAAGCCAAAGACAAAAAAGCTGATTTTCATAGGGATGCTGGTTTGTTGTGTCACCCTTAGCGTAGCGGTAAGGGGTACGGTGATTCCCAGGAATAAAAAGCAGGGCGAACCCATATGAATGTAGCTGGCACCTAAATCGATGACCTCCGGAATATCAGTGAAAAGTCGCATGATCGCCCTGGGAACAAAAAAGGCTGGGACAAAGAATAGAATCCCCGCAACGATACCAACGCTGATGGCAAATCCAGCGGTTTTTCTAAGGCTAACCATATCTTTCACCCCAAAAAACTGGGACATAAAAGTATTACTTCCTCCTGTAAATCCAAACATCAGCATCCAAAAAATGAAAAAAATCTGAGTTGCAAGTCCCACTGCAGACAACTGGGTCTCTCCCAGCTGTCCTACCATGAGGTTGTCTACCAAACTTAGGGAGGAAGCAACCAGACTTTGCAACGCAATAGGTAAGGCTACCGATGCGATAGTCTTATAAAGCTGTTTATCATCTATGGTGATTATATCCTTGTCTGTGCTATTATTTTTCATGCTGCTTTAGTATTTCTACAATCCTTTCACAAGCCCTACCGTCCCCATAGGGATTATTTGCGTAGGCCATTTCATTATATATGGTTTGATCTGTCAATAAGTCCTTTGCCATGTTAAAGATGGTAGCCCTTTCCACGCCAGCCAACTTCACCGTACCTGCCTCCACAGCCTCCGGTCTCTCCGTTTCCTTTCGAACCACCAAAACAGGCTTGCCTAAGGAAGGCGCTTCCTCTTGCATACCACCTGAATCCGTTATGAGGAAGTAGGACTTTGCCATTAAATTAACAAAGGGCTGATACTGCAAAGGCTCTATTAGATGAATCCTCTGTGCCACTTCCGTAGCCAAGCTTTTCTCACCTAAGACTTCTCCTGCAATGGTTCGTACCTTTGGGTTCATATGAACGGGGTACACAATTTCCACATCTTCAAAAGCTTCCGCTATATCTCTGATGGCAGAGAAGATATTCTCCATATGTTCCCCTAAATTTTCTCTTCGATGGCAAGTAACGGCAATAATTCTTTTATTTTCAAAATCTAAACTTTGTAATACGGAATCTTGAAACTCGTAGGGTTTGTCTGCTACCTCTAACAATGCATCAACCACCGTATTTCCTGTTATAAATATATTTTCATCCAAAATGCCTTCCTTTAAAAGATTCTGTCGATTTCTCTCCGTAGGGCAAAAGTGAAAATCTGCCAGATGTCCCGTTAAAATCCGGTTTATCTCTTCCGGCCAAGGAGAATATTTGTCCCCCGTTCTTAGACCGGCCTCCACATGACCCACAGGAATTTGCTGATAAAAGGCTGCCAGAGAGGAAGCAAAGGTAGTGGTGGTATCTCCATGAACCAACACCAGATCCGGCTTCTCCATAGCAAATACCTCTTCAATGCCCAGTATGACATTGGAGGTTATCTGGCTAATGGACTGATTGGGTTTCATGATGTTTAAATCGTAATCCGGTTTCAGTTGAAATAAATCCAACACCTGATCCAGCATCTCACGGTGCTGGGCCGTGACACAAAGAAGAGACTCAATCCCTTCCGCCTCATTTAACCTCTTAACGAGCGGTGCCATTTTAATCGCTTCCGGCCTGGTGCCAAATACTGTCATCACTTTCATTTTTGCAGTTTCCTTTCATTTTTTTCTTCTGCTGCAATATTTACGGCCTTAATATGGTGTAAGCCGCTTATGCTGGTATCCGTAATAAATACATAAATAAGGGTCGCTGCTATGAGAAAAAGTAATCCGGACTCAATGTATAAATCCCTGCTGATCAATATGGCTGAAACCCCTACGGCTCCGCTGATACAGTAAAGGGTCAATACTGTTTTTTTCTGTCCTAAGCCCACCGCCATGATTCTATGATGCAGATGACCTTTGTCTGCTTCCATGATGGGGCGCTTGTTAATCAGTCTCCTAAAGATGGCAAAGGCTGTATCAAATATTGGGATTGCCAAAACCAAAACGGGAACCACCATGGCCAACATGGTTGCACCCTTTACCGGTGTCATAACGGACAATCCCGCCAACATAAACCCTAAGAACAAGGAACCCCCGTCCCCCATAAAGATCTTGGCGGGGTTAAAATTGTATGGCAGGAATCCCAATGCACCTCCTGCAATGGCCAACATAGCCATGGTAATGTCTAAGTATGATGTGATAAAAGCCGTATAAGCGATGCAAATGGATGCGATAAATGCAATTCCCCCCGCCAACCCGTCCAATCCATCTATGAGATTGATGGTGTTTGTAATTCCTACAATCCATATCACGGTAATAATCAAACTGACAATCCAAGGGAAATGCAAAAACCCATCCCCAAAGGGATTTGCCATAAAGGATATCCTGACGCTGAATTGAAATAATATCACAGCACAGATGATTTGACATAACAGCTTTACCTTGGCAGGCATCCCTTTCAGGTCATCCACGATACCCACGATAAATATGAGAGTTCCTCCCGACAATATGCCTATAATCTTCGCATCCAAAGGCATAAAGATCAAAATGGACAGCACCGTGCCCAAATAAATGGCAATTCCTCCAAAGCGAGGCATGGGCTTGGTATGCATTCGTCGATTATCCTTGGGGATGTCCACCGCACCGATGAGTGGCGCGATTTTAATTGCCGCAGGGGTCAATAGCAAAGCCATAATAAATGCGGATAAAAATATAGTCAGTAGCTGGTTCATTACGATTCCTTTCAAGCTCCAAATATTTCTATATGTAGTCCGGCCTCATTCAGAACATCCAATGCCAACTGATCTGGATAGCCCTCACGAACTACGATCCTTTTTATTCCGGCATTGATGATCATCTTTGCGCAGATAACACAGGGTTGGTGTGTGACGTAGATAGTTCCCGTAGCAATGCTTTGTCCCAAATGAGCCGCCTGAATAATAGCATTCTGTTCTGCGTGCAAAGCCATGCACAGCTCATGTCTTTCTCCGGAAGGAATATTCAGCTTTTGCCTGAGACACCCTCCTCGTTCTTCACAATGCTTAATGCCCATAGGCGCTCCGTTATAGCCTGTAGCCATGACACGATTATCCTTGACGATGACTGCACCCACCTGCCGTCTTATACAAGTGGATCTGCGAGCAGTCAAATCTGCCATTTCCATAAAATATTCATCCCAACTTGGTCTGTTCATACTATTTTCTCTCCCGCATTATTTTTTACTACAATGAATTTTAATTATTTAAAGACAAGATTAGCAACTCTCACCGTATCCATGGCATCCTTGCAGTAATGATCTGCACCGATATCCTTTGCATAAGCTTCTGTAAGAACTGCACCACCCACAGCCACCACGCAATCGAGACCGTTTTCTCTCAAGGCCTTTATGGTTTTTTCCATATTTACTACGGTGGTTGTCATCAAGGCAGATAGGCCTACCATTTTAATGCCCTCTTCCTTGGCTGCTTGTACCACTGTCTCTATGGGTACATCCTTGCCCAAATCTATAACTTCATAACCATAGTTTTGAAGCAAAATTTTCACTATGTTTTTACCGATATCGTGGATATCCCCTTGAACTGTAGCTAAAATCACCTTGCCGTAAGCCATGGTTTGTCCTGACTTTTCTAAGACGGGTTTTATAATTTCAAAGGCACATCGAACCGTATCAGCCGATTTAATTAGCTGAGGTAAGTAAATATCACCCACCTCGTAGTTTTTTCCCACCTTTTCCAACGATGGAATGATGATGGATTCCACGATGTCCAAAGGCTCATATTTGGCCAGCAATGCGGTTGTTACTTCTGCTGCCCTATCCTGAAATCCCTCCAAAATAATGGCTTCCATCTGAGTTTCCAGATTGTTCTCTTCCTTATTTTTATCCGAATCCGACGAGTCCACTTTCACCCTTTGAACCTGGGCCATTTTTGTATTCTGATTCTTTTCGCCATAGATCTGAATGTATCTCGCAGACTCGACATCTCTGTTGCTGAGTACCTCAAAAGCACGAATGGTGTCCACATATTCAGGGACCGTAGGATCCGTAATAGGAGCATCCAGTCCTGCTTCCAAAGCCATGGCCAAGAAAGTGCGGTTTAATAGCTTCCTCTCAGGCAATCCAAAGGATACGTTGCTGGCACCCAACGTGGTCTTCACTCCAAAGAGTGCTTTCACCTGCCGAATGGCCTCCAGCGTATCGTTGCCGGCATTCTGTTGCGCGGATACCGTCAATGTTAAGCAGTCCACCAGAATTCTATCCCGAGTAATGTCATATTTTGCAGCTTCCTCAATGATTTTTTCTGCGATAGCGATTCTTTCTTCCGTGGTTTCCGGTAAGCCTTTTTCATCCAAGGTCAATGCCACTACACAGGCGCCGTATTTTTTTACAATAGGAAAAATACGATCCATAACTTCTTGTTTTCCGTTTACCGAGTTGATCAGAGGTTTGCCTCGATACACTCTGCTGGCAGCCTCGATGACATCGGGATCGGCACTGTCAATCTGCAGAGGAACATCGGTCAAATCCGATAGTCGCTTTAACACGGACAACATCATTTGTTTTTCATCGATTCCGGGGATTCCCACATTGACATCTAAGATGTCGGCACCCCCTTGCAGCTGAGCTAGGGCTTCATTTTCCACATAGGACAAATCCTGATTCAAAAGGGCCTCTTTCAGAAGTTTTTTCCCCGTAGGATTAATCCTTTCTCCAATTATGCTGACCTTATCCCCTAAAAAGACCGTTTTGGTGCAGGAGCTTACAGCCGTGAAACGTATTGCCCCTTCTTCTTCATCGTCTATTAACAATTCACTCTCATACTTGTTTTCTTTAATATCGCCTATCAACTTTTTACGATTTATCTCTTTGCTTAACGCCTTTATATATTGTGGGTTTGTACCACAACATCCCCCAACTACAGAAGCTCCTGCTTCAATCATCTCTAGCATAGCTTCCGTAAATTCTTCTATCTTTACATCATATTGCACTTGTCCGTTCACAAGCTTCGGTAAGCCAGCGTTTGGTTGAACCATTACAGGAATTTTTGCATATTTCAGCATTTCTTTTATGATGGGCACCATATCTTTGGGACCTAAGGAACAATTGGCACCAATGGCATCGATATTTAAATCCTGTAATACGTTTATAGCAGTGATAGGATCTGAACCCATGAGAGTTCTGCCGTTATCCTGAAAGGTCACCGTACAGAAAACAGGTAAGTTGCAATTCTCTTTAGCAGCTAGTATGGCGGCTTTTAATTCGTAAATATCCGTAAAAGTCTCAAAGATAATTAGATCCGCACCGGCCTCAGCACCGGCTATCACCTGCTCTTTAAAAATGTCATAGGCATCCTCAAAGGTCAGCTCCCCTGCCGGTTCCATAAGCTTTCCAATGGTTGACAAATCCAAGGCAACAAACTTCTCCGGCTTAATGCCTTTATTGTATCGATCCGCCACTTCTCTGGCAATGTTCACCGCTTGCGTGATTACCTGCTCTACAGAGTAACCAGTGCCCTTCAGCTTTAATCGATTGGCACCAAAGGTGTTGGTACAAACCAAATCACTGCCGGATTCATAATAGGCTTCAAAAAGCTCCTGCAATGATTCCACATGAGTGAAGTTTAATAATTCAGGTATGGGTCCCGCGTCAATCCCTTTGCTTTGTAGCATGGTTCCCATGGCACCGTCGCATATGATAATTTTTCGTCCCAATAACCTTTTCATCCTTGAAGCCTCCTAATGTTGTTGATGTTATTTAAAATCCTCTTGGCAGTGTCCGGCTTATTCATGGTATAGAGGTGAATGCCCCTCACCCCATAGGCCATCAAATCAATAATTTGCTCTATGGCATAAGCCTCACCAGCCTCCTTTAATGCCAGCGGATTATCTTCGTATCTATCCAATATCCGTTGAAATTTGGGTGGAATAGCGCAACCGGAAAGCTGTGTGATTCGAATAATTTGTTTTTTGTTTAAGACCGGCATAATCCCAGCAGAAACGGGTATATCAATCCCCGCAATATCCAGCTCTTCCATAAAACGATAGAAGAGTTCATTGTCGAAGAAAAGTTGGCTGATGAGAAACTCTGCACCCTTGTCCACCTTTTCCTTTAAATATTTTATATCCTTTGCCTTGCTTTCGCAATCTATATGCCCCTCGGGGTAACAAGCTGCCCCTATGGAAAACCTTTGTTGCTCTTTGATTTCTTCTATGAGCTGTGCTGCATAATTATATTGTAAGGGACTTGGAAAATCAAAGCTAGGATCTTCCGGCACGTCCCCTCTAAGAGCCAACACATTCTCAAGGTTATGATCCTTCATATCTTGGAAAACCTTAGAAATATCCTCTTTCGTTGAAGAAATGCAGGTTAAATGTGCTAAGCTTTCTATTCCATATTCATTCTTGATCTTGGAAGCGATTTCAATGGTTCTATCCTTTGCTTTCCCACCCGCTCCATAGGTAACGCTGATATAGTCAGGGTTCACATCCTTTAATTCCTCCAAGGTTTGAAAAATGGTCTCCACGGGGGAGTCAATCTTTGGAGGAAAAACTTCCAAGGATATGACAGTTTTTTTATTATTAAATATGTCTTTTATTTTCATAGTTTATTCCTCTTCTTTTCTTATACTAGTTTTAACAAAGATGTCACTATCTTGCACTATCTTTCCAAGTGGTTCAAAGTATACTTTATCCAAGTATAACCCCTGTGGAGGTGCAGTATGCCCTGCATAACTCCGGTCTCGACTTTGAAGGATAGCAGGAATATCATGGCCTCTCAACCTGCCTATTCCAATATCGATCAAGGTGCCTACCATGATCCTCACCATATTATATAGGAATCCGTCTCCCGTAACAACCATTGTTATTAATTTGTCATTAGTTTTTTCTCTGCCAACAAAGGCTTCTTCAAATATTTGAAACTGATAAATGGTTCTGGTGGTACTTTCCTTAATTGGGCCTCCTTGCGCTTGAAAGCATTTAAAATCATGGGTTCCCCATAAGTGATTTGCCGCCATTTTCATGGCATCCAAATCTAAAGTTTTTGACACTTCATAGCAATAATTCCTTTGAAAAAGGTTGGGCTCTGTAGCGTTTCTAACTTGGTAGATGTAAGTCTTGCCTTTGGCATTAAATCGAGCGTGAAAATCTAAGGGCACTTCCTCCGCGCAGGTTACCCTTAAGTCAGCCAATGAATTTTTTAAAGAGTATTTTTTAGTCAAGCGATTATTAATAACCTTTGCTAGATTCTTCGTGGGTATGGGAAGCTCTCCTTTAAAACTCGCCCTTTGCCCTCGAGCGTGTACACCTGCATCCGTTCTGCTTGTACCGTTCAACTTGATTTCTCCACCCAAAATCTCTCCAAGAGTTTTTTCCAGCTCCCCTTGAACAGTCCTCTGGTGAGGCTGCCTCTGCCATCCTGAAAAATAAGTGCCGTCATATTCAATTGTTAGCAATATATTTTTAATCACGATTTTATACTCCTTTTGTTATTCTATCAGAAATTTGAAAATTTAACAATATGAGTTGAAGGTTTGTCGGAAATTCTACTGTCGGAAATTCTACTTTACAAGTTCAACCTATTAATGTAAACTATATTTGGTTTGTGGCAAATAAAAGGAGATTATCTTGGATAAAAAGGCTATCAAACTATTAAAAATTCAATCGTGGCAACTCTGGGAATATGAACGCTTATTATCTAAAAAAGAAGCGTATTTATCGGCTGCCTTTCATGAAATCAGAAATCCTATCAGTTCTTTAATCAACCTGTTGGAAGGAGCAAAACACTTCCCCGTGGGTTCCTGTGAAAGTCCGGATATAAATGGCCTATATGAATCTTCCGAAAAACTCCTATCTATTATAAACAACGTACTAAATGACATAAAATCTGATGGGTTTAAGATAACCAATCAAAATACACAGTTCTCTTTATTGAAAATGATGCTAGAGGTAGAATCCATTTTTTCCCCTCAGTTTACAGTTAAAAATATTCAGTGGGTTTCCGATTATAGTTTTTCTTCCCAACTGGTGATTCAAGGGAAGCGGGAGCAATTAATCCGAATCCTGAATAACTTAATTGGAAATGCTTTGAAGCATACAAGTTGCGGCACCATTGGTGTACGTGTAAGAGCTTTGGCTTTTTCTCAAGGCAAGGTTACCTTGGAGTTTTCCATCAAAGATACTGGAACGGGTATGGAGTCTTGGCATCTTGAAAAATTATGCAACAGCTTTATACAAATAGAAAACTCCTCTGCGGAGAAGATGACCAACAGCACCGGTTTGGGTTTGGCAATCTGCCACCAATTGATTCAAGGTTTGGGCGGTAAGCTGAACATTACCAGCAAAATAGGTCAGGGCAGTTGCTTTTCTTTTACTATCGTCGTACCTGCAGAAAAACATACAAATGCCATTTCATCAAACAATCTGCCTGCAGCAACTGTCCTCTATCCCTCAACCTCTTCAAGGAAAGAAAAGGTTTTATACGTCGATGATGATTTTTCCAACGGACAACTTATGGTGCAGTTTTTAGAGAAGGTCGGAATTTCCTGCGATCTTGCCTTAAAAGGTTCTGAAGCCTTGAATTTATGCCGTCACCTTCCCCGTGATTACTATACCTTGATTTTGACGGATTTTTTTCTTCCTGATATGAATGGCGCTGAACTATCTTTAATCTGTAAATATTTTTTGCAAATCCAGTGCCCTTTTATTTGTATCAGCGGCATCAGTCCAAAGGAACTGGCAAAACATCAAACCGAAGTAGGAACAGATGGCACATTTCAAGATTTTATGGAAAAACCCTTTAGTTTACCTCAGCTATATAGGTTGATTTCCAAACATTGCAATAATACTTTTGTCAATGGGTTTTGTAATACTGAATTTGCCGCCGAATTGACGCCTGAAGTAGATGAATTCATAACAAAGCATAGAAAGAAGTTTAAGGAAAACTATGTCGCTAGCGCTAATGAATTTTTTAAACTGCATGAAAATAGGGATTATGATAGTCTAAAAAAATATGCTCATTATTTAAAGGGACTCTTAGGTCTTTTGGGCTTTGATGATCTGTTACAAATTGTAAATCAAATAGAATTGGAAGCTGAGGAAGCCCAAGATCAAAATTTGGTCTCTGAGATACAAGCCTTTTCTGAGGCATTGAAAGTTACATTGAGTAAGATTTAAGGTTGCTCACACACAACCATATCTTGCTGAAAACAGCATAAGGTGAATTAAATACTTCTATTCTTTTTTGAAATCTAAATAAAAATAGATTTCCAAAATAACCATTTAACAATTCTGGAAATCTATAACTTTATTTTTTTGACTTTTTTCTATTCAAATTTTAATTTTTCTAAAAAGAACTGTTTAAGTTCAAATTTTACTTATTATTTTTTAAAAGAGCTTTTTAAATCAACGATTCTATTAAAGACCTTTTCCGTTTCGTTGCAAAGTTTTTCATCTGCAACGTAGTAACCGTGCCTGAAAAATTGGAATCTATCCATGACCTTTGCTTCCTTTAAGGACGGCTCCCCAAAGGCATCCACCACATCTACGGAATGATGGTTCATGACATTCTCCCCCGCCTCATTTTCAATCATCAGGTGGGAATAGTTTCGAATTTTCACCCTTACCGCGGTTTTCGCCTCTACCCAGTGAATTGTGCCCTTCACTTTTCGTCCTTCAAACCCGCTGCCGCTTCTGGTCTCCGGATCATAGGTGCAGTTTAATTGAAGAATGTTGCCCTGTTCATCTTTCACCACTTCTTGGCAAGTAATAAAATAGGCTCCTTTAAATCGTACTTCGTTGCCCGGGAAAAGTCGGAAATATTTTTTTGCCGGCACTTCCATAAAGTCTTCACCATCGATATAGAGTTCTCTAGAAAAAGGAAGTTTTCTCGTACCCGCTTCCGGATTGCTACCGCTGTTTTCAATATCCATCTCTTCCTGTTGATCTTCAGGATAGTTGGTAATCACAACCTTAATAGGATTTTCAACAACCATTCTGCTTTCCACCTTAGGGTACAGATCTTCTCTGATACAGTGCTCTAAGAGGGCGATATCCACTGTACTGTTAGCTTTGGAAACACCGATTCTTTCACAAAAATCCCGAATTGCTTCCGGTGTGTAGCCTCTCCTTCTAAGCCCTGCAATGGTAGGCATTCTTGGATCATCCCAGCCTTCTACTTCCCTGTTATCCACAAGAGCTTTTAGATACCTCTTGCTCATCACCGTATTGGTGAGATTTAATCTGGCAAATTCTATTTGCTGAGGAGGTTTTTCCCATTCCAATTCCTGCAATACCCAGTCGTAAAGAGGTCTATGGTCTTCAAATTCCAAGGTACAGATGGAATGAGTAATCTCTTCCAATGCATCTTCGATGGGATGTGCATAGTCGTACATGGGGTAGATGCACCACTTATCCCCCGTGTTATGATGAGTGGCTTTTGCAATTCTATATAGGATAGGATCCCTCATATTCATGTTGGGGGAAGCCATATCTATCTTCGCCCGTAAAACCAATTCCCCATCTTTATACTTTCCATTCTTCATGTCTTCGAATAAGCTAAGGTTTTCTTCGAGACTTCTATTTCTGCTGGGGCTTTCTGTTCCCGGTTCTGTGAGAGTACCCCTAGTAGCCTTCATTTCCTCTGGAGAAAGTGCACAGACGTAGGCCTTCCCCTTTTGAATCAGCTTTATAGCACAATCGTACATGATGTCAAAATAGTCGGAGGCAAACAGCAGCTTGTCCCACTGAAATCCCAACCATTCTACATCCGCCTTGATGGAATCCACGTATTCCGTGTCCTCTTTGACAGGATTGGTATCATCAAAACGCAAATTGCACTTTCCATTATATTTTTTAGCCGTTGAAAAATTTAAACAAATGGATTTAGCATGACCTATGTGGAGATAACCATTAGGCTCTGGGGGGAAACGAGTGTAGATATTCCTATCTCCATAAGTCTTTTTTTCAAGATCTTTTTCAATTACATTATGAATAAAATTCGAATTTATGTTTTTGATTTCCTCCATAAAAAATCCTCCTAAAAATTATTTTATATAACATTTAATAATTTAATTGTATGTGCATTATTCTCCGTACCCCAGTGCGGAGAGGCAGCTATGCTATACGCATAGCCGGAAGCGGTCCGTTATTAACTCTAATATTATAGCATAAATCCTTGTTCAGTAAAGTAATTTTATAAATTCCTTTTGGCTGTCATTGATAAATTTATTTTTATGATAAATTAGATAAAATTCTCTGAAAAATCGCATATCCTCTATAGGAATTTTCAGAAGAGTTCCCTCTGCCAACTCTGATCGCACCAGCATCTGAGAAATAATGCTCAAGCCACGTCCCCTTTTGACAGCTTCCTTGGTGGACTCTATGCTGTTGCAAATCCAGTGACCATCAACCTTGATGTTATGCTCATAGCACTTGTTGTCAAATAATGCCCGGGTGCCGCTGCCCGGCTCTCTGAGAATAAAAGCTTCCCCATTGAGCTGTTTGAACTTAATCAGTTTCTCTTTTGCAAAATGATGTTTTGGATTAGCAATCAATATTAATTCATCTTGTTTAATAGGGAAGGAAAGAAAATCCTCGCTTTTAGCACGTCCTTGAATGATCGCCAAATCTAGTAAGTTTTTTCCGATCATCTCCTCAATAACCTTAGAGTTATTAATGCTCACATGAAGCCTATGACCTTTATGACTATCTAAATAGGCATCCGCCACTTCATTGATAAAGCAAGTCCCAGCTGTTATGGTAGCCCCAATTTTCAACTCCACCTGTCGTATGCTTTCTCTCATATCATTTTCCATTTTTTGTTGAAAGTCAAGAAGGTGCCGAGCATAACCCTCCAACTTTTCTCCCTGAGCAGTCAAATACAGCTTCTTTGATAATCGTTCGAAGAGTTTTACCTGGAAGTAGGCCTCTAGCTCATTTACGGCCTGACTGACAGAGGGCTGCGAAATATATAATTGCTCTGCAGCTTTACTCATATTTCCGGAATCAATAATTGTGATAAAGATTTTTAAATGTCGTATTGTCATTTGTTCGCTCCATTTAATTTAACCAAATTATCTAAAAATTAACTATAGGTAAATAGTTATGAGTTTAATTACATTTTAGTATTTTACAATAGATTAATCAAGTGCTATTATTCACTTATAAACTTTTTATAAGAAAAAGGAATCGAGGAGGAGAGAAATTATGTATCAAAGACATTACACAGGTAAAATCGAATTGGCAGTAC
>CAZOSB010000030.1:0-27752 GCA_964582545.1 uncultured Anaerovorax sp.
GTTTCAAGCTTTCTTATTTTCTCTTGAGGGGTTGCACTTACTTTTTCAATTAACCTTTTTTTATTTTTCAGCTTTTTCATAGAATATGAAGCGTAATTTCCATTCTGCTTCGTATTTCACTCATTTCATTTTACCCTCATTTTTCAACGGATTTATGAAGCCCACAAGCCAAGTAGATGATAATTCCTACAATATTATAGCAACCAAAGAAAAGGTATACCGCTCCTGGTCCGAATGAATCTAAAACCATTCCTCCGAAGAAAAGGCAGATAATCGTACTGCTATTGCTGGAAATGGATTGATATAAGGTCATGGCCATGCCTATAGTCTTTTGATCCACCAACCGAGATATATATTTAACAAATTCCACTAGGACAATGCCGTTCACCATTCCTTGCAAAAAAAAGGTAGCTAATAAAAGGGTATGGTTGGGCTCTGTGCCGTACCACAAATACCTAGCAGCAGAAATGCACATAGCCACAAGAATCATTTTTTCCGGTGAAAACCTAGCAGAGATCTTTTCTGTCCATGCCATAAAAGGAATTTCTCCCGCTACCATCAGGAGCATAGCCACCCCGATGCCTGCCAAGCTTCCACCCACTTCAGTATATAAAAATCCAAAATAGGTATTGTGTGCAATGCTGGTTCCACAGATAAAAAAGGCACTGAGCAATAACATCATGAGCTTCTTATTTTTTAATAGCGTTTCATAACTCACTAGATGAGCTTCCTGAGAGGTAATTTCATTTTGCGAAATATGTATCCTAGTTTTACTCATTTTTATTTTAACCATCAGCAATGCCGTTATACAAAAACTAAGGCTATATAATGGAAAGATAATTTTCAGTCCCACATATTCTGCCAGTTGTCCTGAGATAAGAACGGAAACTCCAAATCCAAAGGCACCCCACTTTCTAATAGCGCCAAAACCATGTGGAGAATCCAAAGCCATGGCATCGCATAAAGGCATGACGGGTGTCTGGAAAAAAGATAGAAGACAATATCCCAGTAAAAAAATAGGGAAAATTGTAATTGGCATTAAAAGCAAAACCAAAAGCATAGCCGCAAAGCAAATGAATATCATAGTATTCATTCCTTTGGACTTTTCATCTCGGTGATGCACCTTTCCCCAGTAAGGTGAAGCAAATATGCCTGTCATTGTAGCAGCAGCAGTAATCATTCCAATCTGGGTACCTGAAAAAGATATGGAACTTAGATACTGACCCAGTAGTGGATTCAGAAATCCTAAAGCACCATAAGAAAAAATAAAAATTCCTACATAATTGTAATAATCCCGCTTCAACTTAGACCTCCTCCTTAAAATTTTGCTATCATGTTATCATAACTTTGAATATTATTCAAGGAGACAGTTGATAATAACCAATAAAGTATATTATTTAATGGAGGGGTTTTTATTGTCTATCATCATCATCCGAACATTGATCTTATATTTAGTGGTTTTGGTTTCTATTAGAATTATGGGCAAGTCCGAGCTTTCCAGCATGGATCCTTTTCAAATCGTAATATTGTTCATGATGGCTGAGCTGGCCGCAATTCCTATTGATACACCGGACAGTTCCTTGATTTACGGGGTTGGAGCTATTTTTACCCTACTTTTTTTACAGGTGATTATTTCTTTGCTTTGTCTAAAAAGTGAAAAGATGCGATTGATTTTTAGCGGTAAACCTAGCGTATTAATCAACAATGGCAAAATTGATAAAGAAGAAATGGCAAATCAAAGAATTAATTTAGACGATTTAAATGAGCATTTGCGTTTAAAAAATGCACCTTCTATTGCAGATGTGGATTATGCCATATTGGAAGCAAATGGTGATTTAAGCGTTATTCCAAAACCGGAGAAGCGCCCTTTGACACCCTCAGATTTAAACATGGAGATGGCTCAGGAGATTGTTCCTGTGGTGCTGATTTCTGATGGTCAATTATATGAGCAAAATTTAAAGTATGCAGGGTACGATGAAAAAAAGTTAAAATCAGCAATCTTAAAAGCTGGTTATAAAGAATATGAAGATATTTTCCTTTGTCTCTGCGACGAAAAAAAGAATTTTCATATATATGAAAACACCAACAAGTCTACTACTGCACTCGGAGATAAAACTGATGAGAAAAAGGAGGAAAGTCCTTACTTATGAAAGCTTTAATCATTTCTGCCGCATGCCTTGGAGTATTGCTACTCAGTTGGTTGTTCTTTTCGAATTACGCCGATCAATCCCTGGAGCCTCTTATGGATATGGCTGAAAACCAAATATTAATATCTGTAAGGGAAGAAAATTGGGAAGTCGCAAAAGAACAAATGACAGCGTTTACAAAGGAATGGCACCAAAATAAAAAGATCTACTCTTATTTCTTCCAAACTTCCGTAATAAATCAAACTGACTTTTCTATAGCAAGATTAACAGAATTCATTAATTCTGAAGATGTTTCAAATTCATCAGGAGAATTATCCTGCATTAAAGAACAATTAAAATTTTTACATGCTAATGAAAAATTGACTATAGAAAATATTTTTTAACAAAGAAATTTCATCTAACTAAAATATCAATAACAATATTTTTTTCATTAAAAAATTTTCATGCTTGTCAAAAGCAAATTTATCCTTTAGAATAGAAGTTAGTAGAGTAAATATTGTGCGTAAAGTGCCATGAGATGGGATGTTGCTTATGGACGAAAAACAAAGTCGGTTTGCGATACAATATTGCGTCCACTACTGCATTAAGGAAATATACCAATCTTTTCTCTTTAATGTAGTGATTTGAAATTGCATTATTAGTAGAAAGGATTTTTTTATGGAACAAACAAAAAATACGTCTAAATTAATTATTTCCGCACTTCTAATAGGATTGGAAATCATCTTTACTCGATTTCTATCCATTATGTTACCCTTTATCAGAATTGGGTTTGGTTTCTTACCTATATCCGTCATTGCCATACTCTATGGACCCCTTTGGGCAGGTACCGCCTACGCCTTAGGCGATATTCTGGGTATGTTGATATTCCCGGCAGGTCCGTACTTCCCCGGATTTACCTTTACAGCATTTTGTACCGGGGTGGTTTATGGTTTGGTTTTACACAAAAAAGAAATTACACTGAAAAGAGTTTGCGTAGCGGCTTGTTTCGTCTGTATTGTTCTGAACTTAGGCTTGGATACCTTCTGGTTGTACATGCTCTACGATACAGGAGTGATTGGTTTCTTGCCAACACGATTGTTAAAATGCGTCATCATGATACCGCTTCAAACCATGACCATTTACTTCCTTTATCATCGATGTATCAAAAGGTTATCCTTCATTAGATCTTAACCTTTAACCTGCTGTTTTCTGATATTTTGCGCATCTATCAGAAAATGCGCCTATGGTAATATCGCCTGATTTAAGCAAAACCACTTCACAATGGTTGCTGCAATCTTCACAGAGAAAACCCTCTGCTTTAATACCTTGGCATCTTTGTGAAAATCCTGTGAATTTTGTCTTTTGACCAGATACGACCATCTGTTCCTTAGCCAACAGCGCAGCACCATAAGCACCCATCACTTTATGGTATTCCGGAACTACAATTTCACATCCCAGTTCCGCTTCAAAGGCCCTTACAATTCCTAAATTTGCTGCAACACCCCCCTGAAAAGCGATGGGTGGTTGCAGCTTTTTACCTTTTGCTACATTACTTAAATAATTCCTGACCAAGGCTTGGCACATACCTGCAATAATATCTTCCATTTTACATCCTGTCTGTTGTTTGTGAATCAGATCAGACTCTGCAAAAACTGCACACCTCCCTGCAATTCTTACGGGATTTTTGCTCTTTAAAGCCAAATCCCCTAACTCCTCCACTTTTAAACCCAGCCGCTCTGCTTGGCGATCCAAAAACGATCCCGTTCCGGCAGCACAGACAGTGTTCATCGCAAAGTCCGAAATAACCCCATCCCTTAGCAAAATGACTTTAGAGTCCTGACCCCCAATTTCCAGTATGGTTTTGACTCCCGGTATCAACACAGAAGAGGCAATGCCATGAGTGGTAATTTCATTTTTCACTAAATCAGCTCCTATGAGAGTTGAAGCAAGAGTCCTACCGCTCCCCGTAGCACCTACCGCAAAAATTTCCTCCTGAGACCACCTGGGTCGCAAAAGTTCTATTCCCTCCCCTATGGCCCCAATGGGATCCCCCTTTGTCTTAAGATAGAGTTGGTCTACAATCTTATTTTCTTTATCTATGATTACCAGATCTGTGCTTACAGATCCTACATCAATGCCCAAGCAATACATTTGCTCCCTCCTGTTTTTTCTCATGATTTTTGGTAAAAGTCATAAGGTCAATAAAAGCTTCTATTCTAGTGATGTATCCCGCTTCTCCGCTCATCTCATCAAAGATAATTGTCAATACTTTTATAGCTTCTTGCTCCGACATATATCCCAAAACTGACTTGGCCACAATTTCAGGCATGCAACCTACCGGGAAAATTTGTATTACACCATCATAGGATTTCTTTAGGCACTTTAATCCTTCCTCCACGGTTTCTTTTGAATATCCTCCAATCCCATAAGGCATATATGTGTTTTTCTTATAGTGATGCCACTTTAAATAAAATGGATTGATTAAATTACTTCGAATCCACCAACCCAAGGTGATCTTCTTTTCAAAAGAAACACCTTGTTGCATGAGCAAGTCTTCTATTCTGTGATTAGAGAAGGGTTCGATTAAGGAGTAGATTTCCCCCGTCAACAAAAGCTTTATGGGTTTCTTATGTTTATCTAGCTTTACATTCTTTAGTTTGTTCATAAAGTGTTTTACAATTAGATTCGCGTGCTCCAGACTTTCTTCCTCCTGTAGCAGAGCCCTACAGGATCGTAAAATTCCTCCACAGCTTCCGGGATTTGCCTCATATCCGGCAAGGATGTGTGCTTTTTTTTCTAAATTCTCAAGTGCAACTAACAGCCGATAAGTCTTTAACATGGCAGCAAAAAGCTGCAATCTTCCCACGTCTCTGGAGCCAATCATCAAATTTAACCTTTTCAGCAACTCTTTCTTTCCGATATCCCTCGTGCTGTCTAAGATAATCCAGTTATAATGAAATCCCTCTTTTTCCAAAACACTTTTAAATAACTCTCCATATTCTCCTAACCTACATGGACCTATGGTAGCTGGCATCACCACGGTGTCTGCGCCCATATGATAAGCTTCCATAAGGTTTCCGATCATAATTTTGAACGGAAGACAGATTTCCTCTGGTGAAATTTTGACACCTTGCTCCAAAGTATTATGGCAATTAGCAGGAGGTGTAATAATCTCTATTCCTATGGAGCCAAAAAACAGTTTAGCTATAGTATGCGCGTCCCCTATGTGGGGAAATGTGATTTTCAAAAAAATCACCTCCCATCTTATTCCCGAATTTTTTTCTATTGAGAATCTCAGAAAATGCTTCCAATCTGGTATCGTAACCTGCCTCGCCCCTTTGCTCGTCCAATTTAACTACCAACAATGGTATTTGCTCACTTACCTTATTTTTAATCATTTCAATAGTAAAGGCATCTGTCCCACAGCAAAAGGAAGAGAGATAAACGATACCATCTATTTTATGTTCATCTTCCATTGCTCTCGCAGCACAATAGTTGCTCATAAAAAACAACCAATAAGGTTTTTTTATCAATTCATTAAAGTATTCTCTTTTCTTATTTCTATGAATCCATTCTTCCGTGATGACACCGATTCCTAATTTATGAAGCTTCTCAATGATATTCATATTCACATAATCATCGTAGATATGATAAGGGTGACCTGCAAGGAAAACCGTATGCTCATATTCTGTCTCATAGATTCCCATAGAAGTGTTTCTTTGATTCTCCATAGCTAACCAAAACGCATATTTGATTTTTTCATCAGTAATTCCCAATCGCTTACAATCCTTTTTTAAAGCTTTAAAAAGCTTATCTTCATCATATAAGTACAGAGGCTCTGTAAAGATATAGTTGGTCTTTCCAGTTCCGCTTTTTACCAATTCTGGCAATCCATCAAACTTAGGGCAAACCGACTGATTGTAAGAGATATTTACAAACCTAGGAATTGCTATTAAATCGCACTCGTTTTGAAGTTTCATTACATGTCCATGAAAAATCTTGATGGGAAGACAAGCCTCATCTACGCAGTTTTCTGTTCCTAATTTTAGAATTTCATCATTAGATGTAGTTGAGTAAAGAACATCAAGACCCAGTTCCTGAAAGAACCTGCTGATAAACGGCTTGTAAGTGGGGTAAAGAAGCCCCCCCGGAATTCCTATGCGCACAAAAAAACCTCCCAGAAATGCAAATCATAAATGCAAAGCAAATTATGATTTATTATTACCGTGAGGTTTGATTTTATTCAATAACTTCATACATCTTAGCAGCATTTTCTTTGGTAGCATGCTCTGACAGTTCCAGTATTTTTATTTTGATTTCACCATTTCCAAATCTAATGAAGATGTTATCCCCTAAGTTTACTTCACTGCCAGCCTTAGCTAGCTTACCGTTGATGAGGACTCGCTCCTGCTCACAAGCCTCCTTTGCAATTGTTCTGCGTTTGATCAGCCTTGAATTTTTTAAAAATTTATCAATTCGCATTTTTTTTACCTTTAGGCTAAAAGGAAGCAACTGCGTTGCTTCCTTTTTATTATTATTTGTTATTTGTTATTTACTGCATCCTTTAAAGCCTTACCCGCTTTGAATACAGGAGCTTTAGCTGCTGCGATGTGAATTGTCTCTCCGGGCTTTCTTGGGTTTCTTCCTTGTCTTTCTTTTCTCTGACGAGTTTCAAAAGTACCAAAACCGATTAACTGAACCTTTTCACCTTGCACCAAAGCATTTTCCACGCTTGCAACAAATGCATTTACTGCAACTTCAGCATCTTTCTTTGTAAATCCCGTCTTGTCTGCAACACTGGCGATTAATTCCGCTTTATTCACGAACATGTCCTCCTTTTATAACCAATAAGTTTCTTTATAATAGCACTCCAAAATTGGATGCCTCTTCGATTTCTTATCTATTTTCCCATGTTTATATGGCTTTGTCAATAGCTAAAATGCATAAATTTAAGGAAAAAAGCCATTATTTTCGGAAATTATTACTAAAAAGTTTATTTATTTAATTCATTTTTAAATTAACTTAAAACAAATAATGCAAACGCATATCTCATGGTTTTTAAGCTTCTATAATTTTCTAAATATTTTCTTCAACAAGCCAACGATCTTATCTCCTTTGGGCATAGTACGCAGTTCTTCAATGGTAATTGCTTTGGTAACAAAGAGCATACTGCCATATACCATTCCCCCCACTCCTACAGAGATGAGCGTAGAAAGCGTATTTCCAAAAACACCGATCAGTAATTTATAAGTACACCAGACAGAAAGACTCATCAGTAATCCGCTAAAAACCGGTTTTAGGAAGGTAAGCATCACGTTAAACTTTACCTTCGTATACTTTTTAACGGCAAAGATGTTTAGAATGGAAGCTATAGCATAAGCCGTTGCAGTACCGATAGCCGCTCCCTTTACATTGATGGTATAAATCCCCGTCAAGGTATACGTAAGAATAATCTTTGCAATGACACCTATAAACAAGTTCTGCACAGGAACCATTTGTTTTCCCAATCCTTGTAGCACTCCGGATAGAGTCTGAGCTGTAGAAAGAAAAATTACACTAAATCCCAAGGCAATTAAACAAGGGGCGGCGCTGATGGCACTTGCCTTTTGAAGGGGAAACAGAAGTATCATGATAGGCTCTGCCAACGTCATAAGACCTAAAGAACAGGGGAGCCCTATTAAAATGGCCGTGCGTAGACCCAACTGTATATTATGATGAAGAAATTTCGTATCATTTTGCCTATATGCTGCCGCTACTGCAGGTACAATACTGATTGCAATTGCCTGAGTAAGCACTTGAGGGAAGTTGATGATGGGACCCGCCATACCGGTAAGCTGACCATATAAGCTAAGGGCTGCCTTATAGCTCCATCCCGTTTCTTGCAACCTACGCATTACGATACTTAAATCTATAAAATTCATAATAGGCATAATTGCTGCCCCTATGGTAATAGGAATGGATATCGTGAAAATTTTCAAAAGTATTTGAAGACCACTTTCTCTATTTTTTGACTTTATTTTTGTTTTTGCTATGCTGCCGGTCAGGGAATTTTTCTTCCGATAATAAATCGCCATCATTGCAAAAATTCCTGCTATAGCTCCCGCAGTCGCTCCAAAGGATGCTCCCGCAGCCGCCAATTGTAAACTTTGATTCACTAAGACAATGGCTAAGGTTAAGCCTACAATCACACGAAAAAACTGCTCTACTATCTGAGAAACAGCCGTAGGTTTCATATCCTGATACCCTTGAAAATATCCACGGTAAGAGGCCATCAACGGCACAAATAATAGCGCAGGAGCAATCGCCATCATGGCAGGCTTGGAGTCAGGAGCCTTTACGATTTCCGAAATATAACCAGCTCCAAAAAACAGAATAGCAGAAGAAGTTATGCCCAATGCAAACAATAGAATAAAGGAAACCCGGAACACTCTGTAAGCTTCATAATGGTTGCCCATGGCCACACGTTCGGATATGAGTTTGGAAATGGCTAAAGGGACACCCGCTGTTGCAATGGTTAAAAAAAGGACATAAATGGGATATGCTGCCTGATAGTAACCCATACCTTCGTCGCCAATTATGTTTCCCAATGGAATCCTAAAAAAGGCACCCATAATTTTAATAATTACACCAGCTGCTCCTAAGACCACCGCACCCTGCATAAATGATTTTTTACTCATAGATACTATAATTCTCCTAAAATTTGATCTGTATATTTCCTTACACCATGAATCGTCTTCTCAAGGTCTATGGTTTTATATTCCCCATCCCTATAAAGGACCTTGCCATCCACCATGGTCAACACTACTTCATTTCCACTGGCAGAGTAAACTAGGTTGTTATGCAGATTATGGACAGGTTGCATATTGGGTTGATTCAGATCCAATACGATGCAGTCCGCCTTATAACCAACCATCAATTTACCACAATTCTTTCTCCCTTGCCCAAGAGCGCCTCCAAGGGTGGCCGCCCTTAAAGTCTCCGTAGGAGTTACGGGGGTCGGATCATTATTTCTTACCTTGGCTCCAATGGCAAAAATTTTCATCTCTTCTATAAAATTAAGACTATTGTTACTAGCCACGCTATCCGTACCGATGGCCACATTAATTTCTCTTTTTAAAAGCTCCGATATATTGCAGATACCACTGGATAATTTCATGTTGCTGGCTGGGCAGCTTGCCACCGTTACGTTTTTTTCCTTTAGGATATCCATATCCTCCTGGGTAACCCAAACGCAATGTGCCGCAGTAGTTCTTTGGTCAAATAAGCCTAAACTGTTTAAATAAGCCACCGGGGTCATCCCCCCCTGCCTTTTCTTACATTCCTCATGCTCAAACTGGGTCTCCGAAATGTGCACATGCATCCCTGCTCCCACTTCCTTTGTATAGTCTGCCAATTGCCTGACGGTTTTAGCATTGGAGGTATACTCTGCATGAAGGCTCATATCTATTTTTATTCTCCCCATGTCAGTATTATGATAATTCTCAAATAAGGATTTTGCTTCCTGGAACCCCTCTAACTCTCCGATATCCGCCTCAGAAAAATTAACGATCCCTCTTCCTAAGTTGACTTTCGCTCCAACCTGACTTACAGCCTTAACCATATCTTCACAAAAGTAATACATATCCGTAGTGGAAACAATACCAAACTTTAAAGACTCAGCCAAAGCAAGCAAAGTTCCCCAGTAGACCGCTTCTCCCGTGAGTTTAGCCTCAAAAGGGAATATCTTTTTTTCCAACCAATCCTGTAACACCATATTTTCTCCATAACCCCGCATTAAGGTCATAGGGGAATGACCATGGGAGTTATAAAAGCCACTCATCAACAGTTTCCCCTTACCGTCATAGGAATCTCCGTACAGTTCATCCTTAGGCATTTTTTCTCCAATATAGTGGATTTCCTCTCCTTTTACACCTACGTACATATGTTCCTTAATCGTTAAATCTTCATCTAAAATGGTAATATCTTTAAAAAGCATAGTTTGCTCCTTTCAGTTTCCTCATTCATAGTCTACCTAATAATTATAATAAAATTATATTTACATCGTAACAGTATAACACATCGAGATGATACTTTCCAATAAATTTACTTATAATATGTAGATGAATGAAGTTTTGAAGTTTTTAGATAAGAGGTTAACTTGTTTTATAAATTTAACCTTTGTTAACTATAGTTAAACTTTTCGTTGATTTTATAATTGAATCAATAAATTTTAAAGATTTGGTTTAGATTTCCAAAAAATTTGGCAAATGTTATCGGATTAATCGGTATATTTTCTCACTTAATGTGAAGAATATGGTTTAGAAAGTTATATTTTCTAATTTCTAAGCTATTGAGAAAGGATATGACATATGAAAGCAACAGGAATTGTTAGAAGAATTGATGATTTAGGAAGAGTAGTTATCCCAAAGGAAATACGAAGGACCATGAGAATCAGAGAAGGCGATCCACTGGAAATATATACAGATAAGGATGGAGAGGTGATCTTAAAGAAGTATTCTCCCATAGGGGAACTCAGTCAATTTGCAGAAGAATATGCAGATTCTGCTTCAAGCATCCTGGGCGGCACTGTCTTAATTTCAGACACAGATCAAATCATCGCAGTTTCCGGGGGTTCTAAAAAAAGTTTTATCGAAAAGAAAATTGCTAAGGACATCGAAAATATCATTCATAATAAAAGTAGTTATATTGCAAGCAGCAAAGAGAAAATTAACAATGTAACAGCTGATGGTACAGATATCCAAAATTTCGATTCACAAATTGTGGTTCCCATCGTTTCCCACGGGGATCCTATTGGCTCTATCGTTGTGCTTTCCACCATGAAAGAAAAATTGTTGGGGGATGTTGAATTAAAAGCCGCTGAGATCGGTGCAAAATTCTTGGCACGACAAATGGAAAATTAACAGTAAGACTAGCAAGAATTCTCTCGCTAGTCCCATAAGATATGTTGTTTGAAAAGCACCTGATTTACTCAGGTGTTTCTGTATTTTCTGAAGGTTTTAATTTTGTTAAATATTTTACATCCAATTCCGCCAATAAAGAATTCATTTTTTCCGTATAAACAGGATTTGTGATTTGATCCTTGATTTGTTGAACTACTTCATCGTAGGGTAGGATATTCCTCTTATCTGTCACTTTTACGATATGCCACCCAAAATCCGTTTCCACCAAGGATCCCAATTCACCTTTCTTCAAAGCAAACGCTGCCTCTTCAAATGCCGGCACCATACGACCCTTTCCAAAAAAGCCCAAATCACCCCCAGTGGTTTTTGTTCCATCCGTACCATATTCAGCGGCCAGCTCTTCAAAATTCGCACCGTTTTGGATTTCCTTTAATACCTTTTCAGCCGTTGCCTTGTCTTCCTTAGCAAAAAGAATATGGCTAGCCCTCACTTGCTCCTCTTTGTAAAGCTCTATATTATCTTCATAATATTTTTTTGCTTGCTTTTCAAGGTCTGGAATACTCTTCTCTACCTCATTGTAGAAGGCTTCTGTATAAAACTGGCTGTAGAAGAAGTCCTCTAAGGTCTTGTCAGAAATCTTATTTTTATCTAAAAATTCCTTGATTCCTTCTTGTTTTTTTGAATCATCAACAAATTTCTTAACATCTTCCGCAGCAGTTGGAGGAAGTGCATCTGTTCCTTCATATTTCAGCTTCAGCGCCTCCATTTGTACCATGTTTCCAAGCAACTGACCTCGGATGGGTTCTATGGTTTCTGCGGGCATCTGTGAAACATCAACCCCCTGCAAGTACCCCAACAAAGCTACATACTCGTCCAACTGTTTTGAATTGATAGTCACATCCTTAATCGTTGCCAAATCCTCTGCATTTTCTGATTTGCTGCATCCAGCCATTCCTAATAACATAGCAAGCACTAAGACAATTCCTATAATTTTTTTCATTTTACCCTTTCCTCTCATTTTTTACATTTGTATATTGTATCATAAACAACTTCAAAAAACTTAATATTTCTTCAAGTTTATTTTTGCTGTTAGGTAAACATCTTATGTTTGGCTTTATGCCCCCATGTATCAGAACCTTCATTCCATAGACCTCCACAAGCTTGGCCACCACCTCCGGTCTCAATCCGTTGTTTTCCCCAAACTCGTATACCATCTTGCCTCCACTTCGACCAATGGAGGTTATTCCCACCTTTTCAGCCATAGATCGGACCAATGAAACATTCATTAAGTTTAGAGTTTCCATAGGCACCTCACCAAACCTATCCAAAAATTCATCCAAGAGATCTTCTAAATCCTCTTGCTCCTTAATAGCCGCAATCTTTTTGTACATCTGAAGCTTTAGTATCTCGTCTCCGATGTAGGTCTTTGGAATATAGGCAGGCACATCAATATCCATATTAATTTCTTCAGAACCTGAAGATACCGCCTCCCCTTTCAATTCTTTAACCGCCTCTTCAATCAGCTTACAATAAAGTTCATACCCGATGGTCATCATGTGTCCATGTTGCTCTGTTCCCAAAAGGTTTCCCGCACCTCGGATTTCCAAATCTCTCATGGCAATTCTAAAACCGGCACCAAACTCTGTGAATTCTTTAATGGCGCGCAATCGCTTTTCCGCCACTTGGGAAAGAGTTTTGTCCTTCTGGTACATGAGATATGCGTAAGCCATACGATTTGATCTCCCCACTCTTCCTCTCAGCTGGTACAATTGAGAAAGGCCGTATTTATCTGCATCGATGATAATCATGGTATTGGCATTAGAAATATCTATGCCGGATTCAATGATAGTAGTCGCCACCAACACATCATATTCGTGTTCCACAAAGGAAATCATCACATCCTCCAAAGCTCTCTCATTCATCTGCCCATGCCCCACTGCAACTCTGGCTTCAGGTACCAACTCCGAAATCTGAGAGGCAATCCTATTGATTCCTCGCACCCTGTTGTACACTACAAAAACCTGCCCTCCCCTGCTCACTTCTCTCTTGATCGCTTCGGAAATCAAAGATTCATCCTGCTCCATTACATAGGTTTGTACCGGATATCGCTCTTCTGGGGGCTCTTCTATCAAACTCATTTCCTTGATGCCTACCAGAGACATATGAAGCGTTCTGGGGATAGGGGTAGCGGATAAGGTTAATACGTCCACATTTTTCTTTAAAGCTTTCATTCGTTCTTTATGTTGAACTCCAAACCGTTGTTCTTCATCGATAACTAAAAGCCCTAAGTTGTGAAAGGTAACATCCTTAGACAAGAGTCTATGGGTTCCTACGATAATATCTATAGACCCTTGCTTCAATTTATCTATAATAACCTCTTGCTGTTTTTCTGTACGAAAACGGCAGAGCATTTCCACCGCAAAAGGAAATTCTTCAAATCTTTTCTTAAAAGTGTAATAATGTTGATTGGTCAACACAGTAGTAGGTACAAGAATAACCGCTTGCTTTCCTTCGGCAGCACATTTAAAAATCGCCCTAGCCGCAACCTCCGTCTTACCATAACCTACGTCACCGCATAAAAGCCTATCCATGCATATGGACTTTTCCATATCTGCTTTGATCTCTTCAATGCATCTCAACTGATCCTGAGTCTCTTCAAAGGGGAAAAGGTCTTCAAAATCCCTTTGCCAAGCTGTGTCTGGACTAAAGGCATATCCCTCTTGAATTTGCCGAGCTGCAGAGAGCTCTATGAGTTCCTTTGCCATATTGGCAATGGCCGCCTTGGCTTTTGCCTTTGTCTTTTTCCACTCGCCCCCCGATAATTTACTAATTTTTGGAGCGACCTCGTCTGAACCTATAAATTTTTGAATCAAGTCCATTTGATCGATGGGGATATATAACATATCCTCACCGGCATACTTGATCTTCAAATAATCCTTTTTGATATTTTGAACCGTTAATTGTTCAATGCCGATAAACTTTCCAATCCCATGATTTTCATGAACTACATAGTCTCCTTTCTTTATATCGGTGAAAGTTTTAATAGGCTTGGCATTTTTGCTTTCTTTTTTTGCTTTTCTTTGCTTTTGAAATGTGAAGATCTCCCCATCCCATAAGTACAGCAACTTTTCTTCCGGAAACTCCATCCCCGAAGAAAGAGAACCCTGTCTTAAGCTGATTTTTCCCGTAAGACCACAGTGGTCAACAAAGCTCTTCATGTTTTCAACGCGATCTTCTGTGGAGCAAACCAAGGTGATTTGATAATCGGCTTTTACAAACCTCTTTAGATCCGTTTCCAAGAAGTCCATCTTTCCGTTATACACCGGTGCCTGCTTGCTCTGTACAGCAATTTCTCGATGGATCCTTCCTTGCTCTGTAAGCTTCTTTGGAAAAGCTGTAAAGAAAATTGACATTCTTTTATCAAACGCTTTTTTTAAATCATCCACTTTATTACAGATTTGATAATCATAAGGAATTAGATAACCTTTTTCTAATAGATGTTCAAAGTCGTTTTTTAGTTCTGTCTCTCTTAAATTTAAAGTTTCTTTTATACGATCAGGTTCGTCAAATACCATAAACCCTTGATCTTCCATATAATCCCATATAAACTCAGGCTTTTCATAAAAATAATGAATATAATTTTCTAAGAGCTGCACATTTGTCAGGTGTTCTATATGATCTAAAAGCTGATTCTTCCGCTCTAAGATCTTTTCTTTTCTCTCCCCCTCCGCTTCTTTGCTGTAGGATTCATATTCAAACAAAATTTTATCCATGGCCCGTTGAAAAACCGCTTTGTCCTGTACCATTTGCTCCGCGGGAAAGATGTCTAAGGTATTCATGTTTTCGATAGATCTCTGGGATTCTATTTCAAAAGATCTTATGGAGTCAAGCTCATCGCCAAAAAAATCTAAGCGTACAGGATTCTCTACGTCGGCAGTAAAAATATCTACAATTCCCCCTCGGATACTGTACTGACCTTTTGCTTCCACATAAACGGCTCTTTCATATCCCATGGATACTAACCTGCTCTTCAGTTCGTCCATTCCAAGTCTATCCCCCACGGATATGGTTAAGCTGTGATTGGAAAAGGACGCATGGGGAGCAATTCTCTTGACAGCGGCGGTTGCGGGAGCAATGATGATGCAACGTTCCCCTGACAGCAGTGCCTTCTGCGCAGCCAAACGCTCATTTAGCTCTCCATGACTCTTAGCATCATAGGTGACTAAAAGCTGCTCCTCTTCAGGCAAAACATATATTTTTTGATTACAAAAAAAAGCCAAGTCTTTGGATAAAGACCGTGCTTTAGATTCATCTGCAGTAATAATCAGGCACTGAGTTTTTCTTTCCTCCAGGATCAGGCTTACCAATGGCATAGCTCGTCCTTCCGAAACACCTGAGATATGAAAACTTTCTCTGCTTCTTTCAGCTAAAGATTTAATACTTTCAAATTTCAATAGAGCAATCTCCTTCGAGTATTTATTCCTGTTTTTCTTCGCTCTGCTGCCCTGCTTTGGCAGTAATATTGTATGTTCCCATGGCAACATCTATTCCTTTTTCAAGGATACATTCCACAGAAAGTGCAGCATTGTTTACGGCCTCTCGGATTTTCCCAAAATCCTCCTTATGGAAGCCGCCGATGACATAGCCAGCCAAGTCACCCTTGTTATCTCCACCAATGCCAATTCTAATTCTGGAGAACTGATCACTCTGTATGTCATAGATGATGGATTTCATTCCATTATGGGTGCCGGCACTGCCCTTTTTTCTGATGCGCAAGCTACCCATGGGAATGTCGATATCATCGTAAATGACGATGAGCTTATCCACATCTTCTTTGTAGTAGGATAAAAGCTCACGAACACTATTACCGCTTAAATTCATATAGGTTTGTGGTTTCACAAATAATACCTTTTGGCCGGAGAGGTTACCCTCCCCCACCAATGCCTTATGCTTGATCTTATTGATTTTAATCCCATGTTTTTCACTTAAATAATCCAGTACCATAAACCCTACATTGTGCTTGGTATTTTCATATTTTTTCCCCGGATTTCCCAAACCCACGATAATGTACATAGTCTCTCCTAGTTAAACAATTTGCTGATGGAATCATTTGTAAAAATTCTAATCATGGCTTCCGCAAATAAAGGCGCTACAGAAAGCATTTTAATCTTTTCAATGTGCTTCTCACTCTTTACCGGAATAGTGTTGAGAAGCACTAACTCTTTTATGGCTGAAGCCTCAATTCTCTCAATTGCCGGTCCCGAAAGAACAGGATGGGTAGAGCATGCATAAACCTCTCTGGCTCCCAATTCCTTCAATGCATTGGCAGCATTGCAGATGGTCCCTGCCGTATCGATCATATCATCTACCAAGATGACATTTTTATCTTCAATATCTCCAATGATATTCATTATTTCTGAAACGTTGGCTTTCGGTCTTCTCTTATCTACAATGGCGATAGGTGCATCCAAGGGGTGTGCCATATTTCTGGCTCTAGTAACACTTCCATGATCCGGCGAGACGATGACCGGGTTGTCCAACTTCATTTCCCTAAAATATTTAACAAGTATGGGAATTCCCAAAAGATGGTCCACAGGAATGTTAAAATATCCTTGTATTTGAGCTGCATGGAGGTCCATAGTCACCACTCTGTCTGCTCCCGCAGCGCAGAGTAGGTCTGCTACAAGCTTTGCCGTTATGGGGTCTCTGGCTTTTGCCTTTCTGTCTTGTCTCGCATAACCATAATAAGGTATCACTGCATTAATTCTTCCTGCAGAGGCTCTTTTCATAGCGTCAATCATGATTAACAGTTCCATAAGACTATCATTTACAGGTTCACAGGTAGATTGAACTACATATGTATCAATCCCTCTAACGGTCTCCCACAAGCTGACTGAAATTTCTCCATCGCTGAATTTGCTCACAGTTGCTTTTCCCAAAGGTTTTCCCATTATACCCGCAATTTCAGCTGCCAACTCTGTATTGGCATTTCCTGCAAAAATTTTGAAATCTGTAAAGACTCCATTTTTCATTTTTCCACCTTTTCCTTTCTGTGTTTCCTATAACATTGCTAGATGATTACTCTTGCGTTTCCTTCTTCTTCACCCAGCCTTCTATGTTCTTATCTTTTACCCGACCAACGCAAAGTGCCCCTGACGGAACATTTCTGGTAACGGTGGTACCCGCCGCAACATAGGCACCTTCTTCAATGGTTACAGGCGAAACAATATTTGTATTACAACCGATAAAGGCACCGTCTTTTACCACAGAGCGGTGCTTCTTCTTTCCATCGTAATTTACAAAAATTACGCCGCAACCTAAATTTACGTTTTCACCCACTTCTGAGTCCCCTACATAAGTGAGATGGGATGCCTTTGCCCCATCTTTCATTGTGGAATTTTTTATCTCTACAAAATCACCAATCTTTACATGATTTCCTATGTTACAATCAGGTCTAATGTAAGCAAAAGGACCTACGTTGGTATTTGTGCCAATGATGCTATTCAATATAACCGAACACTGGACTTCAGTTTCCTCACCAATTATAGAATTCACAATTCTGGAGTTTTGTCCAATAATACAATTCCTTCCAATCGTGGTATTTCCTTCTAATATAACACCCGGATAAATCACTGCTCCTGCTTGAATTTCTACGGATTCATCGATATATGCGGAACGAAGATCAATAAATCTTACGCCCCTTTCCAAGTGAGCTATATTAATTTCTCGCCTCTTTTGCTCTACGGCTTCATATTCCCTTAACTTTGTGGACATAATTTCTCCTTTAAGATATACGGACATTTAAATTTGAGTTTCATCTTTTTTTAATGACTTTACTGATTGTCTCTGTCTCTTTCTAAAATCATCTCTGCTACTTTGTAGATGTCTCCTGCCCCCATGGTAATTACTAAATCATTGTCATCACAATTGTTAATAACAAAATTTGCAATTTCCTCAAAGCTTCCAAAATAATAAACTTCTTTATTGGGATGGCTTTTCTTAATCTTTGCTACCAACTCCTTTGAACTGATCTTATGGATGTTCTTTTCTCTGGCAGCATAAATTTCAGCCATGATTATTTTATCAGCGCATGCGAAGGACTCTGCAAAGTCTTCGAATAAAGCCATGGTTCTGGTATACGTATGTGGTTGAAATAAACACCAGATATGATTATGAGGTATTTTTTGGGCTGCATTTAGAGTGGCCTTAATTTCTGTGGGGTGATGTGCATAATCGTCCACTACCTTGACGTCGTTTTTAGTGATTCCGATTACATCAAAACGCCTCTGGGTTCCTGTAAAGGCTTCCAGAGAATCGACGATATCATCGATGTTTACCCCTAAGTAATGACAACATGCAAAGGATGCTAAGGCATTAGCAATGTTATGCTCACCCGGCACAGACAAGTGCATTTCACAGAGGGGCTCATCATCATGGTGAATTCGAAACTCCGGCATTCCGAAAGAATTAAAATGAATATCCGTCACATAGTAATCACATTGTTTATTGAAACCAAAAGTAATTACATTTTTATTTAAATCTTCTAAGATGCTTTTCACAAAAGGATTGGCCTCATAAGCGATTAAGACACCATTCTGAGGTACTAATTGAGCAAAGTCGTTAAAGGATTTTACAATGTGATCTATATCTTTAAAGTAATCCAGATGATCAGAATCAATATTCAATATTATTTCAATGGTGGGTTTTAAGCTTAAAAAGCTATCCATATATTCGCAAGCTTCCGTTACGAAGAAAGGACTTTCACCGATTTTTACATTGCCATTGATTTCCGCTAAATTTCCACCTACTAAAATAGTGGGATCTTTTCCTGCATTTTCCAAAATTATGGATATCATGGATGTAGTAGTTGTCTTTCCATGGGTTCCCGAAACGGCAATGCTATTGCAGTAATCCTGCATCAGTGCCCCTAAGGCCTCTGCCCTGCTGACTACCCGAACACCATCCTCCAAGGCCTTCCTCATCTCCGGATTATCGGGAGAAACCGCAGCCGAATAGATAATTAAATCTGCTCCCAGAATATTTTTGTCTCTGTGACCCAAATATACAGTTGCACCCATTGCAATCAATCTATCTGTGATTTCACTTTCCTTCATATCTGAGCCTGTGACCACATAACCTCTGGTAATCAGAATTTCCGCTATTGCGCTCAGACCTATCCCACCGATTCCAATACAATGTATGTGCCTGTAATTTGATAAATTTAGCATCCAGCATTTTCCTCCCTAACTTTAACTGTTGCATTGCTCCAAGCTTTTACTCCATGCTTTTAATTCATAATATATTTGTAAGCAAATATATTATGAATTGCCATATGCGTTTTCGACTCTGTCGAAATTTTCGCATGGCACTTCAAATTTATAATATAAAAACATTTACACCATGCTTTTATATTATAACATAGAAGCATTTATTGTTACAATCTAAAAAGTGTAATTGTATGCACCGTAACTTTATGTATATTATACCCAAAACAACAAGGTATCAATAAAACTAATTCTTAAAAACGTTGATTTGTCAGACTGCTCAGAGTTTTCAAAAAAAGCTTGTAAAATATTGTTATTTAATGTATAATGATGACAATAGCTGAATAATCTAGCAAAAGATTCGAAAGGACGGTGTTTCATTATGAATATCACTGATGTTAGGGTAAGGAAAGTAAATGATGATGGCAAGATGAAAGCGGTTGTATCAGTAACTTTTGACGATGAGTTTGTGGTACACGACATTAAGATTATTGAAGGTCAAAATGGATTATTTATCGCAATGCCGAGCAGAAAGATGGGGGAAGGGGATTTTAGGGATATTGCACATCCACTGGTATCCGAAACCAGAAATAAAATAAAGGATGCCATATTTGCAGAATATGAAAAAATACTAGATGATAAGACGGACGAAATACTAGAAGGCGGAGAAATCATCTCTGGATAAAGCCTCAAAGAACTCTGCTTCACTTTTATATTACATCACAATTGTTCTCATTAAGTCCAGATGCCATGAGAATTTGCAATGCTTCATTTAATTTATTTTCATAAGCACCAAAAAAATTGGTGCTTTTCCTTTTTCTTAGAATGATATTGTTTTAAAAACATATAATTTTAAGGTACAGGAGATGAATTAAATGGAAACAAATAATACTTTTTATAGAGTCATAGTAAACCATGAGTACATAAGGAAGACAAGCTTTTTCCCTGTGTTACTTTTCGTAGCTATATTTTCTTTGATACTCTTGCCGGGAGTAATATACTTTTACTCACCTTCTATTGCCCCCACCGTAGACCCCAAGGTCAACACAAATTTGCCATTATCCTTACCAAATCTAAAGATTATTGAAAGCCGTGATACAGCAGAAAAATCGCCCACTCCTCTGCTTGTTTCAAAGGAGGATTTATTGATACCTTCAATTCAGGTGTATCGGAGTAAAACCGGCAAAACAGAGTCCATTCCCTTTGAAGAGTATGTAATGGGTGTGGTGGCCTGCGAAATGCCCTCTTCTTTTCCCATGGAGGCATTAAAAGCCCAAGCAGTAGCGGCCAGAACCTACTCCCTTTCAAAGTTAATACGTTCTGCAGGTGCCGGAAACCCAACGCATCCCACAGCACCCGTCTGTGATGATACCCATTGTCAAGTGTATAAAAGTCCAAAGGAATTAGAAAAAATCAATTCTTCTGAATGGATGAATTCCGGCTGGCAAAGGATAGAGGAGGCCGTCAATAGTACAAAGTCACAATTGATGTTTTATGAAGGGGCACTTGTTGAGCAGGCTTTGTTTCATTCATCCAGTGGAGGAAAAACACAAAACTCAGAAGACGTATTTGTAGCTGCCGTCCCTTATTTGAGAAGTGTAGAAAGCCCCTTTGAAAGTGAGTCACCCCATACCAGTACCACTAAGGAAATAGATTTGACCAAATATGCAGCTAAGTTTGACATTGCAAGCATGAATAGCGATACGGTAAAAGTATTGAAAAAAAGCGAAGGTGGCGTTGTTGAAGATCTTCAGTTGGGAAGTCTTTACCTGACCGGGAAAGAGGCACGTGCTATGTTTGCTCTACCCTCCTCCAATTTTGATGTAGCCATAACAGAAAACCGCTTAACCTTTACTACTTACGGTTACGGTCATGGAGTTGGAATGAGTCAATGGGGTGCCAGCGGCATGGCAAAGGAAGGGTTTGATTATAAAAAAATTCTATCCCATTATTATAGTGGGATAGAAGTATTGTAATGACCAAAAATTTTATCAGTTATTCATTGATTTTTATAATTTCGGCTCCTAAGGCTGAAAATTTTTCAATAAAATCCTCATAACCTCTCTCTATATGGTAAATATCTGAAATTTCCGTCTGCTCTTCAGCCAGCAAACCTGCCAAAACTAAGGCGGCACCCGCTCTCAAATCCGTGGCGATGACCTTACCACCTGTCAAATGGGCATTGGGTCTAATAACAGCGCTACGTCCCTCATAGGTGATATTGGCCCCCATCTTCCTCAATTCATTGATATGCATGTAACGGTTTTCAAAAACATTTTCTATGACCTTGCTTTCTCCTGTCACCGTGGTGAGAAGCGCCATGAATTGTGGCTGCATATCCGTTGGGAATCCTGGATAGGGTAGGGTTTTGATATCAGTGGCAACCAAATCTACATTTTTGCCCGTAACCCTGATTTCTTCATCCTGCTCTTCAATCCCCACTCCACATTCTCTCAACTTAGCAATTAAGGGTCTAATATGATCCGGAACAACATTTTTAATAAGCACATCCCCACGGGTGATAGCAGCCGCCACCATAAAGGTTCCCGCCTCTATCCTGTCCGGAATGATGGTATGCTTTGCCCCATGAAGCTCCTTAACACCTTCTATTTTTATGGTATCCGTGCCAGCCCCTTTTATCTTAGCTCCTATTTTATTTAGAAAACTAGCCAAATCTACGATTTCAGGTTCCTGCGCAGAATTCTCTATGATTGTTACCCCTTCAGCCAAAACGGCCGCCATCATAATATTTTCCGTAGCACCAACACTTGGAAAATCCAAATAGATATCACAACCTATCAATTTATCCGCTTTTGCCTCTACAAAGTCTGGACCTTCCTCAATTACCGCACCTAAAGCTTTAAATCCTTTTAGATGAAGCTCAATGGGTCTAGCCCCTATGGAACATCCTCCCGGAAGAGGAAGTTTTGCCCTCCCTTTTCTTGCCAGTATCGGACCCATGAGTAGAATGGATGCCCTCATTTTACTGGCTAAGTCTCTGGGAATTTCCTGGCGGATATCCACTCCTGTCTGTACCTTTAAAGTGTTCGAGTCCTTATGCTCCATAATTTCTGTCCCAGCACAATGCAAAAGCTTCAACATAACCTCTACATCTTTTAGTCGAGGTACATCATAAAGTTCACATATATCATCCGTTAACAAGGTAGCAGCCATAATTGGCAGGACAGCATTTTTTGATCCGCTGATGGTGACCTCTCCGAATAGCGCACCACTTTTTTTTACCAGAAACTTTGACACAATTTTTCTCCCATTTATTCTAATTATCTTAAAATCTTAATGCATTTTCAAAACATCCTATGATAGTATACATTCATTAATCACACTTTTCAATGAGAATATTTTAAAATACTAACTTTTATGAGAAAAATATCTTATTTTAAAAAATTATCATGTTAATAAGAGAGTAAAGATGAGTAATATATTAAAAATACAACACATTTTGGTATAAATAACCATGTGGGTTTCGGCTACAATCTGAAAGATCCAATTGCAGTCAAATATAGAATAAAGACCTTCGGACTTCATTAAATTATAGAATAAAAATTAAAGAGAAAAAGGCTTCTGTTTCATACTGAGGGGGGCAAAACATAATAAGTCAGCGCTTTTTCTCCTAGTGTGAGTATGCCCATAAGTTTCTTAAATATACAAGCAAACTAAAACTGATGCAATTACGCTGATCACATACCCCCAGATACCTACCGGCAGTGCATGACGCATATTTTTTACAGCCGTTACACCGAAGTAAATAGCCAAAACATAAAAAACAGTCTCGCAGCTTCCGACCATTACCGATCCAGCTCTTCCAATAAAAGAATCCGCTCCATTTTTCTGAATGATCTCTTCAATTACTACCAATGATCCGCTGCCAGAAATAGGTCTTAGCAATATCAACGAAGTCAACTCCTCTGGTATCTTCAGCAACTTCAATACTGGAGACATCATTTTTTCCAAAAATTCCATCGCTCCTGAAGATGTCATTGCCCGTATGGCAATAAAAATTCCAATAATAAATGGTACTATTCCTATGGCAGTATTCAGACCTTCCTTCGCCCCTACTATAAAATCATCATACACCGGAACTTTTTTAATCATACCAAAGATCAATATAAATGTAATTAAGGCTGGAATAAACAAGAGGGAAACAAGGCTTAATATTTCATTCATGAGTTCTTTTCCTCTCGTACAACTTACAGAGTAGTACCGATACTACCAAAGAGATTCCCCCCGCAATGATGGAAGGGACGATAATACTGGTGGGATCGGTGGACCCTGCATCGCTTCGTATTTTAATGACTGTGATGGGAACCAATTGAATCATAGACATGCTTACTCCCATAAACATGCACATTGCATTACTGGCATTTTCACCGAAGCGATTCTCCTCATCCAACATTTCCATGGCTTTGATGGAAAAGACAGTTGCACTGTTACCCGCACCAAACAAATTTGCAGTAAAGCTCATGAGCATCATGGTAGCCGTCTCGCTCCTTACTCCCTGAGGAAATAAGAACCTCATTAGTGGAGATGTAATGGATGCGATAATATCAATAAGCCCGCTTGTTTTTGCGATATTCATTAATCCCGACCATACAGCCATAATTCCTGCAATGCCGATAACAAAATAGATTGCATCCGAGCACCCACTTAAAAGCCCTTCACTGAATTCTGGTAGTCTTCCGTTCAGTATAGAAAAGATAACACCCGTAATCAACATGATCGCCCAAATGTAGTTCATCCTTGCACCATTCCTCCTTTAGAGTTACCTTTATTTTATGGTTTTTCCAATGAATCAATGATTAAATAGATTTGCGTTCTTTCACTTTTGTTACTTTTATTAATATTCATATTCATAAATCACAAAAAAATGTTGAATTTTCTCAAATAGTGGGTGATAATATATAATAATCAATAAATTGAATTATTTCACTTACAGAAAGGATAAAATTATGAATATGTCGCTGACCTTTACTTTATGGGAACTGGGATATTTTATGATAGGAATACTGATAATTATCTTACTACTTTATGCTATCATCTTTATTAAAAATTTAATCCCTCTATTAAAAACCTCTTTAAAAATTTTGCAAGATGTTAATACAGTTTCTGAAGTTGCTGCCGAAAAAACCAAAGAAATAGATGGAGTAGTGACCAATATCACTGAAGCTGTAGGTTTAGTTGCCGACTCAATAAAAGGCAATCAAAATAAAGCTACAGCGATTACAAACCTTATAAATGCTTTGACTTCTCTTAAAAATTTATTGAAAAAATGAGCATTTTCACGTTGACTTTATTTTTTTTAAATGTTAAAATTAGGTAATACTTTTATTGCGTGAATTAAAAGAGAGGGAGAAACTATGAAAGCAACCGGTATTGTGAGAAAAGTTGACGAATTAGGACGTATTGTCTTGCCTATTGAATTAAGAAGAACATTAAATATCGAAATTAAAGATCCCATAGAGATTTACGTTGATGGCGATTACATTTTACTTAAAAAATATGAGCCCGCTTGTGTTTTTTGTGGTAACGCAAAAAACGTAAAAAGAATTCATGATAAAAACGTATGTGCTGATTGCATTAATGAATTACAGCAACTTTAAATAAAGTAGCTTTACTTAAACTTAAAATAGGGTCGCCCCCTTATTACAGAAAGAGAAACTTACCTGACAGTAGTTTCTCTTTTATTGATTATTCCTTTAAAAGATCCTTGATTTCATCCAACAAGGCTTCATCTATATCCTCTAAGCTTTTATGATTTTTGTTCTTTGTGTCTGTTCTCTTGATTTCTTCTTTTTTATAAATACTCAATTCAGTCCCTAATTTTTCTTGCTTATCAGCAGTTTTTTCCTCGATAATCATTCTAACTTTAATTTTATTTTCAAGGATATTAGAATCCATCACCATAGCCATACCATCGGGTGTTAATATCTTTTCTCCAATGTCAGGCATCCCTTTTCTTAATTCTTCATATATTTCATTTTCAAACTTAAGACAACACATGAGCCTTCCGCAAATACCTGAAATTTTAGTTGGATTTAAAGAAAGATTTTGTACTTTTGCCATTTTTATAGATACAGGCTCAAATTCAGGAAGCCAAGTGTGACAACAAAGACCCTTGCCACAGGTACCGATGCCACCAACCATCTTGGATTCATCCCTGACACCAATTTGCCTCAGCTCTATTCTCATTTTAAATACGCCGGCCAAATCTTTGACCAACTCTCGAAAGTCCACACGCCCATCAGAGGTAAAGTAAAAAATAATCTTACTGTTATCAAAAGTATGCTCAACATCAATCAATTTCATATCCAAGTTATGTTTATTAATCTTTTCTTGACATTGGTCTAGAGCTTTCGCCTTTTTCTTAATATTTTCTTTGTTTTGTGCTATATCTTCCCCAGTGGCAATTCTAATAATCTTCTTTAGAGGAAACACAACATCCTTTTCAGAAACTTCAATAATGCCACGTGTAGCAATACCAAACTCCAAGCCACGTGTTGTTTCTACAATAACGTTGGTTCCTTGCACTATGTCAAGGTTATCCGGATCAAAATAGTAGACTTTTCCTGCTTTTTTAAACTTAATTCCTGCAACTTTTATCATGCTATCATCCTCCGATTTTTAATATGCATTTTTTCAAAGCATAAATCGTATTTATATTTCTGTTTAAATCTAATCTGGCCTCTTCAATACTATTAATTATGCTATAAATCTTTTCTCTTTTATATAAAATGGTTTTTTCGCGTAACACATGACTTAAGTCATCAGAAAAATGGTTCCTCTGGATACCTATAAAATCATACATCAGAATATCTCTATACCATTTTTCAAGACAATCTAAGAATATATAGGCATGATTTTTCTCGCTTACTCTTCCGTTAATTCTTTCTGCAATCTCACTAAAGCTATGGCCGCTCAAGATTCGGTCTTCCACTTCCAAAGCAAACTCCATCCACTCCTGATCAAAGGTTAGTTCTTCTCCTGATGCACGGAGTATGGTACACCTAGATCGAATCGTCTCAGTCAAATGCTGGATATTCTCCGACAATAAAATTAACACCGTGTCTCCTATGGGCTCTTCCAAGGTTTTAAGCAGCCTATTCTGTGCCCTTAGGGTCATCTTATCCGCATCCTTTACGATAACAATGTTTCTACCTCCACCGCTTGGTTTTTTTCTAATGCGACTTTGGAGCTCTTCTATAGATTCATCCTTTACAGAGTTTCCCTCTGCCTCAACATAAAAGATATCCTCGTGATTACCATGATCTATTTTCGCTTCACTGTTTATGCCTTCAATTAGTAATCTTTTGAGGAAACCATTAACTATTTCGAGTTTTTTCTTTTGATCAATTCCTTCAAGTATATATGCATGAGATACCTTGTTATTTAAGCAATATGATAGAAGTCGTTCTTCTAAACTTTTCATAACTGCCTCTCAAAGAGAATCTTATCAATATGCGCTATAATTGTTTGATTAATTTGCTCAATGGTTTTAGTTCCATCCAATGGGACAATTCGATTTGGATGTTTTCGTTCCAAATCTAGATATCCTTCGTATACATCGTTATGATATTGAATCTTTTCCATTTCCAACCGGTCTAATTCTTCTGTCTTGATTCTTGATTTACCGATGTGAGGAGGTACTTTCAAAAAAAAGGTGAGATTGGGATGTATGCCCTTTACTGCATATTCATTTATGACCTGCACCTGCTCGCCCAACTTTCTCCCGTAACCTTGATATGCGATACTGGAATCCATGAATCTGTCACAGATCACCGTAATCCCCTTCTCCAAGTTTGGAATGATTAACTCAGATACGTGCTGTGCCCTAGATGCAGCGTATAGCAACGCTTCTGTTAGGCTATCCATCTCTCGGTTGTCCCTATCTAGAATGAGGGTTCTAACCTTCTCACTGATTCTGGTTCCACCGGGTTCTCTGGTAATGACGGCATCATATCCTCTTTTTTTTAAATACTCCTTCAGCAGGTGAATCTGTGTAGTTTTACCTGACCCATCCGGACCTTCAAAGGTAATAAATAAGCCTTTTTTCATTCTGTCTCCTACTTTGCTTTGTTCAGGTACTCATCGATAAGCTTTGAAAACATGATAAATCCTATGTACAATATTGGCATACAAAGTAAGGCTACAAAGGCAATTTTCAGTATTTCCATATGACCATTGTCCTTTCAATTTTTGCCACATTTTGGCTTTGGATTAAATGTAGTATATCATACTTTTACTTTATAGCCAACAAAAAAAGGACAAAGTATAAAGTTTGTCCTTTCAATTTTTTTAAACAGATGCACTTAGGGCCTTATCAAAAGCCACCTCCGATATGGGAAAATTTAGCTTTTGAATGTAAGATAGGGCTTCCTTGGCACCGTACAAACCGGGAGTTTGACACTTAACTAAACAAAAAACAGCCGAAAAGCTTGAAAAAGCAT
>CAZOSB010000031.1:0-8582 GCA_964582545.1 uncultured Anaerovorax sp.
AAGAGTCTAAATCTATGGGAACTACTTTGGAAGTAGTAGAAGGTATGCAGTTTGATAGAGGATACCTGTCCGCATATATGGTAACAGACACAGAAAAGATGGAAGCAGTCATTTCCAACCCTTACATTCTGATTACAGATAAGAAGATTTCCAGTATTCAGGATTTACTGCCAATCTTAGAGCAGATCGTTCAGCAGGGCAGAAAGCTTTTGATCATTGCAGAAGATATCGAAGGGGAAGCTTTAGCAACATTGGTTGTTAATAAGTTAAGAGGAACCTTTGATTGTGTAGCTGTAAAAGCTCCCGGATTCGGTGACAGAAGAAAAGCTATGCTGGAAGATATCGCAATCCTCACAGGTGCCACAGTAATTTCTGAAGAAGTTGGATACGACATCAAAGAAGCTACTTTAGATATGCTGGGAACTGCAAACACTGTAAAAGTAAATAAAGAAATCACAGTAATCGTAGATGGTGCCGGTGAGCAGTCAGATATCGCTGCAAGAGTAGCACAAATTAAAGCTCAGGCAGAAGAAACTACTTCTGAATTCGACAAAGAAAAATTACAAGAAAGACTTGCTAAACTTTCCGGCGGTGTGGCTGTAATTCAGGTAGGTGCTGCCACAGAGACAGAGTTAAAGGAAAGAAAATTGAGAATCGAAGACGCTTTAAATGCTACAAGAGCGGCTGTAGAAGAAGGAATCGTTTCCGGAGGTGGTGTTGCATTGGTTAACGCTATTCCTGCGGTTAAGAAATACCATGAATCTCTTGCCGGGGATGAAAAGACCGGTGCGGCTATCATCGTGAGAGCGTTAGAAGAGCCTGTAAGACAGATTGCTGAAAATGCGGGATTTGAAGGATCTGTTGTAGTAGCGGAAGTCATTAAGAGTGCTGTTGGCGTAGGTTTCAACGCATCCAATGAAAAGTATGAGGACATGATCGGTGCTGGAATCGTAGACCCAGCTAAGGTTACTAGATCCGCATTACAGAACGCAGCATCTGCATCTGCAATGCTGTTGACCACAGAAGCCGGCGTAGTAGATGCCAAAAAAGACGAGCCAATGATGCCACCAATGGGCGGCGGAATGGGCGGTATGGGAGGCATGGGCGGCATGATGTAATGCCCCTCTCCGATCCGTAAATTTTAAAATAAAAGAAAAACAGTCTGACTGTTTTGTACGAGCTGCGATGTATTCGTGGCTCTATTTTATTATAAGTATTAAACTTCCCAAAATTCATTGTTGCTGATTGAATTCTTTCTGTTTATAATAGGGATTAACCTATATTAGTCTAGTATTGTTGGCATAGGATAAAACGTAATCAAGGGCCCCAGAGGAGCTTGGTGTAAGAGGAAATTTTAGAATGGAGGTCATTGGGTGATTAACTTTGGAAATTTGAAGCTGAACAGTATTGATTATCTATTTGTAGTAAGCAGGGATTATACCATTGTATATCAATCTAGGTTCGATCAGCACATGGGAGAGCCCAACGAAAGAATCAACAATGACTACGTAAACCGAAATTTTTTTGAGGTATATCCATATATCAATAAAGAAACAAGCTCTATAGTAAAATGTATGACTACAGGAGAAATCGTGGTAAAGCGGTTTCAAAAATTTGTAGATTATAAAGGAAAATATTTTTGTACTCACAATGTAACAATGCCGATTATCAGAGAAGGGCAGATTGTAGGAGTGGCGGAAATCGCCAAGGATATCACTACCATAGATAATCTGGAAAACTCTAAATCAACAGAGTTTACGGAGGATTTGCAGGAGATTACGGAATACCCTTCAAAAGGTATAGAGGACATCAGCTTTGATATTATCTTGACACAAAATCCTCAGATGTTAAAAAATATTGAAAGAGCAAAATTCCTTGCTACTACTCCCCAGCCCACCTTGATCTACGGGGAAACAGGCACGGGAAAGGAATTGTTTGCACAGGCCATGATGGATTACAGTGGCGTACCAAAGAAGAAGAGGGTGGTTCAGAACTGTGCCTCTGTACCGGAGGGTCTGATAGAATCCATTTTATTTGGTACCTCCAAAGGTGCATACACGGGTGCTGAAAATCGAAAAGGCCTCTTTGAAGAGGCGGATGGAGGGATTTTCTTTCTGGACGAGCTTAACTCACTGCCCTATCATGTGCAGGGGAAGCTTTTAAGAGTCTTGCAGGATGGAACCTTTCGACCGGTAGGATCCAACGTAGAAAAAAAGGTTAATGTAAAGGTAATTGCAGCCATGAACGAGGATCCCATTACGGCTATAGAAAAGCAAATTCTACGAAAAGACTTGTTCTATAGACTTTCCAGCGGAATCATTCAATTGATTCCGTTGAGAGAAAGAAAGGATGACATCGAGTTTTATTTAGAACACTATATTCGAGAATCAAACTTAATCTACAATAAAAAAGTAACTAAGATTCATAAAGATTTAAAAGAATTCTTCCTTGAGTATTCTTGGGATGGAAATGTAAGAGAATTAAAGCATGTGATTGAGTCCATGGTCAGCATCAGTGAAGAATCTTGTCTGACCATTCAATTGCTTCCCGCTTATGTTTACGATAAAATTTATACTTCTGATCATGTAAATAAGACCATAGAAATTCGTCGAATCGGAAGAGGGGATGTGGGTAAATCCCTTACAAACAATGACTCTTTTGTTACAGCAGATAATTTAAACCTCAAGGAAACTTTGGAGGAAACGGAAAAACGGTTGATTCGAAGCACCTTGGAACGCACCAGAGGAAATAAAACAAAAGCCGCTGAGCTGCTGGGAATCCCCAGACAAACTTTGGCCTATAAGATGAACAAATTTCAAATTTGATGAGAATTGTAAAATAAGTAAAAAATGAAATGAATAGGCGACAGGATATTGTCGCTTTTTATTATGAAGGAAATATCGTCCTTGACGATACTGACGGAATATCAAAAAAGGTTACCGCTTAAAACTGCGGGCGACGTCACCTTTTTTATAAAACGCCAAATATTTGTCGGTATGCTAAAATTATAGACAAATATTTGGCGTTTATTTTTTGTTTTCATTTTTAATATCAGGTAAGTTGAAAAAATTATTTGTAATTTCAACGTTTTACGGGATAATATATAATCTAAATATTCTGGCATGGTATTTGCTCTATATAAAAAGTATTAAATTCAAGATACAAACTTGTACCTAGTAATATTAAGCCCAAGTTTGAATTAATTACTTTATATTAATTTTAAAGAAAGAGAAGCCATATGAAACTTGAAATTAGAGAAATTATTATTAAAGACATTGTTTTTGATCAACAAGAAAAGATTGAAAGCGGTAAATTATATTTAATGAAAGGGCAGCTGGAAAAAGTTGTTTTGGAAGATAAGAGGGTGAGGAGTGTTTCTTTTGATCTGGCAAAACCGGGGGAGTCGGCCAGAATTTTGCCTGTAAAGGATGTGATAGAGCCCAGAGCGAAGGTGGCAGGAGAAGTTTTTCCCGGAATCTTCGGTGAAACCATGGAAGCAGCCGGCACCGGAATCACGTATGCCTTAAAAGGTTGCGCGGTGGTCAGCACCGGTCCTATCGTTGGTTTTCAAGAAGGTCTCATCGACATGAGTGGCCCCGGAGCGGAGTACACTATATTTTCTAAGACCAACAATATTGTAATGAGCATCACGAAAAGGGACGGTGTAGATCAGCACGAGCATGAAGAGCTAGTGCGAGAGGCAGGTATCAAAATGGCCAACTATATTGGCAAAATCGCTTTGGACAACGAAACCTATGAATCTATTTCTTACGAGTGGCCTCCCATTGGAGAAAAGTATAGTCAATTCCCGGAGTTGCCGAAGGTAGCCTACATCTATAATTGCATGGCCCAAGGTCTCCTACACGACACTTACTTTTACGGCAGAGATGCAAAGCTGATGGTTCCTACCATCATTTCACCCTTGGAGGCTTTGGACGGTGCCATCATCAGCGGAAATTGCGTTTCGCCCGGCTCAAAAACCACAACGTACCATCATCAAAACAATGCGGTAATCAAATCTTTACTGGAAAGACACGGCGTAGATATCAACTTTATGGGAATCGTCTTAAATCCATTGATGGTCACCTTAAAGGAGAAATTCAGAAACACCATGCTATCTGTTAAAAATGTTCAGATGTTGGGAGCGGAGGGAGCTATCATCTCTCAAGAGGGATTTGGAAATCCTACCACGGATTTAATGCTTACGTGTAAAGGGTTAGAGGATAGCGGTATTAAAACGGTAATCATTACAAATGAGGATGCAGGTGTTGACGGCATGTCTGAATCCTTGCCGGACAGCGTCAATGAGGCAAATGCAATCGTATCCACAGGAAACAGCAACGCTACCATCTTGCTCCCCCCCATGGAGAGAGTGCTGGGCAATTTAAAAGAGATCGAGCGAGTTACAGGAGGCAATGTGGATTCTATTCAACAGGATGGAAGTCTTTTGGTAGAAATCCATGGAATCATAGGCAGTCATAACCTCCAGGGTAATATTAAGCTCAGTGCGGTAACTGTTTAGGGGCAAAGAAGGGAGTCTTTTATGAGTAATAAAAAAATCGTCTTTTACACCAATCAATTTTTCGGTCAGATCGGTGGTGAAGAAATGGCTTATCAAGAACCGATTTTAAAAGAAGGTCCCGTGGGTAATGCCAACGCTTTTGTGTCACACCTGAAGGATGCAGAAATCGTAGCAACCATCATCTGTGGGGATAATTATTATGCGGAGAACATGGAAGAAGCCGGGGAAACCATCTGTAAAATGGTGAAGTCTCTTTGCCCGGATCTGGTTATTGCCGGACCTGCTTTTAATGCCGGAAGATTTGGCATCGCTTGTGGAGATGTTTGTGCACGTATCAAGGATCAATTAAAAATTGAGGCCATCACGGGATTATATGAAGAAAATCCCGCAGTTGAAATGTATAAAAAGTCCATCTATATATTAAAAGTCGCAAAATCTGCGGCGGGGATTCGAAGTGCCGTACCCCTAATGGCTTCCTTTGCCAATAAGTTGTTAAAAGGTGAAAAAATTGGCACCCCAAACGAAGAACTATACTTTGCAAAGGGCCAGAGAGTCAATGTATTTAAAGACAAAAACGGTGCAGATCGTGCAGTAGATATGCTCATATCAAAACTCAAAGGGCAAGCGTTTGAATCGGAGTTGGAAATATCCACCTATGAGAAGGTAACGCCCGCCAATCCAGTCAAGAACTTAAAGGAAGCAAAAATTGCGCTATGTACCACGGGTGGAATCGTACCCATGGGTAATCCCGATCACCTTCCTGCTGCTACGGCTAAATTCTATAAATCCTATATGGTTAAAGAAGTCCAAAAGCTGGAAAAAGGACAATGGGAGTCCGTGCATGCAGGATTCGATCCTGTCTATGCCAATGAAGACCCAAATCGAGTGGCACCGTTAGATGTGTTGAGGCAGTTAGAGAAGGAAGGATCCATCGGTGGAATTTTCGACTATATGCTTTCCACCACGGGGAACTCTACCTCTGTAGCAGATGCCACCCGAATGGGTCAAGAAATTGGTAAATTGCTTTTGGAAAACGGAGTGTCCGGGGTACTGTTAACCAGCACCTGAGGAACCTGTACTCGTTGCGGTGCAACGATTGTAAAACAAATTGAAAAGGCAGGGATTCCTGCTGTGCACGTGTGCACGGTAACACCCATCGCCAAGACTGTGGGAGCTCCCAGAATATCGGGTGCACAAGCCATCCCATATCCCACAGGAAACCCACAACTCGCAGGGGATAAAGAATTTGCCAGAAAAAAAGAGATTGTAGAAGAAGCGCTGAGTCTTCTGACAAAATAAGGTTGGTTATAGAGATAATGCTTTAATTTGAACGCTGAACTTTTATAATTTATCTTATTCTTCGGCGTTTCTCATATGTAATAAGCCTTATCTATATAATATATAAAAAAGCAATTATATTTTTTTTAATGAAAGGAGTTCCTTATGGCTGAAAATTTCGGAATTTTATCTTTAGCCCCGGCGGTTATCGCTTTAGTATTGGCTTTTGTCACCAGAAACGCTTTGTTTTCTATCTTTATCGGTGTTATGGTGGGGATCCTTATTACAGGGCAAAATATCGTGTATGGGACATCACAAATTTTACAAAATGCGCTAGGAAATGCGGACTTTATTTGGATCATTGCTATTGAAGTATTCATCGGGATATTGGTTGCATTGTTTCAAAAGTCAGGCGCTATTGCTGCATTCTCGGAGGTGGTAGGGAAAAAGAACCTGAAGCAGCGAGGCGCGCAAGTCATAGCATGGTTATTGGGTATCTTTATCTTCTTCAGCGACTATTTCAGCCCTTTATACGTGGGTACCGTAATGAGAGGCATCACGGATAAGGCTAAAGTTTCCAGAGAAAAATTGGCATATATCTGCGACTCGACTTCTGCGCCGATTTGTACTTTGATTCCTTTCTCCTCATGGGGCATCTACATGGCAGGTTTGCTGGTAGGATTGGGGGTATTCGTAGACAGCAATGCATCCATGGGAGCAGTTATCAAAATGGTGCCTTACAACTTCTACGGAATCGTTTCTATCATCATGGTTGGACTGATCGCACTGGGCATTATTCCCGACTTTGGACCTATGAAAAAAGCGGAAAAAAGGGCTTTTGAAGAGGGAAAACCCGTTGCAGACAACGCAAGACCTCTTTTGAGTGGCGAGTTGGAAAAGATCAAACCCAATGAAGGGGTAAGAGCTAATCTGGCCTTGAACTTCTTTATGCCTGCCATCATCATTATCTGCATCACCGTAGGTACATACGTCATTATGGGTAGTGCAAAGACCTTAGAGTCCTTCATTGCGGCTGTTTTCTATATGTTTGTCATCATGTTGATTCAGAAGATGGGAACGTTAAACGAATTGATGGATGTGGCAGTAGAGGGGATCAAGAGCGTAATGGGAGCCATGCTGATTTTGGCAATGGCGTATTGCATCAACTCCATCAGTAAGCAATTAGGAACCGCTGATTTTATCATCAAGGCGACAGAAAGCTGGATGACTCCTGCAATCCTAATTGTCCTCACATTTATACTTTGTGCAATTATTTCCTTCTTTACAGGAACCTCTTGGGGAACCTATGCCATCATGACACCCATCTGTGTGCCCTTGGCATTTGCGGCAACAGGCGGAGAACTTTCTCCCATCGTCTATGCCACCATCGCAGCAGTTATGGGCGGGGGTTGCTTTGGAGATCACTGCTCCCCATTATCCGATACCACCATCTTATCTTCACTGGCTTCAGGTTCAGACCATATCGACCACGTGAAGACACAACTTCCTTATGCCTTGGTGGCAGCAGCCATTTCTTGCATAGGATTCTTAATCATCGGTCTCATGTTCAGCTAAAAATAATATAGCAATCATCAATGTACGGAGTAATTTATTTTACTCTGTACATAAAAATTTTAAGGAAAAATGGGAAAATAAGGAGGGTAAGGATGAAAATTGCAGTTCTTGGTTCGGGAAACGGCGGTCATGCGGTAGCTTTTGAATGGGCAAAGGCGGGCCATGACGTATACTTATTTGATTTTGAACAGTTCCCCAAATCCATAGCCGATATCAACCAGGCGGGGGGAATTTATTCAGAGGGAGAGCTGGATGGTTTTTGTAAGTTGGCCTATTGTGGCCATGATATAGAGAAGGTAGTTCCAGGGGCAGATCTGGTCTTTGTGGTAGGCCCGGCATACAGCACGGAGCCTTTTGGAAAGGCATGCAAGCCCTATGTGGAAGAAAATCAGATTTATGTCATTTGTCCGGGATCCTGCGCTGGCAGTCTAGTCTTTAAAAAAGCTTTAGGACTGAACCCGGAAGACGATTCCGTCATTATTGCGGAGACTTCAACCTTGCCCTATGCGGTGCGGATTGTGGATAAGGCCAAGATTGCCGTCTATAACCGACTAAAGGGATCTTACTTTTTAGCAACGTTTCCCTGTAAGTACAATCAGAGGGTATACGATGTGATCAGCAAGGTGTATCCGGAAATGGAACTGGCGGATAACGTATTGCAGACCACTTTGCAAAATGCAAATCCAATTATTCACCCTTCTGTTACTCTACTGAATGCCGGACTGATTGAAAGAACCAAAGGTGACTTTTTTTTCTATGAGGACGGTGTCACAGAGGGCGTAGGACGGTTGATTGAAGCGCTGGACATAGAGCGCATGGAAGTTGGGCAAAAGTTAGGCGTAAACGTATTGCCTGATCCTGTTATCGGCGTCAGGCAGGGATATATGAGCGAAGAAACCTATGGCAAGGGATATTCGGAGGCCCCGGGTTTTAAGGGAATCAAGGCCCAGAGCCAGCTGGACCACAGATATCTCAACGAGGATGCGGGATACGGTCTTGTGTTCTTTGCTGACCTTGCGGATTTTGTGGGCGTATCTGTGCCGGTTACAGAATCTGTAATTCAATTGGCATCCGTGGTGATGAAGCGGGATTACAAAGGTGAAAAGGCTCGAACTCTGGAATTGTTGGGCTTAGGTGGATACGATTTGGAAGGATTAAAGAAGATATTATAAGCTATACGGTGGTAAAATATCGATGGAAAATATAA
>CAZOSB010000031.1:8682-26291 GCA_964582545.1 uncultured Anaerovorax sp.
GATTAAAGAAGATATTATAAGCTATACGGTGGTAAAATATCGATGGAAAATATAAGGTGAAAAATATAAATAATAAGGAATTCACATAAGAATGAAAAGCATAATTAATATAAAAAAATCAAAAATTAATTTTTATGTGGTTAATAATGAGGCTAAAAATTTTTTTAAATAAAAATTTGAATTAAAAATGAAAGAAAAATTAATAGGAATAGGAATAGGAATAGGAATAGGAATAGGAATAGGAATAGGAATAGGAATTTGTATCAGTTCTAATATTTTATCTATTTTTATTCAGATAACGACAGGGAGGACAAAATGATTATTGGGGTTCCAAAGGAAATAAAGAAAAACGAGTATAGAGTGGCCGCTGTTCCTATGACCGTGAAGGAATTGACCGCGCGAGGACATGAAGTCTACGTGGAAAAGGGTGCCGGTGTTGGAAGCGGGTTTCGGGATGAGGAGTACGAGGAAGCAGGAGCGGTGCTGGGAGATCGGGACACAGTCTTTGAGAAGGCAGATTTGATCTACAAGGTCAAAGAAATTTTCCCGGAAGAGTATGCCTATATGAAAAAGGATAAGGTGCTCTTTACCTACATACATTCCAACGCACATAAGGAAATGACGGAAGCTCTGATGGAAAGCGGCATTGTAAGCATCGCCTATGAGGATGTCATTGACAAGGAAGGAAAATTTCCACTGCTGAAACCCATGAGTGAACTTGCGGGAAAGGGCGGATTTTTGGCAGGATTGCATTATTGTCAGGCGGTCAATGGTGGAAATGGTGTCCTCTTACAAAACGTATGTGGAGTAGAAGCACCGGTGGTCACGATTATCGGGGTCGGTTGCGCGGGCTTTGGTGCAGCGGAACTGGCGGCAGCTTTTGGAAACAAAGTGAACATCTTGGATATCAATATCCTGGCAATGGAGGAAGCTAAGTTTAAGTTGCCTCAAAATGTTTCATTTATGATTTCTAGCAGGGGTAATATAGAAAAATGCTTAAAAGAATCAGATCTTTTGATCAACTGTATCTTGTGGGATAAAACTAGAAAGGATCATTTGGTAAATCGGCAGGATTTACAGCTGATGAAAAAGGGTTCTGTCATCGTGGATGTAGCCTGTGATGACGGCGGTGCCATTGAAACTTGCAGATCCACATCTCACGATGATCCCATTTATTATGAAGAGGGAATCATGCACTATGCCGTAGACAATATCCCATCAGCTTTTTCTAGAACGGCATCCATTTTGCTTGCCAATGCCACCTTACCCTACGTTTTGGAAATCGTCAAAAACGGTGTCCGACAGGCATTGAAGAACAATCCCCTTTTGAGAAGAGGTCTCACCACCTTTGAGGGAAAACTGACACTGGAGGAAACGGCTGTGAAACACGGCATTCCTTTTACCTCACCGGATGTGATTGTGGAGGGGTTTTAGGGTTTGTTGGTGATAGTGAAATAATTTGGTTTAAACATTAGGTTGATATGAGGAATGGGTCGATTTAATCTGTTTTGATTTGATGGGTTAAATCATATTATGGAAAAGACAGCAAGCAGAAAAAATTCTGTTTGCTGTTTTTGTTTTAAAGAAAATATATTATGAATCTGTTACAATTGAACTTAATATACTTTTGTGATAAAGTATATTAAAAATAATACTTAAAATATTTATTGGCTAAAGATTATATAATATTAGTAAAATGAAGAGGTGAAAGATTCCAACACTTCACGAGGCACAAAATGACCAACACTCAATAATTATGGAGTCGCAAAGAATTTAAAAGTGTCTCATGAGCTAATTTGAGTTAGCCTCTAAAAGAGAATGTTAAGATGGAATTGTAAAGGAGAATGGACTTGATGAATGGAGAAAACGGGCAAAATGCACCCATTGGCAGCCAGACTACTAATATAAATTTATATGACTATATTTATAGACGTAAATCTACTCGCAAATACGTGATGGCTTCCCTTGATGAGACTACACTTGCGAAGATAACCGATTTTGCGGATGGTCTGAAAACCCTTTACCCGGATATAAAAACAGATTATGAAATTACAAGCAACGTAAAAAATCTACTTCCTGTTAAAGCTCCGCACTATTTTTTAATCTATAGCGAACAAGCCGATGACTATCTGCAAAACATTGGTTTTATGTGGCAGCAAATGGATCTCTATTTATCAAGTCTTGGGTTTGGATCCTGTTGGCTTGGTATGGCAAAACCAAGTTCAGAAGTAAAATCAAGATACCCATTTGTAATTGCTCTTGCTTTTGGTAAGCCAGAAGGTAGCCCCTATCGTGAGCAGAGCGAGTTTAATCGTAAACCTTTGCCTGAAATATCATACGGGAACGATAACCGGCTTGAACCTGTACGCCTTGCACCTTCAGCTACCAACAGCCAAAACTGGTTTTTTGATTGTACAAGCGGGGGCATAGATGTTTATCAGAAAAAGTTAAATGCTTTGCAAATGATAGTGTATGACAAAATGAACAAGGTGGATATAGGAATCGCACTTTGCCATTTATATGTTGCCACACAACATGGTGGCAGGGAGTTTATCTTTGACAAGAAAAACGGCAAAGATAAAAAGGGTTATATTTATTCGGGAACGGTTGTATAAGTATTACTTCAATTATTTAAAAGTATTACCTTAATTACCATAAATGGAATTAAAAATAAAGATGTTAGGTGGAATTAATTTAGATTTGATACAGGCACCTCTTGAAACAAACGCAATGATTTATCCTACAAAGGTGGTGAATTCAATTGAATCATATAGGTTTTATTGTAACTAAGAAAGTTCTAAATGATGTTGAAATAGAATCTATTCATAGCAGAGAAACTATTGAAGCCATGCTTGAAGCCGAAAGATTAAGCCGTGATCCGAACGCTAAACGATACAGCAACTTCTGTGAAGCGTTTGAGGATGTTATGGCTGATGAGTCAGTATAGCATTGTTTTGTCGGGGAATTCAAGAAAGAAAAGTTGGAACATTTATAAATATTCGTTATAGCCTAACCCGCAGGTTAGCCCAAAGAAAATACCTCTCCAAGATATTTTCTTGAGCCAACCCATTGATTCAGTCCTCTTTACGAGTAAACGTCCTTTATAATTAATCTTCCATTTTACTTATCTTACCCAAGCCGTTTACGTTATTTGATGTGACGGGGTCACCACGATAGAGGATAGAGCCTACACCACTAAGAGTAGCGTTGAGGGTTTCTGTAGCCCAAACCTCGCAGGTGCCTACACCGTCCGAATAAACGCTTACATTTGCCGCCTTGAGGGTTTTAAGTAAAACTTTTCCAACTCCATCGTTTCTTAAATCCAATGTATTTGTTTCGCCTGAAAGCTCTATGGTGCCGACCCCACTGCTCTCTATAGATACAGCCTCGGCGGATTTAATACCGAATACGATATTGCTCACACCACTTGAGATTAAGCTCAGCGTACCACAGTTTATATCACCTTCGCCGTTTACATTAACAAAACCGTCCAATTCTATACTGCTAAGTGTGCCAACACCTATGCGTATATCGCATTCTACGCCTTTTGGCAAAACAGCATTTTGAGTTATCTCAATGCGTCCGCCATCTTGTTTGATTTTAAACTGCTCCTGAGCCCACTCGTTCGTAGTAATGGTTAGCGTTGAATCACCTGGTACAAGGGTTAATGTTACTGCAGTTGCTAATTGATTTGTACGATTATTTCCGGATTCAAACACAATTTCAGTTGCGGGTTCATTCGAGCCAATCTGCTTTGTTACAATTTCTCCATTTTTTATACCGTTAGCAAAATTGCCAATTAAGTTAACTGCAACAACAAGAATTACGGGTGCTATAACAAACATAGCGTAAGTGGTTGTGTAACGCTTGCGACGAATGGGGGTTACTGTCTCAAAGGGGTCAAACATTATTGTAGCTGTTAAAATACCTATCAGGCCGATAAAAAACATAATTATTGACGATTGAACATTCAAGCCGTTGTCGCTGTAAACGGCAATATAGTTGAGGTTAATGATGGGAATCCATTGAAGTGCAGAAACCAAAGACAAGGATACAATGACTGCAAAAGTCATGGCAGCAACAGGGCTGAAGTTATTGCGTCTGGCAACAGCTGTTGCGCCCCAACATGCGCCATATAACATAATCAGCAATATAGCAAACGACAAAAATCCTTCTAAGATATCTTTAAAGTAATCTATGGATTTGATTAAAATATTTATCTCGGATATTGCGCTAGAATATACCAATGAAGCAATTAGAATTACAGCAACATAGAGAACCCCGGAAATCAAATGATAACTCATCATCCCAATGATTCGAGAAAATGGCGATATAGGCGAAGAACGAATATAGTCGTTTTTCGCATTCCAAAGAGAGTTAAGAGCACCCATGCTATAAACCATATGAAACAAAAATGCCAAGCCTAAGACACCAAGGCTTACGCCACCAAGGACAATAAATGTTATAAATGCGGCGGAACCTTCTCTAAAGACAGAAATAAAGACCGTCATAACCAATGTTAAAATACAACCAATTGCACCTAAAAATATAGGCATCTTGTTCCTATTAAACTCTGCAAAAATTATCTGTCTCATGCTCATACCCCCCTGTAAATTTCACGATAATATTGTGTTATGCTCTTATTGTTATTTTCCCGTAAATCCTCAGCGTTAGCCAGTGCAATAACCTTACCTTCTGAAAGAAAGACAGCCTCATCCAAAGCGGCTTCAACCTCTTGAACCAGGTGAGTGCTAATCATAACCGCCGCATCTTCTGCAGCATATTCCATTATGATACTCATAATCCCTTCACGAGTACTCATGTCCAAGTTAGCAGTAGGTTCGTCAAAAAGATAGATACTAGCCTTGCGTCCAAGAGCAAGTGCAATGTGTAGCTTCATGCTTTCGCCCCGTGATAACTTCTTGCGGTGAGTATCAAACCCTAAATGTTTTGCGGCTTCACGGAACCGGTCTATCTTATAATCAGGGAAACTCTCCCTAAAAAATTCTGCGGCCTGTTCACCGGACATAGGCCAAGGAAGCTGGGGCATATCCGGCACATACACAATCTCAGTCCGAGAATTTGCACCAAGACTTCCGCCCAAGGAAAGCTCGCCTCCATCGGGCTTTAAAAGCCCAGCCATTATTCTAAGCAGAGTTGTCTTACCGCTGCCGTTTGGACCAAGCAAACCATAAATTTTACCAGGATGAAGCTGTATGCTTACATTTTCAAGTGCATGCACACCCTTATAAAGCTTTGTTATGTTTGTTATACTGTACATTTTAAACCCCTTTTTCATAATATTTCGCAATGATTTGCGTCACTTCTTCTTTTTCATATCCCAATTCCGACATCTTGCCCAGATATTCCATCGTAAACGAATCACAAAACTCTCTGCGCAGTTTATCTACCAAACTTGGATCGTTTGCCACAACAGAACCCTGTCCGCGTAGCACGCTTGTCACACCTTCAGCTTCCAAAACCGAAAATGCTCTAGCCATAGTGTTGGTATTAACCTGCCAATCTGATGCAAGGGTGCGTATAGATGGGAGCCTTTGACCAACGGTGTATTCACCGCTTATGATGCCCAACTTTACGCGCTCTACAATCTGCCGGTATATGGGGCGCTCGCTGGCGTACTCCATAGGAACCTCCAAGTATAAAATTTTTCTCACTGAACATTGACGCTGTTGCCACGTGTCAGTGTATTGGTGTATTATTGAAATGGTACACCAATACATTAATTTTGTCAAGCCATTATTTTGGAAAAAGATAATGGAAATTCTTAACAAATTTTATTTTTGATACTTTGCGATGAGGATAATTTCATTCCTGTTTGGAGGCTATAGAGTCTCAAAAATCTTTTGCCATTAAGCAATCATGGATTTGCCCAGCCAAACCCCTAACAGACAAAGGGCTACGCTCAGGAGAATATAGAGAGCTCCCAACATGGTTTTGCCCTGGGAAATGAGGTTTACGGTTTCCAAGGAAAAGGCGGAAAAAGTGGTGAAACCTCCCAGAATCCCGGTAACTAAAAACAAATAGGCGCCGTGGTTCATAAGGTTTGTGTCAGTGGGTAAGGACTTTTGAAGATAAGCAAAAAGTATCCCAATGAGAAAACTGCCAATTACATTGACGGAAATGGTTCCCAAGGGTAGAGCAGTATTTGGAAAGTATTTAGAGGCCAGCAGACCTACGCTGTATCTGGTGACGGCTCCCAAGAACCCACCTAAGCCCACATAAAGAAAAGACATAAAATAATTCCTTTCAAACAATAATTTTGGTTTGTTATAAAGATGGTTATGCAATTTCAAAACGAAACATACTTTCTATTATGTTTAGAATAGCATTCTATAGTCATTCTAATAACTCCACATAAAAATGGCAAGGAAAATTTCGGATAAAAAATTAATAAATTAAATGTAAATTTATCCAAGGTTATCCAAAATCAAAGAATGAAAAAAAGCCTTGAAGTAAAAAACATTCTATTATATAATAATTTATTAAGGATTTGGTGAATTATGGCGATTATAAGAATGAGAAAAGATAGATGGATTTCTTTACTATTGGGAATCACTGTGGTTATTGCCAGCTTGGCTGTAGGTTACAGCTTAATGGCAAAACCCAACGTACCATCCGGGGGGAATTCATCTCCCGGTGGACCAATTGAGCAGGATCCCAATGGGGAAAATCAGGAACAGGGGGCTGACGGGGAATCCCCGATGGCAGAAGAAGGGCGATTGCTTTTGGAAGCGAAAGACCAAGGGTATTTGCTGTTGGTCAATAAGAATAACCCTTTACTTCCGGCATATAAGCCCGATGATTTGGAGCCCATAAAGTATTATGCGGCCGAGAGATCTGCAGCTTCTAGGTTTATGCGAAAAGAGGCAGCGGTCAACTTTCACCTGATGGTGGAGGATGCAGAGAGAGCTGGGCATAAGATTATGATGACCACCGCTTTTAGAGACTATGACTTTCAAAAATTGTTATTTGATAATTATGTGGCAAAAAACGGGTTTGAAGAGGCTAATAAGTTTAGTGCAAAACCTGGACAAAGTGAGCACCAAACCGGCTTAGCTGTAGATGTCACATCTCCCAGTGTGAGATATGAGCTGACCTATGAACTGGGAAACACCGAAGAGGGTAAGTGGTTGGCGGAGAATTGCAAGAACTATGGTTTTATTCTCAGGTATCCGGAGGGTCAATTCGAAATTACAGGGTACGAGTATGAACCTTGGCATTTCAGGTATGTAGGTAAAACGGCGGCTAAACTCATCTATGAGGAAGGGCTGACCTTGGAGGAATTTTTAAAGAATAGGTCGTTATAAAACCGTATCATAGTATTAGATAACCGATAGATATATCTATCATTCAAATATATTGGATTAATTGAACATAAGAAGAGATAAAAGGAGGTCTTCAGTGGCAAAGTTTTTTAAAGAACCATCCCGAACATTTAGCGAATATTTATTGATTCCAGGATACTCATCCAAGGATTGCAATACTGATAACGTATCTTTGAAAACCCCCGTTGTGAAGTTTAAAAAGGGCGAAACATCTTCCGTGAATATGAATATACCTTTGGTTTCCGCAATCATGCAGTCTGTCTCCGACGACAAAATGGCTGTTGCTCTTGCGAAAGAAGGAGGTATTTCTTTTATTTTTGCCTCTCAGGCCATTGAAAGCCAAGCGGAAATGGTGCGAAAAGTAAAGGGTCACAAGGCTGGCTTTGTCACCAGTGACTCCAACATCAAACCGGATCAAACTTTGGCAGACATCATCGCGTTAAAAGAGAAAAGCGGTCACTCCACCGTGGCGGTTACAGATGACGGAACGTCAGGAGGCAAAGTTCTGGGCATCGTTACCAGCAGGGATTACCGCATCAGCCGCATGGCTATGGATACCAAGGTTTCTGAGTTTATGACACCCTTTGAATCTATGATTTATGCAAAAGATGGGGTCACCTTGTCAGAGGCCAACGATATGCTTTGGGATCATAAGCTGAACGCTTTACCCATCATCGATGAAAACCAAAGATTGGCACATTTTGTGTTTAGAAAAGACTATGATACACATAAAGAAAACCCCAATGAACTGCTGGACGAAAATAAAAGTTATATCGTAGGGGCGGGGATTAACACTCGAGACTATAAAGAGAGAATTCCTGCGCTGATTCAAGCCGGAGCCGACGTGCTTTGCATCGATTCCTCAGAGGGTTTTTCCGAGTGGCAAAAGGACACCATCGATTTCGTAAGGGAACAATATGGAGATACCGTCAAAATCGGGGCGGGAAATGTGGTGGATAAGGAGGGTTTTCTTTACTTGGCACAAGCCGGCGCTGATTTTATAAAGGTGGGCATCGGTGGAGGTTCCATCTGCATCACCCGAGAGCAGAAGGGAATCGGAAGAGGACAAGCTTCGGCACTGATCGAAGTAAACGAGGCTAGAAACGAGTATTTCAACTCAACAGGCATATATATCCCCATTTGCTCAGACGGAGGTATCGTCTACGATTACCATATGACCTTGGCTTTGGCTATGGGGGCAGACTTCTTAATGTTGGGCAGGTATTTTGCAAGGTTTGATGAAAGCCCTACCAGCAAGTTAAATGTAAATGGCAGTTACGTAAAAGAGTACTGGGGCGAAGGTTCCAATCGTGCCAGAAACTGGCAGCGTTATGATTTGGGCGGAGATGGAAAGCTTTCCTTTGAAGAGGGAGTGGATTCCTACGTTCCTTATGCGGGCAGCTTGAAGGACAATGTAACTCAGTCCTTAAACAAGGTCAAGTCCACCATGTGCAATTGTGGTGTGTTAGCCATTCCGGATTTGCAGCATAATGCCAAGATCACCTTGGTTTCAGCCACCAGCATCGTAGAAGGCGGAGCACATGATGTTATCCTAAAGGACAAGTAAGGTTTGCTTTTATTCGAAGGTCCTTTATGGGCGAAGCGAATATTCATTATTTTGGTTAATCAATTATCTATATAACTATCAGAGATGGAGGTAGAAAATGAAAAAAGAGTTATTGTTAATTTTGGACTTTGGGGCACACAACAACCAACAGGTTGCTAAAATGGCTAGACTGGCACATGTTTACTGTGAGGTAGCACCATATAATATTTCTGCTGAAGAGATCAAAGGGAAAGAGCCTAAGGCTATGGTGTTTATCGGTGAAGATGAAGCGACAGAGGTCGATGCAAAATCTAAAGCGGAAGCGATCAAGGGTCTAGGTGTTCCTGTTTTAGAAATGGGTAACGAAAAGAGTGAAGAGGAAGTGAAGACCTTCTTATTTGAAACTTGCAAGTTTGAAGGAAATTGGACCATCGATGCCTTTATCGCCGACATGGTAGAGCAGATCAAAGCGCAGGTAGGGGACAAGAAAATACTTTGTGCCCTTTCCGGAGGTGTGGACAGCTCCGTATGTGCCGCTTTGGTACATAAAGCTGTAGGGGATCAGCTCACTTGCATGTTTGTAAACCACGGTCTCATGAGGAAAAATGAGCCTGAGCAGGTTGCTGAAATATTTGGAAAGCAGTTTAATATGAACTTGATTTCTATCGATGCGGTAGATCGATTCCTGGATAAGTTGGCAGGCGTGGACGACCCTGAAAAGAAGAGAAAGATCATTGGAGAAGAGTTTATCCGTGTCTTTGAGGAAGAGTCTGCAAAGCTTGGAGAGTTTGATTTCTTGGTTCAGGGAACCATTTATCCGGACATCATCGAGAGCTTGTCCAACAAAGGAATTGTAAAGTCTCATCACAACGTAGGTGGATTGCCCGAGGATGTGAAGTTTGAATTAGTGGAGCCAGTAAAATGGCTGTTTAAGGATGAAGTCAGAGCGGTAGGTGAAGCCCTAGGAATTCCACACGAGCAAGTTTGGAGACAACCTTTCCCCGGCCCTGGATTGGGAGTCAGAGTGGTAGGCGCCATCACCAGAGAAAAGTTGCATTACGTTAGAGAGGCAGATGCCATCTTAAGGGAAGAAATCAAGAATGCCGGTCTGGACAAGAGCATATGGCAATACTTCACCGTTTGCCCCGGCTGTCTGAGCGTTGGAGTAAAGGATGGTCAGAGAACTTACGGTCAAGCTATCGTCTTAAGAGCTATTCACAGCAGCGACGCCATGAGTGCAGATATTGCAGAACTGCCATATCCGTTGCTGAATAAAATCGCCCTGAGGATTGTCGCCGAGGTGGACGGAGTAAACCGAGTCATGTACGATGTGACTCCAAAGCCACCTTCAACTATTGAATTTGAATAATATTTAAGAAAAATAAAGACCGTATTTATGCGGATTCCAACGTATATGTTTAAGCTTTGCCAACATCTGTTATAAATTCATATAGAAAGAGCTAATTGGTTTTTGAAGTCAGTTAGCTTTTTGTGTGCCCAGCATGGGCGTAATCTAGGAGAGGATTTGACCAGATGGGGTACCAATTCGTTTAATATTTGCATTACCATGCAAAATCAAGATGAATTATGGGAATAAAGATCAAAAAACTCTATACAGAAAATTACTTATAGAAGCTGAAGTAGTAATAAGTTTAACAGATAAATATTTTGATGTTTGCATAAAAAAGACGTAATCAGTATATGGTGAATATGGCGTCCTACTGCATAAGCGCTCAGGTTTAACGTACAGGAGGTACTGCCCAAACGGTTAAGTATGCTAAAAATAGGGAGTTAGCGTTATAAATGTTATGTTTTAAAACGAGTTATTTTAAAAATATCTACAAATAAGTTGATGTTTATGAAATAAAGCTTGACAAATATAATTTATTATAGTATAATAAAATCAAAAAGGTGAAAAAACATGATTAACTATAAACTAAAATCTTTATGTGTACGTAATTTTGCATCCTTTGCGGATGAGTTGTTCTTTTCTACAGTCACTGATCAAAGTAAAAAAGAACAATTAAATAATTCATTTGCAATTGGATCTGAAAGTTTTAACAAAGTATCCGTTATATATGGAGCAAATGGTAGTGGAAAGACATTTTTTTGCAAAATCCTAAGAGAAGTACAAAGAGTTTTAACACTATCTACCATACTTGAAGATAATAAAAAGTTGCTTTTATCGGCGTTTGTCAAAAGCATTGATAGACCAGTGCCACGCTTTGCTTTTGATGAAGAATATCAAGTGAAGCCAACATTTTTTTCTTTAGACATTATTTTAGACGAAACAACATATCATTATCAATTTGAGATAAGTGGAAAGAAAATAATGTCAGAACGATTGACAAAAAAATATCGTCGTACGGAAATACTTATAGAAAGGACTTCACCTGCTTTCAAGGATATTTCTCTTCGTTCTGAATTAAAATCATTTGAAAACAACAAAAATGTTGTTCGAGAGGAAAGCCTTTGCCTTTCAATGGCGGCTGTACTCAATAATCATTTAGCAAAGCTAATATTTGATGGTATTCAATCTATTACCGTACTAAATATGGCGGCGCCTCATAGTGCCCCATTAAACGATAAAGAAGCATTTACTGACGAAAGATTGAAGAAATACACTCAAATATTAAATGCTGCTGATCCAACTTTAAGAAAGCTTGACATCCAAATATCCGAAGAAGAATTAAGCGGTAAAGATATTGATTCTGATGATTTTGAGGGTCGTGAAAAAATTAAAAAGAGAATGGTATCAGTACAAACTAAACATGCCCTTTTTAGCGATAATCAAGAAATAGGAAATACTGCCATTGACTTTTTTAGCGAAGAATCATTAGGAACTGTAAAATTATTTACAAGTATGCCGTACTTGTTTGAAGTTTTGGAAAGTGGAGGTGTTATAGTTATTGATGAATTAGAAAATGGGTTACATTTATCGCTTGCTCGTGAAATAGTTGAATTGTTCAACAATCCGGAGACAAATCCCTATAATGCTCAGCTTATCTGTACTTCTCATCAGCCTTTGTTAGTAGAACAAGGATTTAGACGTGATCAAGTATGGGTAACTGCTAAAAATAAGTATGGAAAAGGCCAACTTTACCGTATGAGTGACCTTAAGACTTCAAGGGCTAAGATTAACTTAAGTAATAGAATACTGGAGGGAGCCTTTGGATGCAATCCAGAAACATTTTTTAAAGAATCAAAAAAAAGTGATTTTTAACACATTTGTACAGTACAAGAAAGGAAAAGAACAACACCTTACGACTGGTACTCGTAAAATGTTGTCCTCTTGTGTTTGACGATGTAACCATATGATTACAATTGAAAATATTCGCCTGTTATTGTAACATGGATTTGATCATTTGGCAATACACCATATTTTGTGTTGATAAGATATGAAGTCACAATATAAGCCTTTCTTGTTTGTAAATATAATTAGTCATATTTATGGCAGGAAGGAAAACTATGATCATTAGTAAAAAAAATGTTCGAAACCCAGCACAATATCTTTATGATTTTTCACCAGAGGAACCCTTGTATATCACAGCACCTGTAAGCGCAGAAAAAAAGGAGGTTCTATTAAGATATGGATTTTCTCTTAGTAGAACCACTGCGCAACACCGTATACCAATACCTCGAAAAAGTGCTACAAAACGAAATGCAGAGGGGCATTGGATTATTCATAAAGATAGACCCAAAGAACCGCGTACTTTTGAGCGAGAGTATCATGTTGTTGACTGGCACGGAGCAGACCATTATGGAATATGCTTTCAAACTCGTGACTGTTACCCTAGAACGCTTATACCTCCAACTGAGTTGGTATTTACCCTTGAAAATGGAACAATGTTTTCGCCACTACTATATAACAATGAAGATAACTATGGAATCATAAAATTGTCTATGAATGTGCTACTGGAGATGTTTGGACAATGCGAAATGTGGACCGAAAGAAAGATACCTGCAGTGCCGCCAGTTAGCCAAAAGGTTGTTCCGTGGGAAATATTAAGGTCTGGTAAAAGTGAACGTAATGACTGGGAGCAATATATTAACGAAACGATAAAAGTTATCCACAAGAAATACAAGGTGATTATTAAGCAACGCCACGAGTATCTTTGGAGCAAAAAACCAGATTTCTGTGTTCTTGGAAGTCAAAACTTTTGGGGGTATGTAGTATACGGATTTTTAGATAAAAACCTTTTTATTTTTGAGTGTAACCGTCCAGATAATGCCACTTATGTATTTCGCGGGAATTGGGAAAGTGCTTCGAGGCTGACTAAAACACAGATATTGTGTGGTGATTTACAAGAAGCACGTTTGTTTCATACTGAAAAATGGCGTGATAATCTTGGCGCATTATTATTAACAGTTGAAAGGAAAGCAATATAATGGGAAAGAATCAGCATGTAACACTTCATCCAGATGGTGGATGGCAAGTAAAGGGTGACAATAACATAAGGGCTACTGTACGTACATCGACACAAGGCGAGGCTATTGACATTGCTCGTGATATTGCTCGTAACCAACAATCGGAGTTGGTTATACATCGACGCAACGGGCAGATTAGGGATAAGGATTCATATGGAAAAGATCCTTTCCCTCCTAAAGGTTAGTATTAAGCAAATACAAAGGTTGCAGTTCGGTGTGAGTCTGTGGCAATAATTTGAAAACAAAAATTCAGATTATCCATAATTTATGGATAATACCTAAAATAGAAATACCACAGCACACAAAACATTAACAAAATTGTTTAGATTAACAAATTCGTGAGCGAGTAGGAGTAGTGTATACAACGAAATCCCCGAGAGCTTTGTAAATACAGGGCTTTCGGGAAATTTTTTTGTACATTTATATATATTGATATTAAACTAGACTTTCACAATTATATTAATGAAATCATAAGCGCAGATTAATTTTGTGTACTTAGTTGATTGCTTGTTTATATACGATGATAAATGCTGTTTAATATCATTATATTGTAATGAATTTTTAAGGATGCAATGTAAGATTGCTCGATGTCTGCCAGTTTGCTTACTGCAAGATAAAATTCCAAAGCAAAAATAAAATTCCCCAATAGAAAAGAGGAATTCCTCCAAAGTGCAAAAGTCAAATCTAACACTCCAAATTAAAAGTATCCTTATAGCTGCAGAAAATTACTTGGAGGATAATCGGAGGATGCTAACAATGAATCAAAAGAATCATATCAGAAAAATGTTCTATGAACAAGGATTAACAACCATTGAAATTGCAAAAGTAACGAAAACCGTAGAAAAACCGTGAGAAAACATTAATATCAGAAGAACTGGTCAGATGTCCTACAGAAAATGAGGTATAAAGGAAAGTCAAAATTAGATCTTTTTAAAGAGACGATTGATCAATGGCTAATGGATGATAAGAAAGCAAGAAAAAAGCAAAGACACACAGCAAAACGGGTGTATGAACGCTTAGTCACACTACATAAAGAAGGCTTTTCGCCATTAGAACATATCGCCGGTGAAGCACAAGTAGATTTTGGAAGTGCAGATTTTTATGAAAAAGGATACTTGCATTCAGGGCACTACCTAAATATGTCATTTCCTAACAGTAATCAGGGATATAGCCAGCTGTCTAAAGGGGAAAATCAAGAGTGTTTGTTCCAAGGGATGATGAATATCTTCTACTACATGGGAGGAGTACCTGAAAGGATATGGCTTGACAATGCAAGACCATAGTAAAAAAGATTCTAAAAGATGGGGAAAGAAAACTTACAGATGTATTTCTGAGATTTCAGAATCAATTTGGATTTGAAGTAGCCTTCTGCAATCCTAACTCTAGAAACGAGAAAGGATCTGTAGAAGGGAAAGTGGGATATCACCGAAGAAACCTTTTGGTTCCAGTGCCACAAGTTGAGAACCTAAAGAGTTTAATATAACCTCCTGACTCAGTGTGATGAAGATGCCAATAGTTATTGCCCTTATAAAAATATATAGGAAACACTGTCAAGCAAATAATTTAGATAAAGTATTAGGTGTCTTTTTGAGTAATTTAGGTAATTCAGAATTTGTGTCACTACTTATAAATGATATTTTAGAGCATGCTGATAATTAAGTGATAGAAATATAGTTAAATGGGCATCTGACAAATTGATTTCATCATCAAATGATGACTTTGGAGATATAGTTAATCTTTAGATTAGCAAGGTGAATAGGAAAATAGTATCTGCTCAAAGTGAAATTGTGGATAATTATTTAATAGATAACTTAACAAGAGGTGCATATTGATGCTATGTTATTGAATATTTCTGAGGACAAGCAGATTAAATTAATTCCGAAAGCTATAAAAAATCTTCACTCCGCATTAATTACGGATTTTGCAGTGTTTCGATTGTTGATGCTATCACATTTTCTTTAAGCAATACTCCATATCATGAGATGGACATTCGTCATTTTGCTGACAAAATGAATGAGTTATATCGTGCGGCAAAGCCTGGAAGCAACCTAAAACAGATTCGTAAGAAACAGTTTAAAAAAAAAAGCAACTTGCCCAACTGTCCAGTGTTCCAATACGTACCATTCAACAGTATGATCAGCGCCAAAAGAACATCAACAAAGCTCAGGCAGAATATCTGTTTATGCTGTCACAGGCGTTATGCTGTGAGGCAGTGGTATTGATAGAGCGAGTTCAACAACCTTTTTACAATGTAATCGATATGCCTTAATCTAGGGTACGAGGCTTTGTTATATAACCCTCTGCATAGGAAATTTTAACTGCTCAATATCATTTTAGCAAAGGTTTGTGCTCCTTCCACTGCTTCATGAGTGCGAAAGGAACTCAGACCTTTTTCGTCTCTCACGGAATACATTCCCAAATACTGGAGTCCGGAATGTTCACAAAGTCGGAGTACTCCGGTTTCAAAAGGGCCCGCTCCATATTCACGATCATAACCGTGAGTGGTAATGAGGGCTACTTTTTTGCCCTGCCATAAGGATTTTGACTCACCCTTATAGTAGTACTTATTCATTCCAAAATGCCGATCCAAGAATGATTTCATAGGTGTGGTACAGTACCAGGAATAAATGGGAGTCGCTAAAACGAGAACATCTGAGGTCAGAAATTCCTCCATAATTGGGGGGACATCATCCTGAATGATACAACCGTACTGATCCTTTATGGGTTGGCAAGAAAAGCAGCCCTTGCAAGGGGAAATATTCATATCGGGTAGATTTAAACATAGAACCTCTGCACCTGACTCTTTTAACGTAGCGAGGAAAGGCTTTAGCAATTCTGCAGTATTGCCGTTTTGTCTGGGGCTTGCAGTTAGGACAAGAATCTTCAAAATATATCACCTCCTTCAACTTATTATACTTTAAGGTAAGTATGTTTTCAAATTTATTGTTGTGGATTTTGATGATTACGCTTGTTAGAGAAGACCGTTGCAAAGGACTTGCCGCTAACAAATTTAACCTTTTAGATTTTTAAATAAAACTAAGCAAAATTAAAAATTGTAAAAAAGTAAATTTTAAAAATTAAAAAATTGATAGATTTGTTGAATTTTATATAAATATTAAGAGTTTATCCACATTTATAAAAATATTTGTTTTGTAATAGATTATATACATTTAGTTTCATGTAAAAATCTTAAAAATGATTGTAGGATATTTCATGGATTTATGATATAATAAATCCACTGACTGAGGCAGCGTGGCTGCTAGATTTAAGTTCAAACTAAATAGTAAGAGTTGTCTGAGTGTTCGATTGTGTGGCACTTGAAATCAAAGTGCCATTTTAGAAGTAGTGAGGCGACAAACTCTGTACTCATACTGTGTTACGAGATTTACAATTTAATATTTTTTGTGAGTTCTCTCCTAAAATTCTCTCATTTATCCGAGGGACTTTCGGTTGAACATGTTGGGAGTGGTATCGAAGCGGTCATAACGGGGCGCACTCGAAATGCGTTTGGCGGCAACGCCACGTGGGTTCGAATCCCACCCACTCCGCCACAATCCGTATCCGATTTGGAAACAATACAAAACCCCTTGAAATCACTGATTTCAAGGGGTTTTCGTCGATGTAAGAAAACCCCTGGCTATGCCGGTGGTTCTAAAAAAGCTTTAGATGAAAAATGATTACTGGGTGGTGAGAAGATGGTAACAGGATACTACTGCACAAACATTTTTTCTGAGCAAGCGAAAAAACTTTTGAGTTTTATAGGCAAACATTAGAAATACCCTTTATTAAAACCGATGATGACTATTCAAATGGAGTTTATCTCGGCTTTCTATAACATGCACCCACTCTTTGTATATGGGATTAAAAATATAATATACATCCAGCTGGACATCAATCCTTTGTATTTCAAACATAAACTCTTTATTTAACAATGGAATGGTTGAAAGAAAAAGGGCTTACATTGTCTAAGCAATTAGACATAATAGGGGAACTTACGAGGTTCACCTAAGCGATATTGACGGAAACGAGATAGTGATAGTTGAGTTTGTGTGATACTGATTTCTGTTTATAGGGAGATTAGTAGCAAACCCTGTATTGTAAATGAGGACTGCTGGGACCTTTTGATATCATCATAGCGATTTATATTATCATTCCTCCTGGTTTTGGGAAGTTGTCTTTATTTCACGTTGATAACGGAGATGTTATTTCAGGTAGTATTTCTGAAATATTATTAACTCAACTTTCCCAGTATAAAAAACTGGTTGCACCTTGAAAAATAAATATGATTA
>CAZOSB010000032.1:0-24661 GCA_964582545.1 uncultured Anaerovorax sp.
AGTTTATCGGCGGGGATATGGTTCTGACCATCCCATATAAATATCAGGTGCAGTTCAACAACTCCGACAAAGAAGTAGTGGCCAAGATGGATGAGGAAGTCAAGGCGGAATATATAGAAGAACTTAGAAAGTTACCGGATTTCGTAAAGGCTTACGATCAGATGACAGTAGAAGAATTTGATACCTTTGGACCTGTCAATAAAACTTTAGACCAATTTGCTGGTGGTTATGATGATCTTGTGAAAATCATCAGAAAATTTATGATTAAATTTTAATTCAATGTATTTTGAGGAGATTCCATGCTTATTAAAGTAAAACCTATAGAAAATGGCTACAATGAAATTACGAATATGAAGACCATTGCCACCTCTATGCTTATGGATATCGGTGTTCAAAAGATACCGGCAGGAGAAATTTGTCAGTTCCTCGATGAGGAAAAGGAAACGGCGTTTCTCCTTATGGATGGGCAGATAACCTTTGTATTTGAGGATCAGAGTATAAAAGCAGAGAGGCATTCCCTATTTGATGAAAATCCGGTAGCTCTTCATGTATCTAAAGGTACAGCTGTTAAAATTGAAGCTCAAGTTGACAGTGAAGTGTTGGTGCAAAAGACAGATAACAATGAAACATTTCCTTCTAAGTTCTATTCCCAAGATCAATGCAGAACGGATATCTTTGGGGAAAACGTTTGGAATGATACGGCCAGAAGGGCTGTTAGAACCGTATTTGATTATGGCAATGCCCCTTATTCCAACATGGTTTTAGGGGAGGTCATCAACTATCCGGGGAAATGGTCTAGCTATATCCCTCATGGACATGATCAACCGGAGGTCTATTACTACCGCTTTGATCGTCCGCAAGGTTTTGGTGTGGGTTTTATCGGGGATGAAGCCTTTAAGACCTTCCATAATAGCGCCTTATGTATCGATGGGGGTCCCACCCATCCCCAAGCTACGGCTCCAGGATATGCCATGTGGTACTGTTGGATGATACGCCACTTAAAGGAAAACCCCTGGACCAGCAGAATCGATGACGAATCCCACAAATGGCTTTTGGAAAAAGATGTGAAAATTTGGCCGGAAAAATAATCATTATTAGAAAAATTATTAAGCTATAGGAAAAATTTTCTTGACAGAGACCCTAGTTCTGTTTTATACTAAAATTTACAGTACTGGAGGTCTTTTTCATGTTTGGAATAGGTGATAAAATCGTATACCCCATGCATGGTGCAGGAGTCATTGAAAAAATTGAAGAACAGAGAATCCTGGATCAGAATAGGCGGTATTATATACTAAGAGTGCCATGTGGCGATATGAAGATCATGGTTCCCGTAGAAAATGCTGAGGATATTGGAGTCAGAGGCGTTATCAATCCGGACAAGCTGGGGAAAGTGTTGGAATATCTCGGCGGTGAAACCACGGTCATGTCTGACAACTGGAACAGAAGGTTTCGGGAGAATCAGGACAAGCTTAAGAGCGGGGAAGTTTTTCAAGTGGCAGAAGTCATCAGAAATTTAATGAGAACCGATCTTGCTAAAAAATTGTCCACAGGAGAAAAGAAGATGCTGACCAATGCAAAACAAATTTTGGCCAGCGAAATTATCTTGGTGAAGGATATAGATGAAACTGAAGCTATTGATATCATTCAAAAAGCCGTGGGTCTCTAAGACTCTCTTCAGGATCTTTGTTAATGGGAATCATCATATCTAAAAGAAATAAATGCCTGAAATATTTTTTTAGGCATTTACTTTGGGAAAAGGAGGTGAAGGAATGATTAGAAAAATTTTCAGGGGAATATTTACTTTGGCCGGAGCGATACTGGGAGTAGGTATTTATTTATTATTAAAGTTTCTGTTTGATGATACGCCCTTTGTACAGAGCCTTGAATGGACAGAAACGCAGTTCTTTATGGTCGGTGTGGCCATTGCAATTATTTTTGGTTTATTATTTTTTCTTCTTACCCCCGCATTTGGAAGACAAGGTGCCAAGGTAGCAAAGAATATTGAAACTGATTTGCAGAAGGTTCCCGCAAATGATATTTTGTTAGGTACAACTGGGCTGATTGCAGGATTGGTTATGGCTTTTCTCATTAGTCCTGTTTTTGTAGAGTTGCTTTATATCGGTACGGTCCTATCTATTATGACCTATATTTTCTTAGGCTATCTGGGAATTATCATTGCTACAAAAAAGGGAAAGGATCTTTTGCCGGCCTGGATTTCTGCCAGAAAGGCTGCCGGAGGAACGAAGGCAAAGAGTAAAGCGGGAGACGCCACCGCGAAAATTTTAGATACTAGCGTAATTATTGACGGTCGAATTGCAGATATTATGAAGACAGGATTTATTGAAGGGAGCATTGTAATCCCCGAATTTGTTTTATTGGAGCTACAACATATTGCAGACTCTTCCGATGGATTAAAGAGAAACCGAGGAAGAAGAGGACTTGACATTTTAAATAAAATTCAAAAGGATTACGGTATTGAAATTTACAATACCGCTTCAGAAAAATCATTGGAAGAGATCCCGGAAGTAGATATTAAGTTGCTGAAGCTGGCTCAGATGATGAACGGCAAAGTAGTAACCAATGACTTCAACTTAAATAAGGTGGCCACCATTAAAGGTGTGGATGTTTTAAATATCAATGAGCTTGCAAACACCTTAAAGCCGGTAGTTTTGCCGGGTGAAGATATGCAAATCTTCTTGGTAAAGGAAGGAAAGGAAAATAATCAGGGCGTGGCTTATCTGGACGATGGCACCATGATCGTAGTGGAAGAAGGAAGACGGTACATCGGTGAAACCGTGGATGTAACGGTGACAAGTGTACTCCAAACCTCCGCAGGAAGAATGATTTTTGCAAAACCAAAGAAATAGGTAGAATTCATGTATAAAGATAAGAAAGTTTCTGTTATCATACCTTGTGCAGGCAAAGGGACTAGGATGAAAACCCCCATAGCCAAGCAATTTCTCGATATTCGGGGTATGCCCATTTTGGCTATGACTGTTCGAGCCTTTGATGCTTATGACCTAGTGGATGAAATCATTCTCATAACTCATGAAGATCACATGGAATACTGCAAAAAAAATATTATTGAAAAATATGGATTTATAAATAGAGTTCAGGTGGTTGCAGGGGGTCAAGAAAGGCAAGATTCTGTATGGGCGGGAATCAACTGTTTAGATGTGGATGCTGAGATCGTCTTGATTCATGATGGAGTAAGACCTTTTGTGACGCAAGAGGTGATTGAGGGTGTGTTGGAGAAGACATACCTTTTTGGCGCAGCAGTTGCTGCAGTGCCTGTAAAGGACACGATTAAAGTGTTACAAGAAGATGTTTTTATCGAAACACCGGAAAGAAAATATTTATATCACGTCCAGACGCCTCAGGGATTTGACAAAACTCTGTTGAGAAAGGCCTATGAGAAAGCTTTTCAAGAAAAATTTTATGGAACCGATGATGCGGTGCTGGTGGAACGGTTGGGAGAAAAGGTTTATTTTTCTATGGGAGATTACAATAATCGGAAGATTACAACAGCAGAGGATTTGCCCCGGGAGGGAATCAATATTCCTAGAGTCGGCATAGGATATGATGTGCATGCCCTTATAGAAAATCGAAAATTGATTTTAGGTGGGGTAGAAATACCCTACGAAAAGGGCTTAGAGGGTCATTCCGATGCAGATGTACTGATTCATGCGCTTATGGATGCAATGCTGGGTGCGGCGGCTCTGGGTGATATTGGCAAGCATTTTCCCGATACAAAAGAAGAGTATCGGGGTATTTCCAGTATGAAACTTTTAGAAAAAGTAGGAGCCTTGTTAAAGGAAAAAGGGTATGTCTTAGGTAATGCAGACATCACTTTAATAGCAGAAAAACCTAAAATAGCAAAGTTTACTGGGCAGATGAAAAAAAATATCCAATCTGTGTTATATATAAATGAAAATCAAATCAACATAAAAGGCACCACCACAGAAAAACTGGGATTTTGTGGCAGAGGTGAAGGGATTGCTGCGGAAGCGGTGGTTCTTTTAGTGAAACAAATTACTTAAAATCTAAGGATATAAATAGATAGAAAATATCAGTTACAATTTTTATAGGAAATGAAATGAGAGGAGAAAGCATGAGACTATCCAAACTATACTTTAGAACGTTACGGGAAGTGCCCAATGAGGCTGAAATCCCCAGTCATATTTGGCTGCTGCGTGCAGGCATGATCAGGAAGCTTGTATCAGGAGTCTATGGATTCATGCCCATGGGTTTTCGTTCTCTACGTAAAATAGAGGAAATCATCCGACAGGAAATGAATGAGAAGGGTGCCCAGGAAATCAACATGTCTGCTCTGCAGCCAGCTGAGCTTTGGAAGGAGTCGGGACGATGGTATGCCTATGGTCCAGAAATGTGGAGATTAAAGGATCGCAATGAAAGAGAATTTTGCTTAGGTCCCACCCACGAAGAAATCTTTACTGACATCGTCAGAAACGAAGTGAATTCCTATAGACACCTTCCTTTAAATCTGTATCAAATACAGACCAAATACAGGGATGAAGCCAGACCTAGATTCGGTCTCATGCGTAGCCGTGAGTTTGTCATGAAAGATGCGTATTCTTTTGACCGAAACAAAGAAGAGTTGGATAAGAGCTACAACCAAATGTACGAGGCCTATGAGCGAGTTTTTGATAGGTGTGGACTTACCTACAGGGCCGTGGAGGCTGATACCGGCGCTATAGGGGGAAATGCTTCTCATGAGTTTACCGCACTTTCAGAGGTGGGGGAAAGCGAAATCGCTTACTGTGAGAGCTGTCAAATGGCTGCTACCACAGAGAGAACCCAGTGCATAGATGCTCCATCCTATGAGGATCGCGAGGATTCACTGGAAATGGTGGAAACCCCTAATACCAAAACCATTGCAGATGTAGCAAACTTTTTAGGTGTGGCTGAAAGTAAAACAATCAAAGCACTTTTATTTGTTACCTATGATGAAGAAGGCAAAGAATCTGAATACGTGGCTGCCTTTATCAGAGGGGATAGAGAACTGAATATGACCAAGCTTGTTAATGCGTTGAAGATCCCCGAACATGCCATAGAATTTGCCGATGAGGCAAAGATGGGGGATAGGGCTGGTTGCGTAGGAGGGTTTACAGGACCTATCGGTTTGTATGACTGTAAAATTGTGGTGGACAGCGAGTTGGTACATCTGAAAAACCTTGTAGCGGGAGCAAACAAAGAAGATTATCATATAAAAAATGTAAATTATGGAAGAGATTATAAGGGAGATGTGGTAACTGACTTAAAATTGGTAAAGGAAGGGTATCCTTGTCCTGAATGCGGTACTCCTTTAAAAATTGCCAGAGGAATAGAAGTGGGTCAGGTTTTTAAGCTGGGCACCAAGTACAGTGAAGCCATGGGAGCCTACTATAAAGATGAGAATATGGAAGATCAGTTGGTTGTAATGGGCTGTTATGGCATAGGTGTTACGAGAACCTTAGCAGCGGTGGTGGAGCAACATCACGATGAGTTTGGAATCATCTGGCCTGTGTCCATAGCCCCTTATCATGCAATCGTAACTATTGTAAACACAAAAGAACAGGAGCAAGTTACTTTGGCGGAAAAAATCTATAACGAGCTGAGTCAAGCGGGTGTCGAAGTTCTTCTAGATGACAGAGATGAGAGACCTGGAGTAAAGTTTAAGGATGCCGACATACTGGGAATTCCCGTCAGAATAACAGTTGGGAAAAAAGCTTCCCAGGGAATTGTGGAATATAAATTGAGAAAAGATCAGGATAAAATAGAGATTCTGGATTTCCAAGCTACTGAGAAAACTATTCAATTTATTCGTGAAGAAAAGTAAAATGAAACGGAACTGGGAATTGTTTCATACCTTTTTTGCCATCGGATTGTTTACCATCGGAGGGGGATTAGCCATGCTTCCCCTGATCCGAAACCTGGTGGTGGATAAAAAGAAGTGGTTGACTCAGGAGGAGTGCGTGGACTGTTTTTCTGTATGTCAAGCACTGCCGGGAGTAATCGCAGTAAATGTTGCAATTTATATCGGAAGGAAGATAAAGGGCTTACCGGGGGCTTTGAGTGCCACCCTGGGTGTTATTTTTCCTTCTTTTTTTGTCATTATTCTCTTGGTTTTGTTTTTAAACAACATTCAAGAGAATCCCTATGTGATCGGTGCATTTGAAGGAATTAAAGCTGCAGCGGCAGGCTTAATTGCCGTAGCTGCCTATGAGTTAGGGAAAAGAACCATCCATACTCTCTTTGGAGGAGTAATAGCATCGGGAGCTTTCGGAGTCATCGTACTAGGGGGCGTGAACGCCGTATGGGTAATTTTGGCAGGGGCAGTCCTGGGATATGTTTCTCACCTTATACTAACCCGCAATTATAACAGATAATGTTTTTAATTATGGAGTATATTATGAGAAACAAAAAAATAAAAGAAAGGAAATGAAGTGATGGCGCTGGTGAACTTATTCCTATCATTTTTTAAATTAGGTTTATTTGGATTTGGCGGTGGGTATGCAATGTTGCCTCTTATCTTTCAAAGTGTTCAAAGCTTTGGATTTATGAGTACCACCGAGTTTTCACGCCTGGTGGCCTTGTCTCAGATTACACCCGGTCCCGTAGCCATCAATGCAGCTACCTATGTGGGATTTAATTATTCTGGTATCTTTGGGGCAATGGCGGCCACTGCGGGTGTGGTACTCCCCTCCTTTGTGCTGGTAACCTTGGTCGCACGGTTTATGGATAAGTTCCAAAATACAGGGACACTCAATGCAATTTTGCAGGGAATTCGACCAGCCACAGTAGGGCTCATTGCCTCCGCTGTAATATTTATTGGAGAAACTACCATAATAAATGGTTCTTTATGGGATTTTCAGGGTATAAAAGTGTTGCCATTATGTATTTTTATTTGTACAATATTATTATCGGGGAAATTTAAGATTAGCCCGATAAAAATTACTGTTTTAGCAGGGGTTTTAGGAGCAATATTCATTTAAGGAGTGTTTTATGTGGGTAGGCGGAGTGCGCGTAATTGTCACTGATGAAGAAGGTCGAGTTCTTATGGTGAGACAACATCATGAGGGACGTGACATTTGGATGTTGCCGGGAGGTGGCATAGAAGAGGGAGAAAATGCCTTTCAAGGGGCAGTTCGTGAAGTGAAGGAAGAGACTGGGTTGGACGTATCTCCTGTGGACCTCATATGGCATGTAGAAGAGGTCAGCGAAAAAAGAGGACAACGATTTGTGGTGTATCTATTGGCAAAGGTAGTTGGAGGGAAGCTGTCTTTGGGACAGGATCCGGAGTTCGACCAAGAGCACCAGGTACTGAACAAGGTAGAGTTTCTGCCATTAGATCGATTGGTTAGACTTGAAAACCTTTATCCCGAGTTTCTCAGGGAGGAGTTGGTCGGAGCTTTGGACAAGATCAATTCCGGTCAAAATGTATTTAAGGTGAGAAAATAAATAAGTAAAAATATATAAAAAAGAAAAGAAAAGGAGAATCTTATGAAGATTGCAAAGATTGAAATGGAAAATGGTGATAAAATGGTGGCGGAGCTCTATGAAGATGTTGCTCCCAAAACCGTAGAAAATTTTGTAGCTCTTGCGGAAAAAGGGTTTTATGATGGGTTGATTTTTCACAGAGTTATTCCTGGGTTTATGATTCAAGGAGGGGACCCCACAGGCACAGGCACGGGTGGCCCTGGGCATTCCATCGAAGGAGAATTTTCTTCCAACGGTTTTGAAAACAATTTAAAGCATGAGAGAGGAGTTTTATCCATGGCCAGATCCATGAGTCCAAACTCGGCAGGCTCCCAGTTTTTTATCATGGTTGCCGATTCCCCACATTTGGACGGTCAGTATGCGGGATTTGGAAAGGTGATAGAGGGCATTGAAGCGGCGGATACCATCGTGAGCGTGAAGAGAGATATGCGGGATAAACCCAAAGTAGATCAGAGAATAAAATGTGTAACCATTGAGGATGCCCAGTAATAGTATATAGGCATAGGAATATTTACGCCAAAGGAGATATATATGGCATTCTTCCGAGAAATAAACGAAGATATTAAAGCGGTATTGCAGAGAGATCCGGCAGCTCGAAACGGTTTTGAAGTTTTAATCTGTTATCCAGGCATTTGGGCGCTGATCTGGCATAAGCCGGCCCATTGGCTGTATAACCATAAACTGAAGTTACCCGCTAGACTGATTTCCCAGATTAGTCGGTTTTTTACCGGGATTGAAATCCATCCTGGGGCAAAGATCGGCAGACGTTGCTTTATAGATCATGGGATGGCTGTTGTCATTGGGGAAACAGCGGAGCTGGGGGATGACGTTACCATCTATCAGGCGGTTACCTTGGGAGGTACGGGAAAGGATACTGGCAAAAGGCACCCTACTATCGGAAATCGAGTGATCATCAGTTCCGGGGCAAAGGTTTTGGGACCCTTTAAGGTTGGAGATGATTCAAAGATCGGTGCCGGTTCCGTGGTGTTGGAGGAGGTACCCGAGAATTGTACCGTAGTGGGTATTCCAGGGAAAATCGTCAGAAGAGGAAGCAAACCTGTGAAAGAAATGGATCAGATTGATTTACCGGACCCGGTTGCAGTGGAAATGGAATGCTTGCGCAGGCGTATTGTCATGCTGGAAAATAAGCTGAAGAAAATACTTGCAGAAGGAGAGATGGATGAAGATATATAATACACTAAACAGAAAAAAGGAAGAGTTTGTTCCAATCGATGAGAATGAGATAAAAATATATGTTTGTGGACCTACGGTTTACAACTATTTTCACATTGGAAATGCTCGACCTTTTGTTGTTTTTGACACTTTGAGAAATTACTTACAATATCGAGGCAAAAATGTAAAGTTTGTGCAAAATTTTACGGATGTGGATGATAAGATTATCAACAAGGCCAGAGAGGAAGGTGTGACAGCTGGAGAGGTCAGCGAAAAGTACATTCAGGAGTACTATCAGGACGCGGCTGCTTTAAATGTCAAAAAAGCCACCATTCATCCGAAGGTGACGGAAAATATAAAGGAGATCATCGCTTTTGTTCAGGAGCTCATCCGAAAAGATAAAGCCTATGAGGTGGATGGGGATGTATATTTCAGCACAAGGCAATTTGACGATTATGGCAAACTTTCCAGACAAAACATTGAAGAATTGGAGATGGGTGCTAGGATCGAAGTGGAGGACAAGAAGAGAGATCCCATGGATTTTGCACTATGGAAAGCTCAAAAAACCGGGGACGAGCTGGCGTGGGAATCTCCTTGGGGACTGGGAAGACCGGGATGGCATATCGAATGCTCGGTAATGTCCACAAAATATTTGGGAGAGACCATCGATATTCATGCTGGCGGTCAGGACTTAACCTTTCCTCATCATGAAAATGAAATCGCTCAGACCGAGAGTTATACAGGAAAGCAATTTGCAAATTACTGGATGCACAACGGATATATCACCATAGATAATGAGAAAATGTCAAAATCTAAAGGAAACTTTTTTACAGTCAGAGACATTTTGCAGGATTACGAAGGAGAGGTCATCCGATTTTTCTTGCTTTCCGGTCATTACAGAAACCCCATTAATTTCAGCAGAGATTTGATGGATCAGGCAAAAAGCGGCTTGACAAGGATGAAAAATGCAAAGTCTACCCTTTCTCATATGATTGCCAATAACCAAGGGCTTTTGTCGGAAGCTGAGTCACAAAAATATGAGCAATTGAAAAAGTACAGAGAAAAGTTCGTGACCGCAATGGAAGATGATTTGAATACGGCCGACGCCATCAGTGCCATCTTTGAGCTGATCAAGGATGTCAATCAAATATGCAAGGAAGATGGTTTAGCCCTAAGCGGTGAATTTTTAAAAAAATGTTTATCGTTAATAAACGAGTTATGTTCTGTTTTGGGGCTTTTACAGGTCGAAGAACAGCAGGATTCCCTTGATGAAGACATCGAAAAGTTGATCGAAGAACGTAATCAGGCAAGGGCTTCAAAGGATTTTGCCAGATCCGATGAGATCAGAGATTTACTGAAGTCAAAGGGTATTACCTTAAAGGATACTCCCCAAGGAGTTCAAATTATCCGGGAATAAAATGGGTGTGGGACAAAGCAATTGGATGAAGTTTAAAATATTAGTATTGAAAAACTTTTGGAAAAAATATATAATTTATTTATATGAAGCAAAATGTTTATAACTTTTAAATGCATAGCAGATATATAAATAAATTTAATGGAGGAATGACGATGTCGAAAAATAACTTTTCAAAAGCAATGAAGGAACTTATTGGTATTAGTGATACTGCAAATGATAGCTCCAATGAATCTGCAACCTCAATTACCGATTTTTCAGATTTGGACCTTATAGAAGAAGCGGCAAAACCGGTAGAAGAAACTACTAATGTATCAGACTCATCCGTCAGTAGCGCAAACTCCGCATTCGATAAGGAGAGGGACGAAGCTGCCGCCAAACTTAGGATGATGCTGAATAAGGATAGGGAAAAAGATAAAGAAAAAACCGTGGCGGAGGCTGCTTATAAGCCTATGGAAGTAGCAACGGAAAATTTAGGACAAAGCACCTTGAAACCCGTTGAGGAGAAATCGAATGAACGCTCTTTTGCATCGTCTGCCCACACATCGACATCTTCACCGGTAAATAATAAAGAAATTCCTTCTATCAAAAGCAATTTGGATAAGTCTATTTCCCCTGAGGAAGCAAAAACTGTAATCGGTAAAGGTGTTGTCATTACCGGAAGCATCAGTGCGCAAGGAGATATGGAGGTGAGGGGAACTATAAAGGGGGACTTGAAAACCACCGGTAGTCTAGTGCTGTCAGGAAAAATTGCAGGTGACGTAGGCGTGGAGAATCTGAACGTTTTGGAAGGTGCCATACAGGGGGATGTTATGGCTCGAGGCACCGCCAACATAGGAAAAGATACCGTTATTCTGGGAGATGTGACAGCGGGTAACCTGAATCTTAACGGAAAGGTAAAAGGGAATATCGCAGCCAGAGAGATGGCCGACTTAAGTGGAACTTCCATAATTGATGGGAATGTATCAGCAGCATCTGTAGCCATCGATCCCGGTACCAAGCTACGAGGGCAGATTTCTCTTACCTCGGCCAGCGACGTGAACGACGATGACTTTGCAGTTGATTTTGATTAATCAATTAAAATATAAAAAATACAATATATAAGAAAACAATAATCAGTCTTCATAGATAATTAATCTCTATATGAAAGAAAATTTGACAAAGTGCAGAGTATTCTATCTGCACTTTCTTAAAATATAGGAATTACTGAATTATTGAGGAATTCTAATTAGGAATACTATTTTGAAAAGGATGTTTCTGCTTATCAAGGAAGCGCCTTGCAGAGAAGAGGATATGGATAAAGAAAATTTACTATATGGGGATGCTACAAAATTGGCTTTCCTGGGAGATGCGGTCTACGAAGCTTTTATCAGAGAACGCATCTTTTACACCAAGAATATTGGTGCCGACAAGCTTCATCGGTTAGCGGTATCCTATGTGAATGCCGGTGCTCAGGCAGATGCCTTGAAGAAATTAATTCCCCAGTTACAGCAGGAAGAGATGACCTTGGTAAAAAGAGCTAGAAATAAAAAGATTACTTCAAAGCCAAAGAATGCTGATCCCATAACCTATAAGTGGGCTACAGCCTTTGAGGCCTTGGTGGGTTATCTTTACCTATCGGGAAAGAAAGAACGGTTAGAGGAACTGATGGGAATGGCTACCGCACATATCGAAGCAGGAGGGGCAAAGTTTGGAAAAAAACCAAAAGAAGAATCGCAATCGGTTTAGGGATGCTTTAGGTGACTATTATAAAACCAACCGTCAAGTGTCCAAAGAGTACCCAGCCAAGCGTGGAGGCTCTTGGACGGCAACGGAAAAAGCCATGTTGGTCACTGCCATCGCACTGATCGCCATTATTATCATTAAGTATACGGTATTTTCATAACGGGAGGTTGCCATGAGCAAAGCAGACGTTACTTTTATAAGCATGTGCAAAGATATTTTAGAAAAGGGTTACTGGTCCACGGATCAAAAGGTGAGGGCGAAATGGGAGGACGGAACACCTGCTCATACCATTAAGCTTTTTGGTGTGGTGAATCGTTACGATTTGCAGAAGGAGTTTCCAGCCGTCACCTTGAGACCTACCCCCATTCGTTCAGCTGTAGATGAGCTACTTTGGATTTGGCAAAAAAAATCCAATGATATTCATCAACTGAAAAGCAGAATTTGGGATGCGTGGGCAGATGAAAAAGGAACCATTGGGAAAGCGTACGGTTATCAGTTAGGTGTTAAATACGGCTTTGCCCAGGGGGAGATGGATCAGGTGGATAACGTGCTTTGGCAATTAAAGAATACCCCCTACTCCAGAAGGATTTTAACCAACATTTATAATTTTTCAGACCTACAGGATATGGGACTTGAGCCATGTGCCTATAGTATGACCTTTAATGTGACAGAGAATAAACTAAACGCTATTTTAAATCAGAGATCTCAGGATACCTTGGTGGCAAACAATTGGAATGTGGCGCAGTATGCCCTTCTGGTTCATATGTTTGCACAGGTGAGTGGGTTACAGCCGGGAGAGTTGGTACATGTGATTGCAGATGCTCATATTTACGACCGTCACGTACCCTTGGTGGAGGAGCTGATCCGCAGACCTCAATATTCGGCACCGAAGATTTCTCTCAATCCTGACATTAAAAATTTTTATGACTTTACTACGGAGGATATCCTGATAGAGGGCTATGAGGCAGGACCGCAGATTACGGCAATCCCTGTGGCCGTATAGTAAATTTTTATTGATGATGATTCTATACGAAAATATCGGAACTTATTTAAAAAATGATATAAAAGGATGGGACTTGAGATGAAAGCAATTGTAGCGGTTGATGAAAAATGGGGTATCGGAAGAGATGGAAAACTTCTTACCCATATCCCCGGGGATTTACAGTTCTTTAAAGAGAAAACCTTGGGCAAGATTGTGGTTATGGGAAGGGAGACCTTAGAGTCCTTGCCAGGTGCAAAACCACTGCCGGGGAGAAAAAATATCGTCCTCACCAGAAATAAAGCGTATACTACAGATTGTTTGATCTGCCACTCCAAAGAAGAGCTCTTTGCAGCGTTGAGGGGGGAAAATTCAGAGGATATCTATATTATTGGCGGGCAGGAGGTCTATAGAGAGTTTTTGCCCTACTGCCATCAAATCTATGTGACGAAGATGGGAGGAGATTTCCACGCCGAAAAATTTTATGATAATTTAGATAAAAATAGTTCATTTAGCATGGTTTGGGAAAGTGAACCTCATGAAGAAAATGGAGTGAATTACAAGTTTACTGAGTATGTGAGAGTGGTCAAATAAGATCCACCATAAGATAAATGCCATTAAAAGGAGAATACATTGACGGAAAAGATCATCGGTAGAAACCCTATCATAGAAGCGCTCAAAGGGGAAAGAACCATTGAAAAATTAGTATTGCTGAATACAGGGCAAGGCTCCCTAAAAAAGATAGAAGCCATGGCAAAGGAGCAAGGGGTGTTCCTTCAGTGGGCGGATAAAAACACCCTGGATCGCCTTTCTGAAGGCGGTGTGCACCAAGGTGTTATGGCTTATATTTCCTCGTTTCAATACAGCGAGGTGGAGGATATGATCCAATTGGCAAAAAGCAGAGGAGAGGATCCGTTGCTTATTCTTTTGGATGGTGTGGAAGATCCCCATAATCTAGGAGCCATCCTTCGGACAGCGGATGGTGCAGGAGCGCATGGAGTCATCATCCCCAAGCGCCGTTCGGCAGCGATCAATGCTACGGTAGCGAAAGCCTCTGCCGGTGCGGTAGAGTACGTTAAGGTGGCAAAAGTATCCAACCTCACTCAGACCATAGAACGGCTAAAGGAGGCGGGGTTGTGGATAGGAGCTTGTGATATGGGTGGGCAACTCTATCATCAGACAAACCTCAAAGGCGGACTGGCACTGGTTATAGGCGGAGAGGGGCAAGGAATCGGTAGATTGGTAAAAGAAAAATGTGATTTTGTTTTGTCTATGCCTATGAATGGCTGTGTAAATTCTCTGAATGCTTCCAATGCTGCGGCTATTTTAATGTATGAAGCAATCAGGCAAAGAAAGGTCAGTGATTCCTGTGAACGATAAGTTGAAAAAGCTGTCGGATGAAGAACTTGTGCAACTGGCTGAGTCCGGTGATGAGGTGGCAGAAGAATACATTATAAGAAAATACAAGGATGTGGTTAGGAGCAAAGCGCATCTTTACTTTATGGTGGGTGCAGACAGCGAAGATATCGTTCAGGAGGGAATGATTGGCATATTCAAAGCCATACGCGGTTTTAATAAAGATAAAGAAACTTCCTTTAGAACCTTTGCGGAAATATGCATCAACAGACAGATTCTGACGGCCATCAAAAGGGCAGGGCGCATGAAGCACTCTCCTTTAAATACCTCTCTTTCCTTGAGCAACCCTCTATGGGAGGATGAATTGGAAACCACCTTAGAGGATACCATCTCTGGCGATGGTGCCGCCGATCCCGAAAAGGTTGTGATTCGTAAGGAGGAGATGGATTATTTAGATGAAAGAGGGGCTGAAATTTTCAGTGACTTGGAGTTAAAAGTGTGGAATGAATATCTTTATGGAAAGACCTATACGGAAATTGCTCAATCCACAGGGAAAACACCCAAAGCCATAGACAATGCCATACAGAGGACTAAGCGAAAATTAGAGATTTATTTACACCGTTAGCAGTACGGGTTTTTGCTAAGGTCTTTCGGAAATATCATACTAGTCCGCAATTAAAAACGTTGATTTAATTGCGGACTAGTTTTATAAAGATAGCCCCCGATGTTACGATTGGTAACATCGGGAGCTATTTCAGCTATTGAATGCTTTGCCGAGTTAAGGATTTATTGAACCGTTACATTGACATCGCTAAATCCCTCGTAAGGTTTGCCGGAAGGATAGGTGAAAATGTCATGGGCATTTTGCCAGGTGTGTGTAGTGGGTGAATAACCATAAGAAATGGCAGCTCCCGACCAAAATGCTGCAGGTATAAACCCAATTCTATCATTAGGAAAAATTATTTTATCATTGTTATCACCTTCTAAATAAGCCATATCCCTCAGGTTATAGGTAACGTTGCCATTGGTGACAGTGAAGAAACAAGCAAAGCAGTTACCCTCCAACTGGGGGGCGCTTGGGTATGTGAGGGTAAGAGTTACTTCACTACTGCTGTACACCGCGGTGGGCGCAGCAATGGCAGCTTCCATTCCAGGGGCTCCCGCCCCTTTAATGGGCACTGTAATAGCATCGCCGGCATAATCTTTTGCATCTTCAGTAGGTGTCAGGGTTATAAAATACTGATGCCCTGGTGTAAGCGATGGAACATCATTCAGTTTAATGTAGTATCCCGCAAAGCTGCCGTCAGTTCCGTAATAACTATTTTCCGTGTAACTGTTATCGTCAATTACCGTAGCAGTACTTGCATCCGCTCCATATCCTAAGGTCAGATCAAAACTTCCGACCCATGGAGTTGCATTGGTTCTGACATGGAGGTATTGACCATCGTTTGAAACCGCTACACTTTTAACTGTCAAGTCAACAGCGTTAATTGTATTGTCCTGCCATTGACCGTCCATAATGCTTTCCACCTTGTTGGGGGTTGTAGCATTGTCCTGAAGAGCATTGCCTAAGAAGGGTTGGTCGTAATAAACAAATAAGGAATCCTCTAAAGAAAGGGCTTCATTAAAGGTCAATTCTACAACACCTTCACGGGCATAATCTCCAGGTTCTCTAGTTATTGTAACACTATCAGGATTTACCGGTGGATCAACATCATTGGAAACACTAAAACTCGAAGCCGCAGGAACCGAGGAGGTATCCAACAACTCGTCGAAGTACAGTGTGACTTTTGTTTTTGCTTCATTGATATAAGCGATCATAAAATGCGGTGCGGTAGTATCTACGGATGCGGCGGCTGCGCCTTTAGTGTATTCCAGCATAATCGGCGTTACGGTTGTTGATGTTCCGTCTTTCACAACAAAGTAGATCTTTGCACCACGGTCGGTAGAAAGTCTTACATTGGTGTTAATGGTATGTTCGTTAGTATCGGAAATCTTTTCGTATGGTGTGGCGTTGATATAAATAATATCTTCATTTTGAGAGGAGCCATGTCCATGGATGACATCAGCACTGGAAACCGTTTTGGAGTTTTGTGCATTCGTTTGATTGACAATCATATATACTTCCGCTTCGGCTGCGCTTGCCATTTTCACTTTTAATATGATGTTACCATTTATATCCGTCGTGGCTCTGGGATACCCTACAGCAAAGCGGGCATCGGTTCCTGTAGGTGGTTGCCAGCCGCTCCACTTGGCGTGCAGTGTGATGTTCGCAGTGACTTTATCGGTATTGAAGTTCCATGGATTGATTAAGTCTGCTTCTTTATACCAACCCAGGAAGGACAGTTGCTGGTCCCCTTCTGTTTTTGTTGGGTCGAATGGCTTTGTAATGGAATCGCCGCTTGCGACACTAGTCATTGCGCCCACAGTGCTGCCACCATTTGAATTGAAGGTAACGGTAAAACTGCCAACCGGTGCTTTGATGAGGAAGTTTGCACTAGCCGTTCCCGTATAGTTGCCCTTAAATGTTACCCATGCCGTAGCCGTACCTGCAGCTGTGTTGGCGGTATAGGACACGGTGTAATCGATACCCTGGATAAGTGTTGTTTCACCGTCTTTGACAGTAAGGGTGGGTTCGATGGGGGAACCTGTATAAGTTTGCTCCCCAATTGCCTCAATGCCAGCAGAAAGGTTTTTTGGGAGAACCTTTAATGTGTATGTTGCTGTTGTAGCTTCGTAGGTATCGTCTGCTGCTATGCTTGCGGTGATAACGGATACACCTATTTTATAGATGCTCACTTCACCGGTGGATTCGTGAACACTTGCCACGTCCGTAGAAGAGCTAGCATAGGTAGTTGAGGCAGAGGATCCCGTTTTAATTGCTGCCTTCGTAAAGTTGTTATCACCAAATATTTTCGTAAGTGTTCCATCGGATAGACCATCAAAGGTTAGGGTGGAAGCTTCTTTATCCGATGTTTGAGCATATGTGACGGTAAAGGTCAAACCGTTGCCTGCAACGTCACCGCCTGTAACTGTTTTGTCACTGACCGTTCCATTTGTGCCGATTACTGTGGGCGCGGTTGTGTCAAACTTATAATTGGCGTTGGCCGTGAGAACAATTTGGGCGGTGTAATCGGTAAATGCGACAAACTTCCCGCCGCTACCCATTGTTCCGCTCCAAGAAATTGTGCCTGTGTATCCTGTTCCTGCTGTAATCGTAGCCTGAGGTATTCCATTCTTCGCCGGAGCCGTGATGGAAACGACGATTGGTGATGCAATAACTGCAGGGTGGATTGTAACGCTGGCGGTGTTACTTGTTGCAGTAGTGCCGGATTTTCCGGATTGGGTGTTTGTAACAACGCAATAATACCACTTTTGTGCGGTCACAGCCGTTGTGGGTACCGTGTAACTTGAGGCTGTGGCATCACTAATCGCGGTACCACCACTATTGCTATTGGTGGTATTGCTGTACCATTGATAAGTAAGTGTACCGGAACCTGTTGCGGTGACGGAAAGCGTTACGGTATCACCGAAGGAGGCTGAATCATTACTTGCTGGTTGTGTACTGATTGTAGGAGCGGTAGATGTGGAGTTATCCCCCCCACCGCCACCACCGCCACCACCACCGCCGGTTGTGGGAGGTGTGGTTGTACCTGGAACGGTTTGACCACTTGTGACAGGTTTGTCGTTGATCACAGAATCTGCACCAGGTGCGATTTTCATATTGGTGATTGTTGCGTTGCCGGTAACCGTTGTTTTCTCGTTGAGAACCAGGTTATCAATTTTACCTGTGGCTTGTATCTTGACAGAGGATCCGTTGTTTTCTACTGTCTTAAAGTTACCATCGAGTACAATATTCTGTCCAGCGGCAAAGGAAGCTGGAATTACAACTCTTTCGATACCTCCACCGACTAATTCCTTTGTCACTAGGATAGCACCGCTTTCGAGCATGGCAACTGCAACATTTGTTGTGCCAGTGGCAATGATGCGCAAGTCGCCGCCAACCTTATTGACGATCAGTGCGCCACCGATGGTAACGCTGTTGAAATATAGCGAGTTTTTACCGCCGCCTTTGACGATGGTATTTCCGGAAATTTTAATGTTATCCAGTCGAACATCCCCATTGCCAACGCCTTCAGCAATAATCAAATCACCTTTTATTTGCATGTTTTTTAACGTAACATTTGGAGTATTGATTACAACATTGCCGGCTACATCTGTGGTATATTCGCCGGATGTCTGGTAAAAGCCCTTTATTCCATTGTCTAACATTTTTATAACCGATGCCCGGGTTATGTCCTCTTTGGGCGCAAACCTGTTGCTGCCTACGCCACCCATCAGGCCTTTTTCTGAGAGCGCTTTTACATAACCCTTTGCCCAAGGTTCTATTTGGGAATCATCGGCAAAGCTTGTGCTGCCGGCCACCTCTTTGATAGACAAGGCGCGGCATAACATTATTGCGGCCTCCTGACGCGAAATGTTATCTGTGGGGCGGACTTGCCCGCCACTTCCCAAAATGATTCCTGCCGAATTTGCACGGAGCACGGCATCGGTATACCATGTGTTCGTAAGATCCATAAAGGAATTCTGCGCCTTGACCTGGTATTTCATTACTTTGTCAAGGATGGTCGCCATTTCCGCTCTGGTAATGGGTGCATCTGGGCGGAAGTTGCCCCCGTTTCCCTGCAGAATGCCATAATCGCTCCACTTTGCGATCTCGGCATTTGCCCAGTGGGTAGCCGTGTCGTTGTAACTTGCAGCAAACGCTGCCGTAGGAAGCATTGCCAGTATCATAGCTACCGTCATTAAAATTGACAGTAACCGTTTAGGTTTTTGCGTTTTGGTATTCATAGTCACATTCCTTTCTGATTGAATACTTGTAGTTTTAGATTCTTTTTCTGTGATTGACAAACAATAAAAGGCATGATATAAGGATACTATAACGCAACATTTTAACATATGGACTAAAGTCACATTCGTATGGACTGGAGTAAGATTGCATTGATTGGACCATGTATTTCATGTAGAATCATGTAAAATTATGTTGTGAAAGGGCGGAAGACACATGAAAAAAAATGTTTTTATAAGTGCTATGTTTTTTTGCATTGTTTTCTTTATATGTGGAAAATTTATTTTTACGCCTTTTGAAGCTGACAAAAGAGAGACCTTGATTATCACCATGCCGGATAATGGGTTGATTCGCAATATAGAAACCAATTATTATAAACTCTGGTTAGAGGAACAAACAGGGTTACGACTTGTTTTTAATCTTGTTCCATTATCTTACAGTGAAGATTACCTGGAAAAAGTGTTTTCGTCCGGTGCCGTAAAAACGGATATTCTATTTTTACTGGACGGCAAGGGAGGTCAACTGTTAACAGGAAGGCAACTTGAAAATCTGGTACAAAATAAAATTCTTTTGCCCCTGAATTCTTATATTGAACATTCGGTTAATCTAAAAAAAATTATAGAAGAGTTTGACGAATACAATCTCATAAGCTCAATGACGATGCCCGATGGTAATTTGTACTACGTTCCCGCCCTTGACGTCTCTCGCAGTGCAAAAAACGGGCAAATATTTTGGATCAACATGAATTGGCTAAAGGCAGTAAAAATGAGTATCCCCACCACCACTCAGGAGCTTTTTGACGTTTTGTCGGCCTTTCGAGATTTGGATCCAAACGGTAATGGGCTGTCGGATGAAATCCCTCTTGCCGGAAGCAATGACCTATGGAGTAAAAAAAGCTACAATTATATTATCAATTCCTTTATCTATAATAGTTCGGAAAATGCAAGGCTGTTTGTTGAAAACGGTGGAGTGGGTTTTGCACCAATTACAAATGAGTGGCGTGATGCTATGGTTTATTTGAACAGTCTTTATAAGGAAGGGCTTTTAAGCCAACTTCAGTTTACGATAAATTCATCGCAGCTTTCTGGATTAGCAAACGACCCGGGCGATTTTTTGGGAGCTTTTACTTCCGATGGCATAACAAGCGTACTTTTGGGTAACTCCCAGGAAATTTTAAGCAAATATGTTCATGTGAGCCCACTTGCAGGACCAAAAGGTGTGCGTTACGCCACGGTATGCACATCGTTACCCCTACCTGGCGGAGTGATTCTATCCTCATGCGAAAAACCTGATGCTGCTTTTGCACTTTTAGATTTAATGTTCAGTGAGGAAGCTTTTCTGATTGCGCAGTACGGTGAAAAAGGTGTGGATTGGGAGCCGGCAAAAGGTACGGATATCGATGTCTACGGAGACCGAGCCACCTTGCGAATCACTAACCCTTTGCGGGATAAAATGCAGAATAAAAATTTTGCAGGGGCTGGGCCGTATTTTGCCTATCCTAAATATGCTGATGGCGTGACATGGCTTGGTTATGACGCCGAATTTTTTAATGGGCGGGCCTATTCTGCTTATGAGAAATATAAATCGGCGGGACATTTTGATGTAGCTTCCATGGGGAATTACAATACGCAAGATTTTGAGACACAAAGAATTACCGATTATACCGATCAATGGCTAATGGATTTTATTCAAGGTAATAAGAATGTGGAGGACGATATCATTTGGAGCGAGTATTTGCGCGGTTACAAGGAATTAGGGTTGGATAACTTTATGAAGGACATGCAAAGATCCTATGATTTGCAAGTAAAGGAGTGAGAATTTGAAAAAGTCTTTTTTGTTGATTTTATGTTGCTGCTTTCTGCTGGTATCCGGCTGTTCACAGAAGCAGATTACAGAGAATTCCTCAATGGATGAATGGGTGAAAGATGCCAATTTACATGGGGAGGAGACGCCGGAGGAGCTTTATGAAAAGGCCAAATCAGAGGGAATCTTAACCATATATACGGTTTCCACACGAATATTTGACGTGGTAAAATCCTTTGAAAAGCAGTATCCGGGGCTTACGGTGAAGGTGTACGATTTACGCGCCGACGAGTTGGTGGAAAAGGTACGACAAATCGGAGAGAGCACCTTTGACTGCGACATTGTATTTTGCACTGATGTGGACGGCTCTCTAACACGAGACCTCATTCCTAACAAGCGGGTGTTTAAATATACTCCCTACGATATAGCCGATAAAATGTTGCCCGGATGTGACGATGAATACTTGTCGGTAATGGGGGAGCTGATTGTCATCGGGTATAATGGTGCATTACATGATAAGCCGCCAGTATCAAACTGGTGGGAGCTGACGGAAAAGCAGTGGTACGGAAAAGTCTATGCCCCCAACCCTGCCAAAAGCGTAACAACTTTAGGAACGATTTCTATGATGTTTAAATATGAATCCATGCTGGAACAGGCTTATTATAATCGCTATGGTATAAGATTTGAGCCCCAAAACGGTGAGGGTGCCGCTGAGACTTATGTTCGTAGACTGTTGGAAAATGGGCTCAATATTGTGAATTCTAGCGATGAAACTGCCGAGGCAATCGGTGCATCGGGTGCGGAAGATAATTTGGGCATTATAGTTTCCAGTAAAGTACGGCAACGGGATATCGGATACACCCTCCTGAACAACTATGATGCAGACCCTGTTGCAGGTTTTGCCAATCCTGGTAATATCATGCTTGCAGGAGGGACAAAGAATATAAATTCAGCTAAGCTTTTTATTCGTTGGATTTTGGGAGAAAGCGACGGTCAAGGAGAAGGTTATAAGCCGTTTTTGCAAAACGGAGCGTGGTCCACAAGAAGTGATGTGCAAAGCCTTTCTCCTAATTCGTTAGATCGAATGAAATTGATCTATACCGATGGTGATTACGTTTTTGAAAATCGTTCGGAAATTTTAGCTTTCTGGGAAAAGGTGCTTTCAGAAAGAGACTGATAAAGATTGAAGGATTGGGAGGTAAGCAGATTTGTACGGTGTTTACATAGTTGACGACGAGGGTTTGATGATAAAAAACGTGATGCAGACAATTTCTTGGGGCGAAAACGGCTTTGAGGTGATTGGAAGCAGCACTAATCCTGTCCATGCCCTGGAGCAAATCAAGCAAAACCGCCCTCATTTAGTGTTTTGTGACCTGAGGATGCCAACTATGGATGGTGTTTCTCTGATTAAAGCCTGCCGCGAAAACGGGCTTGACACCGAGTTTATCATGCTCAGTGCTTTTGGTGAATTTGAAGCCAGCCGTCGCTTTTTTGTCATGGGCGGCTTTGATTATCTCCTGAAGCCCCTGCAGCCACAAGAGGCGGAGATAACGCTGGAGAGGCTTTCCCGCAAGCTTGCGGATAAATATGATTTGCACCCCACCACAGATTTTGCTCCAACGGGAACCATTGCATTTGATGAATTGATACAATACATAACAAATAACTTTCAAAAGAAACATACCCTTCAAGCCCTTGCCCGTCAGTTTAATCTCTCGGAAAAATATATCTGTAACCTTTTTTCCAAGCATTATCAGTCTACGCTTACCATGTTTCTAACCAATATCCGCATGAGCGAAGCCTCCAGGCTGATTTCCGGTACGGAGAAGTCTCTAAAAGAGATAGCCATTTCTTGCGGATACTCCGATTACTTTTACTTTTGTAGGATTTTTAAGAATTATTTCAGCGAGTCACCCACAGAATATCGGCAAAGGAGTTTAGGAAATGAAGCGAAGTCTTAGAAGTGAATTTTCTTTACTCTTTATTATTTTGTTCGCCACGATTCTATCTGTTTGGGTGGTGTTCTTTGTTTTCATGTCGAGCCATATCTATGAAAACACCGAAAGTCAGATGACTGTCACCGCAGGGCAGATTGTGGATGATCTGGGTAAGGAATTTGCTAATTTGGAGCGGGTTTGTTACGCCTTATCCACCCAGCGTGAAACGGTTTCCTTTGTCCAAACCGAGGATATGGAAGAGCGGCTTGCGTTTGCAGGTGACATTGACAAAATACTTCAAAGTGGTAATTACGCTTCAAACTTAGCGGCGCATGTGATAGCCATTAGCCAAAGGGGGTGGTATTATCGTTTTGCGGGAAAATTGTCAAACGCATCGGCAGAGCGGCTGTCCATTCTTGCAGACGGCATGAACCTGCCCGCCAATATTGCCATCGAGCTTGAAAATACCCGATATATCGGATATGCTACCGGGATTTATGACGGTAGTGGAACGCAGTCAGGAACGCTGATGATGTTTACCGAAGAGGCAGGGCTTTTGGATAAGCTTTACATGTATTCCCCCGACAATTCCCTTTTTATCGGAATTGTTGTCGATGGGGAAATGATCAGCGCCAATTTAAAAAATTACCCAGATTTAAATAGTAAAACTGGCGGTAGCCTTGTGAGAAAGCATATTGGAATCACTCCTTTTGAAATTATCGTTGCAGCAGATCAGTCGCAGCTCACCGCATCCACCTATTATTTTTCTATATCCGCATTGATTATGGTTTTATCCTTTGCCGCAGTGCTAATTCTCTTTGCCAGAATACAAAATAAACGATTGATCACACCGATGATCAAGATCATGCACAGCGCCGAAACTGTAGATATCAGTGGGGGGCAGTATACGCTACCACTGTCGGGCAGTGAGGAGTTTGACCGACTCATTGAAAAAATTAACTCCATGTTGGTGCGGATAGACAAGCAAAATGATGAAATCATAACCTCTGGGTTAAAATTGAAAAACGCAGAAATCGCAAAACAAAAGGCAATTATCTTTTCTCTTAAAAAACAGATAAACGCCCATTTTATCATCAACACGCTCAGCACCATTAAAATCCTACTTGAAGAAGATGATTACAAACGAGCATCCGAAGCGCTATTTGGTCTCTCGGCATTAATCCGATACGCTTATACTAAAGATGAATTGGTTAGCTTGTGGGATGAAATGCATACTTTGGAAAAGTATGTTGAAATAATGAATATTCGATATAACAATAAAATTACAGTCAATTTTGATGTTGACGATCGGCTCATGGATGTACTTATGCCGCGTTTGCTGCTTCAGCCCATTGTGGAAAATTCCATTTTGCATGGGTTTCATAATATGACTGAGGGCTGCACTGTTGAGGTATCCGCCCATGTGAACGGTAAAAACGTGTGTATTTCCATTGGGGATAATGGCGAGGGCATGGAGGAGTCCCTTCTGACCAATCTGATAGGCAAAATTAACTCTTCTGAAGAATTGCCCGATGGCATCGATAACATTGCGCTGATTAACATCAAAAATCGGTTGAAGACACAGTATGGATCGGAGTTCACCTTCACCATGGGCAAAGGAAATAGAAGAGGGGTAACCCTAATTATAGAAATACCAGCAGCCTTAAAATAAGTTTTTCAAAAATGTTATACAATGACAATTAAAAATATTGACATGGTGAGATAAGTTATAGTAAAATATGAAAGTCATCCGCTGAAGGCATGAAAGTGTGCTGCTGTAACTCAGGAGGTAGAGTACTACCTTGGTAAGGTAGAAGTCACGGGTTCGAATCCCGTCAGTAGCTCCAAAATTAATAGCACTTAATTCCAAAAACGAAAAGAAATAAAAATGGAGGAAAGAAGAAATGGCAAAAGCTAAATTTGAG
>CAZOSB010000033.1:0-24549 GCA_964582545.1 uncultured Anaerovorax sp.
AAACTTAATTCGTCCTTTGACTAAATTTCTACACTATGGAGTTTTCAAGGTTCATTCGCACCCCATTTGGTGCGCTGCACTCTTGGTGCATTTTTCCACTTGTTTCAGCGGAACGTTTTTCAGTATATCCTTTTTCGCTGTGTTTGTCAACTGTTTTTTTTACTTTTTTTTAACTTTTTTTCAGTGACTTTCAGGTGCTCTTCTTCGTTTCTTTGTTTCTGTTTTTCCCTGTTTTTCGACAGCTTGTCTATATTAACAAATCTTATTCATTCTGTCAACACTTTTTTTAAATCTTTTTTCAGTGTTTCTCAGGTACTTTTTCTTCGTTACGTCGTTTCTCTTTTTCCCTGTTTTTCGACTTGTTTTCCGACAGCTTGTCTATATTAACAAATCTTATTCATTCTGTCAACACTTTTTTTAAATCTTTTTTCAGTGTTTCTCAGGTACTTTTTCTTCGTTACGTCGTTTCTCTTTTTCCCTGTTTTTCGACTTGTTTTCCGACAGCTTGTCTATATTAACAAATCCCATTCATTCTGTCAACATCTTTTTTAACCTTTTTTCATTTTTTTCTTTTACGACGACGCACTGACTTTTTCAATTAACCTTTTTTCTTTTACCAAAACTTTGAATAGCAATTCCCTTACTTCTTTCTCCTTCAACTTCTAGTTTTCATAACCAGTTTTCAACCATTACGCTGATTATATCATCAATTCCTTGAATACCTAATTAGTAATAGCATTAATTTTCCAGTTATATAATATTGTTAACTTTTTTCTTTGGTATTATTCAATTTACCAAAAAAGGAATTAAGTCTCAATATCTTCTAATATCAATTGACAAAAAGTTTCCTACTATTATATAATAATAAATATAATCTATGGATTATGAATTAATTTTTTTTATTTTTTAGGGAGGTAGAATTATGGGAAGAAAAATACCCATGTGGCAGATTGCAATTGTTATGATTTTCACTCTGTCTGCTCTAATTTATTCCATTGGCTTTACAGGTTATGGAGAGTTACATATTCCGTTAATCTGCAGCGCAATATTAGCTGCTATTGTAGCCGTTGCAAATGGTTTTAAATGGTCTTATTTGGAAAAAGGTATCATTTCAAGTATTTCTCGTTCAATGCAAGCAATTCTAATCTTAATCGTAGTAGGTATGTTGATCGGTTCATGGATTGCAGGAGGAATTGTTCCTACTATGATTTACTATGGATTAATGATTTTGAATCCTAAGGTTTTTTTAGTAGCCAGTTGCATCATATGTGCTATCGTTGCCTTGGCAACGGGAAGCTCTTGGACTACCGCCGGTACCATCGGTGTAGCAATCATCGGCGTAGGTATGGGATTAGGAATTAATCCTGCAATGACAGCAGGTGCAATCGTATCCGGAGCATACTTTGGAGATAAGATGTCCCCACTGTCCGATACGACCAATTTAGCCCCTGCCGTAGCTGGGTCTAACTTATTTGACCACATTAAACACATGGTCTTTACCGTAACCCCCTCCTTATTGATTGCTTTAATTCTTTATGCAGTCTTAGGAATGAGTGCCGATACAAGTAACGTAGATACATCTATCGTCACTTTGCTGAATGACGCAATTTTATCCAATTACTATATTTCCCCTGTTTTATTAGTTCCTCCTGTACTAGTAATCGTAATCGTAGCGTTAAGAATTCCTGCTTTGCCGGGATTAATCGGCGGAACAGCCTTAGGTGTTTTATGCTGTGGTCTTTTCCAGGGAATAGCTGTAGGTGAGTATTTTTCTATCCTTCACTATGGTTGGGAGTCGACCACCGGAATGGCTCCTTTTGTCACAGAGGTGGAGGGTGCTGCCGCTATGATTACTGCTGATATAGTTAACGATTCTAGTATATCTGCAATTGATGATCTACTCTCCAATGGAGGCTTGGATTCCATGCTTTGGACGGTTTCATTAATCATGTGTGCAATGACTTTCGGAGGAATTATGGATGCTTCCGAAATGTTAAAGTCTTTGGCTGAAGCATTGCTTAAAATTGCAAGAAGCACAGGCTCTCTAGTAATTGTAACTGTATTCTCTTGCATCTTTGTTAATATCATCGCATCAGACCAGTACTTATCCATTATTCTTCCAGGGCGTATGTATAAGGAAGCTTTTGAAGACAAACGATTAAAAGGAAAGAATCTTTCAAGATGCTTGGAGGATTCCGGGACCATCACGTCTCCCTTAGTTCCCTGGAATACCTGCGGAGCTACCATGTCCGGTTTCCTAGGTGTTAATACGGTAGCGTACTTGCCCTATGCATTCCTGAATTTAATCAATCCTCTCGTATCCATCTTCTACGGATTTACCGGAATAACCATGGAGAAAATGACGGAAGAAGAGTATCAGGCAATACTTAAACAACGTGCATTAGATGCTAAATTAGCCCTCGGGCAGTTGGATTAGTGACTTTGTAACAAAATACATATACCAAAAGAAACAACCTAAGATTTCTATCCTAGGTTGTTTCTTTTGGTGTTTCTTTATAGACTATTCAGCTAATCTCTTATAGGACTCATATCTGTCCTTCGCATTTTCTTCTGCCAAATCAAAGAGCTTCTCTGCAACATCCGGGAATTCCTGCGACAAGGAGGAATATCTCACCTGTCCCATCAGATAGTCCTTAAAGTTTGTTGTAGGTGCTTTAGAATCTAATGTGAACGGATTTTTTCCTTCATTTTTTAGTTCAGGATTAAATCTGTATAAGTGCCAGTATCCAGCTTCCACTGCATCCTTGGTATCTTCTTGAGTTTTTCCCATACCCTTTCTAAGCCCGTGGTTAATACATGGAGCGTAACAGATAATGATAGAAGGTCCGTCATATTTTTCAGCTTCTAATACTGCCTTCATGAACTGGTTTTTGTCAGCACCCATTCCCACTTGCGCTACATATACATATCCATAGGACATAGCCATCATGCCTAGATCCTTTTTCTTAATTCTTTTACCGGAAGCGGCAAACTTCGCGATGGCAGCAACAGGGGTAGCCTTTGAAGCCTGACCTCCTGTATTGGAATAAACTTCGGTATCAAAGACTAAAATATTGATATTTTCACCTGATGCCAAAACGTGATCCAATCCGCCATAACCGATATCGTAAGCCCATCCATCACCACCGACAGCCCATACGGATTTCTTCACTAAGAAATCTTTTCTGGTCATTACCTCTTCAACCAAAACTTTTGATTCCTCATCTTCCAATTTTGCATCGGTCAAAGCGGTTTCCAACAGATCGCTGACTTCTCTGGTCTTGCTTCCATCATCTTTATGAGCCATCCAGTTATTGATAGCTACCTTTAATTCATCACTTATATTTTTTGTTAGCAAAGCATTTAAACTAATTTCGATGTTTTCTCTCATTTGCGTATTTGCTAATGCCATACCGTAAGCATATTCAGCATTGTCCTCAAAGAGAGAGTTTGCCCAAGAAGGTCCTCTTCCCTTATCATCCTTGCAGTAAGGAGTGGATGGTGCGGAGGCACCCCATATGGAAGAACATCCTGTAGCATTGGCAATCATCATTCGATCTCCAAAGAGCTGAGTGATTACCTTTATATATGGAGTTTCCCCACAACCGGAACAAGCTCCTGAAAACTCTACATAAGGCTTTGCAAATTGGCTTCCCTTTACGGTTTCTTTGGACATGATGTGATCCTTCACAGGAACCTTAGCCGCAAAATTCCAGTTTTCCTCTTCGCATACTACCTCAGCAAACTCTTTCATTACCAAAGCTTTTTGCTTTGCAGGGCATATGTCTGCGCAGTTGCCACATCCCATACAGTCCATTGGTGCCACTTGAATTCTATAGGAGTAATCCTCAAAGCCTTTACCTGTGGCCTTAATGGTAGTAAAACCTTCCGGTGCAGCCTTTTTCTCAGCCTCGTCCAATAGAATCGGTCTTATGGATGCATGAGGACATACGAAGGAACATTGGTTACACTGGATACAGTTGCCTTCAATCCATTCAGGAAGTTGAATAGCTACACCTCTCTTCTCATATGCGGAGGTACCTGCTGGGAAGGTTCCATCCTCGATACCGTTAAATGCACTTACAGGTAAGCTATCCCCTTCCTGTCTATTCATAGGAATCAATACGTTTTCGATAAATTCAGGAAGCTCTAAGTTTATTTCCGTTTCATCTTTCGCCGTAGCCCACTCTGCAGGAACTTGTATCTCTGTAAATTCAGCGATGCCCTTATCTACTGCAGCACAGTTCATATCTACGATTTTCTGCCCCTTTTTACCATAAGCGTTTTCGATACCTTCTTTCAAGTATTTTACCGCATCGTCTAAAGGCATTACCTTTGCAAGTTTGAAGAAGGCTGCTTGCATTACCATGTTAATCCTATTGCCTAAACCAAGATTTACAGCAATATCGGTTGCATTGATTATATAAAACTTTAATTTTTTAGTTGCAATCTGTTTCTTGACCTTTGCTGGAATATTTTGATCCAGTTCGTCCTTTGACCAAATGCAGTTTAAAAGGAAGGTTCCCCCTTCTTTTACATCTTTAACCATATCATATTGTGTCAGGTAAGCTTGATTGTGACACGCCACAAAGTCTGCTTTGCTGATCAAGTAAGAGGATTGAATAGGGCTGTCTCCAAATCTCAGGTGAGAAATTGTGACTCCACCGGATTTTTTAGAGTCATATGCAAAGTAACCCTGTGCATACTTGTCAGTCTTATCTCCGATGATTTTGATAGCAGTTTTATTGGCACCGACAGTTCCATCGGCTCCCAATCCCCAGAACTTGCACTTAATGGTGCCAGCCGGCTCTGTTTCGATGTCTTCATTATAGGATAAAGAGGTACCCATTACGTCATCGTTAATTCCTATGGTAAATAGGTTCTTAGGTTCTGCTTGATCTAAGTTATCGTAGACGGCCACTACCATACCGGGCGTGGTGTCTTTGGAACCTAATCCGTAACGACCGCCGTAGACCATTGGAGAATTTTCTTCAGTGTAGAGCATAGTCTTCACATCTTGGTATAATGGCTCTCCTAATGAACCTGGTTCTTTCGTCCTGTCAAGAACTGCAATCTTCTTCACTGTCTTCGGCAGTACTTCTAAGAAAAATTCCGGTATGAAAGGTCGATATAATCTAACCTTAATCAGACCAATTTTACGACCTTCCGGAACTAACTTGTTTAATGTTTCTTCAATGGTATCACAGACAGAACCCATGGCCACTATGATGTTTTCGGCATCAGGTGCTCCTACATAATCAAAAGGTTTGTATTTTCTGCCTGTTAGCTCACCAATCTTGTCCATATATTCTACAACGATTGAAGGCAGGGCTTCATAAAACTTATTGGAGGCCTCTCTTGCTTGGAAGTAGATGTCAGGATTTTGCGCTGTTCCCCTAGTAACAGGATGATTGGGGTTCAAAGCATTATCTCTGAAAGCCTGTACTGCATCCATGTCCACCATCTTTGCGTAGTCATCGTATTCAATCACTTCCACTTTTTGTACTTCATGTGAAGTCCTAAAACCGTCAAAGAAATGCAAAAATGGAATTCGAGATTTAATGGAAGCTAGATGCGCTATTCCGCCTAGATCCATTACTTCTTGGACAGAACTGGATGCCAATAATGCGAATCCTGTTTGCCTAGTAGCCATTACGTCGGAGTGATCACCGAATATACAGAGGGCTTGTGCCGCTAATGCTCTGGCGCTAACGTGAAAGACACCCGGCAGAAGTTCCCCTGAAACTTTATACATGTTGGGGATCATAAGTAATAAGCCCTGTGATGCGGTATAGGTCGTGGTTAAGGCCCCTGCTGCCAGAGATCCATGAAACGTTCCGGCTGCCCCTGCCTCAGACTGCATTTCTGCGATTCTAACAGTTTGACCAAAAATGTTTTTTCTTCCATAAGCGGCCCACTCGTCCACAACTTCAGCCATAGTAGAAGATGGGGTGATGGGATAAATGGCCGCAACATCAGTGAATGCGTAGGAAACATGTGCTGCCGCAGTATTTCCATCCATAGTCTTTTTAACTTTTTGAGTCATTTTTACCTCCATTTATTTTTTAATTTTAAAAATAGATTTTAACATATTACTTTTTTGACCATAATGATAATAATAATGAAATGAGATGCTAATAATAATTTACTTCCTAATACAGGAATAGTCAAACCTTTTATTGGCAAAAATATTTTAACATTTAATTATACAAAATACAATATACAAAATCATTTATATATTTCTAAATATTCTAATTATTGAGATTTTTTTACGCTTATATATCGATTAATCCATACTATTTTTAGATTATTTTTGCAATCTCTTGTCATTTATAAATAGATTGTATATAATACCTCATAATGATAAAGGAGATTGGAAATGAATCTATTTAAAAACTACTTTAATGATTGGAAATTACTTAAAATTTGTTTATATATCATCCTGACAGCTACCCTAGTTTATATCGTATATCTCGTGCTAGGAAATTTACCTATGGTGTTTTCCTTTACAATAGGTATATTCAGTAACTTATTGTCGGCGCTTTCTCCTCTATTGATCGGGTTAATATTGGCTTATCTCATTAGCCCAATGGTAGAAGTCATAGATCAGAAGGTTATGTCTCGGATTTTTTTCAAGCTTCCCTCAGATCCTGTTAAGTTAGAGAAGCGATTAGCACTTCGCAGGACTACGAGCATCCTTCTTACATTTTTACTTATAATTCTCTCCATCTGTGCCGTAATTTATGCTTTTGCCGTGTTGATTGTAGGTCAATTGGTCTTTACAAGCTTGAGTGGTATGATCACAAGTATTATAGAGTACTTTAAACAGTATGAGGAAACGATTATTCAGTGGGCCAAATCTCTCCCCGCTAACGGGCTTGATGGAAAAGTGCAAGAATTAATGGATACGATTCTCATTTGGTTCAGTCAAAATTTTAGCACCAGTGCCATTATTAACTTCATCACGGGAATCGGTGGAAGCTTATTAAATGTGATCTTAGGTTCTGTAGTTAGCGTATATTTGATTAAAGACAGAGATTATTTTAAGAGATTATGGCGAAAAACACTGCATGTACTTTTACCACAAAAAACAAATGCAATGGTAGCGGAAACACTTCACGATGTTAATGGGGTACTGTCTCTATTTGTGAGAGGACAGCTGTTGGATGCATTGATTATCGCGATAGTCTCCTCTATTGGTCTGTCCATCATAGGGTTGGAGTTTGCTGTTTTTATCGGAGTCTTTGCCGGAATGGCCAATGTAATTCCCTACTTTGGGCCTATCTTGGGAATGATTCCCGCCGCACTGATCGGTCTTTTTACAGGGGGTCCTATTCAGGCGCTCTTGGCTGTGGGTGTTCTGCTAGTCATTCAACAAATCGATGGTAATATCATTTATCCCAAAATTGTTGGCTCCAGCGTGGGCCTTCACCCTGTCTTTGTCTTAGTAGCAGTTACTCTTGGGGGATTTTACGGTGGTATCGTGGGAATGTTGGTGGGAGTTCCCATCGCTGCTATCCTCCGTGTTTTTATAGTGAAAAAAATGGAAAGCCTTGATAATGAGATTCCTCCAAATTCAGAAGAAAAATAAAAAGTATTAGTTTGCTATTGTTTTATAATCTATTTGTTTAATTTTTAAATGTAACTAGTTTAGATTTTTTTTTTACTTTACCTGATTAAAGAAACTTTATATACTTAAACTATCAAAAAATCATTACTTTAATGAAGCAAAATTTACGTTTCTTTAAATATTCAATCATAAACACGGCTCTATCCCTTTTAGCCATAAATGTTTTAAAGTGTAAATTAATTTTATACTTATATTATTCTGTGTAAGTATAATTTCTAATGAATAAGTATTTTGTAGATGAAAAAGGAGGTCTCAATGGAATCCCAAAAGAATTCCAAATCTTGTAATTGTAGCAGCAGTAAAGAAAACTGCACGGACTTTAGTCTGGTAAAACCTGTATTGGATCAATACAGGGATATGCCGGGAAGCCTGATAATAATTCTTCAAAAGGCACAAGAAATTTACGGTTATCTTTCTAGAGAAATGATTCAGTACATATCCAAGGAAACACAGATTACTCAAGCAAAAATTTATGGGGTGGCTACGTTCTATACACAGTTTCGCCTAAAGCCAATCGGGAAAAACTTAATCATGCTTTGTCAAGGAACCGCATGCCATGTAAACGGCTCCAAGGAAATCGAGGAGGCGATTTGCGCAGAGTTAGGGATTCAGGATGGAGAAACATCCTCAGACGGATTGTTTACTTTAAACAACGTAGCATGTCTTGGATGCTGCAGCTTAGCACCTGTCATGATGATCAGATCCTCCGATGGTGAAGAAACCTATGGAAATCTTACCAAGGACAGTGTAAAGGAAGTTCTTCGAAAAATAAAATCAGAAGCCATAATTGGGGGCGCCCATGAAGCTTCATCCATAGGAGGTACCATATGAGAATCTTAATCGGACAAGGTAGCTGCGGTATTGCATCAGGCGCCAAAAAAACGGCAGCAGAATTTGAAAAACAAATCGAGCAAAAGGGCTTGGATATTTGTGTAGATGTCACTGGTTGTATCGGAATATGTTACTTGGAACCCATCGTAGATATCATCGATGATAAGAAAAAGATCACACGTTATGTTAAAGTTCAACCAAACATGGTAGCCGAAATCGTGGAGTCGCACCTCATTCAGGGAAAAGCCGTGTCACAATATAAAATTCCAAAATCCGGTGAGGAATTTTTAAGTAAGCAAACAAGAATTGCTTTAAAGAATTGTGGTATCATCAATCCCGAAAATATTCAGGACTACATCGCTGCCGGCGGATACAAAGCTTTAAAAAAGGCTTTGTTAAAAATGTCCGGTGATGAAATTTGCGCCGAAATTAGCGACTCTAACTTGCGTGGCAGAGGGGGCGGCGGATTTCCCACCGGTAGAAAATGGGTGCAGGTTCGCAGTCAAGCCGAGCCCATAAAGTATGTGGTATGCAATGCGGACGAAGGAGATCCCGGTGCTTTTATGGATAGAAGTATCATGGAGGGGGATCCCCACAAGATGTTGGAAGGTATGATCATTGCAGGAGTAGCTACAGGATCCCAAGAAGCATATATCTATGTCCGTGCGGAATATCCTCTGGCAGTACACCGTCTGCGCATTGCAATTGAGCAGGCAGAGCAAGCCGGATTTTTAGGATCGAATATATTAGGTACAAATTTCAATTTTGAGATTAAAATTAACTTAGGAGCAGGAGCTTTCGTCTGTGGTGAAGGCAGTGCTTTGACCAGTTCTATCGAGGGAAATCGTGGAACTCCCAGAGTAAAACCTCCTCGTACCGTGGAGCAAGGTCTTTTTGGGAAACCAACGGTTTTAAACAATGTGGAAACTTTTGCAAATGTTCCAGACATCATTATGATGGGCGCCGCAAAATATAAATCCATCGGACCTTCCAACAGTCCCGGCACGAAGGCTTTTGCATTGACCGGCAACGTAAATAACACAGGTCTCATTGAAGTTCCAATGGGAACCTCTTTAAGTACCGTCATCTTTGATATTGGGGGTGGCGTAAAAGGCGGCAAAGAATTTAAGGCCGTTCAAATCGGTGGTCCTTCCGGCGGATGCCTCACCAAGGAGCATCTGGACTTACCTCTGGATTTTGACTCTCTATCCAAGGTAGGAGCCATGATTGGCTCCGGTGGTCTGGTTGTCATGGATGAAGATACCTGTATGGTGAGCATTGCCAGATTCTTCATGAACTTTACTCAACACGAATCCTGCGGTAAATGTGTCCCTTGCAGAGAAGGCACCCACGTTATGTTGGAGCTTTTGGATGACATCGTAAACGGCACGGGTTCCCCTGAAACCATAGATACCTTATTGGAATTGGCTGACACCATATCCGAAACTTCGCTTTGTGGTTTAGGAAAAACGGCTCCTTCCCCCGTAGTCAGCACCATTGTGCAGTTTAAGGAAGAATACCTTTCTCATGTTATGGATAAAAAATGCCCTACTAAAACTTGTCGTGCTCTCAGCGATATGGTCATCCTTCCGGATCTATGCAAAGGCTGCTCTCTTTGCGCCAGAGTTTGCCCGGTAGATGCTATCTATGGCGAGTTAAAAAAGCCTTACGCAATCGATACGGCAAAGTGCATTAAATGCATGGCCTGTATTGGCGCATGTAAATTTAAAGCAGTTATCTTAGATTAGAGGGAGGTTTGCAAGAATGTCACAGAAATATATGATAATCAACGGCGAAAAGGTGCCGTTTAACAAAGAGAGAAATATTCTAGAAGTGGTGAGAAACGCAGGCATAGACCTTCCTACTTTTTGCTATTATTCGGATCTGTCCATCTATGGGGCCTGCAGAATGTGCATTGTAGAGGATAAATGGGGAGGCATCCTAACTTCTTGCTCCACCCCACCGAAAAACGGAATGGAAGTTAAAACAAACTCTCCAAAGCTGCATAAGCATAGAAAAACCATTTTAAAGTTGCTTCTTTCCTCCCATTGTCGAGAGTGCACAACCTGCTCCAAAAGTGGGAACTGCACATTGCAGGATTTATCAAAGAGATTTGGTATATCCAGAATTAAGTTTGATAAAAGTCAAAAAGCTTGGAAGGATGAGTATGAAATAGACAGCTCCTGCCCATCCATAGTCAGGGATCCAAATAAATGCATCCAATGCGGGGACTGCGTCCGTATGTGCGAAGAAACCCAAAATGTAGGTGCCATCGACTTTGCATTGAGGGGTTACGAGCTTATGGTTTGCCCTGCTTTCAACGATCCCCTATCCGAAACAGAATGCGTTCAGTGCGGTCAATGTGCGGCCGTTTGTCCTACGGCCGCTATCGTTGTAAAGAGTAACGTTGAAGACGCCTGGAAGGCTATCTATGATAAGAATAAAAGGGTAATCGTACAGGTGGCTCCTGCTGTAAGGGTGGCCTTAGGAGAAGAGTTCGGGCTTCCTGCCGGGGAAAGTATCATGCCTCTTATGGTAGCTGCCATGAGGAAGTTAGGTTTTGATGAAATATTCGACACTTCCTTCGGTGCTGATTTAACCATCATTGAAGAATCTCAAGAATTTTTAGATAAAATTAATTCCGGTGCAAAGCTTCCCCTATTTACTTCCTGCTGTCCTGCATGGGTCAAATATGTGGAAAACAGATTCCCCGACATGATGGATCAACTCTCAACCGCCAAGTCCCCCATGGGTATGTTCAGTTCTTTGGTAAAAGAATATATCTCCAAACACAAGAGTCCTGATGATCAGCGTGAAACCCTGTCCATCGCCATCATGCCTTGCACGGCGAAAAAATTTGAGGCATCTCGCTCGGAATTCGTCACTGATGGGCAACCTGATACAGATTTGGTGCTGACTACTCAAGAGTTGGCCACCATGATTAAGGAAGCTGGTATCGACTTTAAAAATTTAGAGCCTGAGGCACACGATATGCCTTTTGGTATGTACAGCGGAGCCGGTGTCATCTTTGGCGTTACCGGTGGAGTCACAGAGGCGGTCATTAGAAATGTAGCTTCTGTAAAGGATAACGCCACCTTAAACAATATTAAGTTCTGTGGAGTGAGGGGGCTAGAAGGAGTCAAGGAATTCGAGTTTCCGCTAGGCGAAACCGTCCTGAAAATTGCGGTGGTCAACGGGTTGGGAAATGCCGACAAGTTGGTGAAAAAGATTCAATCCGGAGAAGTCTTCTATCATTTCGTGGAGGTGATGGCTTGTCCTACGGGCTGTATCGGTGGCGCAGGTCAGCCACAAAGCTCCCGAGAAGTTAAAGAAGCGCGTTCAAAAGGAATGTATTTGACGGATAAGATGACGAGAATCAGGACTGCGGATAAGAATCCTGCCCTCCTGCCCATCTATCGGGAGCTGATTAAAGATAAGGCGCATGCCCTGCTACATGTTCATTACCGTAAATAATTCTAGAGCCTTAGACGCTAGTGTAGAATGGTATCGAAGTTTTAAATCATATTTATCAGTATGATGATAACATTTATTTCAAACAAAATGAAATGCCGGTTCTATCTATTTGAAGATGGATACCGGCATTTTTTTAGATGATATTTGAGAAAACCTTACAGATAATTGCAAGATTTTCACTTAATTTTTTTAGATTTTTTCTTAGGTATTTCAAAATATTGACCATATAATTTTTGAATTAAATATTTTTGATAATCAGCTTTAATCGATAATTCTATAATCATCATAAAAAGCTCTAATATATCATCGTCCTCAAGGTCCATCTTCTTATTTCTAGCCTTAATGCGATTCATATCTTGCAAAGTATCTTGGATCAGCTTTTCTTTCACATCGTTTTGAATTTCTGTAATAGATAGATAGATTTCTTCCAAATTGATCTTTTCATCAAATTCAGAATAGTAATTTTCTAAAATTGGTTTCATTAAGTTTTCAATCTCGTCCATTTGAAAGGAGTTTTTCAAATAATGAATAAAGGTCAATAAAATCAGATGTTCTTTATTATACTTTTTGTTTTTGGGTCTGGGAACCAGCTTATGTTTCACATAGTTTGCAATCATCGCCTTTGTCATCACTTCATCTTTATCATCTTTACTGTAGATCTTAAGCTTTTGATTCATAAACCCAGTGATTTGATCCATATAAAGCTCCATTTCTGGGAAAGAGGATTTGGATAAGGCTCCCTGCTCAAAGAATTCTTCAATGATGTTCTTAACGCTTTCTTCATATCTCATAAACCTACCTACTTTTTATTATAATTTTAATTATGCGTTTATGCAATTTAATTAATCTTATTATAAGGTTTTTATAATCGCATGTCAAATATAAAAAAAACAAATAGCTAAAAAAATTGCCATCAATATTTTTCAAACTTGATGACAATGAAGTGGTCACATCACGATGCTCCCCATTGCCTGTATAATTCTCTGTCAAAATCGTATGCTTCAACGATAAGTTCATTTGGTGTAATTAAATTAGTTTTAAAATAGATACATTTATTAGAATTAGAATCGTCAGGCATAGAGTAACAATCGCTAATATAATATAACAAATCGGAATTATACTTGCCGTACTCTTTAAAATTGCTCATTAAATTAGAATCATTAAAATCGGGATCCAATAAACTTAACGTTACCTTTAAATAATCTTCAAATTTTTGAATTTGCTCATTGCTCATCTCTTTTGTGTCACGATAGGAAAATTGAATAAAACTAATATTCTTTCCGGATTCTTTAGTAGTACATGTTCTAATTTCCAAGTTATCACTAATAGAACTAACGTATGCATACGTTTCCTCATTACCCATCATTTTATAATCAGGCATGGGGTCTAAGCCATTCTTGGAAAAACTATGGTTCAGTAAGAGCCTTAAATCCTCTGCAGTTAACGAAAAGGTAAGATTCTCCTTGTCTATATAATTTACGGCTTCATTTTTTGAACAGCTTGTTCCTAAAAATAGAGTCAATAAAATTAAAAATATAATTTTTTTCATAATTCTCCTTTAAAAATGTCTGTTGTAAAAGATAGTTCAATTATAGCATTGTAAACTATAGTTGAACTATCTTTTTTTAACCTAATTAATCATAATCTTTTATTGTCCAACCATTTCCCCAGTCCCATCTAGAGTAATCTTGACAATTAGAATGGATTGAAATTCTCAATATTATATTCCATTAACTCTGCTTTTGTATTAAAGGTGTTTTCATCTTTAATCATATAAGAATCTATATATACTAAAACGTTATTTTCGTCCACCCCATATTTTGAAATTAATGAATCAAGTTCGTAATCGGCAGGTATTCTGCCATCCCATATTTCTGCGATTTCATCTTCCGTAAGCCAAGGGTTTTCTTGGACAAAACGTTTATAGAAATCCTCGTAGGAATCTTTTGCAATCTGTTTCACATCATAATGAATTTCATACTCAGTGATGTTACCTATTTTATTCGCTATGACAGACAAAATATTGTTGGGTATTGTTTTGGGATCACCTTTTGTCATATGGGTAAATTGCTTAAATTCCGTGGGAATATCCATTTTATCCTTTGGCGCACCCTCCACCCACTCATTACCTTCTTTAGTATAAGTTTTATCCCCTACATATTTTGAAACCCTTAAATCCTCCGTCTGTAACCAGTCAATACCTTCTTCCGTTTGAATAAATTCTACAGTTCTTTCAAATGGGGGCTGCTTCTGTAAAAATAGGAACTTCCCATTTTTTACTTTACTAAATTCATTGGAAGCCTCCACAACTTTACGATAGTTGTCTATGGTTTCATCCCTTTTGTTACTACATCCGGCAAAGGAAACCGTGCATAGAATTAGAGATAGAATTAGGATAAATGTGAGATAATTATTAAATAATTTATTCGTCATAGTTTCTCCTTTAAATGGTGGCTTGCCATGTAAGTGCGAGCCTTGCCTACAGTTTTGAGGTAATCCTTTTTTGATATGACATCATACACCTTTTAAAATATATCCAACATAATAAAAAACTATTTTATCTTTTTATTCATGATGTAATCTTCAAGCCATTCACTTTGAATGGCTGCATCTTTTGATAAATCATAATCAATAAACAGATACTTATATACATAGTCCCCCAATGCTTCGTCAATTTTCTTCTCACGCCATTCCATTTTAAGATTAAATAATCTACAAAGAAGGTCTGCAGTTCCGTAAATTCCCTTTTCATATATCAAAAGTTGTTCCGAGTCATCTAAAGGAATTTCTTCACCTCTCATAAATAAGGTAATTCCTCCATAGGAAACATTAATCTGAGTAGGAAGACTATCCTTATACTGATAACTCTCACTTACTTTATCCGGATACGTATAGGGTTTTCCTATAGTCAACTCTTTTTTTTCGCTATCCCATTCTATATCTCGGTCATTCATAGTCCTTGCAAAACCACGAACCGGCAAATAGACTTTTTCATCATAAATAAAGGGGATTTCAACCAGTCCGGTAACCGGATTACCTCCGGTAAACGAAGACTGTTGTAAATAAACAGGCACATAAGATACTTCTATTTCTTTTTCAATTGCCAGAGTTTTTTCATTATTAGGTTCTTCCTCTGAATTCTTATTTCCCACATTGCCGGTATTTCCGCTACATGCAGTGAAAAGTATCAGAATAAATATAATTGTGATGAGTAACTGTTGAATTTTCATCATAATCCTCTCCTTTACCTTCGCTTCTTTGATTATATAATTTGTTTCATTTCCCGTTTTGCTTTTAACTTTCATGGTAGCACACTTTTTCTATTTGACAACCATTCTGTATAACTTGGTCATTTTTTTGTCATTTTTGGTATAGCGGTGAGATAACCTAATCAAAGCTCCTGATTACTCCATTTCAATTTAGGTCAATAAATCAATTAATAATTTTGCTACAGCAATATAAGATGACAAAATAACAACCGTGTGTATCATATAAATTTTTAACTTTACTGAACCGCCATCAAAATAACCCAAATACCTATCAAGTATAGTACGGAAAATATGGAAAATCCTAAAAGAGCTTTGCCAAATATATATTCAAAATACGTATGTTTATTTTTCTCAATAAGTTCTGAATCCCTATTTAAATCAACAGCAATTTGAAAGGCGGATCCAAGAGCAATTCCAACAAAGACAATTATTATGTCTGCAGAAACCTTTATAGCCATGCTCAATTCATTAAAGAAAATCCATTTAGCTATATTGGAAAGAGACAAGGGTATGACCATGATGGAAATGCAAATATCAAAAGCCTTTTTACCTCTAAAATTTCCCTTTATGTAAAGCTTTTTAAACTCATTAATTTCCTTAATTTTATTTTTAAAATTGTTTGTATTAGTATTGTTTTTATTGTTTCTCTTATATTCCTTCATAGTAAACTCCTTTGGATCCTTCCCGTATAGTAATGACCAGTGTTATTTGATGAATGCTCCAATTATCCATCAACCTTTGGATGCAAATGACGTATAACCCTTCCTATTGTTGCATTCATAAGAAATCAGCCATTTCTAATTAGACATTTTTTCCGATTTTTTATATTTTTTCTTTTTTCCTAACACAATGTAAGAAGTATAATTCACCAATGAACACCACTACAAAAACAAACCCTATTATCATATATCCAACTGCTGAAATGTTTTCTGCAAGATAAAATTCCCCACTTTTGCAAAAGTTTTTTCCCCAGGCACCCGTGGGGAATTATTATGTCAACCGAATGAGAGAATTTTTCATTCGATGACTATCACCGTTAAAAATAAGAAGGTAGCAATGGTGTAATAACCTGTCAAGTAGAGCACTAGTCATCTGCTCATCATAAAGCACTGTTGCCCATCTGGTAAATTCAATATTCGTGGTCACAATAATGCTTTTGGTCTCATAGCACTCCGATATAATTTCAAATAGTAATCTTGCGCCATCTCGATCTAAAGGCACGTAGCCCCATTCATCTAATATGAGTAGATCTGATTTCATAATCTGTTTGATAAATGCACTTAATCTCTTTTCATTCTTTGCTTCTGATAGCCCATTTACTAGGGCTGCTGTGCGAACAAACTTTACTGCTTTTCCCATATTACAAGCTTCTAGCCCAAGAGATTGCGCAAGGTGGCTTTTACCACTACCGGTGTTACCAAAAAACACTAGATTCTTTTTCTCCTCAATAAATCGGCAATTCTTAAGATAGTCCTGATCCACCCCGGTTGGTAAGTGAATTTCATCAAATGAAAAGGTATCAAAATGTTTTCTACTGTAAAATCCTGCATTTTTAATCAATCTTTGTTGTCGGCTTTCTTCTCTATACTCTATTTCCATGTTAAGTATTTTTCTTAAATATTCTTCGTTGCTTTTGGCATGAACACTTTGGCTGTTACTCACAATGTTTTGGCTCAATCTTAAGATCTTACAGCATTCTGCAATCGTGTAATCTAACATGGTAACCCACCGGCTTTCTTCAGTATTTCATCATAGGCTTCTGCATTTGATCTGATTTTGTCCAAAGTGGTAACATGTTTCGGCAGCGTCAGTGGTTTTATGCTAAGCTCTGGGGTAATCATTCTTGTGTAAATAGTCATCAAGCTATCGGGATCCATCACCTGATAAGAAACCGCCTCGCTTACCGCTTGAACTGCTTTTGTAAAATCAGAGGCTTTACTTATCTTCAATATTACTTTTAAAATCGCACCTCTTTGACTTTTATTACAATGATCCAGATATTCTTGAAGCGGAGTTGGCATCATATGATAAATTCCCGTGTATTTTAATGCTCCCGGGCGGATTGAAAGCTGCTCTAAATAGGGAATCCATTGCATGCTTTCTTGTTTCTTACTGCCATATAGTCTATGATGCCAAAGGATCTCTCTAAGGTGGTCATCTAATAGGATTACTTCATATGCGGTTATCTTGATTTGTACTTTTGATCCGGCATATTTAGGGGCGCTAGAGTATTCGTGCAATCCTTTTTCAAGTTTAAATTTGCCATAGGCATCCACTTTCACAAACTCATATCGGCAAGCTTCAAATTCATTTGTTGGGAGGGGAAGGAGTCTTTTTCGGTCTTCCAAGTGCAGTATGGCAATTGTTTCTTCTTTTCTGTAATGGCCTCTATTGGCATCTTCATCACACTGAATCAGGAGGTTTTTATTAAACTCTTTCAGGTTCTCAATTTGTGGCACTGGGACCAAAAGGTTTCTTCGGTGATATCCTACTTTCCCTTCTACAGATCCTTTCTCGTTTCCAGAGTTAGGATTTCAGAAGGCTGCTTCAAATCCAAAGTGATTCTGAAATCTCAGAAAGGCATCTGTAAGTTCTCTTTCCCCATCTTTTAGAATCTTTTTCACTATGGTGCTTGCATTGTCAAACCAGATCCTTTCAGGTACTCCTCCCATGTAGTAGAAGATATTTATCATCCCTTGGAACAAACACTCTTGATTTTCCCCTTTAAACAGCTGGCTATATCCCTGATTACTGTTAGGAAATGACATGTTTAGGTAGTGCCCTGAATGCAAGTATCCTTTTTCATAAAAATCTGCACTTCCAAAATCTACTTGTGCTTCACCGGCGATATGTTCTAATGGCAGAAATCCTTCTTTTAAAGAGTAGATTTCTTTTTTTCGTATAGAAACATAATTGGCAACAGTTTTATACCCACAGGGAAATCCTTCTTTATGTAGGGTGACTAAGCGATCATACACCCGTTTTGCTGTGTGTCTTTGCTTTTTTCTCGCCTTCTTATCCTCCGTTAGCCATTGATCAATCGTCTCTTTAAAAGGATCTAATTTTGACTTTCCTTTATCCTTCATTTTCTGTGGTTTTTCTGTCCAATTTTTCTGATTTAAATATTTTCTCACTGTTTTTCTGTCGTTTTTCGTTTCTTTTGCAATTTCACTGATAGTTAATCCTTGTTCATAGAACATTTTTCTGATATGATTCTTTTGAGTCATTGTTAGCATCCTCCGATTATCCTCCTCGTAATTTTCTGCAACTACAAGGATACTTTTAATTTGGGGTGCCGGCAATGACTTTTGCAATTTTGAGGAATTCCTCTTTTCTATAGTGGGGAATTTTATTTTTCCATTTTGGGTATTTCTATTTTACATTAAACATGCTGAAACATAAGAAAATTTTTCATCGGTTAAGATACAATATAAATATAGGCTCAAAGCTATACTATACGAAATTAAGAATGTTCGTCGCTTTTCATTATAAGTAAAAGAGTCATCACGATTTTGTTCGCTAAAACCTTTTGTATGCATAAATTTATTAGCTATAATTATCATAAAAAAGCAGAAAAAGCTTACTATTATTGCGCTGGGATTGGCCAATTTAAATAGATAAAATAAAGCGTTTGACGTAATTATTAAAAAACAATCAACAATTCCTATAAAACGCTTCTGCTCCCCTGAGAGAGTATCACGATATGAAATGGAAAAATAAAAAAGAAATTTGTTCATCGATAACTCCTAAACTACTTAGCTACTTAATTATTCTATTTCGTGTAATTCTGCAAAAATTAACAGTTAACAAATAGAAACCTCAAATGTAAGACAGCATGGATATTGAAGTATTATTATAAATTTGCAAAAGCTTTATAGCCTCAGCAAAGAATACTATTTTAATTCTATGATTTAATGACGGCGCACATCTAAATACGATTATTGATTGCAGATTTCATCAGTTCTCTTAACACATCATAATTTGTCAACCCAAGTTAAATGCTTACTATAGTAAATTTGGTCATCTACAGTATTTTGTATAATCACAAGATATAAGTTCTCTACGATCAAACTTAGAGCTTTAATGTAAATATCATTATCAATCTGATTCAATGTAAACCCAGATATTGGAAATCCTTTCAATTGTATCATGTCACGCTCATTTTTAAGTACATAGTTAAAGAAACAATCATTTTTCATCTCTTCGGCAATAATTGGTATCCTCTCATCTTCGTTATGCAAAAAATATTGATAATACGCTATTTGTGAACAATCATCTACCCTTGGTCTCAACATAAAATATGTTACCCATTTGTTTAACCTATTTTGTTTTACCAAATTACCAAAAACATTTCTCACATTCTCAAATGGGCTAGCTACTTGACATAGATCAATATCATCATTTATCTTTAAAAAAATTATTCTTGAAAATACTTTTTTTAAATTTTCTATTTGAAGCAAATGATCCTGCTCCTTTAAAAACCCTATGATATGTACGTAGCTATCATAATCTTCACAATTTTCATTTGAAGGATATGGATATAAAGGTGGTATCAATGCAATTTGTATATTAATATTATTAATAATTATATCTTCAATTGCTTGGTCGTCTATATTATTATTAAAAGCTCTAAAAGAACCACACATTTTCGTGCTGATTATTTTATTAGTGCTTTGGAATATTTGGTCATGCAAAATTTCTTTGAGCATTATTATATTTATATGATATAATATATCATACTTCTCCTTTTTGATTTACGTTTATATGCTTTAATTTTTTTATATTTCCAACTCAATTAAGTTTATATATTTTTCATAAACAATTAAGTCTCCTATAATTTTTTGAATTTATCTTACTTCAATTATATTAAAATTTTAATTATGTTAAAACTTTAAGGATATCCTGCTAGCGAACAAAAATATTTTATTTAGTAAGAATTCTGAGTAACTTATAAGACAAATAGATTTCTCTTAAAGTAATCAAATTAACTACCATCGAACGAGGGGAATTCAACATATTTCTGATGAATTTACCCCCGTTTTTATTGGACTATTTTCCTACAGTCTAAAGTAAATGTTTCTATTAAATATATTGTGGTACTGTTAGATACTTGTACTTTTACATGGATTCATAATGATAAATTAGCGAAATAATCTCCTCATTTCCATTTACAATTAATTTTGCTTTAATGTTTGAGGCAATTTTAAGAATCTCATCATCTGTAACCCCTAATTTTTTCCGGTTTTCAGCCGGAATTAGACCTATACTCCACCCGTAAGCATAACCGGTATACTCATTAGGACTTTCTATAACGACTGGTTGATTAATTTGTAGCTCTCTTATTCCCGTTTGTGTTAGTTTAGCAAGTTCATCGTTTATGATAGGATACAAAACAAACTCTATTGAATCTTTATACTTAGGGTAAATTAAAATACTTATATTAACCGTATTCTCCGAATCGTTTATTTGACAGTCCTCATATAAAAGGTCAAACCATTTATTTTGATTTTTATCTATATACTTATTACTATAAAAAAGATTGTAACCTTCTATATTTTCCTCGGCAATATCTTTTATAGTAATTCTTTGACCCTGTTCAGGATTTTCTGCAAGATGCTCAAAAGTAACCCATAATGCAATAGTCATAAACAAAATTATTGCTAATAAAAATATTAATTTTTTATTTTTCATATATCTCCATTCTGCCATCTAACATTTTTAACAAACATATACGTGTAGGATATCCTAATCCATTAGTTCCTTGTGTTATGACATAATAATTAAAGCGAAGGGGAATCCGTCATTGCAACTCCTCTATTAAATGCAAGTGTTGCACTTGATTTTATACCGGCCGCATCATTAAACTTATTTTGGGTCACAGTTTTGACAGGTGAATAAGCCGGAGGAACTCTGTCTAAAGTTCTTTGCCTTTGATACCCATTGCTATCCGTATATACCGCATAATCATGTCTGTAATATTTTCTTTTAGTGGATGTAAAGAAGTCACACCATCTGCCACCTATTGTCCAATCATTAAATTGACCCGCTTTTGTAGTGGTTTCATACGATATATAAGTTATTGCATTTACAGGTTTATTTGCCATTACGGAGTTTCCAAAGGCTGAGGCTACTCCTAATACGGCCCCTTGTAATGTGTATTTGACCCCCAGAACTGAAATAAACACGTTTGATGCTAGCGAAATCAAATTAGCATTTTGGGAGTCCTGCTTGATTAATCCATTAAGTTTAGTATTAGTAGTTACTAGTTGATAAGCAAGTGCTGATGCATATGTAGATACTAATGGATTAAGCTCTAATTTATTATTCAAATTATTGTCAAGTTCTATAGAAACCATTTCTTTGGTCTCGTATAAATACTCTTATCCTTCATTTATGACAGTAGTTGGCGCTATGTATGGAGTAGTTTCAAATAATATTTTAGTTTTAGCAATAGAATATGTTAATTCCTACTTTTAAAATTCAAATCTTTACTTTATATATTTTAAAGAGTTCTGTTTAATTTTTTTTCGATAAATCTAAGAAGTAGCTTTATTTTTTAAAATCGCGTCTTGATAACATACTTTCATTCCAATAATAAAAATTTCACTTTATTATGAAACTCAAGATTGCAACAATAAAAAACCCAATCAGCATTATGTTTTGTAATGTGCGCTGCCATCCAATACCGATGCTGCCCCCTCCATTTGCTATACTCTCTTTGGATTTTCTTGCCCAAACGAGATAATTTAAAAGTGCAAACGTTATTATAATAACTGCATATAGAGAAATGATAAAAAGCCAGGGAATCCCTTCTTCTCTAAATTGAGAATTGCTAAAATACGTTGTTCCTTCACGTAATGCAATTAATAACATACTAATAATGATTATTATGTAGCTTGGTAAGAATGATTTCCTCATGGTTTTACAAACATTTTTCAGCCGTATACCATCAGCAACTTCTAATTCTATTGCTTTATCCTCCTTTACAGCAAAAATCTGAACTTGCTTCCATCCTGCTATCTTTTGCAGATAATCTACATTTGGTATATCATCTGAATAAAACACGGCAAATTTATTATTTATAGATTCCATTTTTTTAAATTTCAAAAAAAATCCTCCTAAGCTTTCAAGCTGCCAACCGTTTCCAGCCTTAGCGGTTAAGTTATCCTCTAAACTTTTATAATCATAGTATGAGAATGCCCAAAGTTGATATTTTATTTTTTTATCATTCATTTTAACACCTTGCCTTTACTAAGTAATATTTTCAAAGATAAAAGCTAAAACAAAGTAAATATATCATAAATCACTAATGGCGGTCTATGGTTCTGGACAGGTGGCTCACTCCACTCCGGAGCTGTGGCTCCGCCGCACAAGAATAATCAATAGATTGTTCTTCAATTCAAAAATTTTCCATTACTATTTTGCTAACTTCAATGTAAGCAGCATTAATTTTATGGTTGTTAAACAGCCGTTTCGTCTTTTTCATTGCTACACCGCCTTGATATTGATTGTAATTTCGAAGCAAATTGTGTCACCAACTTCTCTCACATCTAAATTATTATTAGTTAAAAATGGTATGTCAAGAGAGTTCTTAAAAATTTCTCTAGCATACCATTTAATTTAATTATTTTTTTAAGTCTTGGTGCTTCTAACTACTAAGTAGATTTCCAATATCTGCAGTCTATCCCCCCATCATTATAAAACCAAACATCTAAGTTTAAATAATGATATGGACTTCCATCTATAAAATTTAATGTTTGCAATTTGCACTTAGAAACTATATTTGCCCTTTGTCTGTTATATTGAGAAGGCATAATTTCAGAAACTATATTATCAGTCACATATCTATACCAGAGACCATAAAGAGAAACATTTGTGCTTTTGTTCCAGTAAGGTTCAATTCTGTTTTGGTTATCTGTCCACCATCTCACAGTCATACTTTATTCAGCCATTGTGCTATTTCCGATAGCAGTTTTTATATAACCTGTTACCGTTTTCCTATAGTCACCATTGGCAGCCATAGTTGATATGCCGCTATTTCCTTTAATAGAAGCCATTGCTACTTGTTCAAAATCTTCTTTTATTACTATTTCATCTTCGAAATTGTACTTTTCAAGTACCTTATAAGCGGATGGTAAAAGTATTATATCGTTTCTTTCATTAACATCGGCAATAATACTTTCAATAGAATTCTCTATAACTGTATTTAATTGCTGCTCACTCATCTTTGCTAATGATTCCACAGTTGAATTAATTTCTTTTTTTGACATCGCGCTAGCTTTCTCTGTTTCATCACCATCTTTTATCACAATTTGCAAGTATTGAAAATTGTATAAATCTACTATCATTTCTTGGACAGTATCATCTTGGATAGCTTGAATAGCTGAATTAATATCATCATTTATACTATAGCTTTGCGTAAACAAATTTTCTTTATTTTCGCTAATCAAAGATGTATCTTGAGCATATGATAAATTAAAACTTAAAAACATGCTAATTATAATTGAAAAAGTTACAATTCGAATATTATTTTTTTTCATTTTTTCTCCTTTTTTGATTATACTAAATTAAAAATTGATTATTTAACATAAAGATATAACAATAATTATTCTTAAATCACCAGCCATAAACAACAAAATAAGTCAGATGCATTAATAGTGTAGTGTAAATTCCCCAACATATGTTAGCAATATTAATTTTATTTCTATTTTTAATATAAGTAATTAAGCCCAAAATTAACAAAATATATCCTAAACAAATAACAACCATTATCACTTTATAAATACCTAATGCAAACATAATAAGCATTAAATTTGTGACCAGTTGTATAATGCATGTAAATATTTCTATCTCTGCTAAGTCTTTGTAATATCCACCCTGCAAGCTTTTATAGATATTAATAAAGGTAGCGTAGATTAAAGTAGCAAAGATAGTACCTACAGCAATGGCTAAAAAAAGAGCTAATGAAGAGATTTCTTCATCGTATATTTGATAAAGATTTCTAAGCATAAAAATTTGTCCTATCAAATATATAATACTTATTATAAAAATGGATTTAATAAGTACAAATGACATAACCTTATTGCTAAATATCATTACACACCACCTTCTTACGCTAATAATTTTTTTATAATTGAAGGAAATCTAATCATTGAAAATATTTTTTCGTAAGAATAGGTTTTCTCAATCAGGAATTTAATTTTGTATATCTTTATCCATAACCTTTGTCAAAATTTTATTTACCAAAGATTTCTACCCCACAATCATAAACATCCCCCCATTCATACAGTTTTTATAACAATCATGCAATGCACAATTAGTTAACGTCTAATAAGATACTGTTTG
>CAZOSB010000034.1:0-23827 GCA_964582545.1 uncultured Anaerovorax sp.
ACAGAATCCTGAAGAGTATGTCACCGAGGTTTGTTATCCCGTCAAGAAAAAATAATAAACATCTTATAAAAACATCATATAACAAAAATACCTGTATATTTTAGGGGTTGGCATATGCCAACCCCTATTTATTGATGAAACTTAATAAAAAACAATATCGTATTTGTATTCCCTATTGCAATTCAGTAATAGATACACTTCCAATCGTAGATGTCGCTGTTGCAGAACCATTATAGCGAAAATCTAAGGTGACAGCACCTGCGGTGGTGTTTACAAAAAATGTGGTTCCCACACTTGCTTGGCTAGTGCTACCATTTGTTACAGTTGCACTAATAAATTCACCTGCGGCTATTGTATTTAATCTAGGGGTTACAGACATATTAGCATTTATTGCAATATTAACCCTTAAATTATAGCTTACCAAATAGACATGACCCGCTGCTAGAAGAAACGTATTAGAAGATGGAGCTGTAATAGTAGTACTATTATTATATTGTTGATAGTAATTAATTGACTGTGCATTTAGTATTTGAGTATCATTGACCAAATACTGTGCATTTTGATTTGTAGCGGTGGGACCGGTAGCGCCTGTTGAACCGGTAGTGCCCATGGCACCAGTTGGTCCTATTGATCCGACAGCTCCTGTAGCACCGGTGATACCAGTGGGACCAGTATCACCGGTGGAACCCGTGGCACCAGTCGGACCTATTGAGCCTGCAGCTCCTGTTGCGCCTGTTACCCCTGTGGCACCCGTGGGACCTGTATCTCCGGTGGCACCGATAGCCCCTACGGCACCCGTAGCCCCGGTAGCACCTTTTGCACCGGTAGCACCAGTAGCGCCAGTGGCTCCGGTTCTTCCTGTAGCCCCGGTAGCACCTGTAGCCCCAGTTCTTCCGGTAGCGCCAGTTATTCCGGTAGCGCCTGTAGCCCCGGTAACGCCGGTAGCACCCTTTGCCCCTGTAGCCCCTGTAGCCCCGGTTCTTCCAGTAGCCCCAGTAGCACCCGTGGTTCCAGTAGCACCTGTGGCCCCCGTGGGACCGGTAGGACCCATGAGATCATTTTCAACAATGACCATGGATGCGGTAATGGGAACGATGCTGGAATAATCCACAGGATCACCGGTATTGTTTACCAAGGACATGGTTACCCCGGTTGTACTAATTTCAACTACACCATTTCCATAAATTTCCCCTGTTTTTAAGGGAGAGGTACCTTGAATAAAATCCCCCTGTGAGGAGAAGATCGCAAAGGACAAACCGTTGACCGTTACGGAGCTCTGTGTGGAAATCCACCAGTTAATGGCATATCTGCCTATCTCGTTAAAGGTGACTACACCTGTAACTGTATTATAACTGATATTTCCGGATAAATAAATAATGTTGTCAAATACAACATTTGTGGCATTATTGACTGTGCCAGCAGTAGTACGCTGTACTTGTAATGCGATATTACTCATAAATTACCTTCATTATTACAAAATTTTTGCTATTTCTATATTTAATTAAACTGGAAATAAACATCCAGTATTGTCACAAGAGTATTCTTGAACTCCGATAAACCTATTGTTCTTGCGTGACTAATTGGTCCAGCAGTTCGACAAGATCGTGAAATCTCTTGCTGTTATATCATATGCGTACAAATGTAAGCAGGTTACCGAGTTTGAAAAGTGCAATTTAGATAGCTTGGGTAGAAGATACCTTGAACTTAAAAATATGATACTTAAAAGTAAATAATAAATAATTTAGTAAAATATTTATTTTATTGATATGGTTACTATTGTTTTATGGTAAAATACAAAAGTAGAAAATTTGTATATAGAGGCAAAGTGAGAGATTATGAGAACAAAATTAGTAGACAGACAATTACCGGTTTACACCAAGGGTGAGGAAATTTTTAATATGGTTTCCCATATTATGGGATTTGCCATTGGTGTGGTGGCCTTGGTGTTATGTGTGGTGGTGGCAGCTTCCCATGAAAACGTTTATGGTGTGGTAGGAGCTGCTATCTTTGGTGCTACCATGATCCTGCTTTACACCATGTCAAGCATATATCACGGATTAACAAATGAAACTGCAAAAAAGGTCTTTCAAGTTTTGGATCACTGTACCATTTACCTTTTGATTGCCGGTACTTATACTCCCATCACATTGAGTGCGCTTCGCCCCATCGATGCACCTATGGCTTGGACGATTTTCGGTATAGAGTGGGGGCTTGCTGCTTTGGCTATCACTTTGACAGCAATTGATTTAAAAAAATATGATAAATTTTCCATGACTTGCTATATCCTTATGGGTTGGTGTATCGTGATCGCTTTAAAGCAGATTTTAATAGCTATTACATGGAATGGATTTTTATTGCTTTTAATTGGCGGGATTTTATATACCGTAGGGGCGGTACTTTGCAGTTTGGGAAAAACACGTAAGTATATGCACAATATATTTCATGTCTTTGTGCTGATGGGAAGCTTTTCCCACTTTCTCTGCATGGTACTTTATGTTGTATAAGAACGTAATGAGGCAAAGCGGAAGAAACCTTGCTTTTATTTGAAATAAGGGGGTTTAAGTTGGGAGGTTAGGTGGTAGAATAAAACATAACAGAACTTATTGGAGATATTGTAATACTATGATGTATGGACTGAGGAATGGATATGTTTGAGAAAGCGAAAAGATTAAAACTTTATTTAATCTTTATAGGAATAATATTAACCATCATTATAGAATTGCTAGTTTATAATTCATCTTTACAAAAGGATTTAACGGATTCAACGTATAAGACGCTAGAGGAAGTAATGCACCAGCAGCGCCTTACTTTTGTTTCTAAGATTCAAAAGGAAATCATGGTACTAAATACCCTATCCAACTTAGGTGCTGATTTGTTGATAGAGGATGCAAGCAAAGAAGAGAAGCTTAAGTTTTTAAGAGATGGTATAAAGGACACTTATTTTAAGGATATCGCTATGAGTGATATCAATGGAAGAGCCGTTACTAACAAAAATTTTGCAATAGATATTTCCAACAGAACACACTTTAAAAAGGCTATCAAAGGTGAAAGCTATATATCCGAGCCCACGACCTCATTGATAGATCATTCTGGGATTATTGCAATGGCTGTGCCAATCATGGCAGGAGACGAAATCATAGGTACTATGGTGGGGACTTATGATGTGAAAAATTTGAGCAATGCATTCTATACCTCCTTTGAGGGATTGGGATACGCCTATATCTGTGATAATGATGGTGAAGTGATTGCCAAAACGGAAAGTGCAGCAAGCTTGCCGGTGGACAACCTGTTAACTGCATTTCAAATGTCAAACATTGTAGAATATGACACCTATGAGGATATTTTGCAGAACAGAAGCTTAGGTGTGGGTGGGCGGTCAGCCTATGTTTTCAATGGTCAAAAGCGTTTCGTTCAATATGCGCCCTTAGGAATCAACAACTGGTACATCTGCTCCATAGCTTTAGAGGATGCCGTCGCAGATACCTCAAATTCCATAATGAAGAATACAATCTATCTTTCTGTAGTGACCGTTGTACTTTTTGTACTATTGGTTCTTTATCTGTTTGTTTCCCAGCGACGCTATACGAAAAAGTTGTATCAATCAGCATATTATGATGAATTAACTGGGCTTAGAAATTTATCGAAACTAAAAGTTGATGCCGGTCAAATATTAAAAGAAAATTCTAAGGTTCGGTTTGCCTTGGCAAAATTTGATATTGTTCGATTTAAAATGATCAATCAGATGTTTGACTCTAAGGCAGGTGATGAGATTATCAAGACTATTGCCAAAAGCATTGGAGTTGACCATAGCCCATGGTACGTATCTGCAAGGGTGAACGCTGATGAGTTCATCATCTTTGATACTGCGGAGAATCTTCTAAAGATGGGGAACAATCGTGAAGAGATGAAGGATACCCTTATATATGCTACAAAATTCTTGGGCAACCATAAGGTAGAATTTCGTTATGGCAGATATTTCTTTGAGGAAGGAGAAACCGATATCGAAGATGCCTTGGAGAAGGTGAACCTAGCGCATCGGATGGCAAAATCTCATAGAACTTTAAACTTTCATGACTATGACGATGAAGTGAAACAAAAGGAGCTTGCAGAGGTTGAGGTGGAAAACAAGATGGAGGATGCTCTGGACAACGGAGAGTTTAAGATGTTTCTCCAACCTAAATATTTTCTGTCAGATGAATCTATTGCAGGTGCAGAGGCTCTCGCTAGATGGTGGATCAATGGGACCTATATCATGCATCCGGCGGATTTTATTCCAGTATTTGAAAAAAATGGATTTGTTACAAAATTAGATATGTTTATGTTCGAGGAGGCTTGCATGTTTATTCGAAGCCTGAAGGATAAAGGAATTTGTCCCACCGTAATTTCAGTAAATTTTTCAAGGCTTCATTTAATGAATGATAATTTTGTTCCTCAGCTTTGTGAAATTGCAGACAGATATAAGGTGTCTCATGATCTATTGGAGATAGAACTCACGGAATCTGCCATGTTTGATAATGAAATTGTACTGATGAATGTGCTGAATGAGCTTCATACTAAGGGATTTACTTTATCCATGGATGACTTTGGATCGGGTTATTCCTCTTTGGGTTTGCTAAAAAATATTCCCATTGACGTGGTAAAGATTGACCGAAGCTTCTTTGATGGTGCTAAGGATACGAAAAGAGCTAAAACCATTGTAGAAAGCATTATGCAAATGGCATCAAAGCTTGAAATTCATACTGTGGCAGAAGGTGTAGAAATAAAGGAGCATATCGATATGCTTAAAGAAGTTGGGTGCGAGATTGTTCAAGGATATTATTATGCCAAACCTATGCCATTTGAGGAATTTGAAAACGAATTGATGAAAAGAAATCGAATCTGATAAGAGCATAGGCTGAGGTATGGATATGGTCTCTTGGAATTTTGAGCGATGAAAGTGAAAAGCGGAAAGGCTTGTAGGAATAGTTTATGAAAAAAGACATAAAAGATATGACCTTGGAAGAAATTCAAGATTTAGTTTGCAATATGGGTGAACAAAAGTTTAGGGCTAAACAAGTTTTTCAATGGATTCACAAAGGTGTGAGGGAATTCGAAGAAATGACCAATCTGCCTAAAGCTTTTTTAGAAAAACTTCAAGGGGTTGTTTATCTGGGGAAAATTGAAATTCTAAAGGTTCAACATTCCGCCCATGATGCTACAGGAAAATATCTCTTTCGCCTTTCTGACGGTAATTTGGTAGAGAGCGTTTTCATGAAGTATAAGCATGGAAATTCTGTTTGCGTGTCGTCTCAGGCAGGTTGTAGGATGGGGTGCAAGTTTTGCGCTTCTGCGGTTAATGGGTTACAGCGAAATTTAACATCTTCGGAAATGATAGATCAGGTTTTTAGCATTGAAAGAGAAGCAGGGGAAAAAATCAGCAATGTAGTCATTATGGGCATGGGAGAACCCTTGGATAACCTTCAAGGAGTGAAAAAGTTTATTACATTGCTTCATGCTCAAGATGGGCTGAATTTAAGTTTACGAAGTATCACTCTTTCCACCTGTGGACTTTTGCCGGAAATCCGACAAATTTCCAGAGAGCTTCCCCAAATTAATCTGGCCATTTCCCTGCATGCTCCCAACGATGAAATCAGGAACAGAATTATGCCCATCAATCGAAAATATAGCATTATCCCATTGTTGGAAACTTGTAAGGAGGTAGCCTCTAAAACCGGAAGGAGGATTACTTTTGAATATGCGCTGATTCAGGGAGTGAACGATAGCTTATCTCAAGCGGAGGAGCTGGCAGAGAAGCTGAAAGGCATCAATTGTCACGTAAATTTAATTCCATTAAATAACATTGATGAAAATAAATGGAAAGGAACTGAGAGAGCACAAGTTATAAAGTTTCAAAATGTGTTAGAGCGACGTTCCGTTCCAACAACCATCCGCAGAGAACTGGGAGATGATATTGATGCAGCGTGTGGGCAACTTAGAAACTTAAATTATTAGCAATCATTACATAAAATAAAGAATTATCTGTAAATATATTTTATCTTGTTGCTCATATTGAATTTATAGTGTATAATGAAATTAATAATTTATAACAATAACGAATAAGGGGGCGATCCAAATGGTTAAGTTATTAGTAGGGCATAAAGGCAGTGGTAAAACAAAAAACATGATAGAAATGGCAAATGATCGAGTTGAAAAAAGCGACGGAAGTGTAGTATTTATCAATAAAAACCAAAGGCTAATGTATGACCTAAAATATAAAATCAGAGTAGTCTGCATGGAGGAATATGAACATATTACTAACAGCGACGAATATATTGGGTTTTTATATGGGATCATCAGTGCGGATCACGATATTGAAGTTATTTTTATAGATAGTTTACTAAAACATACTGATGTAAATGTTGAAGATATTCCGGAGTTTATTGCACGATTAAAGATGATCTCTGAAGAATACAAAATTGAATTTGTAGTAAGCCTGAGTGCTGAACCCTCAGAAATTGGAGATTGCATTAAAGATTTTGAAGTTTTAAATTAATTTAATGGATGAAATAAAAAATCATTCCATAGAATATTATAATAAATTAGTATTAAAAGGCGGTGAATATATTCACCGCCTTTCATAGAAAGAAAAGGTCAAATGAAAAATATAACTTTAGATGATTTTACGAGAATTTTTCAAAATAGAAAAGCCGGAGTGCTTGGATCTTATGGTTATTTTTCGGTACTTGTTCCACTTGTGGAAAAGGAAGGCGAGCTTCATATATTATATGAAGTACGAGCGGATCATCTGAAAAGGCAACCTGGAGAGATTTGTTTTCCCGGAGGGAAATTGGAAAAAAATGAAACTCCTGAAGCCTGTGCAATACGAGAAACCTGCGAAGAACTAAATATTGATGAAAAAAATGTAAAAGTTATTGCAAAATTAGATTATATGTTAACTTACAGCAACTTTACAATGTATTCTTATTTAGGAATCATTGATTATAATGTAATAAAAAATTCTGAGATAAATAAAGACGAAGTAAAAGAAATCTTTTTAGTACCCGTATCCTATTTAATGAAGAATGAACCTTATATATATGAATTCGATGTAATTCCAAATGTCGGGAAAGATTTTCCATATGAGATGATTCAATCCGAAAAAGGTTATAACTGGAGAAAAGGAAAGTCAATTGTTCCCATTTATAATTTTGAAAATCATGTAATTTGGGGACTTACAGGAAGAATTACTTATAATTTAATGCAAATTTTAAAGAATAACAAATGATCTGGTAAAATTTGATGGCTATTTTTCAAGCATTTTTTCTTTTATAATGAATATATGCTCACAAGCGAGCAAAATAGAAAAGGAGAAAAATGTATGAATAAAATGATTTTAAAAGCCACATTGGCTATATGTTCGGTAATGATTATCGCAGCACCCATGCAGACCTTCGCCGCAGAAAAAAATGATACAAATCAAGCTTTAAAAGATTGGTTATATAAAAATTATGGTGTAGTAGTTACAAACCCTAATGTGAAACCGGAAGTAAAACCTCCTGTGGTGAAACCTCCCGTTTCAAAACCGCCGGTAACGAAGCCTGAGGCAAAACCTCCAGTAACAAAACCCGAGGCAAAACCACCGGTATCAAAGCCGCCTACAACTACACCGGAAGTGAAACCTCCCGTTTCTCAACCAGGCAATGATGAGCAATTGGCAGCCTATGAGAAAAAAGTAGCAGAATTGGTAAATAAGGAGAGAACAGCCGCAGGTCTGGCTCCATTGAAAGTAAATTTACAGTTATCGCAGGTAGCCGAGAAAAAAGCTGAGGATATGAGAGATAAGAAATACTTTTCTCATAATTCTCCTACATATGGATCACCTTTTGACATGATGAAAAAATTCGGAATAAAGTATAAGACTGCCGGGGAAAACATAGCTAAAGGCCAGAAAACACCGGAAGCAGTTATGAAGGGATGGATGAATTCCGCTGGTCATAAGGCCAACATTATGAGTACTGGATTTACAGAAATCGGTATCGGTTTTGTAACGGACAGCAAGGGAGACACTTACTGGGTGCAGATGTTTATTAAACCTTAATATCTAAAGAATATATAGTATTTAAAAATATTTACTTGCTTTATAAAAAGCTCAAATATCAATACTGAACAACTAAAAAAACAAGAGAATTTCCATATGGTTTCTCTTGTTTTTTTATTATTCCCACATATCATCGGAGACCATGTGAGGTCAAATTAAAGAACGTACCTTACGGAGAGTAGCTCTTTAGGGGCTACATTAGGAAATAGGAATCTATGATTCTGTCGTTTCCATGTTTTATATGTATTATTATAAATTTTATGTTACAATAAAAATGAATAAACCAAAAATGCCCAAAAATTAATGGAGGTTAAATGATGTTTACATTAGCTTTGTGTCAGATGAATGTTGGTACGGATAAAACACAAAACATTCAAAAAGCAGATCAGATGATCAGAGAGGCGGCTAAGGGAGGGGCAAATATAGTATCTTTGCCTGAAATTTTTAATTGCCCATATTCTAACAAACATTTTCGAGAATTCGCAGAGGATAAAAATGGGGAAACTGTAAATTTTATGCATACAATATCTCGAGAACTGAATCTTTATTTGGTGGGAGGATCCATTCCTGAGATCGATGATGATTTCATATATAACACCAGTTATATATTTAATCCTAAGGGAGAAATTATTGGAAAACACAGGAAGGTTCATTTATTTGATATACAGGTTAAAGGTGGAATTAGCTTTCAGGAGTCTTTGACTTTGACGGCGGGAAACAGCTCCACTGTAGTGGATACGGAGTTTGGCAAGATTGGTGTAGCCATTTGTTATGACGTTAGATTTCCTGAACTTTTTCGCAAAATGACTTTGGAGGGAGCAAAACTCATCATATTGCCTGCCGCTTTTAATATGACCACCGGTCCAGCACACTGGGAACTGACTATGCGGGCAAGAGCTTTGGACAATCAAGTTTACTTTGCTGCAGCATCCCCTGCCCGCGATGTGAACAGCCCCTATGTAGCTTACGGCAATTCCTGTGTCGTATCCCCCTGGGGAGAATTTTGCGCAAAGACGGATTGGAAGGAAACCGTGCTTTATGCAAATATTGATTTTGACTATGTAAATGACATAAGAGACCAATTGCCCTTGCTAAAACATAGAAAACCGGAATGTTATTGAGTAAATTTTTGAGAATGAAAATATGGATAATGGTAATAATCAATATAAAAAATATTTCTTTCAATTGAAATAAAAATGTAATATAATAAATTTACTTAATAATCTCGTAAATATTCATTTAAGGAGGAGAAGAATGAGAAAATTTATTGCAATACTGCTTACGTTGGTCCTGGTACTGGGAATGGTTGCATGCGGAAATAGTAGCAAGGCAGAAACCTTTGAAATTGCTATGATTACCGATGTAGGTACCATAGACGACAAATCCTTTAATCAAGGAACTTGGGAGGGGATCGTATCCTTTGCTGAAAAGGAAGGGAAGACCCATAAATACTACAAACCTACAGAGCAAACTACCAATGCTTACTTAGATTCCATTGCGCTGGCAGTACAGGGCGGTGCTAAGGTTGTGGTAACACCGGGATATTTGTTTGAACCCCCTATTTTTCAGGCTCAGGATCAATATCCGGATGTGAAATTCGTTTTGATTGATGGATACCCCAACAATGGCGATTATGCTAATTTTGAAGAAAAAACTGCGGACAATACAGTAGGCGTTAAATTTGCAGAAGAAGAATCTGGATATTTGGCAGGTTATGCTGCAGTGAAGGAAGGGTATACGAAGCTTGGTTTCATGGGCGGTATGGCTGTTCCTGCCGTAGTGCGTTTTGGATATGGATTCGTGCAGGGGGCTGAGGCTGCCGCAGATGAAATGGGTATTGAAGCTATAGAATTAAAATATCATTACACCGGAGGCTTTGATGCAACTCCGGAAGCGCAAACATTAGCCGCTTCTTGGTATGCAGGAGGTACGGAAGTGATCTTTGCATGTGGTGGCGCAGTTGGGAATTCTGTAATGTCAGCAGCTGCTGCAAAAGAAGGTAAGGTTATCGGTGTAGACGTGGATCAGAGCAGTGAGTCCGAAACTGTAATTACTTCGGCTATGAAAGGACTAGGAGCTGCTGTAAGCGAAATGTTGACTCTGTACTATAAAGATCAGTTCCCAGGTGGTGAAAATTTGGTTTTAGATGCATCCTCAAATGGGGTATCTTTACCAATGGAAACTTCTAAATTTGAAGTATTTACACAGGATGAATACGATGCTGTATTTAGCAAGCTCGCATCGGGTTCCATTAAGTTATTAAAAGATGATGTGGAATCTGCTGCAAAGTTAGGAACGAATCTAGTAACAGTAATACCTGTTCAATAAGTTAGAAACACAGAATTTAGCAACAAACTCTTTACCCTCGGTTTAGTTTATACTTTGCCGAGGGTCAAGTTTTATCATTTGAAAAATACCAATTTCGTTCTTTCATAAAACTATTTACCTAAAATTAATTATTATTTTGAAAGGAAGACTGTCCATGGATTTTGTCATTGAAATGTTGGGAATCACAAAAAAATTTCCGGGAATCGTCGCAAATGATAACATTACTCTACAATTAAAAAAAGGAGAAATTCATGCACTTCTAGGTGAGAACGGCGCGGGGAAATCCACCTTGATGAGTGTGTTATTTGGTATGTATCAACCAGAGGCGGGTACCATTAAAGTCAATGGCAAGGAGGTTAAAATTAACAATCCTAACGATGCTAACGACTTGGGTATCGGTATGGTTCATCAGCACTTTAAGCTGGTGCATAACTTTACCGTGTTACAGAATATTATTTTAGGGGTGGAATCCACGAGGATGGGTCTACTGAAAATGAATGAAGCGGAGGAAAAGGTACTTCAACTATCTGATCAATATGGGTTGAAAATTGCACCCCATGAAAAGGTAGAAGACATTACCGTGGGTATGCAACAAAGGGTAGAAATCTTAAAGATGTTGTACCGGGATAATGAAATTCTTATTTTTGATGAACCCACCGCTGTCTTAACACCACAGGAAATACATGAACTGATGAAGATCATGAAAAATCTTGCAGCAGAAGGAAAATCCATACTATTTATTACACACAAATTGAACGAAATTAAAGAAATAGCAAATAGATGTACCATTTTGAGAAAGGGAAAGTATATCAGTACCGTGGATGTTTCGACTACCTCTAAAGAAGAACTGTCGGAGTTGATGGTGGGTCGGAAAGTAAACTTTCAGTTGGAAAAAAATGAAAACAATCTTGGAGATGTGGTTTTAGAACTTCAAAACGTGAACGTAGTCTTAGGAAATCAAGGAAGAAAAGTAGTAAAAGACGTTTCTTTTCAGCTGCGGAGAGGAGAAATCCTCTGTGTTGCAGGCATCGATGGAAATGGACAATCAGAGCTTGTACAGGCAATAACCGGATTGACCAAGGTGTCTACAGGAAAAATAATTCTTTCAGGAACAGACATTACAGATGCTACCGTAAGGAATCGCAACAAAGCGGGTATGGCGCATATCCCGGAAGATCGACAGAAGGATGGACTGGTTTTAGACTACACCTTGGCAGAAAACTTGGTGCTTAAAAAATATTTTATTCCTCCCTTTCAGAAGCTGGGATTTATCAACTTTAGGGAGTTGGAAGCCTATGGGGCACGGTTGGTGGAAAGTTTTGATATCAGGAGCGGAAAAGGAATCAAAACCCTTGCAAGAAGTATGTCAGGAGGGAATCAGCAAAAAGCAATTTTGGCTAGAGAAATAGATGTAGATCCGGAAGTATTAATAGCGGTTCAACCTACTCGAGGATTGGACGTAGGAGCGATAGAATATATTCATCATCAACTTTTAGCAAAGAGAGATGAAGGAAAAGCAATACTGCTGGTATCTTTGGAGCTAGATGAGGTTCTGAATGTAAGCGATCGGATTGTAGTCATGTATGAAGGGGAAATAGTGGCAGATCTGAACCCCAAAGAGGTAACGCTTCAAGAATTGGGGCTTTATATGGCTGGATCTAAAAGAAAAGAGGTGAGTCAAAATGAAAAATCCTAAAAAATCATGGAACAATTTAGGAGAAGCGGAAGGATTCCACCAAGTTTTGTCTTCTCTTTTTGCCATAAGCGTCGGTCTATTGTTTGGCTTTTTCGTCTTGCTACTAAGCAACCCCGCACAAGCCTTTGAAGGCCTTATCATCATACTCAAAGGTGGGTTTAGCACAGGGGCAAAAGGCATGGGACAAGTTCTGTATTTTGCCACGCCATTGATCCTCACAGGCCTATCCGTAGGTTTTGCCTTTAAAACAGGCTTATTTAACATCGGAGCATCCGGACAGTTTCTCATGGGAGCATTGGGTGCGGTATATATCGGCGTAAAGTGGACCTTTTTACCAGCGCCCTTGCATTGGATTGTGGCACTGATAGGTGCGACCCTCTTGGGAGGTTTATGGGGGCTGATTCCAGGAGTTCTGAAGGCTTACTTTAATGTGCACGAAGTTATCGCTACCATCATGATGAATTATATCGGTCTATATACGGTGAATCATTTGGTGAAGCAAACCGTATACGATTCAAAAAAGGCACTTTCCCTAGATGTTGCTTCCTCTGCGGAGCTTCCAAAGGCAGGGTTGGATTATGTGTTTTACAATACATTGGGAGGCAACAAGGATGTGTCTACCGTAAATGCAGGATTTTTTATTGCCATAGCCGTGGCAATCGGTATCTATTTCTTGCTGAACAAAACGATTTTGGGATATGAGCTAAAGGCTTGTGGTTTAAACAGAAATGCGGCCAAGTACGCAGGGATTAACGAGAAGAGAAGGATGGTATTGTCCATGACCATCGCTGGCATGTTGTCTGGTTTGGGAGGGGGTCTACTCTACTTGTCAGGTGTCAATGGGCGGCATATCAAAGTGGTAGACATTCTGGCACCGGAGGGATTCTACGGTATTTCCGTGGCTCTGTTGGGATTGTCAAACCCTATTGGCATTATCTTCTCGGCTCTCTTTATCGCCTATATGATGTTGGGGGGAAACTATTTACAAACTTTGAACTTCGTACCTGAGGTCATCGATATTATCATAGCCTGCATCATTTATTTCAGCGCTTTTTCCTTGTTCTTTAAAAGTATATGGCCTAAAATTTTTAGGGGGAAAAAAGGAGGTGCGACCCTATGAACATACTATTTCTCGTATTTCAGCAGATGATGTTTTTCTCAATTCCCCTCCTGATCGTTGCTTTGGGAGGCATGTTTACGGAACGCAGTGGAGTGACCAACATCGCCTTGGATGGTATGATGATCATGGGGGCTTTTACAGGGATATTCTTCATCAACCGTATGCAGGGAACGCTGTCGGGGCAAGGGCTATTGTTGATTGCAATCCTCATTGCAGTGGTAACGGGCATTGTATTTTCTCTGCTGTTGGCCTTTTCCGCAATCAATATGAAGGCTGATCAGATTATTGGTGGAACGGCTATCAACATGATGGCACCTGCACTGGCAATCTTTGTGGCCAGAATGATTCAAACCAATGGAGTCCAGCAGGTCACTTTTATTGACACCTTCAGGATTCCGTCGGTGCCAATATTGGGAGATATTCCAATAATTGGGGGATTGTTCTTTCAAAACGTTTATATAACCACTTATTTAGGCATTTTGATTCTGATTATTTCCATAGTGGTACTATATAAGACAAAGTTTGGGTTGCGCTTGCGAGCGTGTGGAGAGCATCCACATGCGGCAGACTCTGTGGGGATCAACGTGTACAAGATGCGTTATGCTGGGGTGATGATTTCCGGGGGTCTGGCAGGCTTAGGGGGAGTGGTATTTGTTATACCTACCTCTACGAATTTTAACGCAACCGTTGCGGGATATGGATTCTTGGCATTAGCGGTCATGATCTTCGGTCAATGGAAGCCCCTTAGAATATTTTTTGCGGCATTGTTTTTCGGTTTGATGAAAACCATCGCATCTGCATATTCCGTAATTCCGATTTTAGCTACAGCACCCATACCCAGCGATGTCTATAAGATGATTCCCTTTATCGCCACCTTGTTGGTTTTGGCTTTTAGCTCCAAATCATCCATGGCGCCAAAGGCTATCGCCGTACCCTATGATAAAGGTTCAAGATAAATGCCAGAAATCGGCGAAGTATCTGCTGAGTCAATTAATCAATTTCAATCAATCAATTTATAAAATGAAAGTAAAGGACAAGAATGAATTTTTTACCTATCAATAAACAAGATATGCTGGAAAGAGGATGGGAAATACCGGATTTTGTGGTGGTTACAGGGGATGCCTACGTAGACCATCCCTCTTTTGGTATTGCCATAATCAGTAGATACTTAGAAGCACGGGGCTTTAAGGTCTGCGCATTATCACAGCCGGACTGGAAGTCTGCGGAAGATTTTCAGCGGTTTGGGAAACCCAGATTGGGGTTCTTAATCAGCTCTGGAAACGTAGATTCTATGGTCAACCACTTTTCGGTCATGAAAAAAAGGCGTAGGACAGACAGTTATTCTCCAGGGGGTCAGGTTGGCAGAAGGCCGGATCGAGCGCTCATCGTATACAGCCAGCGAGCCAGAGAGGCCTACAAGGATGTACCCATCATCTTGGGCGGTTTAGAAGCCAGCCTCAGGCGTCTTGCCCATTATGACTATTGGGACAACAAGGTGAGGCGATCTATTTTGTTGGATGCCAAGGCTGATTTGTTGGTATACGGCATGGGGGAAAAAACCATAGGAGAAATTGCGGAAGCCTTAGAAAGTGGAATTTCCATCGGAGATATAAAATGGGTAAAAGGTACTGTTTTTAAGGTAAAGGAAAAGGAACTTGGTGATCTGGATGCTCCCATTTTTCTGCCGGACTACTCAACCATTTCCGCCTCGGACGGGAAAAAACTCTATGCCAAAAGCTTTCAATTGCAATATGAAAACAATGACTCTGCCTATGGGAAAACCTTGCTGGAACCTTACACGGAGCAGCTATATGTGGCTCAAAATCCACCGCAAGAACCTTTGAAAAAGGAAGAGCTAGATTCAGTTTATGAACTGCCCTATATGGGTTATGCTCATCCTATGTATGAGACCATGGGTGGGGTACCTGCCATTGAAGAAGTAAAATTTAGCTTGGTATCCAGTCGTGGATGTTTTGGTGGGTGTGGGTTCTGTGCTTTAACTTACCACCAAGGCAAGCATGTGCAGGGACGTAGCAAGACCTCCATAGTGCAGGAAGCCATTAGAATGACACAGCGGGAGGATTTCAAGGGATATATTCACGATGTTGGGGGACCTACCGCCAATTTTAGAAAACCTGCATGCGTTAAGCAAGAAAAGTCGGGAACTTGCACACACCGAGATTGTCTCTTCCCTCAACCATGCAATAACTTGCAGGTGGAGCATGGGGAATATTTGGACATTCTCAGAGAACTGCGAAATTTAGACAAAGTAAAAAAGGTCTTTATTCGCTCAGGTCTACGATTTGATTACTTGATGAAAGATCGAGATGTCACATTTATGGAAGAACTCTGTGAGCATCATGTCAGCGGAACCTTGAAGGTGGCTCCGGAGCATTCGGAGCATGAGGTGTTGCGTTTGATGAGAAAACCCCCGATTCAAGTGTTTGATCGATTTGCAAAGGAGTACAAGGCTATAAATAAACGATTGGGCAAGAAGCAGTATCTCATTCCATACTTCATATCTTCTCATCCTGGCAGCACCTTGGAGTCCGCGGTGAAGCTGATGGAATATTTAAAGAAGACAGGATTTGTGCCTGATCAGGTACAGGATTTTTATCCCACGCCGGGTACCTTGTCCACTTGTATGTTTTACGCGGAAATGGATCCCCTCACGGGAGAGAGCGTATATGTTCCCAAGGATCCTGAGGAAAAGAATATGCAGAGAGCCTTGCTTCACTTTCATAAGCCGGAAAACAAAAGGTTGGTTCAGAAGGCATTGCAATTAACCGGAAAAATAAGCAGCAATGAATCGGACAAATTGAATCGCAGGAGAAAATAAAGGATGGAAAAAATTTAGAATGAGTATATTAATTAAGCTTCCAGAAATCTTGAGACAGTGCAAAGAAGAATACGAGGAAATCATACAAAGCACTTACATTGAAAGAAACTTACGCATTAAAGAAATTTTCAGTAATGAGGAAGGACCCAAAGGTCTTTTAGTACAAGGGGATAATAAAGACCTTTTGATGTCTTTGCTTAGTTGTCAAAGGAGTCATGAAGGTTTGTATAAACACGATAAAGATAAAATCGAAGATTTGATGGCAGGAAAGATAGACTTAGTATACATAGATCCCCCTTTTTTTTCAAAGAGCGACTATAGTCAGGAGATTCGTCTCAGTGAAGGCAAGGAGGGTAAGATTCAGGCAATCCGTCAAAAGGCTTATGAGGACACTTGGGAAAATGGTTTGGCGGAATACTTAAAAATGCTAACTTTACGTTTTTTTTTCATCAAAGAGGTATTGTCCCCTAAGGGTGTTTTGTGGGTTCACTTAGATTGGCATGCCGTTCACTACATTAAGATTATCTTAGATGAAATATTCGGGGCTGAGCAATTTATCAATGAAGTGGTTTGGCAATATAAATCAGGAGGTGTCAGCAAGCGATATTTCGCAAGAAAGCACGATACCCTTCTTTTTTATTGTAAAAATAAAAACTATAAATTTTTTCCTATTAAAGAAAAGTCCTACAACCGAAAATTTCTTCCTTACAGATTTAAGGGAGTTCAGGAATATCAGGATGAGTTGGGATGGTACACACTGGTCAACATGAAGGATGTTTGGCAAATCGATATGGTGGGAAGGACATCCGGCGAAAGAACAGGATATGCTACGCAAAAACCGGAGGCCCTGTTGGAGCGAATTTTGGAAAGCTGCACGGAAAAGGGGGATCTCTGTGTGGACTTTTTCGGCGGATCGGGCACTTTGGCTGCAGTAGCTCATAGGTTGGGCAGAAATTGGATTTCCTGTGATCAGGGAGGTCTTTCCATCCTCAACACTCAGAAGAGACTTTTGAGTCAGGGAGCCAACATATGTGTTGCAGAAATTGAGAATAAGTGTGAGAAGGTAAAAAAAGTAGAAGGTGGAAATAAAAATTTGGTAAAGGGTTGGGAAAAGAAAATCAATTGGAGCAAGAAAAACCAATTACAGACAAACGAGTTGCAGGTGAGAGTAAGGAGAAGGGGTCGGGCTTCCGGTGGCGAAGAAAGCATAATTGTGGAGCTACTATCATATACATTGTCGGGTGGTCTAAATTTGCCCATAGCTGAAAAGGATCTATGGGTTATTGAAAAGACTCTATCTGAACACTCCTTGCAGTTCATAGATTACTGGAGCGTTATGTTCAATTATGACGGTAAAGAATATAAACCGGAAAGGTACTTTACAAAGGGGAAAAATAAGAATATGATAGAAGATGAATGGAAAAAAGCTGATATAGTTGGGCTGGATGAGATTGTAAACGTGGCAGTGAGAGCCATTGACATATTTGGAAACAATACGTTTCAAATAATTTCTGCAGGAAAATTTGAGATTGATTGACCTAGAAATCATAAAATATATGCAAATTCGGGGAGGGAATTAGCTAAATGAAGAAATTCAATAAGGAAAAAGCAAAGAAACTGGGTATTGATATGCTCTTCATTCTTTCAGGTTGTGCCATAGGAGCATTTTCATCTATCTGTATATTAATACCAAATGGTTTGACCAGTGGAGGAATTACGGGAATTATTAGGATGGCCCAAAAATATGTGGGCATAGATTTTTCCATCATGTACTATGGGGCAACTCTAACAATCTTAGTGGTATGTGCCATTTTGTTAGGGATAAAAGAGGCACGAAAAATTTTATTGTTGACCGTCCTTTATCCTTGGTTTTTAATATTATTTGAACAGTTTAATTTTAGTTTGTTAGAAGAAAAAGATATCATTTTGGCAGCTATCTACTGCGGTATCTTTTCCGGAATTTGTTGCGGTTTGGTTTTTTCCAGAGGATATTCCTTTGGAGGGACAGACACCATTGCAAAGATCATCCACAAAAGGATTTTACCCCATGTAGGGCTCAGTAAAATTCTTTTGGTAGTTGATGCCTCTATCATTATCACTTCTGGTGTTCTCTTTGGAAGAAACATTGCATTGTACGCATTGGTAACTCAAGTAATCTTTTCAAAGACTGTGGATTTCGTCCTATATGGTTTGGATACTCAAATCGTTCAGTTGGAGATCATTACGGAGCGTAGAGATGAAATTGCAGATTACATTATGAACGATATCGGTCGAGGGGTGACCAACGTCACCATCGTGGGTGAGTACACGAAAATCCCAAGGCAAAAGATTATTACCCTTTGTGAACCTCGGGAAAGCATACAGATTAAACAGTTTGTGGCCAGGACAGACAGCAGTGCCTTCGTTACTGTAATTCACGTGGACACGGTATGGGGAAAAGGAGAAGGCTTTAACGACATTGAAAATTAGGAAATGATTAGGTAGTTTTTGTTTTGAGGGAGTCAAAGATACCAAACAAAATGGAAAGATAGCTGTTGATGCCAAAAAATGCACCAGCAGATCCCAATACGGTAAGTCTTTTAAATGACGGTTCCGCAAAAGATTTTACAAGTCCAATCAATTCTTGAGAAGCCAAGCTATTAATTTGTTTTTCTGATATTTGCTGAATCTCTAAATAGTTTATGGTGTGGGAGGAATGTTCAATCAAGGCATCCAAGAAGGTGCCTGATAAGGTTCGTGTTGCCCAGTCTCTAAAAGAGTTATTTAGGATGCCTCCATCCCAAATTTCTTGATTCTCTAATATATGCAAAATCATGGTAGAGAAATATCTTTGCCAATGAGAATCCTTTAGAAAATCGGTCGCGAGGGAAGAAATGGATGTTCTAAGGGTTTCGGCATCCAAGACCTCTGAAAGCTGATGATTGCCAATAAACTGTACATAACAGTGTTGGGGCATATGTTGCAATGTTTCTGTTAACACTTGACTGCTTTCCAATCGATTACAGCAATTCTTTGCTATTTTTTCCACGGGTAAGGACTCCAATAAAGTGCTGATTCTATATTCTTGGATACAAGGGGATAATAGGTGAGTGACGGCTCGGCAGTTTTTTTCTCCATCCGTCTGTAATTGTTCTGTAAGTTGTTTGAGAATCATCTCGATCGCCCCATGAAATCTGAAGCACAGGGAGGTGGCATCCTTTATACCAAAGAGATGAAAAGTCGTTTTTAAGGGCAGAGATAAAATGCTTTTTCCCAGAATTGTGGTCAGACCTGAGATTGCAGAGCGCAGTTCTCCTTCTCCCCCCATAGTATGAATGAGAGAATGGAACATGGGCTGTAACCTTAGGTCACCGGTCAGCTTGGAGATTTCAGCTATAGGTATTTCATAGATGTGGGTTTCTAAGACATTTCTCATAAAAGTGTGAAGCTCATGGCGGTTATTGTCTATGAAGGTTGGAATGGCATAACCTTTAAACTCTTCCGTTACATTATCCAGAAATCCTGCGATAAAACCTAAAACTAAATTGTTTTTCTTAAAGTCTGCCACCGTATCCTCCAAAGCTTTAGAAGATAATTGTTTTATAAAATCTCCACCCTCATTCAAAAGTCTATCGATGTTTTGATCTAAGAATTGTTTTACTCGACCGCCGAATATTTGTCCAAGAGTCTCCTGAGGAGTGCAATCATTCTGGTATTGGGAGAGAATTTTGGAAATATAAGCTTGTAGTGTGGAAATATCAAAGGACTCCACTTGAGAGGAGAGCCAAAGTAGGATGGAGTTTTGGGTGGAATCAGGTAAAGTATAAGGGTTTTGTTGATCAAACAATCTTGTGCTTTTGAAAATGTCGTTCATTTTTCGAGTATCGGAAATTCCATTTAAAGTTTTGCTTACCAAAGTGTTAGAATCCAGAAGATTTAAAGCTTTAAACAGCACTTGGTTTAAGAATCTATCCATGGAATCCTTTTGAATTAAGGTGCTTACATTATTATGAGCATAATTGGATGGATTCAGAACGTCTAAAATCCCTTTTTCAATTTCATCATGGAATTGGTGAATGTGGATTTCCCTAATTTTTCCCAAGGCAAAGTCATCCATAAGGGGACTGAGCCTCTGCCCTTGAATCCAATGAGTTACATGAGTAGCAATGCTTTTTTCATGTTCTTTAATTGTCTCGGTCATGGTTAATGCTATAGATTGAGAATTTGCTTTTACATAGTTTTGGACCAAAAGTTTAGTCTTGGTCTCGATTAAATCCGAAAGCTGAGGACGGTACTGTTGAAGAAGCGATTGGAGTTTTTCTTCCTTCAGAAGATCTGTTCCTAAATAACTCCCAATGGTAGAAGCCACTGCTCCTTGATTCTGTAAGACTAATCCCTGAGAAAGTTTCTTCAGTCCCGGAATCTTTGAGAGCAGAGGAATCTGTTTTTTAGGGTGCAGTAAAAACCAAATGGCTACCGCATTGGTGGTCACTCCAATTACAGCCATAGCACCTAGGGAGATAGCAAAATCTTTAACGGATGAGGTTATGTTAGCAAAGGAAGAAACGGGAAAGCCTGAAAGTGAGGTCATGGGATAGAAGATCAATAGGAGTAGAGCTACCACAAAACCAAAGATACCCCCCAACGTAGACAAGTACTTTAATTCTTTTTTACCCATAAACTCTTCTGCTAAGTCACAGAGGGCATCCGTGTCAAGGTTACTTAAGGATTTCTCCACCAAGCCCTTTACTTGCCCCGACAACAGATCCTCTAAATGGGAATCCACATACGAATAAACTTTTTCACTGAGGCATTCAGCTAAAGAAGTTGAACTTATAAATTCTGAAAATTTTAAAATTTTTTGTTCCTTTGCTCGATGACCCCAGAGATGAAAGTAGGCAATTAGGATGGATTGGATCTTTTCGGTGATCTTATTCAGATTGTCTGTCATAAAGGAAGAAATATTAATCTTTTCAACAGTTTTAGAAAGTAAACCATATATTTTATTAAATAAATTTGCTTTATTGTTATTGGCATAAGAAAGCAATTTCCCGGGCAAAGAAAAAATAAATTCATTGGAGGGGGATTGCCCAAACAATTGGGAGCAAGGCATTTTCAATGAATTGCTGAGAGCTGTTGATATATACCTATGAGAAAAGTGGTTTACTTTTTCGGCAACCCATTCCTTCCTGTTTGTCAAGTAATCCGGCAAATAGGTAATCAAAAGATGCTCCACTTTTATGTTGGAGAGAAAACTTAGCCGCAGTTTGCTTAAGTGATGTATAGCGGTAATTAGTGGCTGTTTTCCGTATTTCTGAATGACTCTTTTCAAGGAAGAAGCCACTTTTTCTGGTGTGTGTCCTTTGCTTTCCAGTTGTTCCATAAAGTAGCTAATGTCGTTGTCTTTCAGCATGGAAACCAATCTTTTGGCCAACCTTCTGTTTTTTGCCTCATCCGTGGAAAATTCTGATATCATATCGATCAATAAAGCTGGAATTTTGATTTTTTTTAAAAGCGTAATCTTTAGATCCTCACGCATATCGATTAATTTCGTTACCACCATATCAATGAAGAAATTTTCTCCGGATTGTCCTTCCGCCTTTGCCTTAGCTTTGGCCCTATTTAAGGATTCTTCAATCAAAATATCTATCTCTGCACTTTTTCGATTTATGAGTTGGGTCAGTTCCGGCACGAGTTTAGGGACGATCTCCATGATTTTATCCTCTAAAACCTTCTGTGCATTGGGGGTGAGCAAGTCAAAAACCGTTCCATGAATGGAGGAAAGAAAGCGAAATACAACCTGCAGGAGAGATGTAAGCACAGTTTTTCCCTTTTCACCGGCAAGGTAGGTCTGTATGATTTTGGCAAATTTTTCTTTGCTCTTGACATCGGTGAACAGGAAGTCACCAATAGTTTTCTGGTTGGAGAGATCCTGAAGGTGTTGAACAATACCTTTTATATTAATTGTTTCAAAAAATTCCTGTAGGAACTTTCGAAGCAGATCAGGATGACTCAATGCTTCTATTGAGATATGTTTTAATAAAGTCTGAATTATTTGATCTGAGAGCTGGTCAGGGTTAGTGTCCTGTAGCAGTTCTGCCGGCACCATATCCTTTATTTCACTGTAAAGGCTTTTCATGAAACCATCTAACGACTTTGTTTCAACAGCGTTATTCAATTCCCATAAAAGAGCGTCTAGTAAAAAGCTTGATATCTTTTGAAGCTGGCATTCTGACAGGAGTTTCTCCCACTGTACTTTATCAAAGGTGGACTCTAACAGTGGCTTTAATTCTAAAGAAAGAATTTCATGAATCAAACTTTCTATGTTGGTTATGCTTTCGTTAAATCCTTTGATTTCTGAAAAGGTGCTTGTTTCTGAAAAAGTGTCTGCTTCTTTAATTGATTGTTTTTTCCCGTGAAAGTTCAGGGTAGAGTTGATCATCTGCTTAATTTTTAATCTAAACTCTGTAGTTCTTACTTTTTCACCCAAAACAGCGGGGGTTAAGATTCTATCTTCAACACATTGACTGATGCTGTGGATAAAAATGCCTCGTTTCTTCGGCGTATCTAAAATTCCACATTTGAACCTGCCAAAGGCGGGTTTAAAGAGCCAACGAACGGCATATTTATTTGTGATATATCCAGCCAAGGTGCCTGAAATTAGAAATAAAATTGCAGTAATGATTTGTATATAGTCCATGAAGATAGAAACTCCTACTCTATTAATGTAATAACTTAAATAAAATGATTTATTGAGTATAATTAAAAAATATCATTGAAAAGATTTTTGTTTTCACGTCGTAATTGTTGTATTAGGTTTCGTATAAAGCAGCTATATTGTTTATTCGCCGCTTCATTTCTGAGCGGATATGCAGCGGCTCTATACACTCACATTTATTCCCAAAACTGAAAAGAATATTGTAGTAATAATCGTTCTCTATGAAAGGAAAACTAACAATGTAATGTTCATTGCCTTCAGGCGAAAAGTGGTCGTAAGCGCAAAAATCGAGCACCCTGTCCATAATGGATTTATGGATACGAATTTTGATTTTTGTTTGTTCAGTTGCTATAATATCCGTAAAATCTAACTGCGGGTTTTGATATTCTCGTGGCATAAAAAAAACTTCTTGTATTTGTAGGTTTGATAAACGAGATATTTTGAATAAGCGGAAATCATTTCTTTTAAGGCAATATCCTTGCAAATACCAATTGCTATTTTTTAAAACAAGCTGATATGGCTCGGATATTCGCGTGGTTTTGTTTCCATAACGGTCTGAATATTCAAAGGTCAGTAGCTTGCTTTCCTGTAAAGCAGTTTTGATTATTTCTAAATAAGGTTGTATGTTCCTGTAACCCATCCATGGACTTAAATCAATGTAAACTTGATTTGCTCTTATTTCAATATCCTTTGCTCTGTCGGCTGGAATAAAGCTTTTCACTTTTGCAAGGGCGTTTACCAGTTCATCCCCCCGCATCATAGTAGAAAGATTGGAAAGTCCCATCAGAATAGCGGAAAGGTCTGCAGTGGAAAAAACTTTTTTATCAATCTTGTATTTTTTCATGATTTCAAAGCCGCCGCCAACTCCTGGTACAGAACAAACAGGAATACCCGCCATGTTTATCGTGTCTATGTCACGGTAGATTGTGCGGGGTGAAACTTCAAACATATCTGCCAACTCCTGTGCGCCTATTCGCTCTTTTTCAAGGAGTATCATAATAATGCTAACAAGCCTGTCAATTTTCATCAGACAGTCACCTTTCAAAATTTGAAATTTATTTTTTTATTAT
>CAZOSB010000035.1:0-23164 GCA_964582545.1 uncultured Anaerovorax sp.
AGAGAAAAGTAGAAGTTAACGAGCATTGGGATGAAATTAATGAAGCGTTAGATAGTAGGGAGTTTGTGGATGCTAAGGTTGTAAAAGAAGTAAAAGGCGGAGTTATCGCAGTTTACAAGGAAGTATCCGGATTTATTCCTTTATCACAGCTTTCTGATAAATTTGTTGAGAGCGCTGAGGGATTTGTAGGAAAGACTCTTCCGGTAAGAGTCACAAGAGTTGATCAAAGAAGGAACAAAGCTGTATTTTCACACAAAGCTTATTTGAATGAAGAAAAGAGCAAGAAAATTCAGGAAGTTTGGTCTGGTCTGAACGTTGGTGATATCGTAGAAGGTACTGTAATGAGGTTTACTGATTATGGTGCATTTGTAGATATCGGCGGTTTAGATGGATTGCTTCATATTTCTGAAATTTCATGGGGTAAGCTGAGACATCCTCAGGAAATCTTGAAAATCAATGAAAAGATTGAAGTAAAAATTCTTTCTATGAACACTGAAAAAGGTAAAATTTCACTTGGATTAAAGCAAAATCAACCTGAGCCATGGAGTATTATCGATGACAAATACAAAGTGGGTCAAGTAATCTCCGGAAAAGTGGTACAGATTAAGGACTACGGTGCATTTATTGAACTTGAGCCAGGTTTAGACGGTCTTGTGCACATTTCTGAAATTGCTTATAAGCGCGTAACCAATATCTCTGAAGAAATTTCAGTAGGTCAAGAGGTTCAGGCGAAGATTCTGGAAATTGATAAAGACAGAAAAAGAATCAGCTTAAGCATTAAGGAAACTTTAGAACCACCAATATTCGAAGAAGGGGAAGTTGCTCCCGAAGAAAGAGCAGAACAACCAGAAGCGGTAGTGGAAGAAGTGCAAGAAGCTCCTGATCAATCCGTAGAGGTTTCTGAAGGTGTAGTAGAAGTCAGCGTAGAAGAAGCAAACAATCAAGATGAAGCAACTGAAGCAGCTGAGTAATACCATAAGAAATTAACTATCGATACAATAAAAAAAGTGCAAAAATCTGATGTGATTTTGCACTTTTTTGTTTTGGAGTAAGAATTAAAATATGAGCATATATTTTAATGAACAATTGAAAACCTAAAAATTTTCATTTCCTTTTTTTACATAGATTAATCTTTTTTCTAAAAGAAATACTAATATTGTATTAGAAAAGAGAGGAGATGATTTATTTGAATATGAAAAAACTTTTATTGGTGGCATTATTGATGTTTTCTTTGTTTTTATTTGCGGCTTGTAGTAACGACCAACCGGACTTAACATATGACAATAACGGTACTACAAAAGATAATACACTTACCGACAATAATAACACTACAAATGATTACAACAATAACAATCCTAATAAAAACACCAACCCCAATAATACTACAACCAATAATCTGAATAATGACGTAAACAACGGCATGAACGATGTGAAACGAAATGCACAGGATATGGTTGAAGATACTACGGACTGGATGAATGGAACACCAGCTTCAAATGGTGCAATTAATCGTTAGTTAGAAAAATCATGGGCACGAGATAATAATCTTAGTGCTCTTCTATTTTTTGTGATATACTATAATTGATGAATTACATAATTATAATAGAAGAAAGTAGAATTAATAAATGGATAATCAAAACGAAAAATCTAATAAAAAACAAAGTGTAAAAAAACATAAAAAGGAAAAACACTTTGTCACAGATAAAACAAATAAATCCAAGAAAAAAAACAAATTTGATCAGATTGATAAAATAGAAAAAGGCGATAAAAAACTTTCTGCCGATAAAAAAGAAAAAGGGAATAAGAATCAATCTGGCGATAATGAAGAAATGCTTAATAAAAAAAATCTAAAGAAAAAAGAAGAAATCCTTATCGGTATATTCAGCAAACATAGAAAAGGATTTGGGTTTGTAATTCCCGAGCAAGAAGGGCAAAATGATATTTTTATCCCTCCTAGTTATGTAAAAGGTGCCATGAACGGCGATAAGGTGGCAGTGACCCTTTTTCCTCAGGAAGAGACAGAAAAGAAGAGAGAAGGTTTTATTTCTATCATATTGGAAAGAGCCATTAAAGAAGTTGTGGGAACGTTAGAAGTTCAAGAAAAGTTTGGATTTGTAATCCCCGGAGATAAGAAGATAGGTGAAGACATCTTCATCCATAAAAGAAATATGAGAGGTGCAAGGGACGGGGACAACGTGGTGGTCACTCTTTTCAGATGGCCTGAAAAAGGAAATAGCGCTGAAGGAAAGATTACAGAAATCATCAGTAGAAAAGGAGAAAAAGGCGGAGATATTAAAAGTCTTATCCGTCAATTTGGATTAAATCCACAGTTTCCATTGAAGGTACGGGAAGAAGCGGCAGAAATTCCTGAAACCATCTCAGAAGAAGAAATAATCAATCGGAGAGACTTACGTAACAAAATCGTCTTTACCATCGACGGAGAAGATTCTAAGGATTTTGATGATGCAGTTTCTATTGAAGTCTTAAAAAACGGTAACTATTTATTGGGAGTCCATATTGCAGATGTGAGCCATTACGTGAGACATCAGAGTAAGTTGGACAAAGAAGCGTTAAAAAGAGGAAATAGCGTTTATTTGATCGATCAGGTCATCCCTATGTTACCGGAGGTATTGTCAAACGGAATATGCAGCCTTAATCCAAAGGTGGATCGATTGACCCTATCTGTAGATATGGAAATTGATAAGGGTGGAAATCTATGTGACCACGAAATTTATGAAAGTATCATTTGCTCCACGGAAAGACTGGTGTACACCGATATTTCCGATATATTAGAGAAGGAAGACCCTGTACTCATAGAGAAATATCAGCATATTTACCCTGATTTGCAGAGAATGAATGAACTTGCTGGCATTTTGCGAGAAACGAGGGAAAAAAGGGGGAGCTTGGACTTTGACATCGACGAAGCTCATATTACCTTGAATAAAAAAGGAATTCCAACATCCATCGTGACTGCAGAAAGAAGAACTGCCAACAAGCTTATAGAAGAATTTATGCTAAAGGCAAACGAAACCGTTGCAGAACATTTCTTTTGGTTGGAAGCTCCATTTATCTATCGAATCCATGAAAAACCAGATATGGAAAAGATGGAAGAGTTTAAGACATTCTTAGGTAGTTTTGGTTTAAATTTAAAAGGAAAAACCGATAACGTACATCCAAAGACTTTGGGAGAGATCATCTATAACATTCAAGGGAGACCGGAGGAGAGCATCATTAACTCCGTCATGCTTAGATCCATGAAAAAGGCATTTTATTCCGCTGATTGTGGAGGTCATTTTGGGCTTGCCCTTACCTATTATAGCCATTTTACCTCGCCGATCCGACGTTACCCTGATTTAATCGTTCATCGAATAATTAAGACCTTTTTAAGGGAAAAACCGGATAAAGATAGCATTAAATCTCTAAAGAAACAAGTTTTAGAAGCCTCAGAAATTTGTTCTAAGACTGAGAGATTTGCTCTGGAGCTGGAAAGAGAAGTGGAAAAGCTAAAAAAAGCTGAATATATGTGGTACCATGTTGGGGAATCATACCAAGGCATCATCAGCGGTGTCATGCAGTTTGGATTTTTCGTAGCGCTGGAAAATACCATAGAGGGCATGGTGCCTGTGGATGCTCTGGGAGATGATTACTACGAGTATGAAGCGGCGAAATACCGATTGATGGGCCAAAGGACCAGAAAGACTTATAGGTTGGGAGATCCGGTAAAGATTCAGGTAGATTCGGTAGATATCTATAATCGTGAGATTAATTTTAGATAAGATCAAGAATTTGTTTAGAGAAATCGTTTTGAATATATTGCTATTTAACATCTTAATAAATATTATGATTTGCAGAATAATATAAAATTCACAGGTCACAAAAAACTTTGACCTGTGAATCTGGTGAGGATTTATTTCTTTTTAAGCGATACAAAGAAATAATTAATCTAATTTAGCTTAAAGTTGCAATTTTTGAAATAGCAGATAATGCATCTCCAGCCTCATCTACATAAAGTTTTTTTCTTGCGATATCCGCCAATGCTAACATACCCACCAGTTTGCCGTTTTCCGCTACGGGAAGTCGACGAACTTGATATTTGGACAAGAGAAGGGCAGCATCGTGAGAATCCATGTTTGGGGTAGCACAAATGACATTTTGTGTCATAATATCCTTTGCCGTTTGATTCATCATCTTGTTGCTGACGGATCTCAATACGATATCTCGATCGGAGACGACCCCTAATATATTTCCGCTATCGGTACAGATGGGAAGCAAGCCCACATTCTCCGTCTTCATTTGCCTCGCTAAAATGTCAATCGGTGTTTCCGGTCTGGCGCAAACCACCGAAGTAGACATCATATCCTTAACTTTCATAAATCCCTCCATTGTATTCCATCATCAAACATCTATTTTTCATACTATCCTTATATTTCCCCAAAATACTTATTTTAATAGGTAGAAAATTTTATAAATGTAAAACAAGGAATTAAATTTTTGTATTTTTATAAGGTTTCCAAAAACTGGGGGTCAATAAGAGTACAATGGTAAAAAGCTCCAATCTTCCAGCTAACATCACCAGCGATAGGTAGAGCCTCATGATAGGTGAAAAAATTTCAAAGCTTCCCCCGGGGCCCACCAGTCCAAGTCCCATACCCGTATTGGATAGTGCTGCGGCAGAGGCGCTGATGGTGGTAGTCAAATCGTGATTATCCAAGGACAAGACGATGGCGCTCACTACGAAAATAGCAAAATACATGAGCAAAAAATTCGTAATGCTGGAAATCCTATCAGCCGGAATGGTTCTTCCGGAGAGCTTTACTGGCACGACGGCTGAAGGGTGTAGGCGCTTTAATATTCCTCTCACAATCAGCTTAAAGAAGATGACGATCCGAATTACTTTTATTGAGCCACAGGTAGAGGCAGAGCACCCCCCGATAAACAACAGTATGAAAAGGATACTTTGGCTGAAAACAGGCCAAAAGGAATAATTAGCGGTGTAGTATCCGGCGGTAGACATAAAGGCAGAAGCCTGAAAAAATGCATGCCTAAAAGAAGAACCCAAACTGGCGTAAGTATCTGTCAACCATAAATTTAGGGTGATCAAAACAACCACACCTACCAGTATTGCCACAAAGGCTTTGAGCTCGGCATCGTGAATGACGTCCTTCCAATGCCCTTTGATGAGGTAGCTATAGAGCACGAAGTTTACAGAAGCCAAAAGGCTGAATATGGTGACGATAGTTTCCACATACAGGCTGTCAAAATAGGCAACACCGTTGGTATAGGTGGATAAACCACCGGTGCCCATACTGCTGAAAGCGTGTACAAAGGTATCTAAAAAGTTTAAACCGCTGAGCTTTAACAGAATAATTGCAAGTATGGTAAAAACAATATACATTAAATATAGAATTTTAGCGGAGTCAGACATCCTTGTGGAGACTTTTTCCACCGTAGGTCCAGGCGCCTCAGCCTTAGCAATTCTTTGACCTCCAATACCCAAAGCAGGCAAGATGGATATAGCAAATATGAGTATTCCCATACCTCCCAACCAGTGAGCAAAGGAACGAAAGAACAACAAGCCCTTGGGTAAAGAGGTAACATCTGTCAAAATGCTGATTCCCGTTGTGGTAAAACCGGAGGTGGATTCGAAGAAAGCATCAATGAAGTTCGTTAAGGTGCCTGAAAAGATATACGGCAGTGAACCGATGATACAGGCCAAAAGCCAACAAAGGGCAACGATCAAATATCCTTCACGTATCTTTAACTTGCTGGTATCTGTGGCTGTTTTGAAAAAAAACAAGATTCCTAAGCCCACTGCCAAGCAGAGGACAAGGGTCCAAAGAAAACCTTTGGCCACATGGGTTTCCTGATATGCCAAAGAAACAAATAAGGGAAAGACCATGATCAATCCCATGAGAGTTGTGACAATACCGGATATTTTAATAATAGTAATTCCATTTAACGACATAATAACCTCATAATAATAACCTCACTTACTTATCCTGATTCCAAAATTGCGGAGTGAACAATAGCATGATTGTAAACAATTCCAATCGTCCGGCAATCATAAGCAGGGACAGGAAGAGCTTTGAAACATCTGAAAATATGCTGAAATTCATGGTTGGACCGACTAAGGAAAATCCTGGTCCGATATTGCCTAGGCAGGCTGCGACTGCGCTTAAGCTGGTCAGGAAATCAAAGTTTTCCAAGGAAATCAGCAAGGTCCCCATAAATAAAACACCCATAAATAAGAAGAAAAAACTACCGATTGCAGAAATGGTATCGGCAGGAAGCGCCTTTCCATCCACTTTAATAGAAACTACCGCCTGAGGGTGTAGTCGCATGATGATGCCCCTTTTAATCATTTTAAAGAGGACTAGAATTCGAATTACCTTCATGGAGCCTGAAGTGGAGGAGGAACAGCCTCCCACAAACATCAAACAAAATAGCAAGATTTTACTGAACGTAGGCCAAAGGTCGAAGTCCGCTGTAGCAAATCCTGTTGTCGTCATGATTGAGGAAACTTGGAAAACGCTATCCAAGAAAGACCCCGAGGGATTGTTAAAGGAATTGGTAAAAGCTAGATTTGCTGCGATAAGCAAGGTAGTCACAGAAAAAATCAGCAGATACGCTTTAAACTCCGAATCTACGACAAAGTCCTTGAAGCCACTGCGAATAAACGAATGATACAAGGCAAAGTTGGTTCCCGCCAGAATCATAAAAATGGTGATGATTACTCTGACGTAGGTACTGCTAAAATGTGCAACACTGTCATTATAATTGGAAAAACCGCCCGTACCTACCGTACCAAAGGTGTGAATCAAGGAATCGTATAAACTAACATCACCCAACATCAGAAGCAAAACCTGAGCTAACGTGAAAGCCAGATAGATTTTGTACAGAATTTTCGCCGTATCAGTCATTTTAGGGGAAACCTTTTCTAAAGTAGGCCCTGTGGTTTCTGCACCGGCGATGCGATTACCGCTGATACCCAGCGTAGGTAGAAAGGCTATGGCAAAGACCAGTATTCCCATTCCGCCCAACCAGTGGGTGAAGGAACGCCAAAATAAAAGCCCTTTTGGGAGCGCTTCGATATTTGTTAGGATAGAAGCCCCCGTGGTACTAAACCCGGAAGACGTTTCAAAAAACGCATCGGCAAAGTTGGGAATAGCGCCAGTCAACATAAAGGGTATGCAGCCCAAGAGAGAGGAAAGCACCCAACACAAGGATACGATAGCATAACCATCACGTATGCGAAGATGGGGGGATTTGGGCTTCATAAAAAATATTGTCAGCAACCCCAAAATTAAGAGGGGGACAATGGTGAGAACAAAAGCGTTCACAGTCTCATATTCCTTATAAAGAAAAGAGACTAAAAGCGCTGGTAGCATAGCCAATGAGATTACGATGGTAATCAGACCAGCCATTCGCATAATGACTATATTGTTTAATAACATATTTTTTACCTTATCTGAAAAAACCTGATTTTTCACTTTTTAAGAGCTTTTCCAATGCTGGGATGTCCGAAAGCAGGCAGATGATGATAATTCGGTCATCTTCCTCAATTACTGTGTTTCCGTTGGGAATGATCACTTTCGTTCCGCGGTGAATGGCACCGATGATTACCCCATGGGGCAATGGAAGGTTTTTTATTGGTTTTTTCAATAGTTTCATATTTTCATCGGCAATGATTTCAATAATTTCTGCTTGACCCTGTATGAGTTGAGAGGATAGAACTCTTTTGGAGCCTTGGATAAATCGTAAAACGTTGGTACAGGTCATATCCAAGGGGTTCAGTGCAACATCGATGCCCATTCCTTCTATTAAAGTGGCGTAGCTTTCTCTGCTCACCTTGGCGATTACATCTTCGATTCCGCGTTTTTTCGCCATCAATGCTAAAAGGAGATTTTCTTCGTCGTAACCTGTAGCCGTGACAAAAGCATCCATTTCATCGATGTTTTCTTCCTCCAAAAGATTGATATCCGTGGCATCACCATGTAGGACCAATACATCGTCCAAATGGGCAGAAAGATATTGGCAACGTGCTTTACTTACCTCTACGACTTTTACGGCTATTCCAAATTCCGACAATCTTTTTGCAAGATATAAACCTGTTTTTCCACCTCCAATAATCATGACGCGTTGTAGGTTGGTATATCTTTTATTTTCGTGAACAATCTTATTTAACTCCACTACAGGTTGTTTTTCACCGATTACATAGAGACTATCATGTTCGTGAATCACTTCTTCTTTTTCGGGTATTATAATTTTTCCATTACGAGAGATGGCAATTACCAACATATTTTGAAAAAGAGGGCTCAATTCCGAGAGGGATTTACCCACCAGGGTTGGATATCTTTCAGATAAGAATTCTATGATTGCAACTTTTCCGCTGGAGAAGATGCCGTTACTGAGGGTGTATTTTTCCACCAGATATTTATAGATTTCCATAGTAATGGACAAATCTGGATTCATTACATAATCTATTTCGAAATTTTCTTTAATAAAATCAAATTGATTCATATGCTCCGGATCACGTACCCTAGCCAATACCTTCGAACAACCTAACTTTTTCGCAAAAGAACACATAACCATGTTTTTTTCATCAGAGTCCGTACAGGCTAAGAAATAGTCATAGGTTGAAATCTCTATATCCTGTAGCAGGGTAACCTGCTTTGCGTTGCCAAAAACTGTCATAATATCCATTTGAGAGGCTAACTTCTGTAAAAGCGCCTCGTTTTTATCAATCAACGTTACAGAATTGTCTCCGCCAATTAATGCTTCTGCAATCTTTACTCCTAACTTACCGGCTCCGGCAATAGCTATTTTCATGTGGGTTCACGTTTCCTTCCTTTGAGCTTAATTTTACCATACCCTATTGTACCACTATTATTTATTTTGGCAACAAGAATTTTATGAAAATGAAATTTTGTAAAATAAACTATTATATGTATTGAAATCAATTATTGTAAATATGAAATATTTTATTAAATGAAATCAAATTTTGTGAATATGACAAATTAAAAGTACAATAAAATTATGATTATGAATTTTTAATAATAATCAAAATTTTTAATTACGTAATATTTGATTAAAATTGGAAATCAGGATATAATCAAAAAAACATAATGTTAAAGTATAAGGAGTTAATCATATGAATATAAAAAGATTTATTGGCGGAACATTAGAAAGTAACGGATTTATAATCTATGACAAAGAAGGTGGTCAGGCGTTTATCCTGGATCCGGGGTACGAACCCAATAAATTTATTACGGAGGTTCAAAGGCTGGGTTTGAAGGTGCAAGGAATTTTATTGACCCATCATCACTACGATCACGTAGGGGGAGTGGAGAAGATACGAAACACCTTGGATTGCCCTGTCTACATTCACATGGGTGATGGAGCAATGTTTAAGGCAGAGGCTCAGTGGATTGAAGGTGGTCATGAATTTCTCTTAGGCGAGGAAAAGATTGTCACAATTCATACTCCAGGGCATTCCAAGGGAAGCGTTTGCTATTTTTCGGAAAAAAGTAAGTTAAGCTTTACTGGGGATACCATATTTAATGTGGATTTAGGAAGGACGGATCTGCCTGGGGGCAGCCAAAGGGAAATGGAAGAATCCATCGCTAAAATCCATGAATTATGGGGTAATGAAATTACCATTTATCCCGGTCACGGGGATTCCTGCTCCATGAAATACGTAAGGAGCAACAACCAGGAATTTTTGGATATCATCAAAAAAATATAATTATTGAAGCCTAGAGTCATAAAATCTATGTCCGATCTAATAAGTGCTGATAAGTCGATTATCCGCACTTTATTTAATAATGTAAATATAATACAAAATTTATAAAATTTAAAAAAACAACTTGACTTTGGAAAATTATTACTGTAAAATAATGTAAATTAACCAAACGGTTTTATATAATTCATTAATTATGAAAATAGGAAACCTTCAAATTATCGTTACATGGGCTTGGAGAGAAGAAGGAGGATTGGAGTAGATTGAAGAAGGAGTAGAGTAGATTGAAGGAGGAAAACAAAAAACAAATAGGAGGTAGGGGAGAAGCTTATGCCCAACGCTATCTAGAAAGAAGAGGATATAAAATCCTTGAAAAAAATTATAGATGTAAATTTGGAGAAATTGATCTGATTATTTCAAAGGATAATCGCATAATTTTTACCGAGGTAAAATTCCGTAGAAGCATGAAATACGGTTTGCCTTGTGAAGCCGTCAATCCTTACAAAATTCACCACTTAAAAAGATTGGCGAACTACTATATATCAAAAATCCAGAGTGAATTTCCGGAAAGGGCGGATGCCATGGAGTTCAGAATTGACGTAATAGAAATACTGGAAATACAGAATCGATGTTACATCCATCATATAAAAAATGCAGTGTGCGGATAGTTTTTTTATCATTCATCGTCTCTATTATATAAAGGAAGGAAAATATGCTTACAAAAGTGCTGACGGGAACCATCTTGGGGATAGATTCAAACTTAGTTTCTGTTGAGACGGACTTATCTTCTGGGTTACCGAGCTTGACCATTGTGGGACTGCCCGATACCACGGTAAAAGAATCTAAAGAACGGGTCAGATCCGCTATATTAAATTCGGGAGAGAAATTTCCCTCCAAAAAAATAACCATCAACCTATCTCCTGCAAGTACTAGAAAAGAGGGTACCTATTTTGACTTGCCCATGGCCATTGGAATTTTAAGTGCCTCAGGAGCCATAAGTGGAAAGCTGATACAATCCTTTGCTTATTTTGGCGAACTGTCTTTAGATGGAAAAATCAACGGCATTCATGGGATTGTGCCTTTAATCATTGGAATTCGCAAAAATGGGATAAAAGATATCGTTTTGCCCGAAGCAAATCTTAAGGAAGCTTCTATTATAAAGGATGTAAAACTATATCCGGTGGCAAGCCTTCGGGATGTGATGGATTACTTTACCGGAACAAAAATGATTCATCCTGCACCACGTATAGTGGCAGAGGAAAAAGAGGGAGTAGTGGATAGTGAGGATTTTTCTGAAGTGGCTGGTCAAGAGATGGTAAAGAGAGCGCTTCAAATCAGCGCTGCAGGTTGCCATGGACTATTAATGATTGGACCTCCCGGAGCAGGGAAAACCATGATGGCAAAAAGGGTACCCTCCATACTTCCAAGGATGACGTATGAAGAAACCTTGGAACTTACTAAAATTTACAGTGTTGCAGGTTTGTTATCCGATGAAGAACCCATGATTACAGGAAGACCTTTTCGAGCTCCCCATCATTCCATTTCATCTGCGGCTTTGGTGGGTGGCGGAAGAAAACCCATGCCCGGAGAGATCTCTCTTGCTCACTTAGGAGTTTTGTTTTTAGATGAGCTCCCGGAATTTCAAAGACATGTCATTGAGCTCTTGCGCCAACCTTTGGAGGAGGAAAAGATTACCATAAACAGGGCGGGAGGGACGGTGGTATTCCCCAGTAAAATCATGCTTATCGCAGCCATGAATCCATGTCCCTGTGGGTTTTACGGGGATGTTACTCATGAATGCACCTGTACCGCTCACCAAATTAACCAATATTTTTCAAAGGTTTCAGGACCGTTTTTGGATCGTATAGATATGCATATTGAAATTATGCCGGTACCCTACGAGGATTTGACGGCCGAGATAGACTCCGTGTCAAAAACCTCTGTTATTTCTTCTTCCAAGGATATGAGAAGTCAAGTGGAAAGTGCCAGAGATATCCAGTTGAAACGATATCAAAATATGCAAATCAAGTATAACTCTCAGTTAAACGCTGCCGCCTTAAAAAAATACTGTAAATTGGAAAAAAACACAAATGAATTGTTGAAAGAAGCCTTTCACAAATTTGCCTTAAGCGCCAGAGCTTACACAAAAATTCTCCGCCTGTCCAGAACCATAGCCGATTTGGATAATTCGGATTCTATCCGGATAGAGCATGTGGCAGAAGCCATACAGTTTAGGGGTTTGGATCACTTTTTAAGAACTGCAAAATTGTAATTAAAAATTTTAAATATTAAAATTTAAGAAAAAAATTGGAGGAAAACTTGACAGCAAATATTGGCATAGTCAAAATTGAAGATTCGGATTATCCCAGACTTCTTAAATTGATCAAGCGCCCCCCGGAAGTGTTATACTACAGAGGAGATCTCAGTTTGGCATCGCAACCGGCGGTGGCAATCGTGGGAACCAGAAAAGCATCTAGCTACGGAAAATGGGCAGCTTATGAATTGGCAGGAAAATTGGGAGATTACGGGGTGGTGTCTGTCAGTGGAATGGCACTGGGCATAGACTCCTACGGACACAAAGGCTCATTGGATCATCAGGGAAAAACCATCGCCGTATTGGGTTCTGGCGTAGATATCAGTTATCCTGCATCAAATAAAAATTTAATGGAAAGAATAGCTCAGGCAGGTTTGATTCTCTCAGAGCAGGAGCCGGGAACCCACCCATTGCCATATATGTTTCCATTGAGAAACAGAATTATCAGTGGAATCGCTTTATCCACAGTCGTGGTAGAGGCTGGGCTTGACAGCGGATCCCTAATCACTGCAGAATATGCCATTGAACAAGGCAGGAATATTTATGCGGTACCTGGGAATATAAATAGCATATACAGCATTGGGACAAACAAATTGATCAGAGACGGAGCAATGCCCATAACCACCTTAGACGATATTATTGAAGATCTGGGAATAGAAAAAGTTGTTTTAAATGATGAAAAAGAAAAATTATCAGATGAAGAAAAAATGATTTATGAAATCGTAAGCAAAAATGGCGAAATCACCAAGGATATGCTTTGTTTTATCACTCGTAAACAACCAACAGAAATAAATGTTCTAGTGACAATTTTAGAGATGAAAGGATTTTTACAATCAACATTAGGAAAAATTTATGTTGCAAAATAGTACAATTGGAAATATAATCTGTTTTTGTAATAGAAAAGCATAAATAATCTTGATGAGATCATATGAACATAAAGGAGGCTAAGATGGCCCAGAAAAATTTAGTAATCGTAGAATCACCCTCTAAGGCAAAGACTATAGGGAAATTTCTCGGATCTAATTACAAAGTGGTGGCATCAGTAGGACATATTCGGGATTTACCTAAAAGCAAGCTGGGGATTAATATAGAAAACAATTTTGAGCCGGAATACATCGCCATCAGAGGCAAAGGAGATGTGATAAAGGCTATGAAAAAGGAAGCCAAAAATGCCAATAAAATATTTCTGGCAACTGACCCTGACCGTGAAGGGGAGGCCATTTCCTGGCATATAGCCCATCTATTAGGGATTGATGAAAACCAACCATGCAGAATTGTATTCAATGAGATTACAAAGTCAGCAATTCAAAGTGCGGTTAAAAAACCTCGTGCTATCGATAAAAAATTGGTGGATGCTCAACAGGCTAGAAGAGTGTTGGATCGTTTGGTAGGATATCAGATCAGCCCACTGCTTTGGAGAAAAGTGAGAAGGGGTCTCAGTGCAGGAAGAGTGCAGTCGGCGGCTCTAAAGATTATCTGTGATCGAGAAAAGCTGATACAGGAATTCATTCCAGTGGAATACTGGAATATCAGTGCATCTCTCAGCACCAAAAGCAAAAGTTTTTTGGCCAAGCTCAATGAGTATAAGGGAAAAAAAATTACCGTTTCCAACAAAGAGGAAGCGGATAAGATTCTTTCCGAAATCAATCCTGATAGCTTTACGGTAACGAAGATAGATAGGAAAGAAAGAAACCGCAACCCATACGCTCCCTTTACCACCAGCAGCCTACAGCAGGAGGCCTCCAATAAATTAAACTTTGCTACGAAAAAAACCATGCTCATCGCTCAACAACTCTATGAGGGTATTGATATCAAGGGTCATGGTACTGTAGGATTGGTCACTTACATCAGAACGGATTCCGTCAGAATTTCCGCAGAGGCAGAGGAGGCTGTAAAGGAATTTATCGTCAACAATTACAGCGATACTTATTTAGGCAAAAATACCTTTTCTAATAAGAAGAAGGATATTCAGGATGCCCATGAAGCCATAAGACCTTCAGATGTAACCCTTACGCCGGAAGCCATCAAGGAATCCCTCACCAAGGATCAATATAACTTATATAAAGCCATATGGTCTCGTTTTGTTGCTAGCCGAATGAAACCCGCAGTCTATGACAGTGTAGCAGCAGAAATCAAAAATGGAGAATATGGTTTTAAAGCCAATGGTTCCAAGCTAAAATTTGATGGATATTTAAAAGTTTATAACAACTTAACAGATGACGAGAATGAAAAGATGTTGCCGGAGCTGAAGGAAGGTGAAAATCTGAAGCTAAAGGAGATGCTCAGCGAGCAGAACTTTACCCAACCGCCATCACGGTTTACCGAAGCCAGCCTAGTCAAAGATCTGGAAGAGAAGAACATAGGTCGACCCAGTACCTACGCCCCCATCATAGGAACTTTGATGGAAAGAAAATACATCAGCAAAGAAAAAAAGAGCTTATTACCTACCGAATTGGGATTCATCATCACGGATCTGATGGAATCCTACTTTAAAGAGATTGTTGATGTAGGTTTTACCGCCAGTTTAGAGGATAAACTAGATGATGTAGAATCTAAAGATCTCTTTTGGAAAGGCATTATCAAGGATTTTTATAGCATCTTGGAAAAGGAGCTGGAGATTGCAGACGAAGCCATTGAAAAGGTGGTCATAGAGGATGAACTGACGGATGAAATCTGCGAGCTGTGTGGAAAACAAATGGCCAAGAAACATGGTCGATTTGGAGAATTTCTGGCATGCTCCGGTTATCCCGAATGCAAGAATACCAAACCTATCGTCACAAAGATTGAGGTAAAGTGCCCGAAATGTGGCAAGGATATCGTGGCCAGAAAGAGCAAAAAAGGTAGGCTTTTCTATGGATGTAGCGGTTATCCCGAGTGCAATCAGCTTTATTGGTATAAGCCGGTGGAACAGAAATGCCCAAAGTGCCAAAGCCTTATGACAAAAAAACCTACAAAAACTACAGAATTATTGTGTTCAAATCCAGAATGTGGGTATAAAGAATAGATAAATATTTTTCATCGGAAATTTTCAAATGAAATAATTACAAAAAAACATAAAAAATAGATGAAAAAAAGGGAGGAAAAAATGGTTAATTTTCATGCTACTACCATTGTTGCAGTCAGGAGAAATAAGGACGATATCTGCATTGGAGGAGACGGTCAAGTCACCATGGGTGAAAAAACCGTCATGAAAAACTCAGCGAAAAAAGTTCGTAAAATTTATAAAAATACAGTTATTACAGGATTTGCCGGTTCTGTATCCGATGCTTTTGCCCTTACAGAGAAGTTTGAAAAAAAACTGGAGGAACACTCAGGGAACCTGAAAAGAGCTGCTGTGGCATTGGCGCAAACTTGGAGATCGGATAAAGTCATGCGAAATTTGGAAGCTTTGATGTTAGCTGCAGACAAAGAAAATTTGTTGCTGATATCAGGAAACGGTGAGGTGATTGAGCCGGATGAAGACTGCGTGGCCATCGGTTCCGGAGGTAACTACGCTTATGCTGCTGCTTATGCGCTCTTTAAGCATACGGACATGACCGCTGAGCAGATTGTCAAAGAATCCTTGACCATCGCTTCGAATATTTGCGTTTACACCAATGATCATATCTCTATAGAAAAATTATAGGAGGGTTCACAATGAGTTCACTTTATAAAATGACTCCCAGAGAAATCGTAGGGGAGTTGGACAAATATATTATCGGACAAGAGCAGGCGAAGAAATCTGTTGCCATCGCGCTAAGAAACCGATATAGGAGAAGTTTGCTTCCCGAAGAGATGAGAGAGGAAATCAGCCCGAAGAACATTTTGATGATGGGTCCTACAGGGGTTGGTAAAACTGAGATTGCCAGAAGACTGGCAAAGTTGATGGATGCACCTTTTGTGAAGGTTGAAGCCACTAAATTTACAGAGGTGGGATACGTGGGTAGAGACGTGGATTCCATGGTGAGAGATTTGGTAGAGGCTTCTATTCGTCTTGTAAAACAAAATAGGCTTCAAGAAAAATATACCATAGCAGAAGAAATCGCAGAGGAGAAAATTATTGAAGCCATCATACCGGGCAAGAAAAAATCCAGTACCCCTGCGGGAGGCGGATTAAAGGGACCCTTTGATTTTATATTAGGAGGAGGATTCCAGCAGCAGAATCAACCAAAGCCCAATCCGGAGGAAGAAACAAAGGAGCAGGGAGCTCCGTCCGATATAGAATTGGCGAGGGAACAAGTGCGGCAACAGCTCCAAGAAGGTCTGTTGGAGGATCAATTTATAGAGATTGAAGTGTTGGATGCTCCCAAAGGCAATCAGCTTGATCTGAGCAATGAGGGCATGAGCATCGCCATCGGTAACATCTTCGGAGATATGATGCCTCAAAAGAAAAAGAAAAAGAAGGTACGTGTAAAGGATGCTCGCAAAATACTGCGGGAGCAAGAGGCCCAAAACCTGATAGATATGGATCAGGTAACCGTTGAAGCGTTGGAGAACGCTGAGCAAAACGGAATCATTTTTATCGACGAAATTGATAAAATTGCTTCAGGCAGCAGTTATCGTTCTGGTGCGGATGTTTCCAGGGAAGGTGTTCAAAGAGATATTCTACCCATTGTAGAAGGCAGCGTAATAAACACCAAGTACGGTCCGGTTAAGACAGATCATGTACTGTTTATCGGAGCGGGAGCATTTCATATTGCAAAGCCCACGGATCTGATTCCTGAGCTTCAGGGACGATTCCCAATAAGGGTAGAATTAGAAAATTTAACGAAGGAAGCATTTGTTCAAATTTTAACAGTCCCGGAAAATGCTCTGTTAAAACAGCATAAGATGTTACTGGAAACTGAAAATGTAAAGATAACCTTTACGGATGAAGCTGTCAATGAGATTGCCACCATGGCGTTTTTAACCAACGAGCAGACAGAAAATATCGGAGCCAGACGTTTGCACACCATCATGGAAAAGCTATTAGAAGACATTTCGTTCAATATACCTGATCAGAAACAAGAGGAAATTGTCATTGATGATCAATATGTAAAAGAGAAATTTATAGATAGAATTCATGCGGATGATATTGATCGGTTTATACTATAAATCGTAAACAACTCTAAAGGTATATCATAAAGGGCTTAAGTTATTTCCTAAAAATGGCTAAACTTAAGCCTTTTGCTATGAGTATTTTCAATAATAACTTTAAAAACATAAAATTCAGAAAAATTTAAAAATAACAAAAAATTTGAAAAAATTACTTTTAAAGTGGAATGAACTAGGGTATAATTATAATGATTTTGATGTTTATATTTCAAAAGTCCAAATAGAAATAGCGCAAACTCTATATAAATATTATAAGGAAAGAGAGGAAGTAATGGAAAAAACTATTTTACAGAAAGTCAGAAAGTTAAATTGGGTTTTAAAAGAAAGCAGTTCAGGAGTTTTTTCGTTTCATGATCTTTGTGAAATTTTAAGCGATTTAATGAATGCGAATGTTTATATTGTTAATATTAGAGGAAGAGTGTTGGGGGTTCATTACAAGATAAAGTCCGACAGCGCTGCTATTACTGATCCTGAGACGGGGAATGAACAATTTCCTCACGAATATAATGAAGCCCTTTTGGAAGTTTTGGATACAGAAGCAAATCTAAAAGGGGATGATGCTTTAAAAATATTTAAGTACGATTATGATACGTATGATAAGCTACATACGATCATACCCATCACTTGCGGTGGACAGCGGTTGGGAACTCTAGCCCTCACCAGATACGAGCCGGAATTTGGTGATGAAGATTTAGCACTTGGGGAGTATGGAGCCACTGTGGTTGGTTTGGAAATTCAGAGAAGAAAGAACCTGGAAATGGAGGATGACCACAGAAAGAGAAGCGTAGTTCAAATGGCGATTGGAACTTTGTCCTACTCTGAAATCGAGGCCGTCTATCAGATCTTTGGAGAATTAGAAGGCAATGAAGGTCTGCTTGTAGCCAGCAAAATTGCCGACAGAAGCGGCATTACTCGATCTGTAATCGTAAATGCTCTACGAAAACTGGAAAGTGCAGGAGTCATTGAATCTCGATCGCTGGGTATGAAGGGTACTCACATTAGAATTATCAATGATAAATTTATAGAAGAGCTCGAAAAGCAAAAATCTTAAAAGAATGAATCACATAAGAAGCAGATTTACCTGCTTCTTTTTCATGTGGTATACAAATTTTTATTGTACATACACTTAAACATGTTTGCTGCATATAGTAAAACGATGAGGAAAAGTATATGTACATAAAAAGCCGTGTAAAAACATATAAAAATGGTAAAATCAAATGGTTTATTTTAATAATCATAAATTTGATTTTAATTTTTTATGGAATTAATTATATCGATCGCATTATCAAACCCAATATTGACTCCATAGCAGAAGTGCAAATGAAATCAATTATCACACAAATTGTAAATGAGTCGATTCAAGAAGAATTCATTTCAGAATTTGACTTTACCAATTTAATTAATATTAATAAGGATAATGATGGCAACGTTGTTTTAGTTGAAGCAAATGCGATCGCCATGAATCGATTAGCTTCAGAATTAGTAAATTCTACTCAAATTAAATTTCAAGAGATGAAACCTATAAAGATGAATGTTTCTATGGGTACCATGATCGGCAGCACAGTTTTATCACAACTGGGACCTAACTTAACTTTTAAAATTAAGCCAATCGGTATGTCCAAAGTAAGCTTTAAAACGATCTTCGAATCGGGAGGTATCAACCAAACGAAATACAAGGTTTTTTTGGAGTTCGATAGTCAAGCAAAAGTGCTAGTGCCCTTTACCTTAAATATAGTAGAGGTCAGTAATACTATTTTAATTGCAGAAGCCATTATCGTAGGCAGGGTTCCTCAATCCTATGTAAATGTTCCTGAAAATAAAGTGACGGATTTATTAAATTTTCCAATCGGAGAATAATTTCATTAGATTTTTCAACATAATAAAGATTCTGCTTCATAAACTGTTTTATAAAGTTTAGGAGGGCAGAACATGACTTTGTATCTCAGTTTGTTTTTATTTATCGTGGGATTTATTCTAATAACCAAATGTGGGGATCTCTTCGTTTCAGGAGCTAGCTTTATAGCGGAGGCCACTGGAATCCCTAAATTCATAATAGGCGCTACCATCGTCAGTATCGCCACTACATTACCGGAGTTTTTGGTCTCCACCTATGCCGTATATCGAGGAAGCACTGCCTTAGCCATTGGAAACAGCCTAGGATCTGTCATATGCAATACAAGCATGGTCTTAGGAGTTTGCCTTCTTTTCATGGGGCAGAAAGTAGATAAAAAGCAATTTTTAGGAAAAAGTAAGTTGTTAATCCTTTGTTTGTTGTCCTTCTTTTATTTTATCTCAGATTTTGAATTAACCATGATGGAAAGCTTATTTTTAATTTTATTATTAATATTTTTTTTCTTTATAAATATCTCTGAATCCATCTCGAATAATCGGAATGTTGTAAAACCTTATGTTAGCAAGGGTCAATGGCAATATAACATTGCCATATTTTTGGTGGGCACAGCAGGGGTATTGGTTGGGGCACAGCTTCTGGTGGATAATGGGGTTGAAATTGCAAGAACCTTTCAAATATCGGAGGCAATCATTGGAGTTAGCGTCATCGCCATAGGAACCTCACTGCCGGAGTTAATTACTACCATAAATGCGATTGCCAAAAAAGAAGCCGCCATGTCTGTTGGAAATATCATAGGTGCCAACATTTTAAACCTAGTAATGATTCTACCAACTTGCTCATTTTTGTCTGCAGGCAGATTGATGATACAACATAGAGTGCTCTATATGGATGCACCCGTTATGATGTTGGCTATAGGCATTGCCTTTATCCCTCCAATAATAACAGGAAAATTCTATAAAGCTCAAGGATTGATTTTGTTGTTCATGTATGCGATATACCTTTATAAGTTGATATAACGTATAAAGGCTACAATCAATAATAAGACTCCGGATAGATATGCAAAATATCGATCCATAACGAAAGAATTTGAGGATAAATCATTTTTGAAGAATAGTTTTTTAATTTTCACTGTAAATTTATGACCGGATAATTGACCCAAGAAGAGAAATAAAGGCTGAGTAATCCCGGAAACCACGGCGAAAATAATCCCTCCACCGGACATGGCAAAGGCCGTTCCAGCAGAAAGCATGTCGATAGAAAGGGCAAACGCCAATAAAAAAGCCTCCTTGGTTTCAATAGTTCCTGAGGCATTCAGGTCACAATCATTGGGATTTAAAATAATTCTAAAGGTTACGCCGAAAAATTTTAAGTTGATTAGACATTTCTCAAAACCTGTGTCGTTATAGAAGACTCCTCGAAACAGGATGATGAATAATCCCATCAAACCTAGCAGAATGCTTCCTACAAGTTTAAAACTGTCACCGCCTATAGCTAGGAGTGCTTTTCCGAATAAAATGGAGATGAATGCCATGAGACAGGATGTAAGAGCTATTACTAAAATTTGTTTTAAGGGGATCTTTACTTGTCTAACCCCATAGGAAAGTCCGGCACTAAACGCATCCACACTGAGGGAGAGTGCCAAAAATGTATTAATCATAAATATCCTCCATATGTTAAAACTGTCGTAACCTTATCATAATATGCCTTTTATGTTAAAATGGTGAAAATACGGACTTCTGGTTTGGTTTAAGCAAAGAAAACTTAATAAATCATAAATTATACGATAAAAATATTGCATAATTTATGATTTGTCCATATAATCAAACTTAGAATTGGCACAATAAAAGAAGGATTTAAGACCTAGTACAAATAGATGAAAGGAGATGTATGCTTGTATTTTGTGAAAAAAACATCATACAGTGAATAAATGATAAGATTTGACGAGAACAATCAGGTGGTAACGGTTTATGAGTATAATGCCATTTTGGCAGGGTTGGAAATGAATGAAGACATATCCTACTTTATGGAAGAGCTGGAAGGGTTGGCAGAGGCAGCTGGCATCAATGTCTTGGGGCAAATGGTACAAAAGGCTGAAAGACCAAACAAGGCTACCTATATTGGAAAAGGTAAGGTGGAGGAGCTGGGTGAACTCTGCGAGAACATGGAGTGTGATTTGGTCATCTTTAACGATGAGTTATCCGGAATTCAAATTAGAAATTTAGAGGAACAATTAAATGTAAGGGTAATCGATAGAACCATCTTGATTTTGGACATCTTTGCCGCAAGAGCTGTCACTAAAGAGGGGAAATTGCAGGTAGAGCTTGCACAGCTTCAATACAGGATGCCCAGATTGACAGGGTTTGGGAAATCCTTATCAAAGCTGAGAGCCGGTGTAGGTGCCAGAGGACCCGGAGAAAAAAAGCTGGAGACGGACAGACGACACATCGTGGGTAGGATGGATGAAATCAAAAAAGAAATCGCTGAGATAAAACATACGAGAAGCACCCAAAGAGCCAGAAGGCAGAAGTCGGAAATACCTGTAGTGGCCTTGGTAGGTTATACCAACTCCGGAAAGTCAGCGCTAATGAACCGATTCCTCAAAATGTCGGATAGGGAAGAAAAGACAGTGTTTGAAAAGGATATGCTCTTTGCCTCCTTGGATACGTTTCAAAGAAAAATCAAATTAGACAATAAAAAGGAGTTTGTATTAATCGATACCGTAGGGTTCGTAAGCAAATTGCCACACTCCTTGGTGCAGGCATTTAAATCCACATTAGAAGAGGTGGTTTTTGCGGATTTACTATTGCATGTGGTGGATGTATCCTTTGAGGGCAGGGATTTTCACATGAAGACCACCAATAAGGTTTTGACGGAAATCGGCGCTGCCGACAAGGATAAAATCATCGTTTACAACAAAATAGACTTGGTAGATAACTTGGAAAATCATTTGCCCGACGGTAATGAGGCCATTTACGTATCTGCCAAAACAGGTTTACACATGGAAGAGCTTCAAAAGGAAATCGTAAAGAAGCTCTTTTCACAAACGGTGAAGGCAGAGATGTTGATTCCCTATGACAGAGGAGATATTTCCTCCTATTTCTGTGAGAAATATACAGCAGATACCATGGAGTACCGAGAAGAGGGTACCTATATGTCGTTAGAATTATCACAAGCGGATTTCCAAAAGTACGAAGAATTTTCAATATAAAGGTATAGTTCCGATGATTTATTATAAAACTATAATGGGTGAAGGGTATTCAGAACAAATCATAGAAAAATCAAAATTTCTTTGTCATACCAAACCTGTGGAATCCAAAGAGGAAGCTGATGATTTTTTTTCGAATCTGCGGAAGAAATATAAGGATGCCACGCACAATGTGCCGGCTTTCATCTGTGGTGACAAAATGCAAATACAGTGGGCCAGCGACGATGGGGAACCTCAGGGGACGGCGGGAGCACCTATTGTTCAGATGCTGGCGAAGGAAGAAATTACGAATCTTGCCCTTGTGGTTACGAGATATTTTGGCGGAATCAAATTGGGTACAGGGGGGTTGGTAAGGGCCTATACCTCCACCGCAAAGTTAGCGGTGGAAAACGCGATGCCATGTGCGGTGACGGAGCAGCTGATCCTGAAAATTCAGGTGGAATACACTCACCTTGGAAGGTTGAAAAACCAGTCACAGGAAGGGTTGTACCAAATTGTAAAAGAGGAATTTCTCGACAAAGTAATCCTCAGTATAACATGTGATCCTATAAAAAGACAAAACTTTCAGGATTTGATTTCTGATTTTACTTCCGGTAATTTTTTGATTTTATCAGAGGATTCAGAGCTGGTAAAAAAGACCTTATAAGTGGAAGCTAGAAAAATATTGGATAAAATTTCTAAATTATTTGTTGACAACTAGGGGAGGCTATGTTAGTATAGTCTTCGGTTCACAAAATCGAAGGATGTTCCAAGGTAGCTCAATGGTGGAGCACTCGGCTGTTAACCGATAGGTTGTGGGTTCGAGCCCCACCCTTGGAGCCAAAATAAAAATAAAATAAAAAAAAAGAGAAAAATGTAAAAAAAGGTATTGACAGACACGAAACAATGATGTATAGTAATTAACTGTGTCAAGTAGTTAGGAACACACCATGGGCGCATAGCTCAGCTGGGAGAGCACCTGCCTTACAAGCAGGGGGTCAT
>CAZOSB010000036.1:0-22972 GCA_964582545.1 uncultured Anaerovorax sp.
CCACGGAGGGAAAGGAAGTGACCGATTAGAAGGAGGGTTAGGATCCGATACGTACCACTTCAACTTAGGAGATGGAGTAGATACCATTTATGACTACGATGCGACATACAGCAACTACTACGGATACGTAGGAGGAACAGATAAGCTAATCCTTGGAGACATAAACAAAAACTCCCTCATAGCCAGCAGAGAAGGGGACAACTTGAAACTGTCCATCTATGGCACTGATGAAGCGGTAGTAATTGACTCTTGGTACAAGGGAAGAGACTATGTGGTGGAACAGATTTATGCTTCTGATGGAGGTATGCTGAGTTATGCACAAGTTGGCCTGCTGATTCAAGCCATGGCATCTTTCACGGCTGATACGGGCATGTCTTGGAATGATGCGCTTTTGGAAAGACCGGAAGATGTGAATAATATCGTTTCCCAGTATTGGGTTCAAAATTAATTAAAGGATACAGCATTGTGAGGAGTAAGGATTGATGATTTCATTGAAGGAAGATCCACAACAAGAGATCGCAGCAGAAGAGCCCAAAGAAACAGTTCAGTTTGATACCGGCCTATTTTCTTTCATTACCATTACAAAGATTTTAGGTATGAATATCACGAAGGAAGAAGTGGAGCATACTCTCTCGTTAGACGGGAGCATCATGACAGAGGGTGATATCGTTAGGATAGCTAAAAAAAACAGATTGAGATGCAAGATTGTAAATTCTATCAGCATTGATAAGCTGTTAAAGCTGAGATCGCCCGCTATAGTTCAAGATCAGGAAAATCGGTTTTTTATCTTATTAAAGGTTGAGGGGGAGAGGCTTTTGGTTCTCCCCCCTAAGAGCAATAAACCCACCGTAAAATCCATAGAGGAGTTTCAGGAAATATGGAATCAAAAGATTATCTATATTTCTAAACCGGAAATTTTTAATTCAGAAACCTTTACGGGATTTGCTTGGTTTATTCCATCCGTATTAAAATACAAGAAGTTCCTGATTGAAATTTTGGTAGCATCCTTCACCATTCAACTTTTAGGTGTTTTAACCCCTATGATCATGCAGGTGGTAATCGACAAGGTTCTGGTACATAATGCATTATCCACTTTAACCGTAGTAGTTTACGGTTTGGTGGTGGTGGCCATATTTGAAATGGTAATGTCCATTGCTAAAAATTTGGTGTTTACAGATATTGCATGTAAGATTGATGTTACCTTGGGAGCAAAGGTATACAATCACCTTTTTTCCTTACCAATGAGGTATTTTGAGTCCAGGAGGGTAGGAGATACCATTGCTAGGGTCAGGGAATTGGAAAGCATCAGGCAGTTTTTGACGGGTACCCCTTTGAGCTCTATTATTGACGTCTTATTTCTGGTGGTGTACTTTGCTGTAATGATGTATTACAGTAAAATTTTGACCATCATCGTTTTGTTTTCTATTCCCATATATGCGTTGATTTCATTTATTATTACACCGCTCTTCAAGAAGCGGTTAGATGCAAAATTCAGCGCAGGAGCAGACCAACAGTCCTATTTATTTGAAACTGTTTCGGGAGTGCAAACTATAAAATCTTTTGCATTGGAAAATAAGATGCAAAAAAGATGGGAAGGTTTGATCGCCAAATATGTCAATACAAATTATAAGACAACCATCTTATCCACCAATACAAATGCACTTTTCCAGTTTATTCAAAAAATATTTGACTTACTGATTTTATGGTTTGGAGCAAACTTAGTAATGGATTCCAGCATGACTGTAGGACAGTTTATTGCTTTTCGTATGTTGGCAAGTCGTGTAAGCACACCTGTCCTGAGGCTTGCAGGTCTGTGGCAGGAGCTACAGCAGACCGTCATTGCGGTTCAGAGAATCAGTGATATCTTTAATGCTCCGTCAGAACCGGCTTCAGAGGCCATGAAAGCCAGACTGCCCAAGGTTGATGGCAAAATAGCCTTTGAAAATATTATATTTCGATATCGAACGGATGCTCCGGAGGTGATCAGAGATATGAGTTTTGTAATTGAGCCGGGGAGCATTGTGGGCATCGTAGGGCGTAGCGGATCCGGGAAAAGTACCATTACTAAGCTCATACAAAGGATGTATATTCCGGAAGCCGGTAAAATTTCCATTGATGGAATTGACATCTCCATGGCAGATCCCGCATGGTTGAGGACACAGATCGGTGTAGTGTTGCAAGAAAACTTTCTATTTAATATGAGTGTGGCAGAGAATATATCCATTCATAACCCCTCAGCCAGTATGAAGGATATCATTAGAGTGTCTCAGATTGCCGGTGCCCATGAATTTATTGTAGATCTGCCGGAAGGTTATGATACTCAGGTGGGTGAGAAAGGAATGGGCTTATCAGGAGGACAGAAGCAACGTGTCGCCATTGCACGAGCATTATTGGGAAATCCACGCATCTTAATTTTGGATGAAGCGACCTCTGCTCTCGACTATGAGTCTGAAAGTATCATAAAGAAAAATTTAAAGCAAATCTGTAAGGGAAGAACAGTACTCATCGTAGCCCATAGATTGTCCACTTTAAAAGATGCAGATCTTATTATGGCTATCGATAAAGGAAAAGTTGTGGAGTTTGATTCCCAAGAAAATTTAATAGAGAAAAAAGGCCTTTATCACTACTTGCATCAACAACAGTTTTCAGAATAGATGGATAATGATGTTTTAGCATTTTATGGAGTTTAAATATGAAAGTATACGATTTTTTAATTGAAAAATATAAAATTTTCTATCAATTCTTAAAAAAGTTGCAGGGTTATGTCTGTAAAAAATATGAGGATTTCATGTCTGCAAAAGAGGATGGCTCGGAGCATGAATACTTGCCGGCAGCTCTTGAAATTGTTGAAAAACCTACATCTCCCAATGGAAGGTACATTATTTGGGGAATCTTTTCCTTGATTATGGTGGCGTTGCTTATTTCATGGGTGGGAAAAATAGACGAAGTATCCGTGGCTACGGGTAAAATCATCCCCGACGGACAAATTAAGATAATCCAGCCAGTGGAATCCGGGAAAATTACTGCAATTCATATAGTAGAAGGACAACATGTTAAAAAAGATGAGGTTCTATTGGAGCTGGACTCTTCGGTTAGCGAAGCAGAGGTGGAGGCTTTGAACAAGACTTTGGATACTGCTAAACTGGAAAGAGACTTGCTAAAGAGCATCTTTAACGGAGAAGAACTTAAAGAATATGAAGGAATCCTCTCGGAGAACAATGTGGTGGAGTTGATTCAACTGAGTTTAGCCAAAGAAAATGAATATCAAGCGAAAAAAATTGATTATCAACTACTTCTGGAGCAAGCAAAACTGGATTTAGACCTTGAAAGAAATATGTTGGATTCTTTAAATCAAAGGCTTAACTTGTATCGGGCCGATGCATCCAGAAGCGGGCAATACGCTGCAGGGGGTGGGAACCAAGGGATTACCTTGGAAAAATTAAAAGACAATTTGAAGGCATTAAAGGAACGTGAAAAATCCTACACGCTTTTATACGAAGCCGGTGCGATCGCTAAAGAAGAACTGATTAATATCAATATGCAGGTACTAAATTTGGAGAGTGATATCCGTGCAGGGGAAAGAACCACGTTTCAAGAGACTCTTACCATACAAAAAGATTTAGATGAGTCCGTCAATATGGTAAAACTTACGGAAATTGAAATAAGGTCTCAACGCAATAAAATTTTATTAGCAGAAACCGCTTTAAAGAAAGCGCAACAAGATATTTTAAAAAATGATTTGACTTATGAGATATCAAACAGAAGCACCATTGTGGAAAAAGAAAAAGAAATTGCCGCCTTGGAAAGTCAATTAGAACAAGCCAAGTCGAGTTTGATGAATACAAAGCTTTGCGCTCCCGTAGATGGGATTATCTTAAGCTTTGAGCAAAATACAGTGGGAAGTGTATTGACTCCGGCACAGACGGTGGCTACCATTGTTCCTGACGGAACACCGCTGATCATAGAGGCTTTTGTGCAAAATAAAGATATCGGATTTATTAGAAAAGGTCAAAATGTCAGGATAAAAGTAGATACCTTTCAATTTCAAAAATATGGAACCATCAATGGAGTAGTAGCTCACGTGAGTTCGGATGCCTTCCAAGATGAAAGGTTGGGCCTTGTCTACAAAGTAAAGATAAAACCGGATAAGCTTCATTTTAATGTGGAGGGTGCAATCGTAAACATTTCTCCGGGTATGACTGTATCTGCGGAAGTCATTACGGGAAAGAGGCGAGTGATCGAGTTTTTCTTAGAACCCTTGGTGAAATACTTGGATGAGGGATTGAAGGTTAGATAGATACAAATAACATATGCCTATCTTTAAATCTTAGAGATAGGCATATGTTTTTTTGAGTAATTATAAAAAGTTGTGGAGATATTTTTTGAAAAATTATTAGTTGCTATTTTACCTGATTATGTTACAATAAAAGGTACGAAGGGAGAGACACTAATTGCGTATTATTGCGGGACATCTGAAAGGTAGGAGATTGTTGTGCCTGAAGGGCATGGATGTGAGACCTACCACTGACAAGGTAAAAGAGGCTATTTTCAGCATGGTTGCCCCGTATCTACAGGACGCGGTAGTGGTCGATCTTTTTGCCGGAACCGGAAATCTGGGTCTGGAGGCCATAAGCAGAGGTGCAAAACGCTGCTATTTTTGCGATAAATCCAGGACAAGCCTATCTCTGACAAAGGAAAATGTCAGTCATTGTCAAGTCCTAGAGCAAGCCGTTTTCCTAGGTTATGACTTTGAGGTAACTTTAAAGAAAATACCGGAAAAGGTCGATTTAATTTTTTTGGATCCACCCTATGACAAGGGTCTGGCTTCAAAAGCGATGGAAGCTATTATAAAAATGGAAACTTTAAACGAAGAAGGGCTTATGGTCATAGAACACAGCAGAAATGAAGAAATTTCAGGTTCTCTTTATGGAATGAGACTGGTGAAAGAAAGACATTACGGAACTATAACCATTTCCATTTTTCAACGAGGAGAAGATGAAAATGAATAAAGCGCTTTATGCAGGTTCCTTTGATCCCATTACCAACGGACATTACGATCTGATTAAAAGGGCTGCCAAGCTATACGATAAATTAGTCATAGGGATTATTGAAAACCCCAATAAAAATTCCTTTTTTTCCATAGAAGAAAAGATGGAGATGATTCAAAAGGTTACTGAAAAGTTGGACAACGTGGAGGTGGATTATTTTTCGGGTCTTTTGGCGGATTATGTCAACCAAAACCAAATAAAGGTGGTGGTTCGAGGTCTGAGAGCAACCATGGATTTTGAATATGAAATACAGATGGCGCAGATGAATGCCAGACTTTACAATAGAGGAGTAGAGACAATCTTTCTCATGACTTGCCCGGATTACTCCTTTGTAAGCTCCAGCATGGTAAGAGAGGTGTTCAGCCTCAATGGAGAGATCAAAGGATTGGTGCCGGATGTGGTACTGGAAAATATGAAGCAGAAAGTTAAGAATAAGTGTGGAGGTAAATAAATTATGAAGGTTTTAGAATTATTGGATGAAATTGAAGAAATCGTCGATACCAGCTCAGGATTCCCTCTCACGGGTAAGATTTTAGTAGATGCTGATGAAATATTAGAAATTGTAAAGGAAATCAGGGTGGAACTTCCCGATGAAATTCAGCAGGCTCAGTGGATTAAGGATGAAAGACAGAGAATTCTGGATGAAGCCAAAAAAGAGTATGAAAGCGTACTGAAGGATGCCAAGCAGCAAGCGGAAGCGTTGATTGAAAACGACGACATCACCATAAAGGCGAAAAAGCGAGCGGAAGAAATTCTTAAGCTGGCAGAGGAAAACATCAAGTCCATGAAAATGGGTGCTTTTGATTACATAGATAGCATCTTATTTAACTTTCAGGACAAGATGGAACAGCTCAATGCTGTATATTTTCACGATATGTTCAATAATCTTTCCTCCACTTTCGAGCAGGTGAATACTACTATCACGGATAATCGCAATGAGATTAAAGAGATGGTATACAAAGCGCAGATGGATCGAGAGTAGAGAAGAATATTTTTCTAAGGTTATTCATATAGTTTAGTATGAATAAATTAAATGATTATAAATTACATTACAAGGTAGCCGGCCTCCTTGCCGGCATTGGCTGTATCGTTATGATCGTCTTTCCGGAGGTGGCGTTGCGATCGGCAGAAAAAGGGGTTTCTTTATGGGCAAGCTCTGTGCTTCCCGCATTGTTACCTTTTTTTATTTGCACCAACTTTATGACCAGACTGGGCATCCCTTTCATCATCGGTGATGCCTTTGAAATGCCTTTTCGAAGGATATTCGGAGCACCGGGGGTGTCGGCCTTTATCTTTACCGTGAGCATCACCTCGGGTTATCCCATGGGTTCTAAGCTCATCGGTGATATGGGCAGAGCCGGGCAGATTACCAAGGCTGAAGCCAGGCAGATGTTGACCTTTTGCAGCACATCAGGACCCCTTTTTATGTTGGGTGCAGTGGGCGTCGGTATGTTGGCTTCCCCTATTGCCGGGGCAATCATCGCCGCCTCTCATTACTTGGGAGCCATCACCAACGGGGTTTTTTACAGGGTAATCCACGACATAAAGGAGTATTTTGTCAGGAAGAAACAATTAGGAGACCCGCATAAAAGCACAAAGGAAAAAATTTCCCGGGAAAAACACGTGATGAAGTTGGAAGACAGCATATTGGATCTTTTCACCCTTTCCATCCTGTCCTCCTTAAAATCCTTGGGAATCATTTGCGGTTACATCGTGCTCTTTACCATGATGACCGATTTTATCGTGTACTCAGGAGCGTTCAATTGGCTTGATCCCGTATGGATGGCATTAGGTAAGGGAATCTTTGAAATGACGGTAGGGTGTAACAGCGTAGCCTCCACGGAAGGGCTTTTATTTATCACCACATGTGCCCTGTGTGCTTTCCTCATTTCCTTTGGAGGTCTCTCCATTATGGCCCAGTCCCTCAGCATGATGAGAGGGGTGGGAATCAGCAGCTTTTACTATTTAAAGATCAAGGTCACTCATGGTTTATTCGCTTTAGGTATTGCTTTGATTTTGGGGAAATTGGCTATTCAAAGAAATATGGTGCAGGTGGGAAATATGATGGATGTTGGTATAAAAGAAATTATCATGAAAAAATTAGATGGATTTTACTGTTTGTTTTTTTCTACAAAAATGATTATAATGGTTTTAATAGTATTTACGGCTATACTACTGATAAATAGCTTGATGAATGAGAAAAAAGAATGAAAATAGTAGGAATTATTGCAGAATACAATCCTTTTCACAAGGGGCATCTTTATCACCTGAAGGAATCTTTAAAAATGGTGGATACGGATACCTCTGTTTGTGTGATGAGCGGAAATTTCACTCAAAGGGGTGAACCTGCCATGGTGGATAAGTGGGTTCGAGCCAGAATGGCTGTGGAATCTGGTGTAAGCATAGTTTTTGAGTTGCCTTTTATCTATGCTTGCAACAGCGCAGAATACTTTGCAAAAGGAGCGGTCAGGGTTTTAAACAGCACCGGTCAGGTGACCCACCTATCCTTCGGCAGCGAATGCGGTCAGTTGAAACCTCTGGTAGAGACGGCTGAGTTATTGGCATGGGAAAGAGCGGATTACAAGAGTGCTTTAAGGGACCTTTTAAGGACAGGCTTATCCTATCCGCGAGCAAGGCAGAGAGCTTTGGAGGAGTGTTACGGTGAGTCCTATGGTCAGCTGCTGGGTTCGCCCAATAATATTTTGGCGGTGGAATATTTAAAACAGTTGCTTCTTACGGATAGCTCCATAAGACCTATCACGGTAAAGCGATATGGTAGTGATTATAAATCCTTTGCGGCTTCAGGAACCTGGGCCAGCGCCATGGCCATACGTTACCTTTTGGAGTCCGGACAGGGACAGAAGGTGTTCCACGAAGTTCGGAACTTTCTTCCTCCGGCTTCGGCGGAAATTTTAGAAAGCTTTATGGGAGATACAGGTAGCGGGGAACACCAGAAGTTACCGATTACATTGGAGGACTTTCGGCTTTTGTTGACCTATAAAATTACATCCACCCCAGAGGAAGAGTTGGCGGAAATCTTTTCCGTAGGGGAGGGGCTAGAGAACAAGATGAAAAAAGCATTGTGGAAATCGGGCAGGGAAAGAGTCGCAGGGATAAGTCAAAAAGGTGAGAAGGAAAGGATAACCGCAATGATCGATGAAATAGAGGAAACTGTGTTGGAAAAACCTGTGAAGTCCTTGGTAAAAAACATCCTTTCCAAACGTTATACGGAAACCGGTATCCAAAGGTCGCTCATACATTTGCTCATGGATCTCACAAAGAGGGATTTCTCTGAGATGGATCAAGGCAAGGAAATCTATTGCAGATTGTTGGCAGCGGATGGATTTGGCAGGACCGTCATGGGGAAAATGAAGGGGCAAGAAGGAAAGCTTTTGCAGAATCGGTTGAAGCAGAGAACGGATCTTTCCCCCTGTTTGGAAAAGATGTTACGTTATGATTTAAAAGCTTCGGATGTTTACCATTTGGTCACAGGGGTGGAACCCTACAGGGGTTCGGACTTGGTTCATTCCCCTTACGTAAAGGTCGTTCATCGAAAATATTAATTTAGAATTTTATAAAAATATAGATGTATTCGTTGAAAAAATATATTATAATAGTCAAAGGTATGGTTTTGCATTTTGAAATGCGATGTATCTCAATCTGTTGGAAAACAATTTATCAATATTAAATGGAGGAAAAAATTAAATGAAAGTACTAGTAATCAATTGCGGTAGCTCTTCTTTAAAGTATCAGGTCATGGACATGACCGATGAGAGCGTACTGGCCAAGGGTCTGGTGGAAAGAATCGGTCTGGAGGGTTCTCTTATCTCCCATGAAAAAACAGGCATGGACAAGCTGAAACGAGAAGTGCCCATGAAAGACCATAAGGAAGCCATCGGTCACGTACTGGATGCAGTTATGGATGCTGAGCACGGTGTGGTAAAGTCTATGGACGAAATCGGTGCTGTAGGTCACAGGGTGGTACATGCAGGAGAAAAATATGCAAGCTCTGTATTGATTACTCCCGACGTTATTCAAGCCTTGGAAGAATGTATCGAATTGGCTCCTTTGCACAATCCGCCTAACTTAGCTGGAATTGCAGCATGCCGCGAGTTAATGCCAAACACTCCCATGGTAGGCGTTTTTGATACGGCATTCCATCAGACGATGCCTCCTGAATCTTACATTTATGCGATTCCTTATGAGTTTTATGAAAAATATGGAATTCGACGATATGGTTTCCACGGAACGAGCCATAAGTATGTAGCGCAGAGAGCATCTGATATTCTGGGCGTAAATATAAAAGACTTAAAACTGATCACCTGTCATCTGGGCAACGGTGCTTCCGTTTCCGCCATTAAGAGAGGCGTTTGTATCGACACCAGCATGGGCTTTACACCGTTGGAAGGCTTGGTTATGGGAACTAGATCCGGAGATTTAGACCCAGCCATCGTTTCCTTTATCAGGGAAAAGGAAAAACTCAACCCCGGTGAAGCTACGGAGATCTTAAATAAAAAATCCGGAGTACTAGGGATTTCCGGTGTCAGCAGTGACTTTAGGGATTTGGAAAATGCAGTTGCCGAAGGAAATGAAAGAGCCGCTTTGGCATTAAAGGTGTTTGCGCATAAGGTGCGATTCTATATCGGTGCTTACATCGCAGAAATGAACGGTGTGGATGCAATCATATTCACTGCAGGCGTAGGGGAAAATGATATCGGCATGAGAGATGTAATCTGTAACGATTTAGGAAACTTAGGCATCAAGTTGGATCCTGTTAAAAACAAGGTGAGAGGGAAAGAAACCATCATCAGCAGGGAGGATTCAAAAGTAACGGTTATTTTGATTCCTACCAATGAGGAATTGATGATTGCAAGAGACACATTTGAAATCGTAAAGTAATCATCTTTGAATATTGCATGCAGTTATGAAATATTTACAATGAAAATTCAAAATTGTATTGACAAGACAGATTTCGAGAATATATAATATAACAGTTATATTTAAGGACAAGGAGGTGTAAAAATGGCAGTTCCAAAGAGAAAAACATCAAAAGCTCGTAGAGACAAAAGAAGAGCGCCAAACATGAAGATGGCAGCGCCGGGATTATCCACATGTGCTCAGTGCCACGAGCCAAAGCTTCCGCATAGAGTTTGTCCAAATTGCAATTATTACGACGGCAAGGAAATTGTTGCTTCAGAGGCATAAGAATGAATGTGTTTAATGAGCAAGTAATTTTATTCATCGTAGTAGTGGTGATCATCATTTTAGTTTCCATACAATATACTTTGAATAAGATTCTAAGAGTATTAAACGAAATGAAAGACAAACGAAAGTATTGAACTTTTGATTATCAATAAAAGGTATAAATGAGTGAATTTTCTCTATTTATACCTTTTTGGTTTTTATTAAACTATATAGTTTTCAGTATAGTTTTCATTTTTTCTGATGTTGTTTTCCTTTAAATCAAACCATAATCCTTCATTTCTTTTTTCAAAGCATTTATGGTCGTTTTCTCAGGAGGGATCAAGGGCAACCGGTAGGCCATATCGATTTTTCCCATGAGGAAAAGAGCCGCTTTTACCGGGACAGGATTTACCTCAATGAATAGTGAATCGATCAATGGTTTCATGGCCAACTGTATTTCGGCAGCTCTTTCCGTATTTCCTTGCAGATATTCCATAACCATGTTGTGAGTATCCTTAGGTGCAATGTTTGCTACGGTGGAGATGACGCCTGAACCTCCGATGGAAAGCAAAGGAACGACCATGTCGTCATTACCGGAATAAAGTGCAAAATCGGGTGAAATGCTTTTTGCCATCTCTACCACTTGAGACATGTTGCCGCTGGCTTCTTTAATTCCTACAATGTAAGGATGTTGGGCCAGAACTGACACGGTGGAGGGAGTGATGTTTACACCTGTTCTGCTGGGCACGGAATAGATAATAATGGGAAGTTCTACCTTGTCTGCAATGGTGGTGTAATGAGTAATCAATCCCTTTTGTGTACACTTGTTGTAATAGGGGGTAACCAATAATAATCCGTCTACCCCTACTTTTTTCAGTTCCAATGACATGTAAATCGCGTGAGCTGTATCGTTGCTACCGGCTCCGGCAATGACGGGAACCCGACCGTTTACCTTATCTACTGTATATTTAACAACCTTGATATGTTCCTTATCATTCAGCGTGGAAGATTCTCCAGTGGTACCACAGATGATTATTGCATCGGTACCCTGAGAGAGTTGCCAGTTTATCAACCGACCCAGGCTTGGAAAATCAACCTTTCCTTTTTTGAAGGGCGTAACGATAGCCACTCCTGAACCTGTGAATAGTGTCATAAATACACATCCTCTCACTTAATTTCATATTTCTACCTTCTGTATTGTATTAATCAAGTGCTTTTCTTGTGCATTTTATGAAGTAGATTCTATAATAATAATACTAGTTCGCAATAAAAAACCATGTTTTTAATTGCGAACTAGTATTATACTTTTTTCCTTTGAGTTAGAGCTTTATCAATTCTTCAGCAATCTGTATGGCGTTGGTGGCAGCTCCTTTTCGGATGTTATCTGCAACTACCCACAGGTTTAATCCGTTTGGCACGCTGAAATCTCTTCGAATTCTTCCCACGAATACCTCGTTTCTTCCTGCAACCTCTCGGGCCAAAGGATAAACGTTGTTGGTGGGGTCATCCTGCACAATGACGCCGGGGAAGGCTGCCAGAAGTGCTTTCACATCCTCTAATTCAAAAGGTTTTTCAAATTCAAGATTGATGGATTCACTATGTGAGTCAAATACCGGAACTCTTACAGTTGTAGCTGTAATCGCTATGGAATCGTCGTTAAAAATCTTTTGAGTTTCGTTGATCATCTTCATTTCTTCCTTTGTATAACCGTTGTCTAAGAAGACGTCAATATGAGGTAGGCAATTTCCTGCAATCGGATGAGGGTATGCTAGTTTTAAGTCTGTTCCTTTTAATCCTTCTTCAAGATCTTTAATACCTTTTAAACCCGTTCCGGAAACTGCCTGATAAGTAGAATAAATGATCCTTTTGATGGTGTATTTATCATGCAGAGGCTTTAAAGGAACTACAGCCTGTATAGTAGAACAGTTGGGATTGGCGATGATGCCTTTGTTCCATTTGATATCTTCTGCATTTACTTCGGGAACCACCAATGGCACGGTTTTATCCATTCTCCAAGCGCTGCTATTATCTACTACAACGCAGCCGTGAGCAGCAGCGATGGGTGCATATTTTTCACTGGTGGATCCACCAGCTGAAAAAAGTGCAATATCGATGGGCTTGTCAAAAGAATGTTCAGTAAGCTCCTCTACAACATAATCCTTTCCTTTGAACGTTACGGTACTCCCTGCGGATTTTGCGGAAGCCATCATATATAAATTTTCAAAAGGAAAGTCTCTTTCCTCCAAAACCTTCAGGAAAGTGCTGCCGACAAGTCCTGTTGCGCCTACAATTGCTAAATTCGGTTTCTTGTTCATAATTTTCTCCTTCTTATTTTTATTTTTCTAAGTATTATATACTATTTTTAACCTTGTGTGAATGGAAAGTTTCAGTTTTTTCCTATAAATATGCCTTGAATTTCTTTTAAACTTTTTCTGAAACCTTTGACATACTATACTTTATATGGTAATCTTAGGAAGTTAATTGTTACATTTTTAGTTAATGAAAGGGTAATTAGCTTGGATAGAACTTTAATAAGCGGATTATTTTTAATAATGATGTTTTTAATATACATTTATACTATCTTTGCGTTTGTAGATACCGCATTAGACCATCCGAGACTTCGGAAAGTATTTCGAGTACCTGTGGGAATCTTTAATGTTGCCATATCTTACTTACTGGTAATCTTCGATAAGAGTTCCTCCTTTTATTCTTATATTTTGGTATTCGTATTGCTTTTTGTTGAATTCAAGGTATTTTATAGGGACACTGTAAAGGGTACATTTTGCATCGTATCTGCCATTATCATACACATTATGGCCATTAGGGCTATTTGTGTTTCTGTATTTGCTCAGGCTACCGGAAATTCCATTTACCAAGTGGCGAATGACAGTTACTCCTTATTCTTAACTACCGGAATCTCATTGTTGCTGTTAATATTATCAACCATTACCGTAATGAAGACCATTCCTCCGGAAAAGATTCGAATCATTATTCAAAGGGATGAGCAGCTTTGGTTCATCACTGCATGGCTGACGGTGTTTAATTTCTACATGCTTTTTAATTCTGTAGTTTTTAGTACTAACGAATCCTACAGATGGTTAAATTTAAATCAAATTGTTACTTCCTTAACCATTTTAATCGGGTTTTATGCAATTTTGTTTTTCAGTATTAAAATCACTGAACTCTTAGGGTATAAGGAAAAAAGTAAAGAATTGGAAATTTCATTTCATACGGAACAGCAATTTAGGAATGCGATTACCCATGATGCTATCGCTCAATACGAAGTAAATTTAACGAAGGATGAAATTATTTCCGGACTTGAGATCCCTGATGGCGAGTTTAAGGAAAAGATGGGGGAATCCTTGAAAAGTTATAAGCAGATGTTGGCTGAAACCTCTCATTTGTTCGTATTTTCTGAGGATGTAGAAGATTTTATGGAATATGCGGATCCGGAAAACATGTTACAGCGTTTTAATAACGGGAACAAAGAAATTACCTTGGAGTACAGGAGACTGATGGGGGGCGATTCCTATATTTGGGTGAGAGCGATTACCACTTTAGTGAAAGACACCATCACCGGTGAGATTCGGGGGTTTACTTACATCAAAAATATAGACGAAGAAAAGAGGGAGCAGCTGGAAATACAGCGCAGAGCTGAAAGGGATGCGTTAACGGGGCTATATAATAAGCAAATGACGGAAACCCTTATTTCCCAGTGGCTCCGGAAACATAGGATGGGAACAAAAGCGGGAACTTTGTTTATTATCGATGTAGATAATTTCAAATCCATCAACGATAACTTGGGTCATTCCTTTGGTGATGTTGTTCTCGTTGAGCTGGGCAATCAATTGAAAAAGGTTTTTAGAGAAGATGATATTGTGGGGCGCATTGGTGGAGATGAATTTATGGCTTTTATGAAAAACAGTGAGTTTGCCACTATCAAAGTGAAGGCAGAAGAACTCTGTAGGAGATTTAGAAACACCTATGAGGGGAAAACTGAAAAGTACACGGTGTCTGCCAGCGTGGGTATTGCCATTGCCTCGGAAAATGGTTCTACATTTGAAGAACTTTATGAGAAATCAGATATCGCATTATACAGTTCTAAAAATAAAGGCAAAAATACATACACTTTTTATGAGGGTCAGTACTTTGAGGCTTATAAATCTTCTCGAACAGAAATTGAAACTTAAAGTTGAATTATTGTGAGTTTTATTGCATAATAAATAAAGTGACATGTATGAATGACATGCAATAATAAAAGTAAAGTGAGGAAAACAATTTGACATTATTTGAAGCGATTATATTAGGGTTGGTGCAGGGTCTGGCAGAGTTTTTGCCCATAAGCAGCTCTGGGCATCTTGCACTTTTGCAATATTTTTTTGGCATAGAGGGAGAAAGCGTTTTGCTCTTTGCCGTATTACTCCACGTGGGAACCTTGGTGTCACTCATTATGGTGTACTATAAAGATTTAGGGGAATTGTTCGTAGAGCTAGGTGCTACCTTGAAGGATATTTTTACAGGCAAGGGTCCTCGCATAGATGCCAACCCCAACAGGAAGTTGGGATTTCTCATTATCGTAGCCACCATTCCTACTGCGCTGATCGGGGTGTTTTTTAACGATCTTTTTAACGGTTTTTATCTCTCCCTCATGGCAATCGGTATAGGATTGCTATTTACAGGAACCCTCTTGTGGATTGCTGAGAGAATACCGGAGGGAAAAAAGAACGTCAGGAAAACAAAGTTCAGGGATGCAATCTTTGTGGGGATCATGCAGGGCATTGCCATTTGCCCCGGTGTGTCTCGATCCGGTTCTACGTTGTTTGGGGGTCTGGCGGCAGGCTTGAATCGTGAGACGGCAGTAAAGTTTGCTTTTTTGATCTCTATCCCCTCCATTTTAGGTGCAGTGGTACTAGAGGTACCCGATGCGTTGAAATTGGGGTTAGGAGACAACATGCTGGTACCTGTTTTGGTTGGTATGGCAGTAGCGGCGGTTTCCGGATTTATAGCTATTAAAACCATGATTAAAGTGGTATCCAATAAAAAATTGATTTATTTTTCTATTTATACGTGGCTATTGGGTGCTTTGGTCATTGCATATACCATTTTTATTCAGTAATAGATTTTAGATTCGAGGAGTATATTCATGGCAGCAGAAAAAAGACGAGGTCGGCCACCCGGCAGTAAAAATAAAACTACTTCTAAGTCAAAGGCTGGAAATGGCGGAAAAGGGAAAGCCAAGTCAACTAAAGCAAAGAGCACGGAAGCATATATCGATAAGGTGTCAGGCAGTAGCCTGCGGGATGAAATTTGGTCCATCGTCATAATGGCGGTGGGGATTTTTTTAGTGATTTCTCTGCAAACTGCAGCGGCAGGAAAGCTGGGAAACGGAATTCATATTTTGGTTTTAGGTACCTTTGGATGGGTGGGATATTTACTTCCTTATTATATGATCATCTATGGGTTGCTTATGTTTGGTCAAAAATTGGCTCATATTACGTTGCGGTCCGTCATATTTTTTATCGTTATATTCCTCTGTGTTTCCATTATGAATTCCGCGCAATTTCTGGACGGGCAGGTTTATTCCTTAGATATGGAATATGTAAGGTCTATGTTTTTGCTGGGGCAGGCCAAGGCCAGCGGCGGTGCTTTCGGTATGACCATAGGTTTGATTTTAGTAAAAATTATCGGCATTATGGGACTTTACATATTTGCCATAGCGTTGATCATCATATCCGTCATGCTCATAACCAAGACGCCACTTTCTCATCACTTAGATGTACTTAAGGCAAAGAAAGCCATGAGGCGTGAGATGGAAGAACAGGATGATGATGAGGTTATATACTATGAGGAGGAAGAGGAAGAAGAACCCGCTCGATATAAAGTGAAGGGCAAGGTTCACGATTTAAGTAGAGACAGAAAAAAGAAGAAAAAATCTGTTGCTCAATCGGACAAGTCTTCTTACGCCCAACATCAATCTTCTCTGGAGATTAAATCTCCCGACTATGCGCCTGTGGTCGGTGGCATGAGTCATGGTCAGAAACAGATTTTGAGCTATATGGTGGATGATACCTTATTTGAGAGACCTCCTGAAAATCAGGACACAGGAATCATCTTTGAGGATTCTGCTACTTCGCCTGTCTTGCCGGAAACGGAGGAAAGGGAAAAAGAGATTCTTTCAAAAAAGGTGGTTTCTGAGCCTATTGCTATGCAAGTTAAAGAATCAACCAAAGTGGAGGCTGTGCCGGCTACTCTGTCCCCTGAGGAAATCAATCAGGGAACCACAGCCCCGGTGATCGCTTATAAGCTTCCCCCCATTGATTTGCTCAATCCGGTTCCCGTAGATAAAAATGCAGGAAAAGGGGAGAGCTTGCAGGCCAAGGCGGCAAAGTTAGAGCAGACTTTTAAAGATTTTAATGTCAATGCCAAGGTGGTGCAGGTTACCAAGGGCCCTGCGGTCACCCGTTTTGAAATACAGCCGGGTACAGGAGTGAAGGTAAACAGTATCGTCAGGTTGTCTGATGATATCGCTCTTAACCTGGAAGCCAAGAGTATTCGTATAGAAGCTCCCATTCCGGGCAAGGCGGCGGTTGGAATTGAAGTGGAAAATGAAAGTATCAATATGGTCACTTTGCGAGAAATTATCGGCTCCAAAAACTTTAAGGATGCACCATCGAAGATCACTTTTTCCGTGGGCAAGGATATTTCGGGAAATGCCATTACCGCTGATTTAAAGACCATGCCGCATATGCTTATAGCCGGTTCTACAGGTTCCGGAAAGAGCGTATGTATCAACAGCATCATTATCAGCATGCTCTATAAATCAAAACCGGAGGAAGTGAAGTTCGTTTTAATCGATCCAAAGGTGGTGGAATTGGGGAATTACAATGGAATTCCGCACCTTTTAATTCCCGTTGTAACAGACCCCAGCAAAGCGGCTGCTGCCCTGAATTGGGCTGTAGCGGAAATGACGGACAGGTATAAGAAGTTTGCAGAGGAAGGTGTCAGAGATTTGGCTTCCTTTAATAGCGCGGTAAAGAAGAAAAAAGAGGATGATCGATATTTGCCACAGATCGTCATTATCATCGACGAATTAGCAGACTTGATGATGGCGGCACCTTCACAGGTAGAAGAATCCATTTGCAGGTTGGCACAGATGGCCAGGGCGGCCGGTATGCATCTCATCGTGGCTACCCAAAGACCTTCCGTAGATGTTATCACCGGAGTTATCAAGGCGAATATTCCATCGAGAATTGCCTTTGCAGTATCTTCTCAGTTTGACTCCAGAACGATTTTAGATATGGGTGGGGCTGAAAAGCTGGTAGGAAAAGGAGATATGCTCTTTAATCCTCTGGGTATGGCCAAGCCCATTCGTGTGCAGGGTACCTTTATTTCCGATAAGGAGGTAAATGACGTCATAGAATTTGTTAAAGCACAGATGGAGGGAGAGGCAGTGTATGCCAGCGAAGTGATTCACTCCATCGAAAAGGTCAGCACCAATGTGGCGGAAGAAGAGGAAGATGCGCTACTGCCGGAAGCCATAGAAACGGTGGTAAAGTCCAAGCAAGCTTCTGTTTCTATGTTGCAAAGGCGGTTTCGCATCGGGTATAATCGGGCGGCCAGACTGGTGGACATGATGGAAAGTCGTGGAATCATAGGTCCGGCAGATGGAAGCCGACCGCGGCAGGTTTTCCTCACGGAGGAAGAACTGTTGGGAATGGACGAAAAGTTAGACGAAGATCAGGAAATAGAAAATGAAAAGGAGATTTCATGAAATTTTATATAGAAACCTTGGGTTGTTTGAAAAATCAGGAGGATTCGGAGGTAGCCGCCGGAATATTGGAACATTCCGGTCATGAGATGGTCAAAGCTCCGGAGGATGCGGATTTAATCATGGTGAACACCTGCGGTTTTATCAACGACGCCAAAAAAGAATCCATACAGACTATCTTTGATATGGCTGGATATAAGGAGAATGGAGATACCATTCTGATGGTGTCAGGTTGTCTCTCTCAAAGATATCAAAAACAGCTCTATAGGGAAATGCCGGAAGTGGATATTTTTTTAGGAGTCAACGAGTACGAAAATTTGCCGACTATTTTGGAGAACCTGTCCGGTGGGAAGCGAAGTCAATACTTCAGTGATTACAACGGGGCTTATCGGGAGCGACCTTTCAGAAAGAGCTTAGGGGTATCCTACAGCGCTACTTTGAAGATAGCAGAAGGTTGTGACAATCGATGTACCTACTGCGTCATTCCCTCTATTCGAGGCGGTTATAGAAGTAGAAAAATGGAAGATATTGTAGAGGAAGCCACTAATTTGGGTGCTGCAGGGTGTAAGGAATTGATTTTGATCGCCCAAGATGTGACAGCTTACGGTTTGGATTTATATGGGGAGTTGGCTTTGCCAAAGTTACTGCGACAGCTGTGCAAGATTGATAGTATCCAGTGGATCAGACTCATGTATTGTTATGAAGATCGGATTACCGACAGCCTCATAGAAGTTATGGCAGCAGAGGAAAAGATTTGCAATTATATCGACATTCCCATTCAGCATAGTGCAGATAAAATATTAACAGCCATGAATAGGCGATCTTCCACGGCTTCCATTTACGATACCATTGGAAGATTGAGAACAGCCATTCCGGATATTCACATTCGGACCACCTTGATTACCGGATTCCCCGGCGAAACACAGGAGGATTTTTTAGAGCTGTTGGACTTTGTGGAAACTGTGAAATTTGAAAGGCTTGGCGCCTTCGCTTACTCAAAGGAAGAGGGGACACCGGCATCAAAGATGAAGGGGCAGGTGAGGGAAACTACCAAGGAAAAGAGAAGAGAAATTCTGCTCTCTACGCAAATGGAAATTTCTCTTGCTTCTAATCGTGAAAAAATTGGGCAAGTACTAGAGGTTTTGGTGGAAGGCACGGAAGAGCAAGATAATGGAGGTGTGGCATACGTGGGTCGGACCAGATATGATGCGCCGGAGATCGATCATTCGGTTATCTTTTCCAAGATAGGTAATACTAATATAGATGAAATTATTAAAATAGGAGATATGGTGAAGGTGGAGATTGTAGATGCCTTTGACTATGATCTGGTAGGAGTGATGAAATAAATGAATTTACCGAATCAATTAACGATGTTGAGAATCATTCTCATCCCTGTGTTTATCGTAGTGCTTATGACGGGTTATTATTATTGGGCAGCGGCCATATTTGTAATCGCTTCTGCTACAGATGCCTTGGATGGGTATTTGGCCAGAAAGCACAATCTGGTCACTAATTTTGGAAAGCTAATGGATCCTTTGGCAGATAAGTTACTGGTTGTTTCTGCTTTGGTTTGTCTGGTAGAGTTGGGGGATATTGCAGCTTGGATGGTGGTAATCATCCTAGCTAGGGAGTTTACCATTACGGCCTTAAGGTCTGTGGCCGCCAGTGAAGGCATTGTCATCGCCGCGGGAAATTCCGGAAAGTTAAAGACTATTTTTCAAATGGTAGCGATAACCGCTGTTCTATTGAGGAATTGGCCATTTTCTTTGATTAATTTTCCCTTTGCGCAGATTATGCTTTGGGGTGCTGTGGCTCTGACTCTCTATTCTGGAATTGAATATATGATTAAAAATAAAGAAGTTTTTTCTATGAAGTAAGTTGCATGGAATTAATGGAATCAAAGAGCACCATAGGAGGAAAAGATGAAATCCGCAATTTTAACAGTGGGAACGGAGATTTTATTTGGTCAAATCACCAACACCAACTCCGTCTACTTGTCCCAACAGTTGAATATGTTGGGAATTGATGTAATGTATCACTACACGGTGGGAGATAATCCCAACCGATTAAAGCAATTAATCCACCATGCTTTTCAGGAATGCGATTTAATCCTCACTACGGGGGGATTAGGGCCAACTCAGGATGACCTCACAAAGGAGATTGCGGCAGAAGCCTTTAATGATCACTTAGTGTTGCATGAACCTACCTTGGAGTTTATAGAAAACTACTTTAAGAAGTTGGGAAGGGTGATGACCGAAAATAATAAGAAGCAGGCCTATATCCCCTCTAAGGCCACCATTCTTACAAACGATGCCGGTACGGCTCCGGGATTTGTTTTGGAGGAAAACGGGAAAATCATCATTTGTATGCCTGGTCCTCCACGTGAAATGCTACGGATGTTTGAGACGGGTGTAAAACCTTACCTGCAGAAAAAGTCTGATTCGGTCATTTTTTATAAAATGCTGAGAACCTTTGGTATAGGAGAGTCCGCTTTGGAAGATGCCGTTCAGGACTTCATCGATGCACAGACGGATCCCACTTTGGCCACTTATGCGAAAGAAGGGGAGGCTTGTTTAAGAATTGCATCCAAAAGAGCTTCCTTGGAAGAGGCAAAGGAGGCAGTGGATGAGATGATTTTAAAGGTCAAAGAACGGGTTGGCGAATACATTTTCAGTTATGATGATGAAAGTCTCGGTCATACGGTAGGCAAGAAACTGATGGACAAAAAGCTAACTATGTCCAGCGCAGAGTCCTGCACAGGAGGATTGTTTGCCAGCACCATGACGGACATTCCCGGGATTTCAGCTGTCTTTGACAGAGGTTTTGTCACCTATAGCAATGAAGCAAAGATGGCGGAGCTGGGTGTGAAACAAGAGACCTTGGAGAAGTACGGTGCTGTCAGTCAAGAAACAGCCGTTGAAATGGCCAAAGGAGTCAAAGCAAAGACGGGAAGCAGAGTTTGTATTTCTGTAACGGGCATCGCGGGACCTGATGGCGGAACGGAGGAAAAACCTGTAGGCTTGGTTTATATCTGCGTGATCTTTGACGATAAGGTAGAAGTGAAGGAGTGCAGGATGAGGAATGTTAGTAGGCAATGGAATCGAAATTATTCTGTACTGTACATGTTGGATATGATCAACAAAGTCATATCTACTGAAGTCCCAAACCAATAGGGTAGAGTTTGTTTTGACATCCTCTCATAGACTAAATTAGTTATGATTTTTGCATAAAAAGTATAGAAACTTATAAATTTTATGATATAATGAAGTCAATAGGTCTTTATCTTATATTTGACTGCATTAAGGAAGTGCAATTAAACACAAAAACCTTGAAAAGTCTAAACTAAACTAAAAAAGGATAGGTGAAAAAATGAAAAAAAGAATTTTGGCTATTGCAGTGACAGTGATGATGATGATTGCTGTTTTGGCTGGCTGTACCACGGCAGACATCGGTATGCTCAACCTTTATGGGGAGATGAGCGCTATAAAATCCGCTGAAGTGAGCGGTAAATTAGACATTACAATGGATAAAAAGGCAATCAATGATTACATAACATCCTTAGGCATTGATTCCGTACCCTTTAATGAGCTAAAGCTGGGTGACAAGATTACCTTCTCCTATACGGGTAAGGTGAATACCGAAAATCTGATAGGTGTTGATTTAAGTCTTAACGTTACCATAAACAATAAAACAATTCCCATGGGAAATATAATTTTGAAGGGTGATAAAGGCATCTATGTATCAAAAGAATATTTTCTTGGTATTATAGAAATCCTTACAGTGGTTGACCCTGAAATGATGAAAGACGGGGATCAAATCAAGCAGATGGCAAACCAAATCTTTGGAGATGTAAAGTATATCCAAATTGCTGATGCTTCAGACCTGGCAGAGATGGGTACTGTCTACATGGATCAACAGTATGTATTGGGTCAGAACGAAATGGATTTTTTGACTAACACTTTTAAAAATTATTCACCAGGGTGTGTTACTCAAGTAAGCAATGGGTATAAGGTTTCCTTGACCTTGGAGCAGATGTTGAAGATTTGCAAAGGTTCCATTGAATATATCGTCAATAATAACGATGATTTCATCAATGCTTTGACCACCTATGTGAATTCTGGAGGAATGGAAAAGTACGGCATCGATAAAGCTACTGGCAAAGAATTAATCAATGAAGTAAAAGATAATAAAGTATTATTTATCAGTCAACTTAATATGATGAAAAGCTACATCGAAACCTTTATGGCTTCTGATGAAATAAAAGACTTTTTGCAGACCTCTTACTCTTCTACGACTACAAAAGTGGGAAGTGGATATAACGGCGTTGAAAATCTTAACTTTGTAGTAAAAGGAAAATCTCTCTTAAAGATTGATGGTGAGAGCAAAACCAATCCTATGAATGTGACTGTAAATGCTCCTTCTGGAAAGGTTATGACCTTAGATGAGCTCACAACTTCCTTTGAAAAGGTTGTCAATCGCGTGAACCCCATTGAAAAAGCGGATATTGTCTGGGATAAATACGATACCTATGCATTGGTAGAATATACCAGAGGGAATGAATATCCTTGGCTCACAGGAAAAGACTATGAGCGTATTCCATATAAAATGGTATCCGGAAGCATTTATCTTCCACTGAGAAGTCTTGGTGAGGCTTTTGGAGAAGAGGTTGGCTGGGATAATAAAGTGAAAAAAGCTTATATTGTTCGAAATGGAAAGAATATCTTTATGGATGGAATGGTTTCCGAAGGAAAAACATTTATCAAATTAAGAGATTTCGAAAAATTGAGTTATAAGATTGACTACGAATACGTCAGTGGAACTCATTATGCAACTATAACGAAATAAATGAAATGAAATAAAATAAATAGTTAATATCTTAATAGATAAAAAACATTGGTGTTTGGAAAAGCATCAATGTTTTTTTATTATGTAGGAAATATCGCTTGCGATATTTCTGGAATATCAAAAAAGG
>CAZOSB010000037.1:0-21606 GCA_964582545.1 uncultured Anaerovorax sp.
CTTACTTCCACCCTTATCGGATCTGGGGTTGCATTTAACTTTGCAAATGACGTTTTCCTAAAGTTCTGTAATTCATAAATCTTTCTCCTCTTTACCATACTATGGAAATAGTATATAATATTTGTGCCTTTAATTTTAACATATTTCCTTGAATTTGCAAGGAGATTTAAGGAATAAGCAGGAGGTTGCTTTGAAGAGATTAACCAGCAAGCTAAAGGGAGAAAAAACAGAAATAGATATTGTAAGTGCACAAACTATTGACATTTTGGAAAGCGACATAGGCGAAAAAGTATATTGCGGGGAAGCTATAACAAGATTGGCAAGCTTTGAAAACTTCTATGATGACTTGGTATCCCAGTTGGACATCATTTCTCTAGAGTTGGAACAATTAAGGAGTCAGGATAAGGCTAAGTCGGTTAAATTTAAGGAATTGATGGTGAAAAAGTTGACAAACAATCAAATTTTAATCTTATTGAAATCTTATGGAATCGAATGAATTTAATTGATATAGTGGAGATTATGTTATGAAAAAATTAAGGTATGAAGATTTTGAACTTTACCTTTCTCACGTAGCCGGTGTCATGGTGATAGACATGGAAGGAAATTTAGTTTACATGAACCAACAATGTGCTGTCTATCTCGGGCTTAACATGGAAAAATCATTGGGGAAAAACATAATGGACATATTCCCTAAGACAAAGATGATGGAAGGATTAAAAAAGGATAAGAGCGAAATTGTATTCTATCATACGGATCAGGGTTTAGGGATCAGTATTCATGTTCCCATTTTTATAAATAATGAAAAAGCAGGCTTACTGGAATATGATGTGATACAAGGGTCTGAATTTCTGTATGACTTTGCAGATGGATATAAACTCTTTTTAGATGAAGAACTGAATTACTTAAAAGGGGAAATTAAGCATTTTCGGTCTACGAAATATTCCATTGAGAATATTCATGGAAATTCAAGAGCTATTAACAAACTAAAGGGAGAAATTTATTCGGCGGCAAGGAGCAATTCTACGGTGTTAATTACTGGGGAAACGGGTAGTGGCAAAGAATTGGTTGCCCATTCCATACATAATTTGAGCAAACGTAGCCTTCGAGATTTTATCCGTGTGAATGCCTCGACCTTTCCTGAACACCTCTTTGAGTCTGAGCTTTTTGGATATGAAGGAGGTGCGTTTACAGGGGCAAGAAAAGAGGGGAAAAAGGGAAAATTTGAGTTGGCACATAAGGGTACCTTATTCATAGATGAGATCAATCAGATGCCGATGAATATGCAGCCTAAGCTTTTACGGGTTTTGCAAGAACACGAGGTGGACAGAATTGGTGCATCTAAAAGCATTACTGTAGATGTGAGGATTATCGCCGCCACCAATAAAAGCTTACAAACATTGGTGAATGAAGGAAAATTCAGAGAAGACCTCTTCTATAGGCTTGATGTTGTTGAAATTACAGTGCCTCCTTTGAGAGAAAGACCAGAGGATATACCTGTAATTGTGAGTCATGCCGTGGATATCTTCAATAAAAGCCTTGGGAAAAACATTATGAACATAGAACCAAAGATTTATACAATATTGCAAGAATATGACTGGCCGGGTAACGTACGAGAACTCTATAATGTGGTGGAAAGGGCTATGAATTTTGCAACGGGTACCATGTTACGATTTGAAGATTTTTTGTTTATCAATAGAGTTATGAATAAGTCATCGGCAATCCGGAAACTAGCGGATGATTATTTTGAAATCCAATCCCCCTCATCGATAGAAGAAGAAAGTCCGATAGAAAAAGCCAAGAGAGAAGCAGAAATTGATGTAATCCTTAAGACTTTGCATCAATGCGGAGGCAACAAGAGCCGTGCGGCTTCCCAACTGAAAATTGGCAGAACCCTCTTATATCAAAAGATGAAAAGGTTAGGCATAAAATAAATGGGTGTACTTTTACACGTACAGTGTATTGACAAAAGTACAGATCCTTGGAAGTATGATTTAATGCCAAAGATTTCTTTGTTGATGTATGTTTATACATACATTATTTTTTTTCTCAAAATCTTTTATAAAATCAAAATTTATTTAGGCTTTAAAATCTGATAGTTTACACAATTTTAAGCGGTTTAATTTATTAGCTTCTAACATTTGCCTTTGGCACGATATTTGCGTTCTATATAAATGATTATTTCCTTGTTTACAATTTATAGAAGGAGGTTGGAATGAAATTAACTTTAAAGGAACAAGAGCGGCTTATGATGTTCAACGTAGCGGAAGTTTCCAGAAGACGATGGAAAAGGGGTGTGAAGCTCAACTATATTGAAGCCATAGCCATCATCTGCGATGAGCTGTTGGAACGAGCCAGGGAAGGAAATTGCAGTTTGACGGATTTGGTGGATGTGGGATCTCGAATCATAACGGAAGAAGATGTTATGGAGGGTACGCCTGCACTGGCCTCTATCATTCAGCTTGAGGTGATGCTCCCGGATGGGAACAAGCTTTTATCGGTTCAGAACCCTATTCGATTAGAAACAAGAAAAGAAGCCATATCAATTGAGGAACTGATTTCCATGCAATATTAAACCTTAGGGAATTGGATTACCAATCATGGAGAAAGGAAGTTTTAATGAAATATCAAGTAGGGGAAATCATTTATAAAAATGACCCTATCATTATTAATCAAGGCAAGCCGGTGGTGGAATTAGTGGTGACCAATATGGGGGATCGTTCTATTCAGGTCTGTTCTCATTACCACTTTTTTGAATCTAATTTAGCTTTAAAGTTCGACAGGGAAAAAGCCTTTGGATTGAGGTTGGATATTCCGTCGGGAACAGCGATTCGATTTGAGCCGGGAGAAGAAAAGAAGGTTCGGTTGATTCCGTATGCCGGAGAGCAGAAGGTAATCGGATTTATGGGGCTTACCATGGGAAAGGTAACAGATGCTCAAGTGAAGGAAAGGGCATTGCAGAAGCTGAATCAGTTGGAAAAAGGAGGAAAGTAATATGTCGATGAAGATGAGCCGTGAAGAATACGGTGATATTTTCGGACCCACAGAGGGGGATAAGCTCCACTTAGCAGACACGGGCTTAATTATTGAGATAGAAAAGGATCTCAGTGCTCCTTACTATGGGGATGAAACCCTTTCGGGGGGCGGGAAAAGCATGAGGGATGGCATGGCTCAAATAGCAGGTATGACCTCAGCCCAAGGGGTTCTGGATGTAGCTGTCACCAACGCCATAATAATAGATCCCATATTAGGCATTATCAAAGGGGATATCGGAATAAAGGACGGAAAAATCGTAGGTGTGGGGAAATCAGGAAATCCTGATACTATGGACATTACACCGGGTCTGATCGTGGGTGCTAGCACAGAGGTGGTTTCTTTAGATGGACAATTTATTGTCACTGCTGGCGGTCTTGATGTGCATGTTCACTTTGAGTCTCCTGATCAGGCTTGGGAGGCTTTGAGTAATGGCATCACCACTATGCTAGGTGGAGGTACAGGAGCGAAAACCCTTGTAATCGAATGCCCCGGACCTTGGCATTTGCACAGCATGATTGAAGCGCATGAAGAAATTCCTGTCAATGTAGGATTTTTGGGAAGAGGGAATTCTAGCTTGCCGGATACCATCGTGGAGCAAGCGTTGAACGGCGCCATAGGCATGAAGATTCATGAAGATTACGGTGCAACTCCGGAGGTGATCGATGCATGCCTGAATGTAGCTGATGAATATGATTTTCAGGTGCAAATTCACACGGATACTTTAAACGAAAGCGGGTTTGTGGAAAACACGTTAAAAGCTATCAATGGTAGAACCATGCACGCCTATCATACGGAGGGCGCCGGAGGAGGTCATGCCCCTGATATTATGATGGTTTGCGGAGAAGAAAACATTTTGCCGTCTTCGACCAACCCCACCAACCCTTACACTGTCAATACGGTGGCGGAACATTTAGACATGATTATGGCGGCGCACCATCTCAATTCTAAGGTACCGGAGGATGTGGCATTTGCTGATTCCAGAATCAGAGGGGAAACAATCGGGGCAGAAGATATCCTTCATGATATGGGCGCTATCAGCATGCTGGGATCTGACTCTCAAGGTATGGGAAGAGTGGGTGAGAGCGTATTGAGAACGTGGCAATTGGCTTCTAAAATGAAAATGCAACGAGGACCGTTACCCGAGGATCGGGAAGGTAATGACAATGAGAGGGTACTCAGATATATTGCCAAATATACCATAAACCCTGCCATTACCTTTGGAATAGACGAGTATGTAGGATCTATCGAGCAAGGGAAATTAGCGGATTTAGTCATCTGGAGTCCCGCCTTTTTTGGCGCAAAGCCCCACTGGATCTTAAAGAGTGGTGCCGTCATTTATTCTCCCACCGGGGATGTAAATGCCAGCATTGAGCTGTGCCAACCAATGATTTATAGAAAACAATATGCAGCTATGGGAAATAACTGTAATCGATATTGCAAAGTTTTTGTGACACAGAAAGCCATAGATCATCGTTTAGGGGAAAAGGTACCCAATTCTGCAGGAAAGTTGGTACCAATAAAAAATACCAGAAATCTAAAGAAAAGCGACATGGTCAGGAACAGTTTTTGCCCAGATATAAAGATCGATCCGGAAACTTACAAGGTTTTTGTTAATGGTGAACACATCACCTGTGAACCGTTAACGGAGGTACCTTTGGGTCAGAGATATTTCTTTAGATAAGGAGGAAAAAATTGTTAATTGAAAAGATATTAGGTGGCATACAGGAGTTTAACCTGACGGGAAAACCTGGGAAGAAAGCGTTGGTTTTGTTGGATCACTATGAAATGATGAGGCCTCATCAGAGAATATGCACCACAGAGGGAGAGCACTTGTCCATCTCTCTGCCAAAGGGAGAACAATTGTATTCGGGAGCCGTTCTATTTGCAGATGAAGAGAGAATCATTGTAGTAGAGTTAAAGGAAGAGGATATTTTAGAGGTTTATCCTCAGGGAGAAGAGCAATGGGGCAAGGCAGGATTTAATATTGGAAATATGCATCAAATATGCTATTTTACGGAGAACAGTATATTGCTTCCTTACGACCCTGTAATTGAGCGATTATTGCAAAGTATGGAGCTTTCTTATGAAAGAAAGAGTAAAAAGTTAGAGGGTAAGAGACCGAACGTTTCGACACATTCCCACCATCATCCTCATAATCATAATCATACCCATGAGCACAGCCACGAGCATACTGACCAAGGGGAGCAATTTTCATCTAATCGTCATGGTGAAAAGAGGTAAATATGCAGGGTAGGAGTAAAAATCAAAGGGAACTTCTATGCCTGCTACAGTTGGCAGGTGGTACTTTTCCCACCGGAGGTTTCAGTCAATCTTGGGGTTTGGAGACTTACGTGAGTCGTGGTGAAATTAAAGACTGTCAACAATTCCAGCAGTTTTTACAAATGTACTTAGAGAATGTATTGGTAAAATGTGAAGGACCGGTTCTCTGTAGGGCCTATGCCTTAGGGGAAGCGTTTCCCACGCTGGGGATGGATTCATTAGAGTGTAATGAAAGCTTAAAGAATGGAGCTTTATTTAAGGAATTGGTAGAGTTAGACCAACTCATTACAGCAATGAAGCTTACCCGAGAAAGCAAAGAGGCTAGCTTGAGAACAGGAAAAGCGTTATTAAGGATTATGGCAGCTGTGAAGGATGATCCCGTAATTAAACAATTTTATGGAGAACATCAACGGCAAGGTGTAAATTTTCCCGTAACCTTTGGTTTGGTCTGCGGAAGGTTGGAAGTTGGATGCAGGAACGCCTTGGAATCATTTATCTTCAATAGTATTAACGGATTGATTCAAAGTGCTGTGAAATTGGTGCCCTTGGGGAATTCGGAGGCCCAACAGCTTTCCTTTACCATGCAGCAGTCCGTACTCCAAGGGGCCGACAGTGCTGAGAAAATTGATGTGACAGAGATCAGCAACTTCTGTCCGGGATTAGACATTGCAAGCATGAACCATGAGGATTTATCAACGAGATTATATATGTCATGATGAGGTTAAAAGTTGTATCGTTAGTCGCTGAAAGGTGTATGAGACAAAGGAGAGAACTATGCGAAGACCGGTAAAAATCGGAGTAGGAGGACCTGTAGGGTCAGGTAAAACGACTTTAATTGAAAAACTATGTAAAGAGTTATCTTCTCAATATGAAATCGGTGTTATCACCAACGATATTTTTACGAAAGAGGATGCTTTGATTCTGACCAGAGCAAAGGCATTAGAGGCTGATAGAATCATTGGTGTAGAAACGGGAGGGTGCCCTCACACAGCTGTAAGGGAAGATATCTCCATGAATTTGGATGCCATCGAAGACCTTCTGCACAAATTTCCAAATTTAGATATTATCTTTGTGGAGAGCGGTGGAGACAATCTGGCAGCCACTTTTAGTCCGGAATTGGTAGATGGGTTAATCTTTGTCATCGACGTTGGTGAGGGAGATAAAATTCCAAGGAAGGGAGGTCCTGGAATTACCAGATCAGATCTTTTGGTCATTAATAAAATTGATATTGCAGAGTATGTCCACTCTAGCTTGGAGGTCATGGAGAAAGACACAAAGATGATGAGGGGTGACAAGCCTTACGTTTTCACCAATCTCTTCGATGGTACAGGACTTTCCGTAATCGTAAATTGGATTCAAGGAGATATGCTTTTTGAGAAATAAGAAAGAGGTTCGGATTGAAAGGTGCAGAAGGTAAATTATTTTTAAAATTTAGGAAAAAAGAAAATGGTCGCACAAGCTTGGCTCACCAGTATTTTCAACTACCGCTACAAGTGCTGCCGCCTCATTATCAGGATGAGGACGGTACGGCCTTCATATATATGCTCAATCCAAGTGGTGGTATTCTGCAGCATGATGTGTTGACGACAGAAATTCTTGTGGAAGAAGGTGCCAGAGCGTTTGTCACAACTCCGTCTGCCAATAAATTTTACCGCATGGATGAAGGATTTGCTAAAGTTTACAATAACCTGACGGTGGCGAATAAGGGTGTTTTAGAATATATGCCCGAACATAACGTTCCTTTTGCTCAATCAAAGGTATATCAGGATACGGAGGTTCATCTGGAGGAAAAAGCTACGTTCATTATGAACGATATGCTTACCTCCGGAAGATTAGCAAGAGGGGAATCCTTTGATTTTCAGACTTTTGCCTCAAAGGTGAAGCTTTATGTGCAGGAAAAGCTCTTGATCTACGATAATATGGTGATAGAACCTAATCAATTATCCCATAAGAAGAGTTTGCAAGCCCTAGGGATCTATGAAGGAAATACTATAGTTTCTACCTTTTATATCTATAGCAAGCAGATGAATCAAAGATTGTGTACAGATATTAAAAGATATTTGCAGGACGTTGAGGAAATAAAAGGAGGTGCTTCATTGGTTTCACAGGAACTGTTGGTGGTGAGGTTATTAGGAAAGAGCATCATCCTCATGCAGGAGAGCAATTGGAATATTTGGAATTTATCTCGTTGCAGTCTTTTAAAAAAGGAGGGTGTAAGAATTAGAAAGTATTGATAGGTAGGTATTAATTTAGTTATTGAAAGGAGAATTTATATGGATAATTATGGTATTATCAGCTTACTGCCAGTGACGGTAGTTATTTTGACAGCTATTATTACTAGAAGAGCATTGGAACCTTTGCTTTTAGGAACACTGGTAGGATTCGTTATTTTAGAGAAACAAAATTTTATCTTTGGTTATTTGGATTCTCTGTATCTGGAGTTAGGTGAATCTGCATATTTTATCATTATATTCGGTTTGTTTGGAATCTACATAAGATTATTGGAAAATGCCAATGCCATCTCTGGATTTACCCGATTAGGATTGAAGTTTGCAACAGATAAGAAAAAGACTGGGGTTTTAGCCTGGGTTATGGGAATTGTATTGTTTCTTGATAACTACTTTAGCATTTTAGGTGCAGGGGTAGCCAGCAGAGAAATTTGTGACAAAAACAAAATGTCTAGAGAAATGTTTAGCTTTGCCGTAAACGTGGTGGCCTGTGCTACCTGTATTATTGTGCCACTGTCTTTATGGGGTGTGTTCATGAGCAGTCAGATCGAAGGGTTGGGTATGATGAATGAATCTGGATTGCAATCCGTCATAAAATCCGTACCTTATATGTTTTATGCTTGGATTACTTTACTGTTCGTGTTACTTTACCAATTGCGCATCATTAGGCTTTTCGGACCTATGAAGGTCGCTGAGGAAAGAGCGGAAAATGGCATGATATTACCGGAGGATTCTAATGTTGTGACATCAGAGCGGCAGGAGGCGGAAAAAAAGGTTACCAACGTATGGAACTTTGCATTGCCTATGATTGCACTAATTGCCATTACTCTTTGGACCCAAGAGCTGACTTACGGACTTTTGGTAGGTATTGCCCTTTGCTTTATCCTGTTTATTCCACAGAAGCTTATTAAAGCAGCCGATTCCTTTGATACTATCTGCCGAGGTTTTGAAGATATGTTTGTGGTGACTGCCATCGTTATCTCTGCTTTTGTTTTACAGAATGCAAACGATGCCTTAGGTTTGGCTCCATTTGTAATCGACAGCGTTTCCGGCATCATCAATGCTCAGCTTCTACCCATGATTGCCTTTGTGGTATTGCTGGTTTTGGGATTTATTACCGGAAGCTTTTGGGGTATGGCAGCAGTTTGCTTCCCCATTATGGTACCCTTGGCCGATTCACTGAATGCAAACATGTATTTGACCATAGGTGCAGTCATTGCCGGTGCAGCAGCAGGAAGCACCACCTGTTTCTATGGTGATTCGGTAACTCTGACTTGCGGCATTGCTAAGATTAAAAATATTCACTATGCGAGAACGGCTCTTCCACTTTTGTTGCCCGGTATCATTTTAACCATGATCGCCTATTTGATTGCCGGCTTTATTCTGTAATCCATGATTGCAATAAAACTAAATTTTGAAAGGAGATTCAAATGACTCATTTAAATCAAGAAAAAGCTAATTTGATTTTGAAATCTAAAAATATATTTGACAGTGTCAAAGAAAAGCCCTTTGAAGGTTTTGTCGCCATCAAGGGCAATAGAATTTTAAAGATAGGAGATAGCAAATGTGAAATGGCGCCGCATATGGATAAAAATACAGTGCTGAAGGATTTTGGAAAACGCCTCATCATGCCGGGATTTCACGATAGTCATACGCATTTGATTTTGGCAGGGCTATTTAAGACTTACGTGAATCTGGGATCCTCTATAAATGAAGAAGATGCGGCCAGAATGGTAAAAGAGTATTATCAAGCTAATCCAAAGGAAGGATGGCTGATTGGATTTAATTGGTATCACTTCAGATGGAAGGAAAAAAGCTTTCCTTCAAAGAAATCATTGGACCTTCTGTTTCCTGATCAACCGGTGTTTTTATTGAATGCAGAAGCCCACAGCGCTTGGGTCAATTCAAAAGCTCTGGAGCTAGCCGGAATTACAAGAGATACGCCGAATCCTTTCGGAGGTGAAATTGAAAAGGGGTCTGATGGTGAACCTACTGGTTTCCTCTATGAATCTGCTTTAGCTCCTGTAGCCGCCATTGCCTATGACTTTACAGAGGAAGAAGAGAAGGTTATCCTCGAAAACTTTATGAAAACGGCCACGCCTTTGGGAATTACGTCCGTGGTGGATGTTCAGCCGTATTTTGGAAGAAACTTAGGATCTTTGAAGGTATTCAAGGGGTTGGAAGAACAAGGAGCACTGAACTTAAGAATTCATGCGGCCACCAATCTTTTTGGGGATTTAGAACAAGCCAAGAAAAATGCAGATTTTTACAAAACGGATAAGGTGCGGGCTCATCTGCTCAAGCAGTTCGTGGATGGTGTTATTCCTTCGCATACTGCATTAATGTTAGATGATTACTTGGATGCCCCGGGAAATAAAGGAACGCAGCTCAATGAGTTAGGTCAATTTGAAAGTGCCATCATAGAAGCTCACAAATTGGAGCTCAGCGTAAAAATCCATGCTATAGGGGATTATGCTATCAGATTTACTTTAGATTGCTTTGAAAATGCAATCAAAAAATTGGGCAAGAATAGGGCAAGACATGCCATTGAGCATTGTGAAATGGTGGATGAAGCAGACTTTAAACGATTTGGTGAACTCGGTATCATTCCTTCAGTTCAGCCAGAGCATGTAGGGCTGATTCCTACTTGGGAAGAGGAGGAGTACCGGTACGTATTAGGAGAGGAAAAGGCTGCAAAGACCTGGTGCTTTAAACGTCTATTAAAGGAGTCAGGTGTTTTGGCCATCGGAAGTGATTGTCCTGTAGTTGATAATAATCCTTTTTATGAAATTCATAGAGCGATCACCAGGCTCCACGATGACGGTTTGCCTGAAGGGGGGTGGAATCCTAGCGAAAAATTAACGTTGGCAGAAGTCCTAAGGGGATATACCTGTGGTTCAGCCTATGGTGTGGGCAGAGAAGAGGAAATGGGAACTCTGGAAGCCGGAAAGCTTGCTGACGTGATAGTGATTGACAGGAATTTATTTGAAGAATCACCGGAATCCATCAGAGGGGCACGGGTTGATGTGACAGTGATGGATGGTAAAATTATCTACGAGAGATAATTACTTTTTCACAGTTTTTATCTTCATTGAAAATACAAATATTTAAGATTTTAAACCAACAGAAGAAATGCAAGGTAAAAATATTTGAAAATTTCAAAGTTTATCTTGCATTGATTTTACTACATATGGTATACTTTACAACAAATAAGTTTATATATTGGGGTTTGCATTAATACCTAATAGCAAAGGCAGAAGTGTTTGACAGGGTAAAGACATGAAGACGATATTTGACAGAACGAAAATGCTCATAGGAGAAGATGAGCTAAACAGACTTAAGAAAAAGAAAGTGATTGTATTTGGCATCGGTGGGGTAGGCGGATTTGCTTGTGAGGCTTTGGCTAGAGCAGGGATCGGTAATTTAACCTTAGTGGATTTTGACAAAGTGGATATCACGAATCTCAATAGGCAAATTGTAGCATTGCAAAGTACCATAGGAAAGCTTAAAGCGGAGGTAATGGCTCAGAGGCTAATGGATATCAACGACGAGCTGAATGTCAAAGCTATCACAGAAAAGCTGACCTTAGACAACATAGAAAAATTTCATTTAAGGGATTACGATTATATCTTGGACGCCATAGATGATGTGGATGGTAAGATAGCCCTCATACAATATGCAAGTATGAGAAGTATACCCATAATTAGCTCTATGGGTACAGGTAACAAATTTGATCCAAAGCTATTTAAAATTGCTGATATAAAAAAAACCCACACATGTCCTTTGGCAAAAGTTGTTCGTAAACGACTTAGAAACATAGGAATCAATTCATTAAAAGTTCTTTTTTCTACTGAATTACCACATCGTCGAGAGCAACCTGAGGATGGTACTCATGTACCTGCCAGCATTTCTTTTGTACCTGCCACAGCAGGACTGCTACTGGCATCAGAGATTGTTCGTGACTTTATCATGAGTGGACCTGTAGAGAAAACCATATTTGGCATTAAATTGTAATTTAAAGACTCTTTATGAGTCTTTTTTTGTAGCCTTCGGAGAGAGAAGGAGGTAGAGCGTCATAGAAATCATCAGCATTACAATTTATTACTTCTTTAGAGAAAGGAGCTACCATGAATTATCAGGAACTAGGAAAAAAATGCAACGGTTATATCCCCATTAAAACTAAATTTGAAACCAGCAGAATTGATATTAACAAAATTGTATACTTAGAAAAAAACCTAAGATTACTCAATATTTACTTGGAAAGTAATGGAAAGATTTATACTATTTACGGTAAGATGGAAGATGTTCAAAAGTATTTGAATGAAAGTTTTTATAGGGTACATAAAAGCTGCATAGTAAATTTTAATAAGGTGTTCAGCATGCAGGATGGGGTAATCTATTTTGAAGATGGTACTACCTTGAGGGTTGGAGTTCAAAATTTTCAAGCAGCAAGAAAACAATTTGGAATATTTATAGAAAAATGAGTTTATAAAATGAAATATTCTTAAAATTGATCATTTGATTTAATAAAGTCATCTTCATTTTTTGTTTGTCATTTGAGGATGGCTTTTACTTCATATTTATCCAGAAACAACTTAACTCAGGTCCAGAAACGCCAGAAACAATCCAGAAACAACCCGGAAAAAGTTCTTGCAATGTTTCTTGGGCTGTAGTATAGTATTTGAGGGTATATATCAGGTTTATATACGCTAAAATAAGTTGAAACAAATATTCACACCATGGGTAGAGGAAAAGGTGCCTTGAATAAGGTTGGCTTCCGTAAATGTCCTTGGTGGAAGAAGAAAACCGGGAGGAAAAACTATGTCAGTCATTTCAATGAAACAATTACTAGAAGCAGGTGTGCATTTTGGACACCAAACCAGAAGATGGAACCCTAAAATGGCGCCCTATATCTTTACGGAAAGAAACGGAATCTACATTATTGACCTGCAGAAAACCGTAAGGAAGATCGATGAAGCATATGCATTTATGAAAGAAGCCAGCACGACGGGCAGACCTATTCTTTTCGTAGGAACAAAGAAACAAGCACAAGCAGCTATTGCAGAAGAAGCAAAGCGATGCGGTATGTACTTTGTAAACGAAAGATGGCTGGGAGGAATGCTCACAAACTATAAGACCATTTCTACCAGAATTAAAAGACTTAATGAAATTAAAGATATGGAAACCAACGGAACTTTTGACATTTTAACTAAGAAAGAAGTCTTGAAATTAAGACTTGAATTAGAAAAATTAGAAAAGTTCTTAGGTGGAATTAAAGATATGAAAGGATTACCATGTGCAATTTTCGTAGTGGATCCTAAAAAAGAAAGAATTGCAGTAAAAGAAGCTAGAATTTTAAATATTCCGATTGTCGGTATTGTGGACACAAACTGTGACCCTGACGATGTGGACTATGTAATCCCTGCCAATGACGATGCAATCCGAGCTGTGAAGCTGATTGCAGGTAGAATGGCTGATGCTGTAATTGAAGCCAACCAAGGCGAAAGCTTTGATGAGGGATCCGATCAGGAAATCCCACAGGAAGAAGCTGTAAGTGAGGCTGAAGAAGTTGCTGCTGAAGTGGCAGTGGAAGCATAGAAAATAAAGGGAGGAACGAAAGATGGATGTAACTGCATCAATGGTAAAAGAGCTGCGCGAAAGAACCGGCGCAGGTATGATGGACTGTAAGAAAGTGCTTGTGGAAACAAGTGGAGATATGGAAAAAGCAATCGAACTTTTAAGAGAAAAGGGATTGGCTAAGGCTGCAAAGAAAGCCGGAAGAGTGGCTTCTCAGGGTTTGGTTAAATTGTCTTTCTCAGAGGATGGAAACTGTGCAGCTGTAATTGAGGTCAATTCTGAAACTGACTTTGTGGCCAAAAATGAAGAGTTTATAGAATTTGTAGAGAATTTAGCAGATTTAGCACTTGAAAATGATGTAGAAGAATTAGAAAAGTTCATGGCTCTGAATCTGAAAGGTGAAGGAACTGTAGAAGAGGTTCTAAACGCTAAGATTGCTAAGATTGGCGAAAACATGAACGTCAGAAGATTTGCTAAATTTGAACAGCCTGGGGTTAAATACGTGGGGTATACTCATGGTAACGGAAAAATCGGCGTAATCGTGGGATTAAAAACTGATGCCACCGCAGAAGATGTTTCTGTGGTAGGAAGAGACGTAGCTATGCAAGTGGCTTCCATGAATCCAAAATTTATCGATGAATCCGGAGTAGATCCTGAATACATGGAAAGCGAAAAGAAGATTTTGATGCAGCAAGCTATCAATGAAGGCAAACCTGCGGATATCGTTGAAAAAATGGTAGTCGGAAGACTGAAGAAGGAACTAAAAGAAACTTGCCTTCTGGAACAAAAATTCGTTAAGGATGGGGATGTTTCAGTTAAGGAATACGTTGCTTCCGTAGCAAAAACTGTGGGAAAATCCATTGAAGTAATCGAAATGATTCGATATGAAGTGGGCGAAGGTATTGAAAAGAAAGAAGAAAACTTTGCAGAAGAAGTTGCAAAGCAGATGAATAGCTAAAATTTGTTGAAATAAAAACATTATTGATTAATCAGAAAAAAAGCAATTGCCGAGATAGCAATTGCTTTTTAAATTCATTTAAGGAAACAATGAATTTAATGGGATTTTCATTGTATTCCCAATTTTATTTCGTTATTTGCATTTTCAGCCAGTTCAAAAAGAGCCTGTTCGTCAAACTCTAAAAATAAGGTATCGTCATTCGATATAATAATATTTTTAAAGTATTCATTGTTTTGTAAATTATTCGGTAAGGGCTCTTTATTTCCCTTTAAAAAAGTTTCTATGGAGGTGATGTTATCTACTAAAATCCCCATTTTCTTATCGTCCAAATTCATGAGAATAACCATCCCCTTATTTGCGCTAGCATATGCCTCTATTAAAGAATCCAGAAGTGGAACAATTATTTGATGGCAAAGGTGTTGAGCACGATCAAAAGCACTATTTATTCCAATCGTATCATTTTTTCTTTTACATTCGTCAATGATAGAAGCTTGCTGGTGCATTTCCTTATGAGGTTCATTAATTTTTTCTAGAATACGATTTATTGAATTGTTTTCCGATTTAAATTCGTCATACCATAAACCAAATGAACATTTGTGAGGATCACGTGCTAGAAGAAACTCACTTCCATCTTTTATACTTTTTTCCAGAGCCCTTACCCATTCTAAATGTTTATCTTTCATCACGCCAAAAGCTGAAATTTCACTTTCAAGAGTGTCCATGTTAATCAGTAAACGCAAATCCATAATTGGATAGTTTTCACCTCGGATGTGTAAAATTCCTGACATGAAATCTGATGCGCCGGGAATTTCTACAAGCTTAGACTTAATTACCATCTGTAATACATGTTTACTTGAGATACAGTATTGCTCGCCTTTAATTGTAAATGTAACATATGGGTAATGAATAGTATTTGAATCATTGAAATTGTTCATTGCAAGACCTCTTTCTACATTAAACAAAAATATAATTCTAAAAGTATCCCTATTTTAACATGTCATTTGATAAAAGTAAATAGAGGTGTAAGTAGAAGGATATATAAAAGGTTATAAAATCATTAATCTATAACCTTAATGTTCTTTGATATTCCGTCATATCGTCTTGGACTAAATTTCTTACATAAGAAAACATTTAAAATATTTATGTGATATAAAATAAAAAATTTTTATTCATATAATCTTCACTAAAATGTGATATACTTTTGATAAAAAGGAGGCAGGCATTGAAAGGAAAAACAATTTTAATCGTAGAGGATGAACCGAAAATTGCAGAAGCCGTGGAGGCTTATTTGAAGAATAGCGGATATGATGTCTTGGTAGCTCAGGATGGAAAACAAGGCTTGCTTTTTTACGAAAATCGGCAGCCGGATATGGTTATTTTGGATTTAATGTTGCCTTATATTACAGGGGAAGAGCTTTGCAGAATCATAAGAAAGCAATCGAAGATCCCTATGATCATGCTTACTGCGAAATCCGGGGAGGATCATAAAATTGATGGTCTTACTATGGGTGCTGATGATTATATGACGAAACCTTTTAGCCCTCGAGAGCTTGTGGCAAGGGTAAACAGCTTGTTCCGCAGGTGTGAAAACAATGGGGTTGAAGCTCAATTGTCAAATAAGGTGAGCTGGAATAACGGGGACTTGGAAGTTGACTTTGAGGCCTATCAAGTAAAAAAGAAAGGGGCTACGGCAGGGCTTACCCTCAGTGAATTTAAGTTGCTTTCGGCTTTTGTAACACATCCAAATAAAACATTTACAAGGGATGAACTTATCGATATAGCCTTTGGCTTAGATTTTAACGGATATGACAGGACAATTGATTCTCATATCAAAAATTTGAGAAGCAAGATTGAAACCAATACAGCTGAGCCTGACTATATTCTCACTGTGAGGGGAGTTGGGTATAAATTTGGAGGTATTCAAGTAAAACTATGAAAATTGGACTAAAGACCAGATTGATCTTATCATACACCTTATTGTCTATGCTCTTGGTGGTTTCCTTGCTTTTTATTTCAAATCTCTTGTTGGAAAAGCAGTTTCAGAACTATTTGCAGGAGAAACAGGAAGTAAAAAATCAAGAGTACGTGGATGCTGTTAAAAGAGAACTTGAAAATAATAAACCTTTATCGGAGGAAAACCTGTTAGCTTTGGGACAAAAAGCATTAAATGAAGGTATTATTTTAATGGTTACAGATTCTTCCGGTGATGAAGCATTCTGTATGAGTTGTTATGATAATTTACGCTGTGAAACCATGCTCAATGCTATGGAACTCACAATGAAAAATAAATACCCTAACTTTGAAGGGGAATATACGGAAAAGAAATATGAGGTCAACTATAAGGGGGAAATTTTTGGAACGGTAACCCTAGGATATTATGGACCTTATTATCTGATGGATGCCGATATTAAATTTATGGACGTCCTCTTAGAGCTTTATATTACTGCGGCCATTATCTTCTTCCTAATAGCCATTGTGGTTGGTTATTTTATGGCCATCAGAATTTCAAATCCTATTAAAGAAGTGACCCTAAAGACCAGTCTGATTGAAAGAGGGGATTTCAGTTGCAGAATACAACTTCCATCCAATACTACTGAAATTCAGGAATTAATCAACAATGTAAATGCTTTGGCTACTACCTTAGAAACTCAACAGAGCTTGAAAAAACGTATGGCTGCAGATTACGCCCATGAATTTAGAACACCACTGGCGGCCATCCAATCCAATCTGGAAGGAATAATGGATGGTATCTTTCAGCCCACAGAAGATCGACTGGAAAGCATCCGCTCAGAAATCCTTCGCCTGTCTCGTATGGTTTCCGAAATCGATAAAATTTTTGAACTCGAAAGGGAGGAACTCACAAGTCTTGTTAAGGAACCATTTGATCTTTTTGATCTTTTAAAGAAAACCATTTCTACCTTTGAAGCAGAAATGTTGGAAAAAAGTATTTCCTTGAAAATAAGAGGGGAATTTTGTGAAATCTGGGGAGATCAAGACAAGCTGCGCAGTGCCATTGTAAACCTCATTTCCAATGCTGTCAAATATACGGATCCAGGTGGAGAAATTGAGATTACCGTTAAGGAAAACCAAGATACTGTAACAATCACTTTTGTGGATAGCGGGGTGGGAATTGCACCGGAAGATCTGCCCAATATATTCGATCACTTATATCGAACGGATTTGTCCCGCGCCAGAAATACAGGGGGAAATGGCATTGGACTTTCGGTGGTCAAGGCCGTAGTGGAAGCCCATTGTGGGACGATTTCAGTAGATAGTGAAATGGGTAAGGGAAGCACGTTTACTATCAACCTATGTAAAAAAGCGTAAATAATAATAGAATATCCATACAACCTCCATAAAAAACCTTTATACTGTACACAATAAATTAGGAGGTATGTCTATGACTGAATGTATTGTCACGAAGCAAATCTATGCAAGTGGTATGACCTGTAATGGATGTGAATTAAGAATTGAAAAAGCTTTAAAAAATATGGATGGAATCCTTAAGGTTAAGGCAAACCACACTGAGGGTAAGATTGTATTAACCTATGATGAGAATAAGATAAATTTTTCTGAAATTAAAAAAATAATATGTTCCATCAATTATATTGTGAAGGATTGTCAGCAACAAAAGGATCCTGCTTTTCATCCTGCCACGCTTGCCTGTATAGCAATTATCATAGTAGGCGCATCTATTGTTATGAAGCATATGGGGGGCTTTGATTTTTTTAATTACTTTCCGGAAGCCAAGGAAGGAATGGGATATGGAGCACTCTTCATAATTGGACTGCTTACATCGGTTCACTGTATTGGCATGTGCGGAGGTATCAATCTTTCTCAATGCATTGGAATAAAGGGCGAACATAAACTTGAGAGGATATCACCAAGCTTTTTATATAACTTAGGTAGAGTTATTTCCTACACTATAGTAGGTGGACTTGTGGGAGCCTTAGGATCCTTTATCAGCTTTAATGGTGTCATGCGCGGTGCGGTAGCTCTATTGGCTGGTGTATTCATGATGATTATGGGTCTAAAAATGCTGAACATTTTTCCTTGGCTCAACAAGCTTAACCTCAGTTTGCCTAAATTTATAAACGGTAATTTAGGAGGTAAGAGCAACAGTCCCTTATACATAGGATTGATCAACGGTCTCATGCCTTGTGGACCATTGCAGGCTATGCAGCTTTATGCGCTATCCACCGGGGATCCTGTAAAAGGTGCCCTATCTATGTTTTTATTTAGTCTTGGAACGGTGCCGTTGATGTTTAGTTTCGGAGCGATTAGTTCTTTACTTTCAAAGAAGTTTACATCAAGAATCATGGCTATAGCGGCGGTGCTGGTGATTGTTTTAGGCTTTAATATGATTAACACTGGGCTGAGCATGTCAGGTGCTTTGGGGATCGGTACAGAAATAAGCAAAGCAAAGAGTTATGACCCGTTGATTGTGGATGGTTATCAAATCGTTGAAATTGAGGTGGACTCCAGAGGATATGAGCCAATCACAGTCCTCAAGGACATTCCGGTCAAGTTCAATTTACATGTAGAAGCAAATAAGCTAAACGGGTGTAACAACGCCATAGTGATTCGTCAGTATGGTATCCGAAGATCACTGACTCCGGGGGATAATATTGTGGAATTCACCCCTACTGAAACGGGTATTATCCCGTATAGCTGTTGGATGGGTATGATTAAGAGCAGCATTACTGTGGTAGATAATCTAGATGACGCTACCGGTAACTTCGACGGCTTGGAATTGCAGGGACAATCAGAAGATCAAGGAAATAATCTGCTGCCCATTGGAGGTTGCTGCGGAGAATAGGGCGGTAAAAATACAGATTATGGGCGCTGCGAGGAATCACAAGGTAACATTTTAGTGAGTAACTCTATGATAAATAATAAGTGAAGGATATAGATAGATGAAAGAAACTTTAAAAATAACAGGAATGACCTGTGCTGCTTGTTCTGCGAGAGTGGAAAAGTTGGTATCGCGTAAAGAGGGAGTCTTGGAATGCACGGTAAATTTAGCTACGGAAAGAATGACCGTAGAGTTTGACCAGAATAAGATTCGTTCTGAGATTATAAAACAAACGGTGGAAAAGGCAGGCTATGGATGGTTGGAAATCCAAGCTTCTATGGTAGATGAAGATAAACTACGAAAAGCAAAAGAAATCAAAATCATGTGGATTAAGTTTATTGTTTCTGCCGTGTTTACTCTGCCTCTTCTATACATCGCCATGGGGCATATGATTCCAGGAGTAAAACTTCCATTGCCCACATTCCTCCATCCCATGAAGAATCCTATGAATTTTGCCATGGTACAAATTTTTCTTACCATACCCATTCTCATTGCCGGATATCGCTTTTATTGGGTAGGATTCCGTGCATTGTGGATGAGATCCCCCAATATGGATAGCTTGATTGCCATGGGTACTTCGGCAGCTGCAATTTACAGCCTTTACTCCACCTACAGGATTTGGTCAGGGGAGATGCATTACGTAGAAAACCTGTACTTTGAGACGGCAGGGGTCATTATTACTTTGATTTTATTGGGGAAAACCTTAGAGGCAGTATCCAAGGGGAGAACCGGCGAAGCCATAAAAAAATTAATGGGTCTCTCTCCTAAGACTGCAATTCTGGTGAAAGATGGCAGGGAGATAGAAGTACCTTTAGAGGACGTAAGTGTAGGGGATATTCTCCTAGTGAAGCCCGGTTCCAAAATTCCCGTGGATGGAGTTGTGGTGGAGGGTGCTACTTCCATCGACGAGGCTATGCTCACTGGGGAAAGTATGCCTGTGGATAAAAAGGTAGGCGATAAGGTTTACGGCGCAAGCATGAACAAAAACGGACTTATAAAGTTTGAAGCTACCAAGGTAGGAAGCGACACTGCCCTAGCTCAAATCATTAAGCTGGTGGAGGAAGCACAAGGCTCAAAAGCTCCCATCGCACAGGTTGCCGATGTAGTTTCAGGATATTTTGTACCAATCGTATTTGGAATAGCCAGCATAGCTTTTATTTCTTGGATGATTTCCGGAAAAGATTTTGTGTTTGCATTGACCATCTTTATTTCCGTTTTGGTAATTGCATGCCCCTGTGCCCTTGGTCTTGCCACTCCTACTGCAATTATGGTAGGCACCGGCAAAGGAGCAGAAAACGGTATCCTCATTAAAGGCGGGGAAGCCTTGGAGACTACCCATAAAATTCAAACCATCGTATTTGATAAAACCGGAACCATTACCCAGGGAAAACCTGAGGTGACGGATGTTGTGGTAACGGAAGGAATGGATACTCAAAGACTTTTAAAGCTGGTTGCATCTGCGGAAAAGGGAAGTGAACATCCTTTGGGGGAAGCCATCGTAAGAAGAGCAGAAGAATTAAACCTCTCGTTATTGCCAGTGGTGGGTTTTGAAGCTTACACAGGGAAAGGAATTCGTGTGACCTTAGAAGGCTCGGAAATTTTTGCAGGCAATTTAAAACTGATGGAGGAACAAGGAATTTCCATTGAAATACTGGAAAAGGAGGCAAATATCTTGGCGGAAGAAGGGAAAACCCCCATGTATATCGCCTTAGACAGAAAGCTTTCAGGGATTATAGCGGTGGCAGACGTAGTCAAAGAGAACAGTTTAAAGGCTGTAAAAAATTTAGTGGATATGGGAATAGAGGTTGCCATGATTACCGGGGACAATAGACGAACGGCCGAAGCCATTGCAAAACAAGTGGGGATTACAAGAGTGTTGTCAGAGGTGCTTCCTCAGGATAAGGCAAATGAAGTCAAAAAGCTACAAGGAGAAGGGAAGAAGGTGGCTATGGTAGGTGACGGTATTAACGATGCACCGGCTCTGGCGCAAGCGGATATCGGCATCGCTATAGGAAGTGGTACGGACGTAGCTATAGAGTCGGCGGATATCGTACTGATGAGAAGTGATTTGATGGATGTTACCACCGCTATTCGCCTGTCCAAAAGCACCATAAAGAATATTAAGCAAAATTTGTTCTGGGCTTTTGGATATAATGTGGCGGGCATTCCCGTGGCAGCGGGTATCCTATACATCTTTGGGGGTCCCCTTTTATCGCCTGTCTTTGCGGCGGCGGCTATGAGTTTGTCCAGCGTATCCGTTCTAACAAATGCGTTGAGGCTCAGATATTTTAAGTAAATACCGTTATTGTTAAAAGATTAAAATTGATGGAGGTATGTATTATGGAAACGATATTAAAAGTAGAGGGCATGTCCTGTTCCCATTGTGAAAATGCGGTAAAAAATGCGGTTTCAGCATTGGAAGGAGTGAGCTCAGTGGATGTGGACTTGGTCAATAAGATCGTCACAGTCACTCACGAGGAAGCGGTGGCAATTGAGACCATCAAAGTCGAAATCGAAGACCAGGGTTATGATGTGTTGTAGGTGATGGTTAATTGAAAAAGTAAGTGCAACCCCTCAAGGGAAAATAAGAAAGCTTGAAACTTAAATGAAAAAAGATATAGATTTAAGTGAAGAAACTGTATATAATTAAGGAGAAATAAGAGAAAAACATCAAA
>CAZOSB010000038.1:0-18953 GCA_964582545.1 uncultured Anaerovorax sp.
CAATTGCTGAAAAAGAGCGTAATTTCAATGATTGCGCTCTTTTTCAGTGATTCGCATTAAAGAGAGGATCTGAACCTGAAAAGGCATAGAGCGTAAAGAAAACCATCGTGGATGGTGTTTAGGAATTTATAAAAATACTAAATAAAATATTGACAAATAAAATATAGGTAGTATACTACATATATAGGTAATATATTATATATATGAGGTAGTATAAATGATAGACTTGGAAAAGATGGATAAGCGTCAATTGATTTTCGGAAATATCTTTTTGTTAGCAAACCGTTTACAAACAGTAATGGATCAACATGTCATTGAACTTACAGCAAAGCAATGGTTTGTGATGATTATGCTCGGTATGTTTGACGAGCCACCGACGCTTAAGCAACTATCGTCCATTTGTGACAGCTCACATCAAAACACAAAGCAAATTGTGTTGAAGCTAGAAAAAAAGGGATTTTTACGCATTGAACAAGTACCCTCCGACCGACGTGCTATGCGAATTATTGTTACTGCTAAATGGGATCAGTGGAACGAGGAAAATAATGAGTTTGCAAGTCGATTCCTCAATCGGATGTTTAGGGACTTAACCACACAAGAAATTGCAGTTATGAGCTCAGCACAACTGAGTATTTATGATACCCTTGGGCAAATGAAGGAGGAAACCATATGAATGCACAGATTTTATATGCAACGATGTCCGGTCACAGTAAGAAAATAGCTGAAGCTATTGCAAAAAATACCGGGATTCCCGCGTACAATTTGAAGGGTAAGCCACAGATTCCTCCCTGCGACATGCTTTTTATTGTGAGTGGTATATACAGCGGAGAGGTCAAACCGGAACTGCTGGCTTTTGCAAAAGGATTAACTGTGGCACAGGTAAAAAAAGTAGCGTTGATTACCTCGTCCACGCGGGGGAGTGCACAGGGTAGCCTTCGAAAAACTCTTATTGAATCAGGGGTTGAGGTTATGGAGGAGGAGTATGTTTGCAAGGGCAGCTTCCTTTTCGTTGGACTGAGCCATCCTAATCGCTCTGAAATTGACGGAGCTATCACATTTGTTAAAAAATTAGTAAAGTTATAATAATTATGGGTGAGCCGGATCAAGGACATGAAATGTCCTTAGAAAAAGTGCAAGAATTTTTCCAAAAAATCATTGAAATTCTTGCACTTTTTGGATTAAAAGATTCATAAACTTATTAAAATTTAAGCATTTTTCATTATTTGATAAGCCCTAATTAGAACTGGAAATGAATAAAGCCCAAGGTATAAAGTTTTATAGAATGGTCTAAGCTCCCGGCTGTAGTTCGGAATGGTAAATTACCTTTTGAAAGGTAATTTAAACAAAATGATTCTCCCAAGCAGGTAACTTTTTCATCATACTTAGGGCAACGTTTTTTGCAGCCTCACTGTCAAACCCTTGGGTTTTGACGATAAATCCTATCAGGCTGTCCAACCTTTCCTCAAATGACTGCATCGTTCCGTCAGGACGAGCGCAATGGATGCAGTAGTCTTTACTTTCGTCATTCATTGCAAATTGGGAAATCTCTTTCATTGGCATACCGCATGCGATACAAGTTTTCATTTTTTAATACCTCCAGTTTCTTTTATTAATTCTAAAAATATGTTTATAAGCTCTGTTCCGTACTTTTGCAGGATTGGGCAATGGGGTGAAAAAAGGTTCTTATTTTGAAGATAGTAGTGTAGCAAACCAACCCAAGTATTAAATAATAAGTGCATGGGAAGATCTTTTATTTTTCCGAGTTTTTTTCCCCTTTCAAATGCTTCACTAAAATGATAAGATACCGTCGACTGAATTGCTGCGAAAGTGTCTCTGCTTTCATCAGGCAGCACCCCCAACTCTGTAATAAGACGAGAGTAAAAAGCTTCTGATTCTGACAAAACTGCAACATGTGTTTTTAGCACTTCTCTCAGGTTGCTATTCTGTCTTACCAGCTCGTGTAATCTGCCACTTACTTTTGCCCCAAATTCCTGTATTAAGCAGATCAGCAAATCATTTAATGTGGGAAAGTGGACAAATATTGTGCCGTGTGATACATTGGCTTCTTTAGCGATTGTGCTAGTAGTTGCCGAAAAACCTTGCTCGGAGTATACTCGGAGTGCTGTTTCCAGTATTTTATTCCGAGTTTGCTCCTTTTGGATTTGTCTTTTAGATAATTCCAACTTAATTGACCTCCAACTCATTGAGTGCTTACTCATTATAATTTGAAAGAAATAAAATGTCAAGTATTTTTTTCAGTGTTTTTGGAATTTACCGAATTACAGTTTATTGATCATAGCGTTGACAATCTGCGATATAGTTAGTAAACTACCTATTAAGAAGTATGGTCAGGAACATGGAGTTAAAGGAGAGTAGCATATGGCAGAGAAAAAAGAAGTTATCATTCCCACAGAGCTTGCGGCAGCAATGGAAACCGATGCCGAGGCAAAGGTGTTTTTTGAAGGCCTGACCGACGGCTATAAACGAGGTTACTGTGATTGGGTGGGGGCTGCTAAAGCCGAAACGACCCGGCAGACCCGTGCAGAAAAGGCACTTGCAATGCTGCAGCGGAAACAAAAAACATTAAAAACCTAAGGGGGTGTGCCATTTTGGAAAACCAAAGAATAACACCATATTTAACTATCGATGGCTATAGGGCATTGAATAAATGGGTGACCCCTTATGTTTGAAATCTATATAAAATTATTTATCTATATCTTATCGGCATTTATAGGATTGATGAATGTGGCAGTCCTTTTTATTGTATCCAAATATAAGAACTCGGGAAACAAAATATTATATACAGCTACACGAAATTTTACTCTCAGCGCTCTCCTCATGACAATCATTTACTTTTCATGGCTTTTTATGCGCTTTATTTATATTGGATTGGATAGTACACCACTTCTACGAATTTTAGATATCTTGGGTTTTTTAGGGGTGAAATACTTTTGGCTTAGGATCATTGTGGATATCATAGGGGAAAACACAGAGCGAAGAAAAAAAGTAATCAATATCATTTTTTTAATTTTTACCACATTGGCCATCTATAATTTCGGATTTCTTATGGATACTCAATATTACGTTGCTAATGAGAAGTTAAGGCCATATGTAATTACAGTAAATTTGTTGATGTCTGCGGTGCCTTTAATTCTTAATACGACAATACTCATTATGGATTACAAAGATATCTTGCAGAGGATAGATAGGACTTTTGTTCTGACCAATTCCCTTTTAATTCACATGAATGCTTGTTGGAATGGGGCCATGGCCATAGGATTATACACTGGCAATCTGTTTTTGTCCTCTTGGATTACACCGATTTCAGATCCTACATCGTTTTTTTTACTCCTGATAAATATAAACACGTTTTTATTTGTCTTTAAAAGAGATTTTAGTCCACTATATAAATTGTCTGCGGATATCAAGGGGCATAATGAATCCCAGAACCTTACAGAGGAGCAGCTACTTGATATTTTGATACATAAGCATCTGCTCACTGAACGGGAACGTGAGGTAGCTATCCTAGTTTACAAAGGATATACCAATCCGGATATCGCTGAAGCCTTGTTTATTTCCCGGAATACCGTACGAAACCACATTTCCAATATTTTTGAGAAGTTTCATATTTCATCTAGGATTGAGTTAATCCATCTGGTTCATTCTCAAAGATAGTACATCCGTACCATTGTTATTTTGTCTGAAAATTGCTACAATTTTAGTATTGGTTGAAGTGATGGTAGGTGAATGTATTTTACCCATTAATTCATAAGGAGGGAAAGAATGATGAAAAAAATTAATCGCAGTTTATGTTTGATGTTGAGCCTTTTGTTGATAATCGGCTCTACGATCTTTGCCATGGGAGCATCAGAAAACATAGGTTCAGAAGATATGATTCCCATAAGAACCGCGTTTGAGGCCGTAGGCATTAAAACGGATTGGCAACAGAAATCAAAGACGGCATTGTTGGGAGAGAGCGGAGAGCTGCAATTTACAGCCGGTAGCAAAACTATGATTTATGATGGGATTTCTTATGAAATGAATAAGGAGGCTCGTTTGATTAATGGAACAATGTGTGTTCCGGCGGACACATTAGAGACATTTTTTGGAGCAACGATTATAGGGAGGGACGCTGTTATACCGGAATATGTGGCAGAAGTTTTGACCGGCAGCTATAAAACAAAGTTGGAACTATATCAGGAACCGGCAGAAGGGGAGGAAGCGTTTTTATCTGCGCTTAAACCCGATACCGGATGGCAGGTTGCCCGGGATCTGGCAAAAATAGGTAGCTCCAATATGGGATTTAGACTTGGAGGTACGCCGGAGGGCAAGGCGGCGGCAGAGATAGTTTATAAAAAATATGAAGAATTAGGCTTAGAACCTGTATATGATACCTTTAAAACTTATGGTTGGCGTTATCTGGATTCTTCCTTTAAATTAAAAAATTCCGATGTAGAGATTCCGGTGGTTTCGGCAGTTGGAACAAAAGCCACTCCGGAGGCGGGCGTTACAGGGGAAATTGTGTATATTGGAACCGCGTCTAAGCAAGAGTTAAAGGGTGTTGACCTTAATGGCAAAATTGCCTTGATAAAGATGGATCTGGATGTACATCCTTGGCAATCACAGGGTGCATATGCAGCAGCCGTAAAAGGAGCGGTAGGAGTAATTTATTACTGCGAAAATTATTACTCACAGTATGAAGGGGGGGAGGCATTTAATGTACAAGACTGGAGTGGCACAGAAATAGATATTCCGGTATTGAATACCCCGAAGAAGTATGGAGAAAAATTGGTAGAGATGGTTACGAAAGAACCATTTACGGGAACGATTTTTTCAAATGTTGAAATTAATGAAAAAGGCGATGGTTATAATGTAATCGGAAAAATAAAGGGTAGCAAATATCCGGATGAATACGTCATGGTGAATGCACATACCGATGCGCATTTTCAAGGCTTTCAGGATGACTCTATAGCCATAGGTGCCATGATAGCTATTGCAGAAGCTATGAAAAACAGCAACTATAAACCGGATAGGACCATACTTTTCCTCTCTATGGATGCGGAGGAGTTTGGAGCCATTGATCTGGGACCCGACTGGCTTTTGGGTTCGTGGAATATGATGAAGACAAAAAACAAGGAATGGGCAGGAAAAACTGTGGCCAGCATGACTATCGAACTATTTGCATATGAGGGCACAAAGAATTTTGAACTTCGGGCAAGCGACACCCTTTATGAATATGTATTAAATACTGCAAAAGGCTTTGATTATAAGGCTTACGACGGACTTGGCATCGTAAAAAATGAAATATCCAACATGTCAGACGAATTTTCTATGGCGTATTATGGAATACCTACCTTCAGAACCAATACGGATCCGTTTGTTGTAAAGAATATCTATCATTCACAATTTGACAATGAAGAAACTACCTCTTTTGAGAAATATTCCGAAGCAATTTCCCATTATGCAAAGTTGATCTTAAGGGCAGACAGGTTGTCGGTGGCTCCTTATGACCTGACTTTAGGAATTAAAAAGTATAATAATGCTGTAAATTATGCACAATTAAAGGCTTTGGGATTGGGAAGCGAATTGCAAAGCTTGGCCAGTGCATATCAGCAAAAAGCTACTGCACTGTATTTTAAAAACGCAATGATTCTGAAGTTATATGATAAAGCAAAGCGGAGTGGAAAAGATGTTTCCCCCTTGGAAAAACAGCTTGTGGCATACAATCAGAAAGTAAGGGAAACTACAAGGCAGTACCTGACAGGCACCTTAGCTATGGCAGGAGAGACAGTGGCTTTAGAAATTCCTTTTTATCAAGGTTTGCCAAAATTGTTTGACGATGCGATACTTGCATTGGAAAAGAACGATGGGGCAACAGCTTCTAAGACTCTTTCTGCTTTAAAAGGCAGTTATTATGCAGATTTTGAAGATTATGAGACGTGGGCTGCAGCAAATATAGACAACATTAACCCCGACGACCCTAACAGAGATATTCTATGGACCGAGGGTATCAGGCTTCAATTTTTTGACCATTACAAGATGACTCAGGGGCTGAAAGAAAAGTTGGCAAGTGGAGAGACCCGAGACTATTCCGAGGAAATAAAAGCGTGCAAGGAGTTTAAGGAGGTTTCTTTGAAAAATCTTAAGCAGGCGTATGTTGAGAATATGACCATGTTTAAATCCGTAAACAAGCTATTTCCTCTGGATGAGGCCGATAAATTGATTGAAGCATTAAAATAAACTGTTGTTATGTTTCGTCATAACCAACAACAAAAGTTTGACCATGGGTAGATGATGTGACGCTTACAATTGACATTTAGAAAAGAAAAAAGTTTGAAATTCTTTAATAATAAAGAGTTTCAAACTTTGTCTTTTAATGAAAGTTTAATCTCGCTCAAGTGATGACTATTATAACAGTTCCTTGCAAATACTATCTTTATAAAAATAGAAAGGAGATCTATATATGGTCATAAAAGATCGTTTTAAAGAAAAGGTGTTTGTTATAACGGGTGCTGCGGGAGGAATAGGATTTGAGGTTGCAAAACGCGCCGCCTTGGAAGGGGCGAAGCTAATTCTCGCTGACCGGAAAGATGAGCTTAGTTGTAAAGCTGAGGCAGAATTGAAGAAAATAACATCGGACGTGGAGTTCCTGGTGGTTGATCTAAGGCTAGAGGCAGAATGTAAAAAACTGATTGAAAAAGCCATAGAAAAATACAGACGTATGGACGTTTTGGTAAACAATGCTGGAATTACCGGGACTCCGGCACCGGTACATCAGATGAGTACGGAAATGTTTACAGAAGTAATGGAATGCAACATCTACTCTGCCTTTTATTGCTCACACTATGCACTGTCATATATGATAAAACAAGAAGAACCTTCTTCGGTAATCAATGTATCCTCTGTGGCAGGACTCACAGGGTTTCCCGGTCATTCTGCTTATGTTACATCCAAGCATGCTCTATGCGGGTTAACAAAAAACATGGCGATGGACTACGCTAAGTATGGGATTCGAGTAAATGCAGTAAATCCGGGAACCACCGATACACCTATGTATCGAGAGGCCTTGGAGTACCTGCAAGCTAAAAAATCGACACAGGTACAAGCCCCATCGGATAAAAAGACATGTCCGCCTAAACTCACATCTGCTCAAGCCCGTGTAGCCACTGCCACAGAGGTTTCCAATGTAATTTTGTTTTTGGCAAGTGATGAAGCAAGTAACATGACAGGTACCACCGTTCCTGTAGATGGCGGATTTGTCTGTTATTAAAAATACTGATTTATTAATGTAAATAAAGGCTGTAGCTACTTTTTGTTTTGCTACAGCCCTTCAACTTTAATTGATAGTTTTTCTTCGGAATCGACTTAGCGATAATTTAGCCCAATCCAGAACTTCAACCACGGTTGAAGTAACAGATAAATTTGAAGTATCTAAAATATCAATTTGTTTTTCACTTCCTAATTCCCTTAAATACTTAGAATATTGATTTTGGTAAGCGATAAAGTCAGAAGAACCACAGTTTCGATCTTTTGGTCTCGAATCTAACCTTTTCTCTAGTAAGGTTTCATCGCAAATAAGCCCTAAACAGAAGATTTTGCTAAAATACCTCCGTTCTGTACATTTATCTAATTCGCTTGGGATTGCTCCTCCGCACAGCAATACTGGACGATTTGCTTGAGATATGTTCTTAGCTACCCGCAAAGTAAATTCTTGATATTCCATAAAGTTATCCTGAGGGTTATCAAATTCTGCCCTCCAAAATATATCACTTTCTATAACGACAAATTCTTCTTGTATTTGCGATAAGTGCATGGCAATGGTGGACTTTCCAGATCCACTTGGACCGGTTACTACAAATAATGGAAGCCTTTTAAACGGACAGACGTAACCACACTCGGGGCACGTTGCTTGAGTACCTTTTTTGTTAATAACCTTATCTGCTCTATAAATGTTACATTTTGGACATAGATTCCACATAATTAAATATTTCCCCCTTAGTTTAAAGCTGCTTTAAGTATATGAATGCTTTTGTTAATTCGTGTCATCCATAGGTAGTTCTTTGCTTTATGGCAATAGATAAATAAATTAAAAAATAAATTTCTGATGTTTTTTAAAAGCTTTTATTGAAGAAGTTTTATGTTATAATTTAATTATAAATGTTTTAATTTTGCTATAAATAAAAGAGAGGTAACGAATGAATCAAAAAACTTATTTTAATCCCGGCTGTGCCTTAAGCCTTTATAAACCGGAGATGGAAAATAAAATATTAAAATTTTTGAATGAAGATTATAGTGAAGTATCCTTACATAAAATATGCTGTCACCATGAGCCTCAATTGGAAACTGGGGGGTTAATCATAAATGTATGTTCAGGATGTAATATGCGTTTTAGTAACTTGTATCCGGGGGTTACTACCATTTCCTTGTGGGAGGTATTGGATGAAATGGAAACCTTTCCGTATCCTGACTATCATGGGTTGATGCTTTCGGTGCATGATGCTTGCCCGATTCGTGAAAAGCCACAGGTGCATCGCGCCGTGCGCAGCCTACTTGGCAAGATGCATATTGAAATTGTGGAAGCGGAGTTTCATGGAACGCGTTCCATCTGTTGTGGGGATGACCTGTATCAAAAGGTACCCCTCGAAAAAGTTCATGAGCATATGAAGTTGCGTGCGGAGTCAATGCCTTGCGATGAAGTATGTGTATACTGTGTTTCTTGCATAAATTCAATGCATATCGGAGGTAAATCGCCCAGACATTTAATTGACCTTCTGATGGGGGAGACTACCGAACCTCAGGTATACGATACCGTAGAGTGGCACACACAATTGGAAGAGTATATTGATAAGCATTAGGGTGGGATATCAGAAGTAGGTAAGCAAAAAAGTAAAGCCTTTTGTACCGATAAAAAAACTTGACAAAATTGGTCAAGTTTTTTTATAATGTAATCAATCTAGAGAACTTATCGCATAGTGGTTCGGTGAAAGGGGAGGCAAATGCTGATTACCAGAGAAACGGATTATGCAATGCGTATCATTCGAACATTGTCTAAAGGCAAACTAGAAAAAGCCATGGACATAAGCCAAAAGGAAATGATACCGAAACAATTTATCTACAAGATCATAAAAAAGATGGAAAAAGCTAATATTATTCAAATTCTGCAGGGCGCTAAAGGAGGATGTATCCTAACTGCAGATCTAAATGAACTAACTCTATACGATGTAATGGAAGCTATCGGGGATGAAGTTTTAGTCAATGCTTGCACCAACTCATCCTATGAGTGTTTATGGAAAGCAGAAAACGGTGATCGCTGTAATTATCATAAAAATCTAATCGAGATTCAACATAAAATCGAAAAAGAACTTAGAGGGGCTATCATTGGCAAAGTTCTTTATGAGGAAAATTAAAAGGAGGAACTATCATGAATCAATGTTTTGGGTGTAACACCTGCAGCAGTGCTGACAAACCTATGGAAGAATTTATTCGTAGCTTACCCATGGAGACGTCACACCACAGAGTAGAGGATCAATCTGTAAAGTGCGGATTCGGTCTATTGGGAGTTTGCTGTCGCCTTTGTTCTAATGGACCATGCCGAATTACGCCGGAGGCACCAAAGGGAATATGCGGTGCTAATGCAGATGTCATCGTAGCAAGGAATTTCTTAAGAGCCGTGGCATCTGGATCGGGATGTTACATACACGTGGTAGAAAATACTGCCCTAAACTTGAAAAATACCGCTCTATCAAAAGGAAAAATTAAAGGGGAAAAGGCCTTAGATACGTTATGCGGAATTTTTGGCATTGAAAAATTAGACAAATACGAAAAAGCCCTTGCCGTGGCGCAAGCTGTTTTGGATGATTTATATCGCCCAGAATATGAAAAGATGCAGCTGACTGAAAAGATGGCTTACGGACCTCGCGTTGAAAAGTGGAAAGAGCTGAATATTTTGCCTGGAGGGGCAAATGCAGAAATTGTAAAAGGGGTAGTAAAGTGTTCCACAAACCTCAGCTCAGATCCCGTTGATATGCTTCTGACGTGTCTAAAGCTTGGAATATCTACAGGAATTTACGGGCTAACCCTTACCAATTTACTGAATGACGTCATGTTGGGAGAACCGGAGATCCGCTTAGCCCCAGTAGGACTTAACGTCATTGACCCTGATTACATCAACATTATGATTACAGGACACCAGCATTCCATGTTTTCGTATCTACAAGATCGACTTACAGAGGAAGATGTCATAAGCAAGGCAAAGGCTGTAGGCGCGAAAGGCTTTAAGCTAGTAGGCTGCACTTGCGTAGGTCAGGACTTACAGCTGAGAGGAGCCCATTATACGGAAGTATTCGATGGTCATGCAGGAAATAATTATATTTCTGAGGCAGTTCTGGCAACTGGTGCCATAGATGCAGTTCTTTCAGAGTTCAACTGTACCTTACCGGGTATCGAACCTATTTGCGAAGAGTTAGATGTTTTACAAATTTGTTTAGACGATGTGGCAAAGAAAGCAAACGCGCTATTCATCCCATTTAAATTTGAAAGTCGTAAGGAAGACAGCGATAAGGTCATTCAAGAAATTATCGATGCTTACCAGAAGAGACGCAAAACGGTTCCTTTAAATCTTTTAGAGAACCACGGAAATAAAAACACCTTAACGGGAGTTTCGGAAGGATCTTTAAAAGCTTTCTTGGGGGGTACCTTCCAGCCCTTGATCGATCTGATTGTTTCCGGCGACATCAAAGGTGTTGCAGGAGTGGTTGGGTGTTCTAACCTGACATTTGGTGGACACGACGTTTTGACTGTGGAATTAACCAAGGAACTCATTAAAAGAGATATCTTAGTACTTACGGCAGGGTGTTCTTCCGGTGGATTGGAAAATTGCGGACTGATGACACCGGAAGCCGCAGTGCTTGCAGGACCTAAATTAAAAGCAGTATGTAGACAGCTAGGAATTCCACCTGTATTGAATTTTGGACCATGTTTGGCTATAGGAAGATTGGAGATGGTGGCTACGGAGCTGGCAGAGGCAATTGGAATAGACATCCCACAACTTCCTTTGGTTCTTTCAGCACCTCAGTGGTTAGAAGAGCAGGCCTTAGCGGATGGTGCCTTTGGGTTAGCCTTGGGATTACCCCTTCATTTGGGAGAACCTCCCTTCATTACAGGAAGCCCCTTGGTGACAAAAGTTCTTACAGAAGATATGAAAGCCATTACAGGGGGTCATGTTATCGTTGATCCGGACGGTCAATCAGCAGCTGAGAAGTTAGACCGAATTATAATGGAGAAGCGTAGCGGACTCAATATATAGAAAGGTGGTGCATTTTCATGAATCGAATTATGATAGACGCCGAAAAGTGCGATGGCTGTAAAAATTGTTCTATAGCTTGTATGAATGCTCACCGCACAGATGTAGAGGATAAGAACATCTATACTCTCAACCCAGCAGATCCGACCCATGAGAGTCGTAACTTCATTAGGAAGTCCCAAGAAGGCAAGTATATGCCTATCTTCTGCAGACATTGCGATGAACCTTCCTGCGCTGCAGGTTGCATGAGCGGAGCTTTGCAAAAGAATAAGGAAACGGGTCATGTGGAATATGACCAAGATAAATGCGGTCAATGCTATATGTGCGTAATGAATTGCCCATTTGGTGTGTTAAAGGCGGATCGCCTGACCAGAAGTTACGTTGTAAAATGCGATTTCTGCAAGGATAATGGCGAAGATCCAAGCTGTGTAAAGATGTGCCCCAAAAAGGCTATTTTTGTAGAGGAGGTGACCAAATGAAGCAAGTGATCATCGGGGCTTCTGCCGCAGGATTAGAGGCGGCAAAGCAGATTCGGGAGCTAAAAGCTCATGATGAAATTTTAGTGATTTCAGCTGATACAGAGGTACACTCCCGCTGTATGCTCCATCATTTTTTAAGCGGTCATAAAACCAAGGAAGCAATTAATTTTACTGAAGAGAATTTCTTTAGTAGGCATATCATTCAAGGCATATGGGGTAGAACGGTTACGAGCATCGACACAGAGAAGAATCTTTTACTTTTAGATGGGAACGAGGAAATTTCCTATGACAATTTGTTGATTGCTTCTGGTGCAAAGTTTGTCATTCCGCCTATCAACCATTTTAAAGAGGCTTCCAACGTATTCGGATTTCGAGATTTATCCGATGCTGAGAAGATTGATAGCTACATACAAACGGGAAAGACCTGTGTCATCGTGGGTTCAGGACTGGTGGGCTTAGATGCCGCATACGGGCTTGCAGAACGAGGTGTTAAATGTACGGTGGTAGAAATGGCAGACAGGATTTCCCCTCTCCAGCTTGATCAAAAGGCGGCAAAGTCTTATCAAGAATTGTTTGAAAGGGCAGGCTGCAGCTTCTCTTTATCGGACGGAGTGGATAATTCTATGGTGAATGGCAGCGGGCAAATTACTTCGATTGTTTTAAAGAGCGGGAAGGAATTACCCTGCGACTTTGTGGTGGTGGCAGCGGGTGTAAGACCTAACGTTGATTTCCTGACAGGCAGTGGCATTGCAGCGGAAAGGGCGATTTTGGTCGATGATTCCATGCGTACCAATATAAAAAATGTATGGGCTGCGGGTGATGTTACCGGAATCGCGGGAATTTGGTCTTGTGCAGTGAAACAAGGTGAAGTGGCGGCAAAGAATATGTGCGGAGAAAAGACTGTTTACGATGATCGGTTTGCGTTTAAGAATACCATGAACTTCTTTGGGCTAACCACCTTATCTTTAGGTCAGGATATAGAAGAAGATGGTCAACAGGTCATTCAGCGAGAGTCTCGTAACCAGTACGAAAAATACGTTCTTAAAGATCAAGTGCTGACTTATGTGCTAATTCAAGGGGATATCTCAAACAAGGGATTTTTGCAGGAATTAATCAAGAAGAAAGTATCTCTTACCAGCATAAAAAAACCGGTGTTTGCATTGACCTATGGAGATTTTTACACGTATGATGCCGAAACCGGAAGGTATGAATGGAGTTGCAATTAGATCTCCAAATATTGGAAGATCTAAATAAGGAATAACAAAATCTCTATGAAAGTATGATGATATCATATTTTTTAAGCGGATTAATACTTGATTAAAACTTTCAAGTTTCTGAAAAAATTGTTGCAGTTCCTTTATGTTTATTGTATAATTCACTTAAGTTAATATATTTATAAAGGTAAACTATGAGAAATCATAGGACACAAAGCCAAGGGTCTAAAGCATAGCATGACAGCCGGTTGCATATACTTATTACGTTCTTACAGGGGTTAATTAAGATGCTAGACCATATAGATGGATAGCATCTTTTTTGTAGATTAGAAAGGTTAACAGATGTTGAATGGTGAACAGCTAAGGCTGCTGGCTATCGTTAGTTTTGTTTTTTATAATATTCAAGCAATAGATTACTCCAGAAATATCCTAAAGGATTTTACTCGAGTAAAATTAGCTATGCTTATTATTACAATATTTAATACCTTTATCTTGTTTTATGGGAGTACCTTGTCTATTCCTATGCCCATTACCTATGTAGCTGGATTTTGTTTGCTATTTTTAGAATTTAAGCTGTTTTCAAAGTCCTCCTATAAACAGCTTCTCTTTGGAGCTAGTGTGTTTATGTTGCACATCATGTTGATCAATATAACGGTAATTACCATTTTGACTATGGTTCATAAGAGTACCTTTTTCCATATTATATATGAGGATGAGGTAATGGTTAGCTTAAGTATCGCCATTACTTTTTTAACTTGTACTGTATTTTTAATAGGTTTTATGCAGCTTATTACAATTGAGGAAATAATCATTCTCAGTAACGACAGATACGGTACTAATTTCATCAATATCGTTACTTGCTTTATGATTTTATATCTGATTTTTGATAGTGCTATGTTTATGATGAATTTGAGATTTCATATGCAGATGTTATTTTTGTTATCTACGGTAGCGGTTTCTGGTGTAGTTTTTTATTTTTGTCTGGTACACTGCATCAAAATAAGTAAACATTCTCATTTTAAAACGAAGTTTCAAAGATTAAATGAAGAGCTGAAGGAAAAAGTGGAAATGGAAAAACAGCTTAGGAGCATTGCGTACAAGGATAACTTAACGGGGTGTTTTACAAGGAAATATGCATTGGATTTTTTTGAAACATTAATTCGTTCGAAGGAAATAGACTTTGCGGTGACCTACATAGATATGGATGGGTTAAAGGCTGTAAACGATACATACGGACACGGGGAGGGGGATCGATATATCGGCAGCATTGCGGAGGCTATCTTTACAAAGATTCGAACCTGTGACGTGTTAGCTAGAATAGGTGGGGATGAGTTCTTATTGATTTTACCTGAGTCAGATGAAGAGGGGGCCCGTGCAGTGATGGATCGCGTATTGACATTGTTGGAAGAGAATGCCCAAGCTCAGGATTTGTCCTATAAACCTAATATAAGCTACGGTATTGTCTTTGTAAATAAAGGAAATGCCCAATCAGTCAAGGAAATTATGGAAATGGCTGATTTGCGCATGTATGATCATAAAAAGTTAAAAAAAACCGCTATGGATAGGGTGACTTCCACTAAGTCCGGAGGTGAGAAAAATTAGCACTTTATTTTGTGTTGTTGCTAGCATAATCTTCCTAGTATATAATTTAGTAGTATTTAATTATTCTCAGAAAATATTGTTAAATCAAAAACAAAATCTTCTGGTTTATTTGCCTGTTGCTCTTGTTAACTATGCTTTGATTGTAATATTTTACTTTTATCATTTAAACGAGTTTTATTTTACCATTGGTTACTTTGTGGTATTAGCAATAGAGTTCCGAATATACTTTAATACCTCTATTCAAAAAAATATATTTGGAACGGTTTGTTTTGCGTTAAATATTGTATGCATCCGCATGCTGGTGATGTCTATCTATTCTGCTTACCATCACGTTGATGTGAACAGTGTTGTAACCTCTGTTTCGTTAAACCTACTGTGTTCAGTTATTTCAATATCATTAGCAATTGTTTACATTACCATATTTGACCTATTCGTTAAAATCGAAATTCTATTTTTCATTCATACCATAGGAGATAATGCAACTTTTGTTGATAGAGTACTTTGTAGTATCTACGTTTACTTAATTATCATTGTAAATTTATACTATATCCAAGATCCGGCAGCTAATTCCATTCTGCATTGGTATCTGATAAAGGTTGCCGTATGCAGTATCGGGGGGTTTGCTGTCTCCATAGGGTATGCGATTGTTATGGCTACGCTGCAAGATTTGCAACAACAATCAGAAGAGGTGATCGAGGAGATAATTAACACGGAGGAAGCCCATAAAGAACTGCTGGATATTGCCTATATAGATAGTCTGACGGGCTGCTTTAAAAGAGATTGGGCGATGCAGAATTTGCAACAGAGAATAGATGAAAAGCAGGATTTCCTCGTTATTTTTATCGATTTAGATGGATTAAAGTTCGTAAATGATAATTACGGACACCAAGAAGGAGATCTATATCTTTTAATCGTTGTCAAATTAATCAAAGAATTTTTTCCCAATAAGGCAGTCTGCCGCTTGGGTGGCGACGAGTTTTTAGTGATCTTTGAAGGAAAGGACTATAAAGCCTGTCATGCTGTAACGCAAGCCTTGTGGGATGAGTTGAATTCCCTGTCACAAACCAGTGGAGAGTATATGATGTCCTTTAGTTATGGCATTACGACCTATGAAGAGGGGATGAGCTGTGCATCGTTATTAAACAATGCAGATAAAAAAATGTATGATTTTAAGATGGCAAATAAAAAAGCTCGCAATTGACTTTATTCGCAATATATGCTAATATATTCTAAATTATTCCAATTTATCTATTGAAAAGGATCGTTCATGGATTTACTTTGTTCTGCTATAAAAGATGGTTTTTTTAAAGCCATAAAAACCGGCATCATGTTATTAAAAATAGTATTGCCGGTATATGCTATTGTAGTTATTATTAAATATTCGCCAGCTCTTCCGTGGTTGCAGAACACTTGTGCCCCGGCTATGGGTTTTTTCCATTTACCGGCTGAAGCGGTGGTACCCATCATAACTGGCTTTTTTACGGATGAATACGGTGTGGCCGCTGCGTTGTCTAACTTTCCGTTTACCGTAGGTCAGATAACCACTGTAGCCATGATTACACTTGTCTTTCACTCTATTCCTGTAGAGGCCGCCGTAGCGCAGAGAATCGGTATGTCAGCGTGGAAGTTTACGTTGTTTCGATTGGTGTTTGCTGTTATTACGGGTGTTTTGGTAGGCTGGCTAGGGGGGTACCTGCTATGAGTGCAACTTTTGATGTGATCTTAAAAGAAATTATTACCGGCTGGTTCTCCACCATATTAAACTTGTCCAAGATTCTCATTCCATTGATGATAACCATAGAAATTCTCAGGGTCTATCATGTGATGGAAAAATTAGCGGATAAAATGCAATTCTTGGCAAAGGCTATGGGTATGGAAAAACAGTCTATATTTCCTTTGTTAGTGGGGGTGACCATGGGGGTAACCTACGGGGCAGGAACCTTGATCGAAATCAATAAGCAAACTCCTATTTCAAAGAAAGACTACACTTTGATCGGAATATTTCTGTTTTTATGCCATGGTATTATTGAAACCGCTTTTATATTTAGTGTAGCCGGAGCAAACATATTTTTTATCACCATAGTGAGGTTGTTATTTGCCTTTTTGGTTACCCTAATTGCGGCCAGAATGCCGTTTATTAAGAAGTTAAGCGATGAGGTATACTTGAAAGAGGACGTAATAGAGGAGAAATAGTTTATGGAAATGAAATCTGCAATCAAATGGGTGATTTTTTGGATTGGACTTGCCGTGGCCTTTAATATAGGGATTTATTTTTGGGAAGGACCAGATAAAGCCATGGAGTTTCTCGGTGGTTATCTCATTGAGCTCAGTCTAAGTTTAGACAACCTATTTTTATTTATTACACTATTTGCAGCATTTGGAGTCAAGGGTCATGCTCAGCGTAGGGTTCTGAACTATGGAATTATTGGGGCCATCATCTTAAGGCTTATATTCATCATGGCAGGAGTGGCGGTGGTCAACAAGTTCCATTGGGTGCTCTATGTGTTTGGAGCAATCTTACTCATCAGCGGGTTAAAGATGATGTTTATGAAAGAGGAAGAACCCGATCTAGTCAACAGCAAAATTCTGAAAGGTCTAAGGAAGATGGTAAGGATGACCGATGAATATCACGGAGAACTTTTTATGGTCAAAATAGATGGGCTAAAATATTTTACCCCTTTGTTTGCCGTGGTGGTTCTGATTGAATTTACAGATGTCTTGTTTGCCATAGATTCCATTCCTGCTGTATTTGCTATTTCCAGAGACCCTTTGATTGTATATACCTCTAATATCTTTGCCATCATGGGACTTAGGAGCCTTTATTTCGTCTTAGGCGCGCTGTACGAAAAGTTTGCATTTTTAAAATATGGAATCGCCACTTTATTAATGTTTACTGGAGTAAAGCTTACAATTCTTATGTTTGATCTGCATATTTCTACTCCTGTTTCTATTGGAGTCATTGCATTAATCATATCTGCTAGCATCGTGGTTTCTTTGATTTTGTCTAATCGAAAAGAAAGAAAAGGAAAAGTCGCACAAAACATCAAACTATAACTGAAGTTTACTGTTGGTTTCTTCGTAAAACGAAAGGGGCACCATATGAACCAGCTAGAAAAAAAGTGTTTAAAACAGGCAGAAAGATTTTTAGAGTATTGTAAAACAAACAGGCGACTGACTAGAGATAGCGTACGAGGGTATTCCCATGACATCAAGATTTTTAATAAATTCTTGATGGGTAAGGAACCTCCCGTAACCGACTATAATGGGGTGGACAAAAGCGTATTGGACGAGTATGTGGTATACTTACAGGATTATGCTGTAAAAACCATCAAAAGAAGATTTGCGGGAATTCAATCCTTATTCAACTACTTAGAGTATATGGAATTGGTCTCTGAGAATCCGTTCCATAAGTTTAAGCTTAGGCTCAGGGAACCTATAAAGCTGAGGGTGTCATTGACGAAGGAAGAAATTTCTGTCTTGTTGCGGGTGGTCTATGATTCAAAACCTTATGAGCATATTTACAGCCTTGATGATGTAAAAACCAATTCTTACGATTTTTTATGGATTCGAAACGTGGCGATCTTTGAACTTCTCTTCGTAGGAGGAATGAGGGTCAGTGAACTATGTTCCATAAAATTTGAAGATGTGGATTTAGAGAACATGTATATTCTCATACATGGAAAGGGAAATCGAGAACGCCTTGTCTTCTTAGAAAATGAAGAAGTGGAAAGGGCCCTGGTCAATTATTTAAAAGTTAGAAAAAATGTTAAAGTCTACTCTCCCTACATATTTATCACGAAAAATTTAGAACAACTTACCACAGCCTCCGTAAGAAGTATGGTTAGACGATATGCAAAAGAATGCAATATCGATAAAAATGTTACTCCTCATGTTTTTCGGCACACCTTTGCTACTCTTCTTTTAGAAGAAGGAGTAGACATCAAATACATCCAAGATTTTCTGGGGCACAGCTCTATCTCTACAACACAGCTTTACTTGCATACAAACAATAAACATAAAAGAGAAATTATGGCTTCGAAACACCCTAGAGGTATGATTAACATGGAGCCAAAATAAAAATTTTTATTAAAAATATTATTTTATCAGGATTCATATAGATCCAATATTTTTTTTCATTTTATTCCAATTTTCAATCTTAAAATTATCTTTTTTAACTGTTTTAATTTTACTGAACTTACAAATTTTATGATTTAAATAACTTCTACTGAGGATAATGTCAAATTATCTTCTTAGTAGGGGGGAGAAATTTGAACCAAGAAAATCTATGAAAATCCCCTACGGAAGAAAACCTTAAAGGAGGAATTTAAAACATGAGAAAAGTATTATCTTTTGTAC
>CAZOSB010000039.1:0-18825 GCA_964582545.1 uncultured Anaerovorax sp.
ACATAAGGAAATAGGAAGCTTTGATTCCGTCATTTCCACGTTTTTTTAATTTTTCCGAATTCCTTCAAATATCATGGAAAAAAGTTCTTCCTCTCGCCAGGGCGCTGTCTTCATCTTTTCCAATTCGGGCATACAAGGCATAAAATTGCTGCAAAAGGCGATATAAAAACTGATGGTTCCCATGAGGGAGAGGGTAGCCATAAGGGGGTCTAATTGCTTAAACTCTCCTGAAGAAATCCCGTCGCTTACGATTCCAAAAATAATTTTAAATTTAATTTCCATTAACTGATGCATAGAAGAAATAAAATCCTTATTTGTAGATTCGTTCATTCCATGAAAAAGGTTTGGGAGGATGTTTTGCATATTTCCAAAGACTTTGGCGTTGTTTAGTTCCTTCATAATTAAACATTCTAGTTTTTCTTCATTACTTTTTATGCCTTGAAGATTTTGTTGAGTATGATAATAGGAATCCAAAATCTTAGTCTTTAATATTTCGCAAAACAATTCATCTTTGCTTTTAAAATACTCATAAACCGTACCTTTACCGATACCTGCTCGCTCTGCAACTTCAATAATTTTTGTATTTTCATATCCGTTTTTCATAAAGAGCTCAAAGGCAGAATCTAAAATCAAGTCTCTTTTAGTGTGCTTTTGCTCTGTCACGTTCTGCAACCTCCTTTAACCATTTTTCTTCCTGTTCTGCTAAACGAGCAACTTTTATATCATGCTTTTTAATTCTTTTCAACCTCTTGTCATCGATTAAGGCATACAATACAGGGATCATGATTAAGGTAACTAAAGTTGATGCTACAAGACCACCTATGATGGATATTCCCATAGGAGCCAACACTTCACCACCTTCACCGATACCCAGTGACATAGGAACCATTCCCACACACGTAGTAACTGTGGTCATCAATATGGGGCGCAGTCTTCTTTTTCCTGCCTGAACAATAGCTTCGTCTCTGTCCATTGTCAACTTATGTTGCCGGATAAACTCAATGAGAAGAATGGAGTTGTTTACTACGATACCGATAAGCATGATCAAGCCGATAAAGGATGTGATAGACAATGTTTTGCCGAAAATAAATAGGGCAAAAAAGGCACCTGACATGGCGAAGGGTATGGCCATCATAACTACAATAGGTAACAGAAGCGCCTCAAATTGAGCGGCCAGCAGGAAGTAAACCAGTAGAATGGCCACCACCATGGCTAAGAGCAACTGACCAAAGGCTTCCATCATCTGTTCTTGTTGTCCACCGGTTTCATAATAGTAACCCTCTGGGAACGGATATTGATTTACCTTTTTTAATATTTTTTCAGAAACACCTCCCAAATCATTGCCGGAAATGGTTATAGCCACATCCATGTATCGAATCTGATTATGTCGATTAATCATTCGTGGGGAATTATCAAATTCAAAGGATGCGATTTGACCTACAGCAACGTATTGACCCGTAGGCGTAGGAATCATCACCTGCTTCATATTTTCCACGGATTGACCGTATTCATCAGATAGAGCAAGGTTTACTTCGATTTCATCCCCGGCAACCTTCAGCTTAGTGGAAGTAGAGCCTGACAAGGCGGTTTTTAAGCCATTTGCCAACTGGTAAGCGGAGATTCCGTAATATGCAGCCGTGTTTCGATCCAATTTGATTTTAATTTCAGGATTTCCTTCTTCAATACCGGTGGAAACCTCTGACACATTTGGAATTTCCTTGATTATATCTGCCAAATCTTGAGATACCTTCTCTAATCCCTCTAGCTCTTTGCCCTTGATGGTTAGGTTCATACTGGCATTTGTGCCTCCGCCCATTCCCCCCATAATTGCTGAGGATTGGGTGACAGATATTTCAGCTCCCGAAATATTGCGGAACTTTTTCTTAACTTGATTTACAATTTGCTCGGTGCTTTTTTCTCTCTCCGTTTTGCTGACTAAGGTAACGCTAAGAGATGCATCATCACTGCTTCCTCCAAACATAGGGTTGGTATTTCCAATGTCAACGGTGCAGTGCTTTAGTTCAGGTATGCCTAAAATATAGGTTTCTAACTCGGTTACCAATTTGTCCTTATCACTGAGAGAAGTTCCGTAAGGCATTTTTACATCTACCTTAAAGGTACCTTCGTCAGAGGAAGGCATAAATTCCATTCCTATCACTCCCAAGAGAGAACAGGATAAGACAAATAGACCGATACAGGCAGCAATAATTCGCTTCTTCATGTTTAGACTTCTTCGGATAAAACTCTCATAGGAGTCTGTGACCCAATCGATAAACTTGGTAAAGAGGGGTATGAGTTTAAATCGATAGTGAAGCCTTCCAACGCGAATATAGTCCGTGGATAACGCATGTGACATAACTTTGGATGCCAGCATGGGAACCACGGTTAACGAAACCACCAGAGAAGCTACTAAAGCGATGATAATGGTATAGCAAAAATCTCTAAACATGAGCGCAGAAATACCATCACTCATGGCGATAGGTAAGTAGACAACGATACTCGTCAAAGTAGAAGCAACTACAGCGGCTACAATTTCTCTGCTACCTTTCAAGGCGGCTTCATTGGCAGAGTCGGTATTTTGTCTGGTTCGGAAGATATTTTCCAAAACAACCACGGAGTTGTCTACCAACATACCTACAGCCAAGGTTAGGGCGCAAAGGGTAATGAGATTTAAGGACATACCTCGCAAGCTCATTAAAGCGAATGTGGCTAAAAATGAGGTAGGGATGGATATGGCAATAATCATGGTAGTTTGTAGGTTTCTCAGGAACAGAAAAATGACCACAACAGCAAGCAGGGCTCCTGTAAGTGCTGATTGGGCTACTGATGTGATAGAGCTGTTAATAAAGTCAGCTTGATCAAAGCCCACTACGAAATCCATATCGGGGTTGGACTTTTTCAGCTTTGCCATTTCCTTTTGAATTGCCTTGGAAACATTGACGGTATTTGCATCCGATTGTTTCGTTATGGTAATTGCCACCGATGTTTTTCCGTCAACTCTGCTGATGGAGGTTTGATCCTTGTAACCCTCTCCGATGGTTGCCAGATCATTTAATCGTATAATGGATTGATCCGTCAGTGTTAAAGGTAAATTTTTGATGTCTTCGATATTTTGAAACTCTCCTAAGGTTCTGACTATAATTTCCTTTGAACCGTTTAAGACATTACCGCTGGGCATGTTAATGTTTTCTGCGGCTAACATCTGGCTAATCTGCGCTAAGGTTAAACCGTAACCGGATAATTTTTCCTGATCAAAGGCGATGCTCACTTCGGAAGTAACGCCACCATAAACGTTAACAGAAGCTACACCTGCTGTACGCTCAAAGTAGGAGAGAAAGTTTTCTTCCACAGTCCTGTTCAATTCATCCAGAGGCATATCCCCGGAGACATAAATCTGCATGATGGGCGTGGCATTCATGTCCATCTTAATGACCATGGGATCGGAAGCTTCAGATGGAAGAGCGCCGGATACCATGGCAATTTTTTCTCTCATATTTAATGTTGCAAAATTCATATCAGTGCTCATTTGAAACTGTACCAAGACAATAGAGGTTCCCTGAGAGGTCATGGACATGATTTCATCCAGACCTTCCACTGCCGCCAAAGCCTGTTCCAAAGGTTTTGTGATGATAGTTTCCACCTCTTCAGGGGAAGCGTTGGGATACTGGCACACTACCAAAGCCACCGGGAAATCCATTTTGGGCATTAAATCTCTGGGTAGCCCAAAGAGGGAAACGGTGCCCACCAATATGACCACAAAGGTAAGCATTATAGAAGCAACAGGTCTGTTAATAGCTAATTTGGATAAATTCATTTCAGTCTCCTATTCTATAATGGTTACAGGTTCGCCCTCTGTCACAAAATGCTGACCTTCAGTGATGACTAAATCTCCAGCATTGATACCGGATATGATTTCGATAAACTCCCCGTTATCTAAGCCGGTAGTTACAGGTTTAAATACAGGCATATCTTGTTCCAACACCACAACGTGGGAAACACCACCTTTAATTAAGATGCTTTTAGAGGGGACGCTGAGTACATTGTCTTTGTGCTCCGACACGATTTGCACTTCGGCAAACATCCCTGCTTTAATCTCCTTCGTTGAATTATCTATGGATATGGTAATGGGGTATGTCAGTAAACCATTGGCAGGAGCCGGTGATATTTCTTTGATTTTTCCAGCATAAGGTGTATCCGATAATGTCTTAAGGAAAATTTGTACTGCATCACCAATTTTTATTTTACTGATTAAATTTTCAGATATATTTGCCTTAATTAGTAGCTCGGACAAATCTGCGATTACTACGGCAGGACCGCCTGCACCAGAAGCCATAGAGCCCTTGGATACGTTGACAGAGGTGATGTAGCCATTGATTGGGGCGGTTACAGTATAATTTTTCATATTTTCCGAGATGGTATTCAAAGAAGCTTGAGCCGAAACCAAAGCACTTTTGGCTTGTTCGTATTGCTGCAATGAAACAGCACCCTCATTGTATAGCAATTCCGTTCTTATCAAATTTGTCTGCGCTGTGGTAACGGCATCTGCAGCTTGATTGTAGGATGAGCCTAAAGAGCCTTGGTCGATGTTAAAGAGCACCGTTCCTGCGGCAACCCAATCGCCCAGTTTCACGTTCACATTTGTGACCTTGCCGTTGGCCATGGGAATTACAGATACTTCTTCTTTAGGTTGTACCCTTCCGGAAAGGGGAGAGGTGGCGGAAATGGTTGCAATTTGTGCAGAGACCACCTTAATATTTACCGGTATTTTTTCTTCCTCCTCAGGCGGTTTATTTTTTTCTACAATTCTGTAGGCTAAAAGTCCTCCGCAGGCCAATACGATTATTAATATGAAAAGCATCCCTTTGAAACTTCTTTTCTTTTTTTGAAAATTATCTTCCATTGTAATGTTTAAATTTTTTAAGGTAGAATCATCATTCAAATCATTTGTTTCTTTTGTCACTTTCTCGTAGTCTACATCATTTGTAAGGTTTGATTCAGTAGTATCGCTTGATTTGTTAATTTGCTTTTCCAATTTATAGTCCTCCTATCTATTATCCGACCCGCGGGTCGGTGCTCTATTATAATAGCGGAGATTTAGAGTCATGTCAAGAGAAAAATAACGTATTTTCTGTCAAGGAAAAAATGAAGCATTACATTGACAAAATATTAAAAGTTTAATAAAATAACATTACTATAATTTATGCAAAAAATTTAAAGTCAATGGAATTTATGTATTTTTAAGATCTAAATGATCGAATGAAAAGGAGAAAAAAATGAAAAAAAATCATATTTTATCACTTTTAATCACATTGTCCATGATTTTTTGTCTTGCTGTACCGGGAATGGTTTGGGCGACCGACAGCAATATCATTCCCCCTATTTTGAAAGAAGGAGATGGGTCTATTTTGTCTTCGACCCCGCTTCCCTTTAATGATCTAGGAAATGTCAGTGATGAAGGAAAATTTGCCATATGCACAACAAATTATCTTGGCATAGCTTATGGCTTAGGTACTGGTGATTTTGCTGCAAAAGAAAAGCTTCCCAGAGAGCAATTCGTAACTGCTGCTTACAGGCTAGATAGGGGTGAATCCCAGGAAGAAGCCTTGGTCAGTTCAAAAGCTTATAAAGGATTGATGCAAGTTAAAGATATATCTGGGCGCTGGAGCGAAGGGTATATTGGATACTATATCAGCAATGGGGCTTTAACAGGGGATGAAAATGAAAATTTTAATCCTGAGGAACCTATAAAAGGTTATGATGCCGCTATTGTATTGATGGGAATTGTAGGATATAAGGATAAGCAAGTCAACGGTTTTATCGGAAATAACTATGCCGCCAATGCCATAAGTAAAGCTCAATCTATTGGTTTGACTGAGGGCGTAAATCTTAACGAAGACCTTACTCGAGAAGGAATGGCTGTACTTTTTAATAATACTCTAAATATAGCTATGGTAGAGCAGCAGGTTGAAGTGAAGGATGGAAAACACATATTGATGAGAGAAACTTCTAAAAATAAAACAGTAGGGCAAGTTATTTATGGATCAGAGAGGATGGATGCAGCTTTTGGATATGCAGCTGCAGCGGTTTTTAGTAATGGGGAAAATCTTGGATTGCAGAGAGCGGATGGAATTGTAACTGCCATTCCGGGATTGTCTTTATTTGGACCCAAAGCGGAAGATGGCAAGATTGTAGTTTGTAAAAATAAAAACAATTCTAGCGACTTCTCAAAATTATCTAATAATTATGAGTTTATGATTTTCCCTGTATCTGCTGATTATCAAATGCTGGGAAGAATGGTTACTGTTTATTATAAAGAAGCAACGGTCACATCACCCATTAAAGTTTATGGTAGTCCTATAGAAAATACCAACACCGATATTAATAAGTGGATGGGTTCCTTGGAGGAACTTACTATATCGGGTAGCTCCTTAGTATTTCCGGGAAGATTACAATCACAAAATAGTGATTTAGCAAACAAAGTCACATTATATGTAAACGGTACTAAAAAAGGCACCTTTACGTCTAAGGACTATGATAAACTCCAAGCTTACCTAAATTTCCCAAATGGTTTGGGTAAATTCCGTCTAGTACCGACTACAGATGATAAAGAAATAATTCTTTTAATTGACCAATTTTATCTCACCGGTATCGATTCCTTTGTGACGGATTCCATGACCTTTAGCACAGGTGAGAAGTTAGATTCGGAGGGCATTAACCTTATAATGCAGGAGGACCTTTTGTATGAGGAGGGATCTCTTAAGGCAAAAAATATGGTATTGCTCAAAAATTTAACTCCTTTTACTACTCCGGAGATCATCAAGCTAAAGGGCTTTACTGTGAAAGGAAGTGAGATTACGGTAAATGAGGATGGTACATTCCAGATACCTACAAATGAATATGGTAAACCACTCAGCCTTCCATATTCATATATAACAGAAGAGCAGTTTAAAAATATTAATAAAATGTCAGACCTCAGCATTATACCATTTAGTACCGGGCTTACTGCTAATATGGAATTTACATTTTATGTTTCTCCTTGGGAGCCTCAAAAAGTTCTAGGTGCTGTGCAGACAAAAACTAAGTCTACTAATGGGAACGTGAAAGAAAGCTTAGAAGAGGAAGACGTAGTAGAAGAAGAAGTGGAAATAATTTGATATATTATTAAGGAAAAAACTCTATGATTTAAAGCAAATTTGATTTAAAGTAGAAAGGAAGAAAATGATCACCTATAAAAAAGCAAGCTTAGAAGAATTGGAAGTGATGTTAAAATTGCGATTGGAATTTTTAAAACAATCAGGATTTATAAGAAATCTGAAGGAAAGAGAAATTTTGGAAGAGTCCAATCGCACTTTTCTTAAAAGTGGCACGGAAAAAGGCTCTTTGATTCAATGGCTTGCTTTTAATGGGGAAAAATCGATAGGATGTACATACCTTTGCCTTTATGAATTGCCTCCTCTTATGGAACGTCCTAACGGAAGGGTGGGCTATATCGGTAATGTTTTTGTTTGCTCTGAGTATCGTTCTCAGGGAATCGGCAGAAAGTTAGTGGAGTTGACCATGGAATCAGCAAAAGAAGCAGGATGTTGTCAGGTAGAATTATATGCTATGGAAATGGGGGCCCCCATCTATGAAAGTATGGGGTTTTCCTATTCAGACGATCATATGAAGATAAATTTAAAAATGCCAAGTGATTAGAAAATAAGGTAAGGCGAAAATCGGGAAGTGCGGCAATATGCTTTAGGAGAGGAACTAGGCTTTGATGAAAAAGAAAATCACAAAGAAAGAAGTTAATGAAATTTTAGATAAGTTGGAGGGTATGTATCCTGAAGCAGAATGTGCTTTAACCTATAAAAATGTATACCAACTATTGATTGCTGTGGCACTTTCCGCTCAGACCACAGATAAAAGCGTAAATCAGGTCACGCCAAATTTATTTGAACAATATCCTGACCCGGGGGCTCTGGCAGAGGCAGATTTGGAAGAATTGGAGAATGCCATTAAAAGAATCGGTATGTATAAGACCAAGTCAAAAAACATCAAAGCTTTGGCAAAGATGCTTGTGGAGGAATACGGGGGACAGGTTCCTGAGGATTATGAGGAGTTGATTAAGCTGCCGGGTGTTGGCAGAAAAACCGCAAATGTAGTGCTTTCCGTAGGTTTTGGTCATCAGAGAATCGCTGTGGATACCCACGTCTTCAGGGTTTCCAACCGCATAGGGTTAGTGGCGGAAAAGGATGTGTTAAAGACGGAGTTGGCGCTGATGAAGGCTGTACCGGAGCATCGATGGAGCAAGACACATCACAGTCTCATATGGCATGGGCGCTTGTGCTGTGATGCCAGAAAACCGGCATGTGAATCCTGTGGCATCAATGATTATTGTAGGTATATTCAATAACAAACAATAACCGCTATCTTCTTCCATAAATTTTTGAAAATCTTTTGATTTTTTGAGAAAGCTCCGGTGTTAGCGATTCCTTTGACAAACGCCACACCCAGTTGTTTCCTAAGGTAGAAGGTGCGTTGATTCTTGCCTCACTACCTAATTCCAGCCAGTCTGCCATAGGGATGATGGCTGTCTGAGCTACACTGGAAAACGCTGTTCTTATGAATTGCTCCGTTATTTGATCGTCGGAATCCACTCCCAGATATTCTTTAGCGAAAGCCACATTTTCTGAAGGAGCACTGGAAACCCAATGGGTGGTGGTGGTATTGTCATGAGTGCCTGTATAGATTACACAGTTCTTCTTGTGATTGTGGGGAAGGTAATCACTGCTTTCGCTGGAGTCAAAAGCAAATTGCAAAACCTTCATGCCAGGAAAACCGCTGTACTTCAGCAATCTTTTGACCTCCTTTGTCAGATAACCCAGATCCTCAGCGATGATGCAGATGTAGGGAAGACTTTTTTTCAGGGCGTCAATGACCAATTTGCCCGGACCCTCCCGCCAACGACCATTTCTAGCAGTCTGTTCCCCAGCAGGGATGGCATAATAGCCGGCAAAACCTCTAAAATGATCGATCCGTACCAGATCGTAAAGCGTGGCAGCATATTTTACTCGCTGAATCCACCACTGAAAATCCGTATCTCTGTGGTAATCCCAGTCATAGAGGGGATTTCCCCACAGTTGACCATCCTCTGAAAATCCATCGGGTGGGCAACCAGCGACCTCGATCATGTGCTTGTTTTCATCTACCTGAAACAGTTTGCTGTTTGCCCATAGATCTGCTGAATCAGGGGATACGTAGATGGGAATATCCCCAATGATTTGAATGTTTCTTTCCTTTGCATACCGCTTCACGTTTTGCCATTGGGAGTAAAAAAGGAATTGAAGCGCTGACCAGAAGTGGATTTCTTCCCATAAAGATTGTCGCTTTTCTTCTAAAGTTTCTTTATCTCGGATTCGGAGTGGCTCAGGCCAATTTTGAAAAGCCACCATGTGATTTTCAGCCTTAATAGCCATAAATAAGGCATAATCTTCTAGCCAAAATGCGTTTTCTTTTTGAAAAGAAACAAATTCATTACTGAACTTATCTAAGGCATTTACTGCAATTCGTAAAAGATTAAATCTTTTTTCAAATAAATTCTCATAGTCCACTCTATTGGGGTCAGCCCTTAAGCCGGATTGGTCAATATCCTCATAGCTGAGTAGTCCGTCGGCAACCAGAATATCTAAATCGATATAATAGGGGTTACATGCAAAAGAGGAGAAGCTCTGGTAAGGGCTATCTCCATAACCTGTGGGACATAGGGGAAGAATTTGCCAATAGCGTTGTCCACTATCCTTTAAAAAATCAATGAAATGAAAAGCCTCCTGCCCCAAGGTCCCTATACCAAAGGGCGATGGCAGGCTGCTGATAGGGAGCAGAATCCCGCTACTTCTCATTCCTTCCTCCGCAGCATTTTTTGTACTTTTTACCACTGCCGCACGGGCAAGCCTCATTTCTGCCAGGTTCTTTTTCCTTAACTACAATTTTAGATCTCTTGTGTTCCTTTATTATCTCAGCCATTTCTTCCTCTGATAAAATATTTTCCCATTGAGGGATGGAGTAGAGGTAATCAGCTTTTGCCTCCAGCATGTTAAAGAAAAGCTTTTTATAATCAATATCTAAAGAAACCTTGGAGCTTTCATCAAATTTTTCAAATTCCTGCCCAACCTTTAGACTGGAATTGATTCCGTCTAAAAATCCCATAAAGATGGCGGGATCCGCCTGATACTTTTCCGCCAGTTGCTGAAAAGTACCCTCAACCTTTTCCTCAGGGGAAGTTAAAATTTCTGTATAAATGTTTTTTTCGGTGGTGCTGTACTTTTCCCAAAACTCTTCAAAGGTTTTATCCGTTTGGTTGTTGATTAAATCTTGCCATTGTTCATATAAATTCATTTTTCATCCCCCTGTTATACTACTCTGATGATGCTGGTTACATTGGTTGCAAATCTGCTGACCACGATAGACACCAAAGCATCATCCAAACGATCTCGAGTGACCTCGTGGAGAATAAATACCACGGGAACTTCTTCTCCGGTCTTTGCATCGGTAGCTAATTGCATAATAGAATCAATGCCTATGCCGTATTCCCCTAAAGTAGTGGTAATTTTACCTAACGTACCTGGAATATTTTTTGCAGTCAAACTGACATAGTATTTGTTTTGTCCCTCACCCATATAATCTAATTGTAAGCTTTCTCCATGAGAAAACGGATTGTCAAACGCTGCCTCTTTTTCCATGGATTTGACAATCTCTATCACATCACCTAATACGGCGCTGGCTGTTGGCAGGGGACCTGCACCTTTGCCATAAAACATTAAATCATCCACAGCATTCCCTTTTACAAATATAGCATTAAACTCATTGCTCACAGAAGCCAAAGGATGAGTTTGTGGCACAAACGCAGGCTGTACATGACATTCTAACTGATTTTCAACCTTTCTGGCAGTAGCAAGCAGTTTAATCTTGTATCCCAACTGAGTAGCTACTCCGATGTCTTCCTTAGAAATTTTTGTAATTCCTTGGGTGGAAATCTGGTCAGGAGAAATGATGTTGCCAAAGACAAGGGCAATTAATATGGAAAGCTTGTTTGCTGCATCGATACCTTCTACGTCTGCAGTAGGATCGGCTTCTGCAAAACCCTTTTCCTGTGCAACCTTTAAGACTTCATCATAATCTAGACCGTATTCTGACATTTGTGTGAGAATGTAATTGGTGGTACCGTTTACAATACCTGAAATTTCTTCAAACTCATTGGCTAAAAGTGCAGTGGATAAGGCGTTTAAAATAGGAATTCCTCCCCCTACGCTTGCTTCGAAGCGGAACATGACCTTACTTTCCTCTGCAGACTGCATAAAGGCTTCATAATTTGCGGCAACAGCGGCTTTGTTTGCAGTGACCACATGTTTTCCATTTTTTAATGCCTGCAACATAAAGCCGGATGCAGGTTCAATCCCTCCCAGCAACTCTATCACTAAATCTATATCAGGGTCTGACAATAGTTCCTCCGGATCCTGGGTAAATAACTCCTTTGGTATTTCAATTCCTCTATCCCTGTCCACGTCTTTTTCCAATATTTTCGTAATGGAAATATCCACGTTAGTTTTAGACTTTATCAGTTCTTTGTTCATGGTCAGAGCTTTATAGGTACCTGTTCCTATATTGCCTAGTCCCAGTAGTCCGATTTTTACAGTTTTCATTGTTTCCTCCTGAATTTTTCTTTGGTTAATATATAAGCCAAACGTTATTTCAACTCTCGGTTTTTTCACATGGCGTATATATTATATAACAAATGAATAATAAATTAAATTAAAAATAAAAAAATGCTTTAAAAAATCTGAAATTAATATTATTATATAAACAAAATATTAAAATGATCAATTATTTATGGAGGAATAGAATGTTACATATTGTTCTTGTAGAACCTGAGATACCGCCTAATACGGGAAATATTGCCAGAACCTGTGCAGCCACAGGGGTAATGCTACATTTGGTGGAACCCTTAGGTTTTAAAATAGATGACAAAACTTTAAAGCGTGCAGGATTGGATTATTGGCCCTTTGTTAAATTAAAAGTCCACAAGAGCTTGGAAGAGTTTCTGGATCAATATGGAGAAAAATCTGAGATGAAGTTGTATCCGGTTACCACCAAGGGGAAACATAAATATACAGACATGTTGTACAAGGATGGTGCCATGTTAATCTTCGGAAAGGAAACCAAAGGCTTACCAATCGAGTTTATTCAAAGGTATGAAGAGAATGCCATCCGAATTCCCATGTGTGGGGACTCTCGATTGAGATCTCTAAATCTTTCCAATGCGGTCAATATCGTATTATTTGAGGTCCTTCGGCAAATGGGTTTTCCCGATCTGGAATAGACAAGGGTACAAACCATAGTTTTGGGAAATATCCATAAGGAGCGGACCAATGAGGTTACTCCTCATGGAATTTATATCGATCCTTGCCTTCTCTTTTGGCAATATAGGAAGCGGCATCCGCTTTTCTATATAGTTCGTCATAACTGGTTCCGTGAATGGGATACAAAGAGATTCCGATACTTGCTGAAACGGTGTGTTCCACAGTGCCGGATTTATAAGTTTTGCGTATGCTATTATTGAGAGCTGTCATCTTTTCCTTTAAAAACTCAATATCTGGGAAATCTTGCATAAATAAAACGAATTCATCTCCGCCAAAACGCCCCAATATGTCACTGGAGCGAAACATTTTTTTAATTTTAGAGGAAATCTCTATAAGAACCTCGTCACCGTATAAATGACCAAAGCTATCGTTTATTTTCTTGAAATTATCAAGGTCTAAACAGATTACAGCATGTTCTGTGCCGTTGGAGGTGTTGCTCATGGCCTCCGTGATTAGTAACCTTACCGCATCCTTGTTGTACATTCGGGTTAATGCATCTATTTTGGATTTTTGCTGTAAAGTCTCTTCCCTTTTCACTTCTTCGTCAATGTCTTCAAAAAAACCGATGGTCTTGTAAATATTCCCATCATCATCTCTGACGGTTATTCCTGAGTAATTGCACCACCTATAATCGCCACTTTCTGTCTTTAAGCGCAATCGAATGGAATTAAAGGACTCTCCGAGTTTAACTGACTCCAGAATTTTTCCATAAATATGGATATCCTCTGAATGTATCATATTGAAAGGAACCAAATCTTTGTAATCTTTTTTTTCTTCGAGATTTATCTTAAATAAATCTTCTACGCTTTTATAAGAACGAACCTTTTTTATGGAATTGTCCCATTCCACAACAGCCATTTTGGAATGTACCGTCAATGCACGAAAGCATTTTTCATCTAAAATTGCATTCTTTAGCATCTTATTGATTTCGTCCATCATGGATTTTTGTTCTCGTAAATCTCTCGAATATCCGGCTATAACATACTCCCCCTTGTAACTTAGGCGTACGAGGACAACCTCTGAGGGAATCGGTTCTCCGGTCAAACTTTGATGAACCCACTCGAATTTTGAATATCCTTCTTCCAGAGATTTTGACAAATAACTTAAAGCTAACTCTTTCGAAAGGGCACCATTAGGTTGATGCTTTGGAGATAATTCGAAAAAATTAGTTGAAAGATCTGATGTGTTTTTTAAACCAAACATTTTTAATATTTCTTCATTGCAGTCCATTATAGTAAAATCTTTTCTCCACAGAATGCTGCCGATAGGGGTGGCATTAAGCATAAGCTGTGTCCGTTGGTCTGCTTCCCGCACTTCAGCTTCAGCTTTTCTTAACTTGCTATAGTTAAAAAGATACACAGCAAATAAAATTGAAAATAACAATATGATACATGTGGTTAGCAAAATTGTGTTGTTCATAATTTCAGTAACCTGCTGGTTGATATAGTTGTAACCTGTAACTGAGACCACATACCAGTTACTGATTCCAAGGGGTTCATAATGCATAAGTCGTCTTTGACCGTCAAGAATATATTCGGAATGACCCTTTTTGCCTTTCTGCATATTTTCTTTTACCATATCATAGGTGTCATATTTGGTTACGGTTGCAGATTTAAAAAGTCTTAAAAGATTATTTTTTGCTGTAGAATTTTTAGAGTCTGTTCTAGTTATAACATCGCCGGAGATTGTGCAAACGTAGGCATGTCCATTTCCTTGGAATGAGGATGCAAATACACCGTCCATCTTGTTTAATTCAAATAAACCGATCAGAACTGCACTTATTTCTCCAGAAGAATATACCGGCGTAGCAACAGCCACTAACAGACCTTCATCAAACGGAGGAGCAAATGGGTCAGAAATAAAGGTTTCCCCCAAAGCAGCCTTTTGAAAATACTTTTGATAGCCTACATCTACTTGACGACCATTGTTAGCAATGCCCAAACCATCTAGATTGGCTAAAGTTATGAAGCCAAAATCGGTATTTTGTTTAGCTGCATCGATAGCGCTGACACATTTAGATAAGTCATTAAAATCAGTATATCGATCTGTCAATTCTCTGGAAAGAATTTTTAAAGAATTGATCTCTCCTTCTAATTTAAATTGAAAACTTAACTTTTGTTGATTTAACACTTCCTGTAGTGATAAACAAGTTGACTCAGAAAAGTTGTCCTGAAGTACTTGATTATAAATAAACGCACCAATACAAATCACAGAAATAATTATTAGATATATTATAATAAATGAAGTCTGCTTTATGTTTGAAATCATAAGATTCCTTTCTAGTTGATAAAGGCGATATTGATTTAATTAAAATAATTTCAATTAAATTATAACAAAATATAATGAATACATCTATAGGTTTTTTAAAAAGTTAAGTTTTAAAGTCCTAATTCAAAAATAAAAAATTTTAGAAAAGTTGTGCTACAGGAAGATTCCATTTTAAATAAAAAAATTAATTTTTATGTTCAATCATATTACATTTTGTGATATACTATTAATGCTGTTCTGGTATTGTCAAAGCAATTGAATGAATGGCATTTAAAACCTAATAAAAAATTAAATCCTAATCTTGAAAATATACTCTCATATACATTAGTTTTGATTTAACGGAGTGAAACGATGAAGCTGGGATATGAACTGACCATAGAACAAACACAAAAATTAATCATGACACCTGAATTGATTCAGGCCATACAAATCCTTCAGTTTAATTCCCAAGAGCTGGAGTCTTTTGTTGAGGAACAGCTTTTGGTCAATCCGATTTTAGAGCAAGAGGACTTTGGCGAGAACGGGATTACTCGAGGCGAAAAGGACAAAGACAAGGATGGAAATGAAGGTGGCGAAGGAACAGAACGGGTTAAAGCTGAAGAATTTGATTGGGGTGAATATTTCAGGGAGAGAGAATTTGATGATATAAGCTACAAGCAAAATTCTCAGAAAAGTGAGAGTTCAGAATATACATTCGAACAATTTTCTACCTCTGAGATTACGCTTACAGAGCATTTAATGTTTCAGCTTCAGTTTGCGCCCATCAAAAAAAGTTGTCGTGCAGCTGGGCGTTATATCATTGAATCGTTGGATGAAAATGGGTATATGACACAATCCGTGGAGGAAATCTCCAAGGCGCTTAACATTTCTGAGGACAAGGTAAATATCGTTTTAGATGCTATTCAAGGCTTTGAACCGGCAGGTGTAGGAGCCAGGGATTTAAAGGAGTGCCTTTTGATTCAATTGGGTTTTATGGGAGAGGTTTCCCCACATGTAAATGAAATCATCCAACACCACTTGGAGGACATTGCATCAAACCGCATATCCAATATAGCAAAGGCGTTAAATATTACTGTAAACGAAGTGCAAGAAATTAGTGATATTATCAAGTCTCTGGAACCTAAACCCGGAAGACAGTTCAGCGATGATGTGGCAACTCGTTACGTGGTGCCTGATGTGACGGTGGAAAAAGTAGGGGATGAGTATATTGTTACCGTAAATGAGAATAATGCTCCTAGGCTGAACATCAGCTCCTATTATAAAAAGATGCTTATGGATGCTGAGAAGGAATCCAATATTTCAAAGTTTCTGTCTGATCGTTTAAATTCTGCATTGTGGCTCATAAGAAGTATAGAGCAGAGAAAACAAACTATTTACAATGTGGTAACAGCAGTAGTAAAATATCAAGTGGATTTTTTTGAGAGTGGACCTAAGTATTTAAAAACTCTGACCTTGAAACAAATTGCCGATGAGGTAGGCATCCATGAATCTACGGTCAGCAGATCTATCAATGGGAAATACATGCAGAGTCCTCGAGGCGTCTTTGAGCTGAAGTACTTTTTTACCAGTGGCGTTTCCAATGCGCTGGGGGAAGGGGTGGCATCCCAAAGCATCAAGACCTTTATTCGAGAAATCGTGGATGGCGAAGAACCAAAGTCTCCCTACAGTGATCAGACGATAGTGGAAAAACTAAAAGAGAATGGTTTTGATATTTCTAGAAGAACTGTGGCAAAATATAGGGAAGAGATGAAAGTTCCATCTTCATCCAAAAGAAAACGATATTAAATATTTAATAAATATATTAAATAATATATTTAAGTATAAAATTTTAGGAGGTAAAAAATGAAAACAAAAGTTGGAATTAATGGATTTGGAAGAATCGGAAGGAATGCCTTTAAGGCAGCACTTGCAAAGAATGCAGATTTTGAAATAGTAGCGATTAACGACATCACTAGTCCTGCAACCTTGGCACACTTATTGAAATATGACAGTTGTTTCGGTAAATTTGAAGGGACTGTAGAAGCGAAAAATGATGCAATTGTAGTCAATGGAAAAGAGATTAAAATTTTAGCGGTGAGAAACCCTGAAGAGTTACCATGGAAGGCCATGGGTGTAGAAGTTGTATTGGAGTCCACTGGACTGTTCACAAAAAAGGCTGATGCTGAAAAACATATTAAGGCAGGGGCAAAAAAGGTCATTATTTCTGCACCGGCTACAGATGAAGATATCACCATTGTAATGGGCGTCAATGAAGAAAAATACGATGCAGCGAACCATCATATACTTTCCAATGCTTCTTGCACCACAAACTGTCTGGCACCTTTTGCGAAAATTATTGACAAAGAGTTTGGTATAGAAAAAGGACTTATGACCACAATCCATTCCTATACCAATGATCAGAGAATTTTAGATCTACCTCATAGCGATTTGAGAAGGGCCAGAGCGGCTGCAGTCTCTATGATTCCTACCACCACCGGTGCTGCCAAAGCGGTTTCACTGGTACTGCCACAATTAAAAGGAAAGCTGAATGGAATGGCTATGCGTGTGCCAACCCCTGCAGTTTCTGTTGTGGACATCGTATTTGAAGTGAAAAAGGCCACCTCTAAAGAGGAAGTAAACGCAGCTCTAAAAAAGGCTTCAGAAGGAGAGTTGAAAGGAATTTTAGGATTCTGCGAGGAGCCATTGGTTTCTATCGATTTTAAGGAAGATGAAAGATCGTCCATCGTAGATGCTGATTCCACTATGGTTTTGGAAGGAAACATGGTAAAAGTTCTCTCTTGGTACGACAACGAGTGGGGTTACTCCAACAGAGCTGTAGACCTGATGGAATATGTGATCAAAAAGGGTCTGTAGCATGAAAAAAACAGTAAAAGATATAGATGTTCGTGGAAAACGTGTCATCGTAAGGTGCGACTTTAATGTACCTTTATCCAAAGAGGGTGCCATTACCGATGACATCAGAATCACAAGCGCCATGCCTACCATCAATTACCTCGTAGAGCAAGGGGCAAGAGTTATTCTCATGTCTCACTTGGGTAGACCTGACGGAGAGCCCAACATGAAGTATTCGTTGCAGCCGGTAGCCGACAGATTGTCTCAGCTTTTGGCAAAGGATATCGTCTTCATCAGTGCTCCGGAGGTGGTGAATTCTCAGGTGAAGCTAGTTGCTTCCAACCTCGAAGATGGGGATGTGATGCTTCTGGAAAATGTTCGCTTCCGTAAAGAGGAAACGAAAAACGGCGTAGAGTTCTCCAAGGAACTGGCAGAACTGGCGGAACTCTTTGTTAATGATGCCTTTGGCACAGCACATAGAGCCCATTCATCCACAGCTGGCGTGGCAGATTTTATACCTGCAGTATCAGGATTTCTAATTGAAAAAGAAGTGGAATTTTTAGGAAATGCGGTGGAAAACCCTGCCAGACCTTTTGTAGCCATCATGGGTGGTGCAAAGGTGGGAGATAAGATTCTCGTAATCGAAAATCTATTGGAGAAGGTGGATACTTTGATTATCGGTGGCGGTATGATCTTTACTTTTTACAAAGCTATGGGTTATGAAATCGGAAAATCCATTTTAGATGCTGAGAATGTTCAACTGGCGGACTCTCTGATGAAAAAAGCTAAAGAGAAGGGTGTGAACCTGATGTTGCCCGTGGATGTAAAGGGGGCGACGGAGTTTAGTAACGATGCGGAATCCGGGTTCTTTGATTCAGATAAAATGCCTGAAAACTATATGGGATTGGATATAGGTCCTAAGACCATGCAGTTGTTTACAGAGGAAATATCCAAAGCAAAGACGGTGATTTGGAATGGTCCCGTGGGAGTTTTCGAGCTTCCTAACTTTGCGGAAGGTACTCTAAAGGTGGCAGAAGCTCTGGCCAAAAGTCAGGGAGTAACCATCATCGGCGGCGGTGATTCTGCAGCGGCAGTGGCACAGTTTGGTTTGGCTGATAAAATGACTCATATATCAACGGGGGGAGGCGCTTCCTTAGAATTTTTGGAGGGAAAGGTGCTGCCCGGGGTTGCGGTGTTACAGGATAAATAATCTACCATTTAGATGTAGAGAGAAATTAGGAGGTATGGATGAGAAAACCATTTATTGCAGGGAACTGGAAAATGTTTAAAACTTCTAAAGAAGCTCAGGAGTTTGCAGATGAATTTA
>CAZOSB010000040.1:0-17631 GCA_964582545.1 uncultured Anaerovorax sp.
TTTTAAAAGTAAAGTAAAAAGCTATTTGAAGTGCATAAAAAATCATTAACTATCAAAATATATCGTATGAAAATATAAAATAACTATTGCGTAAAATGTTTCTATATGATAAAATATTTCTTGAAAACACTAGATGGTATGGAGTAAAGAGTGGGCTAATCCCACTCTTTCATTTTTAACATTTAGAAAAAATTTAAGATCGAAAGGACCGCAATGGCAAAGAAATCTATTAAAGAATTAATCGAGGAAGTGCTGGAACCTTTTTTACAGGAAAATGGATATGAGCTGTATAATGTTGAATTTGTAAAAGAAGTCAAAGATTGGTTTCTAAGGGTTTACATCGACAGAGAAACCTCGGAGGAACATTTCTGTGATCCATTAATGGCAGGAGGCTCAGAGACCAAAGCCAATTTAGGAATCGGTACGGATGATTGTGAAAAGGTAAGTAGGTTTTTAAGTACAAAACTAGATGAATTGGATCCCATAGAGCAAAACTATTATCTGGAAGTTTCATCCCCGGGTATGGATAGGGTTTTATTAAAGGAGAAGGACTTTAGGAGATTTGCAGGAAGGTCGGTTACCGTTCACTTGTATAAGGCGTTGGATGGCAAAAAAAATCTTACAGGAAAGCTGATTGGATTAGAAGAGGATCAAATTATAATCTCTGATGAACAAGGCAATGTAATAAAGGTAGATTTTAAAATGGCGGCAAAGACAAAATTAGCTGTCATTTTCTAAGGAGGAATGAAGAAAAAAATGAATAAAGAATTTATCCGGGCTGTAGAGGAACTTGAAAAGGAAAAAAATATTTCTAAAGAAATGTTAATTGATGCAATTGAATCTGCATTGGTCTCTGCATACAAAAAGAATTATGGAACGGCACAAAATGTAAGAGTGAACATTGACAAGGATACTGGAGATATTGATGTTTACATGCATAAGGATGTTGTAGAGCATGTGGAGGACAAATTATCGCAAATCTCATTAGAAGATGCGATGGAAATTGACAAAAAATATGAAATTGGAGATGTTGTAGAAAACAAGGTCACACCTAAGGACTTTGGTAGGATTGCAGCTCAAACTGCAAAACAAGTAGTGGTACAGCGCATAAGAGAAGCCGAAAGAGGGATGATCTTTGACGATTATTCCAACAAAGTGGGTAGCATTGCTACGGGATACATTCAAAGAGTCAGCAATGAGACCGTATTTGTAAATTTAGGAAAAACAGAGGGTATTTTATCTGCTACAGAGCAGGTTTACGGTGAAAAGTATGAAGTTAATAACAGGATCCGCGTATATATAATGGATGTAAAAAAGACACCGAAAGGACCCCAAGTATTTCTTTCCAGATCTCATCCTGGGTTGGTACGAAAATTATTTGAGCTTGAAGTTCCTGAGATTATGGATGGATCCGTGGAAATCAGGAGTATTTCCAGAGAAGCCGGTTCCAGAACGAAAATGGCGGTATATACAGCAGATGAAAATATAGATCCAGTAGGCTCTTGCGTAGGAAACAAAGGTACTCGTGTTCAGGCGGTAGTGGATGAAATCTTTGGTGAAAAGATTGATATTATCACATGGAGTGAAGATCCGGAACAGCTTATCATCAGCGCCTTAAGCCCCGCCAAGGTGGAAAGAGTCTTTATTGATGAAGCTGAGAAATCAGCCGTTGCTGTTGTCCCTGACTTTCAGCTATCCCTGGCCATCGGTAAAGAAGGACAGAATGTAAGGCTTGCTGCAAAACTTTGCAACTGGAAAATTGATATCAAAAGCCATTCTCAATATAATCCTCAAGAATCGGAACAGAAAAATTTACAGGAGGATGAAGAACTATCCTTTGAAGATGAAGATTTTTCGGAGGAATGGGAAGATGACGCAGAATAAAAAAACTCCCATGCGGCGTTGTGTAGGCTGCATGACATCTAAGCCTAAGCAGGATTTAATTCGGCTTGTTCTACAGGATGAAACGGCATTGCAGATTGATGAGACGGGAAAGGCTAATGGCAGAGGGGTTTATCTCTGTAAACAAAAAGATTGTTTCGAGAAAGCAAAAAAACGAAAAGCTATCAATCGAAGTTTAAAAAGCAATATAAATGAAGAACAATTAAATCATTTATTTAAGGAACTTTTACCAGATGAGGGAAAAGATATATAGTTATTTAGGTTTTGCAAAAAAATCGCGAAACCTACTCGCCGGATACAACACTTGTATTATGGCGGCAAGTAAAAATAAAGTAAAACTTCTGATATTAACCGGAGATTTAGCCGAAAATACCGTAAAAAAAATTACGTCCCTATCAGTGAAAAAAAGAATTCCTCTAGTTTTTTTAAAAAATTCAGAAGAATATTTTGAAGAGTTAGGATTGAACGGAAAAGGCGTATTTGCTATTTTAGACAGCAACTTTGCTAAGGTAATTTCAGAAGAAATTGATAAAATAACAAAATGAAAGGAGTGTTCATATGTCAAATATAAAGGTTTATGAGCTGGCGAAAGAACTGGATATGTCCAGCAAAGACTTAATGGAGAAAATTCAATCCATGGGCATAGAAGCAAAGAGTCATATGAGTGTCGTTAAGGATATGGATGCCACTGCAGTAAAGAACACCATATTGAGGGGAAAAAGCGATACTGAGACAAAGATTGTAAAAGTCGCTTCTAAGCATACGAATGAACATAAAGATGAAGGGGAAACCCGCGTAGTTGTTAAAGCAGCCACCAATGTTTCCAATAGAATGGATCAGAAGAGGGTACAGCCTCAACGACCGGTGGAAAAGGCGGTTGAACATCGACATGAGAAGCAGGATCACAAGCCTCATCATTCAGCAATAACAGAACGAAACCCTCAAGGCCATGGGGAAGCTAAGAAATCGGAATCCACAGAACAAAAAACCCAAAGACAAGGAGATTCAAGACCTGCTTCAAATAAGCCTAAAGGTCAGGAACAAGTAGGTCAAGGCGGGAGGGTGCAGGGTAACAGACAACAGGGTCAGGCTCACGGGCAATCTCAAAACCACCATCAAGGGCAGTCTCAAGGTAGTAGACCACAGGGGAATTATCAAGGGCAGTCGCAAAGCAGACCACAGGGACAATCTCAGGGGCAACCCCAAGGTAGGTCACAAGGACAGTCCCAAGGATATAATCAGGGACAATCTCAAGGCAGGTCGCAAGGACAGTCACAAGGATACAGTCAGGGGCAATCCCAAGGTAGGTCGCAAGGGCAGTCACAAGGATACAATCAGGGACAATCCCAAGGCAGGTCACAAGGGCAATCACAGGGACATCAACATTCCGCTGCAAACAAGCAATTCTCAGATAAGCCCAATGCTAATAAAACCGATGGGAAAAAACCACAGGGTAGATATAACAATCAAAATAAAAATCAAAAAAATGCTGAAAAACCTGTATATAGCGCTGCCCATTTGGCTCAAAAACAAAGATCAAAAGGTCAAAGACCAAAGCCAGCGCCAAAGCCAATCGAGCCTGAAATCAATTTGGAAGAAATGGAACCAGGCACGAAGATCATCAATGTACCCATTACCGTAGCTGGATTTGCAGAGCAGATCGAAAAATCTACTACCGAAATTATCATGCATTTGATGAAGATGGGCATTATGGCCAATATCAATCAAAATTTAGATGAAGATACAGTGCAAGTCATAGGCGCAGAGCTAGGTGTACCCATTCACATCGGAAAGGTACATGAAGAAATTGTGGAAGAGGGTCTTGAAACCCACGAAGACAGCGAAGAAGACTTAAAACCAAGACCGCCGATTATCACGGTTATGGGTCACGTTGACCATGGAAAGACCTCGCTTTTGGATGCCATCAGAAAAACCAATGTGGCATCAGGGGAATCCGGTGGGATTACACAGCACATAGGTGCCTCAGAGGTTTCCTTAAACGGACAGAAAATTGTATTTTTAGATACACCGGGTCATGAAGCCTTTACCGCTATGAGAGCAAGAGGGGCACATGTGACGGATATTGCAGTTCTGGTGGTGGCGGCTGACGACAGCGTGAAACCTCAGACTGTAGAATCCATCAGTCATGCAAAAGCAGCAGGCGTACCGATTATCGTAGCTGTGAATAAAATGGATAAACCCGGTGCAAATCCGGATAAAGTGAAGCAAGACTTATCAGAACACGGCATTCTTATTGAAGAATGGGGTGGAGATACCATATGTGTGCCCGTTTCTGCAAAATCAGGAGAAGGTATCATTCACCTTTTGGAAATGATATTATTGCAGGCAGAAATTTTGGAACTGAAGGGCAACCCGCACAGGCTAGCTATGGGAACTGTTATCGAAGCTAGAATGGACAAAACAAGAGGGGTAGTAGCTACCTTAATTGTACTAAACGGTACTTTAAAGAGCGGAATGAGCGTAGTTGCCGGTACCTGTGCAGGCAAAATAAAAGTAATGCAAAACCATTTGGGCGAAGTAATCAAAAAAGCAGGCCCTGCTACTGCAGTTGAGATTTTAGGACTTTCAGAGATTCCTGAAGCGGGAGATGAATTTTATGCCGTGCGTGAAGATAAGGTTGCCAGAGAGATCGCAGAAAATAGAAGAGTAAAGTTAAGAGAAGAAGTGTTGGCTCGAAATTCCAGCACAACCTTGGAAAAGCTGTTCAGCCAAATGGAAGAAGGCGAAGTAAAGGATCTGAACCTTATTATCAAAGGTGATGTGCAAGGGTCTGTAGGTGCTTTGACCAGCTCTTTAGAAAAGCTCAAAAATGAAAATATTCATGTCCGCATCATTTATGCAGGAGTCGGAGCGGTTACAGAATCCGATATCATGTTAGCAAATACTTCAGGTGCGATTATCATTGCATTCAACGTGCGTCCTAGCACACCTATCAGCGCACTGGCTGAAAGGGAGGGTGTTGAAATCAGGACATACAGGGTCATTTACAATGTAATCGATGAAGTGGAATCCGCCATGAAAGGTATGCTAGATCCTGTATTTAAAGAGGTGGTTCTGGGCAAAATACAAGTAAGGGAAACATTCAAAGTTCCTGGAATTGGTGTTATTGCAGGTGCATATGTGCTTGAAGGCAAGGTTGAAAGAAATGCAGAAATTCGACTTGTACGAGATGGAATTGTAATCCATGAAGGCAAGATCTCTTCTTTGAAACGTTTTAAGGACGATGCAAAAGAAGTCTCTCATGGGTATGAATGTGGTATCGGTATTGAAAACTACAATGATATCAAAGAGGGAGATATTATAGAAGCCTTTAAGATGCAGGAGGTAGAAAGGAAGTAAGGAATGGGTAAAGGGCATAGAACCGGACGCCTAGGCGAAGAAATACGCAAGATTACAGGGGACTTACTCATTAGGGAAATTAAGGATCCCAGACTTACCACCAATAACTTAGTCAGTGTTTCCGGTGTGGAAGTTACAAGTGACGGAAGTTATGCAACTATCTATGTTACGGTTTTGGGAAAATCGGGTCACAAGGATTTAACTCAAGAAGAGATAGAGGATGTGCTTTCCGCACTTAAGAGTGCTAAGGGGTTAATAAAAAAAGAAATAGGAAGGCAGATCAAACTGCGCCATGTGCCGGACTTACTCTTTAAATATGATTCTTCATTAGAATATGGAATGCATATAGACAAGATTATCGAAGAAATCGGTGTAAAAAAAGATGATGAGTAAAAGAGTAATTGAAGATATCATCATGGCCATTTTAAAAGCTAAGAAAATCATTCTGTTCCCACATGTTTCAATGGACGGAGATTCTCTTGGCTCTTCGGTGGCTCTTTGTCATGCCTTGCGTAAAATGGGAAAGAACTCTTTTATATTGATAGAAGATGAAATCCCTGAGTATTTAAAATTTTTGGATGATGAAGGTTATTGTATTGATGAAAAGAAAATAGCCGAAAATCCGGATATCTGCATCGCTGTGGATTGTAGCGAAGATACTAGGTTTCCTTTGAGAAAAGAAATCTTTCATGGGGCAAAGGTTAAAATAACCATCGATCATCATATTACAAGTGAGCTCATATCGGATATCAATTATATTGATTCAGGAGCTGCTGCCACCGGAGAACTGATATTTTATCTGTTGGAACATATGAAAATTGCCATTGATCAGAAGATGGCGGAAGCGCTGTACGTGGCTATCAGCAAGGACACGGGGAATTTCCAGTATTCAAATACCACTGGGAAGACTCACTTAATTGCTGCAAAGCTTTTTGATTCTGGTTTAGATCTAGAAAAGATCACCATACAGCTTTACCAAAGTAGACCCATTGAAAAAATTTATTTAGATAATGAAATCATCGGAACCTTGGAGTTATTTTCAAAGAACAGAGCTTGTGTTGCTTATATGAGTCAAGAAATGCTTGAAAAAACCGGGGCTACCAAGGATCAATCAGAAGGAACAATCGAAATCATGAGGAGCATTAAAGGCATAGAGGTAGCGGCATTTTTAAAGGAAAGCTCTGAAGGTAATATTAAAGTAAGCCTTCGATCCAAAAGCTACTTTAATTCAGCTGAGTTATGCCGAAAATTTCAAGGGGGTGGTCATAAAAAGGCTGCCGGATTTACTTTAAACCTACCTTTAACTCAAGCTCTTCAAATAGTAAAAGAGGAAATATGTGTCAGGATGGAATAATTAATCTGTTGAAGCCTGCAGGGATCACCTCACATGATGGGGTTTCTTTTCTTAGGCGTCTGACAGGAATAAAAAGAATCGGTCATACGGGAACATTGGATCCTATGGCTGTAGGAGTACTGCCTTTATGCATTGGCGGTGCAACGAGAATTGCAGAGTACATGGATCTAGATTACAAACGTTATCGATGCGAAATGCAATTGGGGTTAGAGACAGATACGCTGGATATCTGGGGACAAACTATTAGAGATTATAGAAAAGAAGAAATTGACTACCTAAAGAGAAAAAATATTACGGAAAGGTCCATAGTAAAAGCTTTAGAGAACTTTCAGGGAAATATAACTCAATATCCGCCCAAGTATTCTGCGATTCAGGTAAAGGGCAAGCGATTATATGAATACGCCAGAGAGGGTATTGAAGTAGAAATTAAATCCAGAAGGGTTGAAATCAAAGAAATTCAATTAATCAAATACGATAAAGCAAAAGGTGTTGTTCTATTTGATGTGGAATGTTCAAAGGGTACTTACATACGCTCCTTATGTCATGACCTAGGTCAAGCTTTAGATACAGCAGGTGCCATGAGCATGCTGATTAGAACGGCTACGGGACCCTTTACCCTTGAGAATGCCGTTACTTTGGAACAACTGGCATCCTGTAAGGATGAGGAACAGCGAGTGAACTTACCTAAGCTGAATCCCATGATGTTTCCGGTTGATTTTCCTTTAATCTATTTTGGGAAGATCATAGTAGATCAAGCTATGGGGCAGTGGTTTGTAAATGGCGGACACCTGTTCAGAGATAAAATTTCTATTATAAGCGATCCAGAGAAGAAGCATTATTACAGCGTTTATACGGATCGAGGACAATTTTTAGGGGTGGCAGAGTACAGCAATCGATATAAACAGTTGGTGGCTCATAAGGTTTTTGCACGAGAGGTTCTCTAATGAAAGTTTTTCAAAATATTGAGGAAATTAAAAATATTAAAAGCACCATGTTAGCCTTGGGAAACTTTGATGGTGTTCACAAAGGTCACCAAGAGCTCATTAGAAGGGCTGTGAAAAGTGCAAAGATGGCAGGTCTTAAAAGTGGTGTTTTTACCTTTGCTAATCATCCCAAGAATGTGATTGCAGGGAAGCCTTTGGTAAAAAATATCTTATATCCAGAGGATAAAGCAGAACTGATACGTTCCATGGGAGTAGATTACCTTTTTTCTTTGGAATTTACATCTGAAATTCGCCGAATGACCCCACAATGTTTTATCGAAGACTTATTGATTCAGAAGTTGAAACTGAAAGAAGCGTACTGTGGGTTTAACTATAGATTTGGTTATAGGGGAAATGGCAACCCTGAAAATTTGATGCATGCCGGACTAAAGGCTGGATTTGGAATACATGTATTGGAGCCATTTTACATCGATGAAAATCTGGTGAGCAGCTCTTTTATTCGAGAATTGATTTCTGACGGCAAAGTAGAGCAATGCGAGAAGTATTTAGGGCGAAAGTATTACACCAAGGGTGAGGTGGTCAAAGGTAACCAAATTGGCAGAACCATAGGATTTCCAACTTCCAACATTCTTATAGATGAAAGTATGGTTACTCCGGCTCACGGAGTATATGTGACCTGCTGTACCTATAATGGCGTAGCTCATAAAAGTGTAACTAATGTGGGAATTAAACCTACTGTGGGAAAGAATGAAAAGACTATAGAAACACATATCTTTGATTTTGATAAAGAGCTTTACGGTAAAGAAATTCGAATTGAATTTTTGGAAAGGATTAGAGCAGAGTTGAAGTTTGATAACTTTGAAGAATTAAAGGCTCAAATACAGAAAGATTGTTTAGTTGCTAAAGCATATAATAAATATAACGGATAAGTATTAGAGCGTGTAAAAAAAGTCTTTAAAATATTGATGAAAATGCCCCAAAGTCTTTCTAAAATTTGGGGCATTTTACATGCGGTACATTACTAACCTGAAATGAAAAACTATGTTTTTATTGCTGATTAGTATGAGTTTTATCTTACTCTATATTCAATCCAGCGCTTGCATATCCTTCAATCGTATTAATCAAAGTTTCTCCGGTGGATTCTATGGAGAATACTACCATAATTAAGGTTTGTGCTGTAACAGGAATGGATAAACCAGTAAGGATGCCAGAGGAAACAGTTCCTGAAGACACCAATCCGGTCAATGCGGGTGACAACACTAAGGTTGTTCCTGGAATTAGGGTAAATACATTTGTTGGGGTTGTGGACTCATACAATTGGGCACTGATGGTAACTGTAGAGGCCAATAGCGTTGCAGCCACCGAGGTGGAGAAATACGCAGACAGGGAAGTGATGGTACCATCTCGTGGCACTGAAAAAGCAAAATTAGTGGTTGCACCGGATGCTCCTGACAAGTCAATGCTTGCGCCTAGAACTGTAAGACCCGCACCGGAACTTCCGAAGCCTACAAAAGCTGGTATTCCGGCCAGACCACCGGCGATGCTGTTCAGTGTAACAGGTGTACCGGAAGCAAAAGGAATAATTGCGCCCGCACCTGTAGCCCCAGTAGCGCCAGTAGCACCAGTAGCGCCTGTGGCTCCGGTAGCACCTGTGGATCCGGTAGCTCCTGTGGTTCCAGTTGCCCCTGTAGCCCCTGTAGCACCAGTGGCACCGGGATCACCAGTGGCACCAGTAGCGCCTGTGGAACCGGTAGCGCCTGTGGAACCAGTGGCACCCGTGGCACCGGTAGCGCCAGTGGCACCTGCAGCACCTGCAGCACCAGTAGGACCTGCAGCACCGGGATCTCCTGTGGCCCCTGTGGCACCAGTAGCGCCGACAGCACCGGGATCTCCTGTGGCCCCTGTTGCGCCTGTAGCCCCCGCAGCACCGGGATCTCCTGTGGCTCCGGTTGCACCAGTAGCGCCGGCAGCCCCGGCAGCCCCTGTGGCTCCTGTTGCCCCTGCAGCGCCTGCAGCCCCGGCAGCACCGGTAGCGCCTGTAGCGCCAGTAGCCCCTGTTGCGCCAGTAGCCCCTGTTGCGCCAGTAGCCCCCGTTGCGCCTATGGCTCCGGTTGCTCCAGTAGCGCCGGTAGCTCCTGTAGCCCCTGTGGCACCAGTAGCTCCTGTGGGACCCTCTTCACAGCAACAATCTGAGCAACAAGAATCACAGCCATATTCATCATAATCATTGCAAAAGCATCCGTTAAAATAATCATATCTTTCCATTCTATTTATCTCCATTCTGCTACTATAATGTAGCGACTTTTCCATTATATTTAATGAAAAAGTATATCTTCCATATATTCATTTAATTGATTCACACATAGCTGGTAGACAGAAGTACTTTCATGGTACTTATACCATTCTATGGTTTTGTCTATGGTTTTGTTAATATCCCATACAGGAAACCATTTTAACATGTGATTTGCTTTGCTGATATCCAAAGATAGGTAGGTTGCTTCATGGGGCTGATTTTCTTTGCTGTCGCTAAACCAACTTCCGCTACCCCAGTCCTTAACGATCTTATCTGCAATCTGGGAGACCGGAATAAAGCTACTGCTTTTCGGTCCAAAATTAAAGGAAGTAGAGAAGCTTTCGCATTGGGAGTACATTGCTTTCCCTAAAGCGAGATAACCCATCAACGGTTCAATTACATGCTGCCAGGGGCGCACTGCATTTTTGTTTCGTATGAAAATCGGTTGATTTGCCATTAGACTTCTAATGCAGTCTGGTAAGATTCTATCTCTGGCCCAGTCGCCACCGCCGATAACATTGCCTGCTCTTACAGTGGCAATGGCTACATTTGAGTCTTGAAAGAATGATTTGCGATAGGAATTTACCAGGAGTTCTGTGCATGCTTTGCTGGAACTGTAAGGGTCGTGACCTCCTAAAGTATCGCATTCCCTATAACCCCAGTGCCACTCTTTATTATCATAACATTTATCGGTGGTAACGATGATTACGGCTTTTACCGTATTTGAAGATCGGACAGCTTCCAACAAGTTTAAAGTGCCAATGACATTGGTTTGGTAAGTTTCTGTAGGATTTTCATAAGAAAATCTCACCAGCGGCTGAGCCGCTAAATGAAAAACAATTTCTGCATTGCTATCCAACAAACATTTTTTTAGATAGACGGTGTCTAAGATATCACCTCGAATATCTTTCATTTTATCTGTCATTCCAGATAAGATGAAGTTGTCTTTTTCTGTTGTACAGTCTTTAGCGTATCCGGTCAGATGGCTACCAAAATTATCTAAAATTATGGAAAGCCACGAGCCTTTAAAACCTGTGTGTCCTGTAATAAATATTTTTTTATCCTTATAAAAATTCTTTAAATCTGTGCTCATGGATTTACGCTCCTAATTAGAACATTTTATAATTTGATTGAAACCAATTAAAGGTTTTGCTTATGCCGTCATGAATGTTAGTATGGGCCTCCCAATTAAGCAGTTGCTTAGACTTACTCGTATTCCCTTCATGAAAGAATACTTCTCCGGGGCGATACGCCAGCGCTCCATACTTTGGCTTTAAGGCTGTTTGTGAAATGGTACAAATCATTTCTACAAAGTCTTTTATTTGTAAGGATTCCTTAGATGCTAAATCAATCGTTTCATCTTTGACTTCTAAGGTTAGCGCAGAGGCGATCATAGCCTCTACGATATCACCAACATAAACGTAATTTCTTCTTTGCCTACATCCTGTTAAGGCTAACTCTTGGTTGTTGAGAATGGAAAGCATGATGTAGCTGAATAATTTGTGAGGTTCCTCCCATTCACCGTAAATGCCAAAAGGACGCAGAGTAATGATAGGCATGTCTTTTTGTCGTGCAATCTGATGCAATATTAAAGTGGATGAAGCTTTCGTACTGCCATAGATGGTATTGGGATTTAAAGAAGTTTCCATCCGGCAAATCTTATCTCCATATTCAGCAGAAGAACCCATATTTACAAACATTTTACAGTTTGTATCTGATACAGCATTCATTAAGTTGACACTTCCAAAGATATTGATATCTATTGCTTTTTTTATATCATTATGAATTGAATTAATCCCATATCCTGCAAGATGAAATACATAATCAGGCTTAATGGTATTGACAATAGATTGAATCAATTCAGCATCTACAATATCTGCCTCAATTAGTTGAACCTGATCTTTAAAATCTCGAATCTTTTTTTGGTTAACTTTAGGGAGATCAATGATATAAATGTTCGGATTCATCGTAATTAATTTCTTAATTAAATGATGACCTATAAATCCGCATCCTCCTGTAATTAGCACATTTTGATTTTGAAAACTCATCCCCTTAACCTCAATAGCTGTGATGTGAAAAACTGATATTAGCAGAGGTGAGTATACTTAATTCACGTTGATTTCTCATAAGTTCTAAGAAATAAGGTTTATAGATTAAATTCATGACTTTTTTATCTACATTATCTATCGATTCATGCCAAATTTCAAAAGAAGAATGATTGTTGATTTTGATACTACCAAAATGATAAACACATAATTTTTCTTTATTGATAAACAACTTATTATTAATAATATTAACTCTATATCCTAAATTGTTTAGAATTAAGTTCCAAGGAGCCGCGTTAATTCCAATGTTAGTAACGACCTTAATGTTTTCAAATTGCGATGGTATTTGCTCTAAATACTTTTGGTCTCCCCATTTGAACCCTAATTCGTCATAGCTGTCATAACACCAGTTTAAACATTGGTATTTCCACCAATCCAGGATCTTTTTTCCGTATCCATCATTTTTGATACCGATTAATCCGGCTTGATAATATCCACAGCGATGTTCTAATTCGGCCGGTGCCCTTTGCGTGCACATAAGGAAAGAATAAGTTCCCCATTCATCGTAAACATCCTTCAAGGGTGAGAAAAAATAAATATCACTGTCGCAGTAAAGGATCTTCTTTACCTTGTAATTGACAATGATATAATCCAGTAACCATGCTTTGATAGACCAACAAAGCTCTTTGACACTTCGAGAAGCCTTAATATTAGAGATTTGTTCATCCTCTATATCACTGAGTTTTAAAATTGTAACGTTTTTCTTACATACCCTCTTTAAGGAAACGTAAGCTTCATCATCCATAGCACAAAACCAAATATGGAAGTTCTTATGGAATCTTTTAATCGAGTTATATAGGGCCATGGCTCTAGTTACATAATCATTGCTAACAATGCTACATAAATAATAAAGCTCATCGTATTGTACACTTTCTTTTATTAATTCATTGTAATAATAATAGGTTAAAGCATTCTCCGGGTTTTCGCTGAAGATCATGCTCGGAGGAATGCTGGGATCTATCTCTTGCACCATGGAAATACATTTCTGGATTTCTTGAATATAAGGTACATATAAATTATTAATTTTAAACGTGGGAATATTCAATTCTCCATACGACCATAAATCATATTCCAACTCGTTATATATCTGTAAAGTGGCAAAGTGGAATGCGATGATGATATCTTCTTTAAGGTAAATATGATCACCGGTTTTATTAAAATCAGATTCATTGCGATATATTGAATTCCATGGTGCAGCATCTACGCCTAAATGTGTTTCACAGTATACCGATGAATACAGTTCGGGAATGGCATCCAGGTATTTCTGGTCGCCAAAACTGTCATTTTGTGGATCTGGTTGAATGCTGCAGCGCTCAAGGCATTTTTCAGCCCAGTATTGAAGGGCACCTAGACCTACCTCATCTCCTCTGAATCCGATAACCCCTGCCTGATATTTACCATAGACCTTTTCTACCTCTTCGGAATCCCTCTGATTACAAATATAGATAGAAAACTCATTTAACTTTTCAAAGATACAATGAGGATCGAAGAAAAAGTATAAATCTGAGTCACAATACAGAACATATTCCTCATGAAAGATGTTTAAAATATGAGCCATTAGGGGTGCCTTTAGTGTCCAACAGTATTCGCTGGTACTTCGACTGTCTTTAATGCTGAGTAAGTTTTCATCTTCAATTTCCTCTAGTGAAATTAAAACCATATTTTCTAAAGAGGCTTTTTGTAAAAAGTCTAAGGTGGGCTGATCCATACATAAAACGTATAGTTGAAAATGTTCTGTCGTATTGCTTAGTGACTTATATAAAGCCAGTAGTTTCAAAAGATACTTTATTCCGGCTATGGTGCAAAGGGTATAATTATATTTTTGATTTGAAGTAACCAAGTTAAAGTTATTATTAAAATTAAAATAATCGTCGTTCATTTTACTTTCTCCATTTTTCATTTGCTTCCTCTAAATCCTTCTGCGTATCTATGGATTTCCAGAACCCTTTATGCATATAAACGGATAGCTGCTGATCCGTCACTAAGGATTGTAAGGGCGTGCCTTCAAGAATGCAAGATCTATCATCTGATAGATAATTAAAAATTTCTTTATTAAATACAAAAAAACCACCATTAATTATGCCATCCACACTTTGCTTTTCGGTGAAAGCGGTTACTAATTCGTCCTTTACTGTTAAAATTCCATATTGGCTTTTTTGGACTATTCCTGTAACGGTGGCAATTTTGCCAGATTTTTTATGAAATTCTAGAAGTTTTTTTATATTGATATCTGATATTCCATCACCATATGTGACCATGAAAGTATCATCAATAAATCTTTCAAGTTGCTTAATTCTGGAACCGGTCATAGTGCTGATGCCGGTATCTACTAGGGTAACGTGAAACTCGTTTTGCTTTTGTAATATTTCCAGTTGTTCTTGACCAATGGTTTTTTTAAAATCACAATTTATCCATTCATAATCCTTAAAATATTGTTTGATTCGACTTCCTTTATATCCCAAAGGTAATAGAAAATCGTTGAAACCATACTTTATATATTGATTCATAATGTGGATTATGATGGGCTTGTTGTTTATAGGCAACATGGGCTTTGGTAATTCCTCAGCGGCTGTGCCCATGCGTTGACCCTTTCCGCCGCATAAAATAACTACTTTCATTTGTAATCCCCTTATTATTTGGTAAAAGTTCCACTTAAAATTGTAAGCGATCACTTTACCTAAAAAATTTTTCTTAAAGTATAAAAGTTAATTAAACTTCTATACTTTAAGTTATGAGGTAAAGTAAATTTTGCTACTAAAGTTTTTTACTTTTAAGAAAAATATACTGAGCAAATGCAAGTTAAATAAAAGGTTTTAAAAAAAATAATGCTTTACAAAGACAAGCGCTTTATGATATGATTACTTGAATTAAATACCTATTACTATGCTTTGCGACACTCCGACGTAAGACTTGGTAAAAGGTGAATGAAGAAAAAGGAGATAAAACATGATAGACCAAAAAAAGAAAGCAGAAATAATCGATGCTTATAAGACAAAAGAAGGAGATACTGGCTCTCCGGAAGTGCAGGTTGCCATTCTAACAAACAGGATTAATGAGCTGAACGAGCATTTGAAAATTCATAAAAAAGATCACCACTCCAGAAGAGGTCTTTTGAAGATGGTAGGTCAAAGAAGAAACCTTCTTAATTACCTAAAAAACAAAGACATTGAAAGATACAGAGATCTTATTGCTCGTTTGGGATTAAGAAAGTAGTTGAAAAAAATTTAAGCGAGGGATTCCTCGCTTTTGTTTTCAATATCCAAGGAATATCGTCGAAGATGATACAACGGAATATCAAAGAACATTTTTTGAAAGGAGCAACCTCTGGTGGGTTATCTTTAAAAATAGGAATCTTTGACTCCGGCATTTCCACGTTTTTATTAAAAAATGTGAAAGAAAAATTAACAGGAGGAAGTTGTTAATGAGATATGAAGATTACAGAACATTTAGAACGGCCATAGGCGGCAGGCTGATGGAGCTTGAAATAGGCAAAATCTGCGAAATGGCCAGTGGACAAGTCATGGTGAAATACGGGGATTCAGTAGTCAGTGTGACTGCCACTGCATCTTCAGCACCTAGACAGGACATAGATTTTTTTCCACTTAGCGTAGACTATGAGGAGAGAATGTATGCAGCAGGTAAGATTCCAGGGGGATTTATCAAAAGAGAGGGGAGACCTTCTGAAAAGGCTATTTTAAGTTCAAGGCTGATAGATAGACCTATTAGACCTTTGTTTCCAAAGGGGTTTTATAACGATGTACAGGTGGTAGCTACCGTGCTTTGTGTAGATCCTGATTGTGCCCCCGAAATACTGGGCATGATTGGATCCTCTGTAGCTTTATCTATTTCCGATATTCCATTTGATGGACCTACCGGTTCTGTAATGATCGGAAGAATAGAGGATAGATTTATCGTTAATCCCACTTTAGAGGAGAGGGATGCCAGCGATCTTCATCTGGTGGTTTCCGGGACCAAGGACGCGATTATGATGGTAGAAGCAGGTGCAAATGAAGTATCTGAAGATGTCATGTTAGAAGCAATCATGTTCGCTCACGAAGAAATCAAAAAAATAGTTGAATTTATTGAAGAAATAGTTCAAGAGGTAGGGAAACCAAAGCGTGAGATAGCACTGTATAAGGTTCCCGAGGATATCGATCAAGCGGTGCGAGCCTTTGCTACGGACAAGATGCGAGATGCCATTCAGACTGTAGAAAAACAGGAAAGACTGGAAAATATGGGTGCAGTGGAAACAGAAGCAAAACTGCATTTTGAAGAAATTTATCCCGACAACAAGAAGGATGTAGCAGCAGTATTATACAGCATAACCAAGGAACAGGTGAGAAGCCTTATCTTAGATGATGGCATTCGACCTGACAATCGTAAGCATAAGGAAATTCGCCCGATTTGGTGCGAAACTGGGGTTTTACCTAGAACTCATGGAACAGGACTGTTTAAGCGAGGACAAACTCAGGTACTTTCTGTAACCACTCTGGGACCAATCGGGGATGCACAGACTATCGACGGCATTGGTGATGAAATACAGAAGAGATATATGCACCATTACAACTTCCCTCCATACTCTGTAGGGGAAGCTAAGCCCATGAGAAGTGCAGGAAGAAGAGAGATCGGTCATGGAGCTCTGGCTGAAAGAGCATTGATTCCCGTGTTGCCTGATTTAGAAGAATTTCCATATGCCATTAGAGTAGTTTCCGAAGTATTATCTTCCAACGGAAGCACCTCTCAGGCCTCAGTATGCGGAAGCACCCTTTCTCTCATGGATGCGGGTGTTCCCATTAAGGCACCTGTTGCAGGAATCGCCATGGGTCTCATAGAGAGGGTGGAGGAAGATGGATCCAGCAAGATTGCCATCCTTTCAGATATTCAAGGTATGGAGGACTTCTTGGGGGACATGGACTTCAAGGTGGCGGGAACAGCCAAAGGAATTACCGCCATTCAGATGGATATTAAGGTTCACGGGTTATCTAAACAAATTTTACAGGATGCATTAACACAGGCTCATGAAGGTCGTATGCATATCATGGCTCAGATGATGGACGAAATTTCTGAACCCAGAAAAGAGATGTCACCATATGCTCCGAGAATCGTATCTATGCAAGTAGATCCGGATAAAATCAGAACCATCATTGGTCCTGGAGGAAAGACCATCAATAAGATCATTACGGAAACCGGCGTTAAGATCGATATTAACGATGAGGGTCTCGTATATATTGCTGCACCGGATATGGAAGCAGCGCAAAAGGGTATCCATGCCATTGAGCTTTTGGTAAAAGATGTGGAAGTAGGAACAACCTACGAAGGTAAAGTCATGAGGATTATGAACTTTGGGGCCTTTATTGAGATTTTACCTGGCAAGGAAGGACTCCTTCACATTTCCAAGATGTCCAAGCAAAGGGTGGAAAAGGTAGAGGATGTGATGAACATCGGTGATGTGGTAAAGGTTAAGGTTACCGAAATCGACAATCAAAACAGAATCAATCTTACTCGGAAGGATTTAGAGTAACCCGAGAATACCTCCTGCTTACGGTACGGAGCGGGCGATATGCTCCGCATATCTTTTGATTGAGATTCCGTAATGTAAGCCTGAGGTATTCTCGGCTTCCCCGTTTGGGAAGGTAAAAAGTGCAGCTTTGACTGCACTTTTTTCTATGAAAT
>CAZOSB010000041.1:0-16510 GCA_964582545.1 uncultured Anaerovorax sp.
CCATGATAAAGAGGTTGTTGAGGGTTCCTAAAGAATCCATCAGAGCATCCGCAACATCATCCGTGGCTTTGTTCCAAGTGGCAATAACTTTTTCGTATCGCTCTCCGTTGGACATGAGTCCTCTTCGGAAGGCCGTTTCATACTTTGAAACCTTTCCTTCTGCTTCTTCCAGAATAGCGCTTTTTTGCTGAGGAATTTCCATGTCGGATATCCCTATGGTGATTGCTCCCACCGTGGAATAATGGAAACCCATATCCTTGATGAAGTCCAGCATAATCGCAGTCTGTGTATTTCCATGAGTTCTGTAACATCTATCGATGATCTGACCCAGTTTCTTCTTGTCGCAAAGGAAGTCTATTTCCAATGAATAAGCATCTTCATCACGGTTGACGTAACCCAAATCCTGTGGAATATTTTCATTGAAGATAAATCTTCCCACGGTAGATTCAATGAGTTTTCCTCGTTCATCACCTTCTAAGAATCTGCGCACTTTTACCCTTGCATGTAGGCTTACCACATTGTTCCTGTATGCCATGAGCATTTCATCAAAGTCCGTAAAGACCTTTCCGTCGCCCTTTTCGTTTCTGCCCTTGTTTTCCTCTTCTCCTGGATGAGTCAGGTAATAACTTCCCAAAATCATATCCTGAGTAGGGGTGGTGATGGGCGTTCCATCCTTAGGCGCCAGTATATTGTTTACAGAGAGCATCAAAAATCTTGCCTCTGCCTGTGCTTCTACGGAAAGGGGTACGTGAACAGCCATCTGGTCTCCGTCGAAGTCCGCATTATAGGCGGTACATACCAAAGGATGCAGCTTAATTGCCTTACCCTCTACTAAAACGGGTTCAAAGGCCTGAATCCCCAATCTATGCAAGGTAGGTGCACGGTTCAAAAGTACCGGGTGCTCTTTAATTACTTCATCCAATACGTCCCAAACCTCAGGTCTTACCTTTTCTACCATTCGTTTAGCACTCTTAATGTTGTGGGATAATCCATCCTGCACAAGCTTTTTCATAATGAAAGGCTTGAACAACTCCAATGCCATCTTCTTTGGTAAGCCGCACTGATAGAATTTTAATTCCGGACCAACTACAATAACCGAACGTCCTGAGTAGTCCACACGCTTTCCTAAAAGGTTTTGTCGGAATCGACCTTGTTTTCCTTTTAACATATCTGATAGAGATTTTAGAGGTCTGCTTCCTGGACCTGTGACGGGTCTACCTCTTCGACCGTTATCAATTAACGCATCTACAGCTTCCTGAAGCATACGCTTTTCATTTCTAACGATAATGTCCGGTGCCCCCAAGTCTAAAAGTCTCTTTAACCTGTTATTTCTATTGATTACCCTTCTATATAGGTCATTTAAGTCAGAGGTGGCAAAACGTCCCCCATCCAACTGAACCATAGGTCTCAAGTCCGGCGGAATAACGGGAACCACTTCCAAAACCATCCAATCAGGACTATTCCCGGAAAGCCTCAGGGCTTCGATGACTTCTAATCTTCGTACGATTCTTATCTTTTTCTGACCGGATGCCTCTTTCAGTTTACTTCTTAGTTCATCAGAAAGCTTTACCATGTCGATCTGTCGAAGCAGTTCTCTGACGGCTTCAGCACCCATGCCCGCTTTAAATGCATTTCCGTGCTTTTCTTTTGCCTCTCGATATTGCTGTTCTGTCAATATCTCTTTGTATGCAAATTCAGATTCACCCGGATCTGTTACGATATATGCTGCAAAGTAAAGAACCTTTTCCAGATTTCTGGGTGACATATCCAATACCAAACCCATTCTGCTGGGGATTCCCTTAAAATACCAGATATGGGAAACAGGAGCCGCAAGCTCTATGTGACCCATTCTCTCTCTTCTCACCTTTGCTTTTGTAACCTCAACGCCACATCGGTCGCAGACGATTCCTTTATACCTGATCCTCTTGTATTTCCCACAGTGACATTCCCAATCCTTGGTAGGTCCAAAGATTTTTTCACAGAATAAGCCTTCCTTTTCAGGCTTTAACGTCCTGTAGTTGATAGTTTCAGGTTTCTTAACTTCACCCTTTGACCAGCTTCTAATCTTATCACTAGATGCCAAACTGATCTTCAATGCTTCAAAATTGTTTAATTCGTACAAGGAGCGCCTCTCCCTTCTCTTATATAAATGGTTTACTAAAAATAACAAATACTGAATGAACTATTCAACATCGTTGAAATCGTCATCCTCAATATCGTCTACTTGAGCATCTTCAAACTCATCTAAAACGTCCTCTTCGTCATCATCCAAGGAGTCGAAATCTTCTCTAAACTCTGAGAATCCTGCTTCTCCGTGTAGGATTTCCGTTTCATCTGTGATGCTGTCCATATCTATTACACTTTCAACGATACTTGCACCGTCAAAAGCCAAGGATTCTTTTAGTTCAATTTCTTCATTATCTCCTGTAAGGACTTTTACATCAAGTCCTAAACTCTGCATTTCCTTAATCAATACCTTAAAGGATTCAGGAATACCAGGCTCTGGAATATTGTCACCCTTGACTATGGATTCGTAAGTTTTAACCCTACCTACCACGTCGTCGGATTTTACTGTCAAGATCTCCTGCAGGGTATATGCAGCACCATAAGCCTCCAGTGCCCATACTTCCATCTCCCCAAATCTTTGTCCACCAAACTGGGCTTTTCCTCCCAGAGGCTGTTGGGTAACCAGTGAGTAAGGTCCTGTACTTCTGGCGTGAATCTTATCGTCTACCAAGTGGTGAAGCTTCAACATATACATGTAACCCACGGTTACAGGGTTATCAAAGGGTTCGCCCGTTCTTCCATCCCGAAGAACCAACTTTCCACTTGTAGGGAATCCATTCTCCTCCAAAAGTTTGATGATATCCTTCTCACTTGCTCCGTCAAATACCGGAGTAGCAATGTGCCAACCTTTATGGCTAGCCACCAATCCCAAGTGAACCTCCAAAACCTGCCCGACGTTCATTCGGGAAGGAACCCCTAAGGGGTTGAGCATGACCTGAAGGGGGACACCGTTTTCCATAAAAGGCATATCCTCTTCCGGTAAAATTCGGGAAATTACACCCTTATTACCATGTCGTCCTGCCATTTTGTCTCCCACGCTGATCTTTCTCTTTGTGGCGATATAACATCTTACCAGTTTATTGACACCAGGAGGCAATTCATCCCCGTTTTCTCTGCTGAATACTTTTACATCTACAACGATACCCGTCTCTCCGTGAGGAACTCTCAGAGATGTATCTCTCACTTCTCTGGCTTTTTCTCCGAAGATGGCCCTCAAAAGCCTTTCTTCCGCTGTAAGTTCGGTTTCTCCTTTCGGTGTAACCTTTCCTACCAAAATGTCAGAAGAGCTAACTTCTGCTCCAATTCGGATAATACCTTCCTCGTCTAGGTCTTTCAGTGAATCCTCTCCTACATTGGGGATATCTCTGGTGATTTCTTCTGGACCGAGTTTGGTATCTCTGGCCTCTGACTCATACTCTTCGATGTGGAGTGTGGTCAAAGTATCGTCCATAATTAATTTTTCATTTAGGATAATCGCATCTTCATAGTTGTAACCTTCCCAAGTCATGAAGCCTACCAGAAGGTTTCGTCCAAGGGCAATCTCACCCTTGTCCGTAGAAGGACCATCCGCAATAACTTCGCCCTTTTCGATTCTTTCATTCTTACTGACGATAGGTCTCTGGTTAATGCAAGTACCTTGGTTGGATCTTTTGAATTTCAGCATCTCATAAAGATCTCTGCCCGTGCCATCCTCTCTGTTGATTATGATCTTATTTGCATCCACATATTCAACTGTTCCGGCATTTCTTGCCAACAGTACCACCCCGGAGTCCCTGGCAGCCAAGTATTCCATACCGGTTCCCACGATAGGGGCATCACTGACCAACAGTGGAACAGCTTGACGTTGCATGTTGGAACCCATGAGTGCACGGTTTGCGTCGTCGTTTTCCAAGAAAGGAATCATGGCTGTAGCCACGGATACTACCTGCTTGGGGGAAACGTCCATATAGTCAATCAGTTCTCTGGGAACTAGGTCGATATCTCCGCCCTCACCCCTGGAGGCTACTCTGGCATTGACAAACCTTCCTTGTGAGTCCAACGGCTCATTGGCCTGTGCAATGATCAACATTTCCTCTTCATCTGCAGTCAGGTATTCTATAGTCTCGGTAACCGTAGCATTTTCTTTATCTACCAATCGATAAGGAGTTTCTATAAATCCGTAGGAATTGATCTTTCCGTAGGTAGTTAATGAACCGATCAGACCGATATTCGGTCCTTCCGGGGTTTCTATGGGGCACATTCTCCCATAGTGAGAGTGATGTACGTCACGCACCTCGAATCCGGCCCTTTCTCTGGAAAGTCCACCAGGTCCCAAGGCAGAAAGTCTTCTCTTATGGGTTAATTCCGCCAAAGGATTGGTCTGATCCATGAATTGAGAAAGCTGAGAGCTTCCAAAAAATTCTTTAATGGCTGCAGTAACCGGTCGAATGTTCATCAGAGCCTGAGGGGTGGTTACCTCGATGTCCTGAATGGTCATTCTTTCCTTTACAACTCGCTCCATTCGGGCAAGTCCAATACGGAATTGATTCTGTAACAGTTCTCCCACAGTTCTAAGTCGTCGGTTTCCTAGATGATCAATATCATCTACATTTCCGATTCCATGGGCTAAGTTTAATATATAACTGACGGATGCAATTACATCGTCTAATAAAATATGTTTCGGCGAAAGGGTATTCTTGTTGGCAATCAATGCTTCCCTGATAGCATCATCCCCTTGTGTGTTCTCCAATATATCTTTTAAAACAGGGTAATACACCTTGCTTCTCAGCTTTAAATCATCTACATCAAAATCCACATAGTTCTGTAGGTTGACAAAATGGTTACCGATTACTTTTACAACCTGTCCATCATCTGTCTTACTATAAACCAGTACGGTCTTTACCCCGGCGTTCTCTATGGCAAAGCCCTCATCCCTGGTAATCTTTTTATCTTTTTCAAAGATGATTTCTCCCGTATTGGGATCCATGATGTCTTCTGCTGATACGCATCCGATAATCCTGTTGGATAATCCAAGTTTTTTGTTGTATTTATAACGTCCTACCTTAGCTAAGTCATATCTTTTGGGATCAAAAAATAAAGAATCCAACATTGCCTTGGCGCTCTCCACAGTAGGTGGCTCTCCCGGACGCAGTTTCTTATAGATTTCCTTTAATCCCTCTTCGTAGTTTCTGGTAGGATCTTTTTCAAGGGTTTTCATCAATCTTTGGTCTTCCCCAAAGATATCTAGTATTTCTTTGTCAGTACTGATGCCCAATGCGCGCAGAAGTGTAGTTGCAGGCTGTTTCCTAGTTCGGTCAACCCTCACAGAGATGATCTCATTAGAGTCTGTTTCATATTCAAGCCAAGCGCCACGATTCGGTATGATCGTGGTTGAAAAAAGCTTATTATTGGATTTATCTATAGTTACATCATAATAAGGCCCCGGCGAACGAACCAACTGTGTTACCACAACTCTCTCAGCGCCGTTGTAAATAAAGGTTCCTTTTTCCGTCATCAGTGGGAAATCGCCCATGAAAACTTCCTGCTCCTTTACTTCCCCTGTCTCTTTATTGACCAACCGTACCTTTACCTTCAATGGAGCGGCATAGGTTACGTCACGATCCTTACATTCTTCTTGACCGTATTTGGGCTTATCCTTTAATGAATAATCAATAAACTCCAGCACTAAATTCCCCGCATAGTCCTTAATAGGGGAAATATCTTCAAAAACTTCTTTCAAGCCTTCCTCTATAAACCAGTTGTAAGATTCCGTCTGAATTTCAATCAGATTGGGCATCTCGGCTACTTCCCGGATCTTCGAGTAGCTCATACGTGTTCTTTTGCCTATTTTAACGGCATTTGGCATATTCATCACTCCTTGCTAACAAAACAAAATACTTTGCGTGGCAATTTACTATAGTATCACAAAAAAAACAACACGTCAAGAAATATTTTACCAATTTTTATCAATAAACTTTTAAAATATATTCCGTAACCGCTGTTGCCTTTAATGGGAACGGAGAGGTTTGGCACCTCTCCTATGTGTTTGTATGCAATTATTTCAGTTCTACAGTTGCTCCAACTTCTTCTAGTTGTGCTTTAACAGCTTCTGCTTCTGCCTTTTCAATACCTTCTTTGATGTTGGAAGGAGCGCCATCTACCAAGTCTTTTGCTTCTTTTAAGCCTAATCCGGTAAGTTCTCTTACCACCTTGATAACCTTGATCTTTTCAGCTCCTGGGCTGGCAAGAACTACGGTGAATTCGCTTTGCTCTTCAACAGCCTCTGCTGCTGCTGCACCTGCTACTGCTACTGGAGCTGCAGCTGATACGCCAAATTCTTCTTCACAAGCTTTTACTAATTCGTTCAGCTCTAAAATAGTCATTGACTTTATCGCTTCAATTATTTGTTCTTTGTTCATTTTATAACTCCTTTTCTAATATATTAATATTAATTATACTTCAGTTTCTGTAGGCTCTTCAGTTTCTGTAGGCTCTTCAGCTACTACGGGCTCTTCAACCGCCGCAGGTTCTTCAACTGCTGCAGGGGCTGCAGGGGCTGCTGCACAATCAGCAGGCTTTGCATCTGCAACAGCCTGGAAAGTGCGAACCAGTTTGCCCACAGGAGATTGAATGCTTCCCATAAACTTAGCAATCAATTCTTCTCTGGATGGCAGTGCTGCGATAGCTTTAATTCCTTCGGAATCGTAGAAGGTGCCTTCGATCATTCCCGCCTTAAATTCCATCTTTTTATATTCTTTGATGATTCCATTGATTACTCGGGCAGGAGCGATTGCATCCTCATAACTGATGGCAAAGGCACTTGGACCTGCTAAAGTATCTTTCAGACTTTCAAACTCTGTTCCCTGAATAGCTCTTTCCACCAATTTATTTTTGTAAACCGTATAGTCTACATCGGCTTCTCTCAGTTTTTTTCTCATTGCATCGGCTTCCGCTACAGAAATTCCCATGTAATTAATGACCACAGCCGATTTTGCCCTACTTAGTTTTTCTTTGATCTCATCGATTACGATTTGTTTTTCTTTTAAATGTTCTACTGACATGTATTCTCCTTTCCGGTCATAAAAAATGACCTTTTTTCCGCAGTCAAAAGGTCAAATATGGATTGCTCCTATATATAAGCCTCGGCTGGAAATTAAGCCGACTCTCATCGGCACCTGCTGTCTACGGTTTGATTTACATTTTTATTAATAAGTTATCTTAATAGGATTCACTTTAATCCCGGGTCCCATGGTTGATGCAACCGTAACGCTCTTTAAATACTGTCCTTTTGCTGCTGATGGCTTAGCTTTTACTACAGCCTCCAACAAAGCGTTAAAATTGTCTGCCAGTTTTTCAGTACCAAAGGATGCTTTCCCTATTGGGGTATGAACTATGTTTGTCTTATCCAATCGATATTCCACTTTACCGGCTTTAATTTCTTCCAGCGCTTTTGAAACATCCATGGTTACAGTTCCGGATTTTGGGTTTGGCATAAGGCCTTTTGGACCCAATACTTTACCTAGTCTTCCTACAACACCCATCATATCAGGGGTTGCAACCACCACATCAAAGTCAAACCAGTTTTCTGTCTGAATTTTTGTTGCCAGTTCCTCAGCCCCTACAAAATCTGCTCCTGCAGCTTCTGCCTCAGCGGCCTTTGGTCCTTTAGCAAATACCAATACTCTCTTTGTTTTTCCGGTTCCGTGAGGAAGTACAATGGCTCCTCGAACCTGTTGATCTGCATGTCGACCATCAACTCCCAGCTTGATATGAACTTCAACGGTCTCATCAAATTTTGCCTTGGCTGTCTTAACAGCTAAGTCTAAGGCTTCATTAATATCATACAATGTTGCTTTATCGTATAATTTAGCTGACTCCTTATAAATTTTACCTCTTTTTGGCATGTTTACCTCCTTGTGGTATTAACGGTATTTACCTCCCACTGATTAGTCCTGAACTATAATCCCCATGCTTCTTGCGGTGCCTTTGATCATTTCAGTAGCACTTTCAAGGTTAGCAGCGTTTAAGTCAGGCATCTTTAACTTTGCAATGTCCTGAGCTTGTGCCGTTGTAATAGTGGCAACTTTTTTCTTATTTGGTTCACCTGATCCCTTTTGCAAATTTGCAGCTTTTTTTAATAGAACAGGAGCTGGGGGTGTTTTCGTTATAAACGAAAAGGATCTGTCTGCATAAACGGTGATAACTACCGGAATAATCATACCCTGTTGGTCAGCAGTTTTCGCATTAAATTGCTTACAGAAATCCATAATATTCACGCCCTTTTGACCCAGTGCAGGTCCTACCGGTGGTGCTGGATTTGCATTACCTGCGGGAATTTGCAGTTTAATCAAGCCTTCTACTTTTTTTGCCATGATAAGTTCTCCTCTCTCTGCCTGTCATTTTACAATGGTGCAGCAATTTTATAGTTTATCCACCTGATTGAATTCTAACTCAACCGGGGTATCTCTACCAAACATCGATATTCTAACTTTTAGCGTCTGCTTATCCAGATTGACTTCCTCAACCACTCCCATGAAGCCCTCAAAGGGTCCATTGATTACTTTTACGCTGTCTCCCAACCCGATATCCAATTCCACATGGACCTTCTCGATGCCCATCCTTCTCACTTCTTCATTGGTTAGGGGAACCGGCTCTGAACCGTGACCTACAAACCCTGTGACACCCTGTGTATTTCTAACCAGATACCAAGATTCGTTGGTAACAATCATCTTTACGATGACATAACCGGGGAACATCTTTCTCGTCTTTACTTTTCTTTGACCGTTTTTAATCTCAACCACGTCTTCCGTAGGGACTACGATATTGAGAACCAGTTCTTGCATTCCTCTATTTTCAACAATTTTTTCAATATTGACTTTTACTTTATTTTCATGTCCGGAGTAGGTGTGAACCACGTACCATCTGGCCTTGGTCTCGGGATCTTCATAGGCTGCATCCATATTGATGAATACAGGTTTGGTCGATACCTGAATTTTCTCCTCTTGGACATCCTCCTCGGGGAGCTCCACCATATCCTCATCTACGAATTCTATATCCTCGTCAGGTGATGGTTCTTCCTCTAATTCGTCTTCAGTCTTTTCTGGCTCTTCAAGCAATCCATCTTCTAATTCCTCTGCGTCTTCTGCATAGTTGTCCTGAAAATCGTCCTCCAAGTCCAAATCTTCGAATTCTTCAAATTCCTCTTTACTTTTTTTCTTGGCCATCTATCGATTCCTTGCCTTCCTTTTCTAGAAAGATATACCTAACAGGGCTTTTAGCGCTGCCAAAAATGCAGAGTCTACTGCCCATATTGCTACTCCGAAAAATGCACAAGCCAATATAACCACACTTGTGTAGGAAATCATCTCATGTTTTGTTGGCCATACTACTTTTTTAATCTCTGTTCTTACGCCTTTGAAATAGCTTTTAATGCTACCTCTCTGTTTATTTTGTGCGGCAGGTAAAGCTTTCTTGGTCTTCTCTTTATCCATTTTTATCACACCCTTTATTTTGTTTCTTTATGAGTTGTATGTTTCTTACAGAACTTACAGTATTTATTAAACTCTATCCTCTCGGGGTCGTTCTTTTTGTTCTTGGTTGTGTTATAATTTCTTTGTTTGCATTCCCCACAGGCCATGGTCACTTTTACTCTCATTTCACTTGTCCTCCATTTTGTATCAGAATTTAAAATTCCTTATGTTTTGTATCTAAAATTTTTTCGGCATTCATCTTATGAACCACAAAAAAACTGCCCATTACAGTCGCCTAATAAAATTATCACAAATCAAGAGGTCTGTCAATCTTTTTTTATAAATTTTATTTTGGGCTTCACTACAACTTCCCTGTTGGGAAATTTAGTCTCATAAAGACTTGTCTCATATTTCTATACTCTTCGGATCTTTTTCCTGCAATTGATACCATTGGTCATCTAAGAACCTTTGATCGGTTATCTTATCCGCTGGCATCTTCATATATTTTCCTATGGCAGTTACGGCTACGGTGCCATCTTCCAGGAGGATTTCCCCCGTTCCCTCAAAAATCTTGCGATTGCTCTTGGTAATTCTGCCGATAGCTTTTAGGTTTGCCTCCGTCGGCAAGGGACATTTGTACTTTAGACTCAGCTCTACCGTAACCGCCCAAGTGTCCGGCTCTCCGATACATGCCGCCCTTCCGATGGTTTCATCCAATACCGCCGCAGCTATGCCTCCATGGGTTCTGCCGGGATAGCTTTGGTGGTGATCCTCCGTACGAAATATTGCTACAAGTTCCCCCGACTCTATTTCATAGAATCTCGTATTTAAGCTAAAGGGGTTTTTATCCCCGCATACCAAACAACGGCTGCTGTTATTTTGTTTTTTCAAAACTTTATATTTCATTTTTTCACTTTCATTTTAATGAAAGGAACACCAAAATTAATTGTTTGATATTAGTTAAAAAAGTTATCTTATTTAAGAGCTTGCCTTAAATAAGATAACTTGTTATGCTATAGGATGTTCCTATCTCTAGGATTCCGGTGTGTGCGTTCACACTTCCGGTCTTTCCATTTTAATTATTTAACGATGCTGGCAACTACTCCTGCACCTACGGTTCTTCCACCTTCTCTGATAGCGAATCTCAATCCTTCTTCGATAGCGATTGGCGTAATCAGTTCGATGGTCATTTCGATGTCATCTCCAGGCATACACATTTCTGTTCCTGCTGGCAACTCTAATGTTCCTGTTACGTCTGTTGTTCTGAAGTAGAACTGTGGTCTGTATCCGTTGAAGAATGGTGTATGTCTTCCGCCTTCTTCCTTCTTCAGTACGTATACCTGTGACTTGTACTGGGTGTGTGGTTTGATGCTTCCGATTGCTGCCAGTACCTGACCTCTTTCGATGTCTGTTCTCTGTACACCTCTTAATAGCGCTCCGATGTTGTCTCCTGCTTCTGCTTGATCTAGAAGCTTTCTGAACATTTCTACTCCCGTTACTACTACTTTTCTGGACTCTTCCATCAATCCTACGATTTCTACTTCGTCGGATACTTTCAGTACTCCTCTTTCCACTCTTCCTGTTGCTACTGTTCCTCTTCCTGTGATGCTGAATACATCTTCTACTGGCATCAAGAATGGCTTATCTGTTGCTCTGACTGGCTCTGGTATATAGGAGTCTACCTGCTCAAATAATTCTACAATCTTGTCTCCCCATGGACCTTCAGGATTGTTTAATGCTTCTAATGCGCTTCCTCTGATGATTGGTGTATCATCTCCTGGGAACTCATATACGTCTAACAGTTCTCTGACTTCCATTTCTACTAGGTCAAGAAGCTCATCGTCATCTACCATGTCGCACTTGTTTAAGAATACGATGATATATGGTACACCTACCTGTCTGGATAACAGGATGTGCTCTCTTGTCTGTGGCATTGGTCCGTCTGTTGCCGCTACTACTAAGATCGCTCCGTCCATCTGCGCTGCTCCTGTGATCATGTTCTTTACATAGTCAGCATGTCCCGGGCAGTCTACGTGTGCGTAGTGTCTCGCTGGTGTTTCATACTCTACGTGCGCTGTCGCGATGGTGATTCCTCTTTCTCTCTCTTCCGGTGCTTTGTCGATCTGATCAAAGTCTACCTTCTGTCCCAGTCCGTATCTCTGGTGTAATGTCTTTGTAATCGCCGCTGTTAACGTCGTCTTTCCATGGTCTACGTGTCCTATGGTTCCGATGTTTACATGGGGCTTATTTCTCTCAAATTTAGCTTTTGCCATTTCTTCTTTCCTCCATTTTTATTTCTTTTCGTTTATACTTTCGTATTATTTGTTGATCTTCTCAACTAAGCTGTCTGGTAATTTTTCAAAGTGGTCAAATTGCATTACATATACGCCTCGTCCTTGGGTCTTAGATCTCAAATCTGTGGCATATCCAAACATCTCAGAAAGTGGTACAAATCCACGAACCGCTACGGCTCCAAAATTCATATCCGTGCCTTCGATTCTACCTCTTCTAGAGCTGACATCACCGATTACATCTCCCATGTACTCCTCGGGAACGGTAACTTCAATCTTAAAGATAGGCTCTAACAGCACAGGCTTAGCTTTTTTAGCCGCTTCTCTGAAGGCCATGGAACCAGCAATTTTAAAGGCCATTTCGTTGGAGTCAACCTCATGGTAAGAACCATCATACAACTCAACTTCCACATCCACAACCTGATATCCGGCCAAAGGTCCGTTTTGCATAGCTTCCCTGATACCATCGTCAACCTTGGAGATATACTCTTTCGGAATGGCGCCTCCCACAACTGCGTTCTTGAAGGAGTATCCAGAACCGGGTGCCCCGGGTGTAACTCTGATTTTTACGTGACCATACTGTCCACGTCCTCCGGATTGTTTTGCATACTTGTGATCCACATCCGTAGGCATTGTCAAAGTTTCCTTGTAGGATACCTGTGGTTTTCCCACGTTTGCTTCAACCTTGAACTCACGCAATAATCTGTCTACGATGATTTCCAAGTGAAGCTCTCCCATTCCAGCAATGATGGTCTGACCGGTATCTTCGTTGGTATAAGTCTTAAAAGTTGGATCTTCCTCAGCAAGCTTAGCCAAAGCGATACCCATCTTTTCTTGACCTGCCTTTGTTCTAGGTTCTATGGCAATCTCGATAACAGGATCGGGGAATACCATGGATTCCAAAATAATGGCATTTTTTTCGTCGCACAGAGTGTCCCCTGTGGTCGTATCTTTTAGACCTACTGCCGCTGCAATGTCTCCGGAGAACACTTCATCAATATCCTCTCTTTTATTGGCATGCATCTGTAGGATTCTTCCAAATCTTTCTTTCTTTCCCTTTGTGGAGTTATACACATAAGATCCTGACTTGATGGATCCGGAATATACTCTGAAGAAAGCAAGCTTTCCTACAAAGGGGTCACTCATGATTTTAAATGCAAGAGAAGAGAATGGTCCGTTGTCATCCGCAGGTCTTTCATCCTCCGTTTCACCATCTGGCAAAACACCCTTAATTGCAGGGATGTCCAATGGTGATGGCATATAGGCCAATACAGCATCTAAGAGCATTTGAACTCCCTTATTTCTGTAGGATGAACCACAGATTACAGGAATCATTCCCCCTGAAATGGTTAAGCTTCTAATTGCATCTTTAATTTCCTTCTGGGTGAGTTCTTCACCTTCCAGATATTTCATCATTAATTCTTCATTGGCTTCCGCTACAGCCTCTAAAAGGTTGTGTCTGTATTCTTCAGCCAATTCTTTTAATTCAGCAGGAATATCAGTCTTTTCAAAATCTTTGCCTAAATCATCCTTATAGATCTCAGCTTTCATCTCTACTAAATCGATAATTCCTACAAAAGTATCTTCAGAACCGATAGGTAACTGAATAGGCACCGCATTTGCTTTCAGCCTGTCCTTTACCATTCCTACGACTCTCAGAAAATCCGCACCCATGATATCCATCTTATTGACGAAAATCATTCTGGGTACGCCGTATTTTTCTGCTTGTCTCCAAACGGTTTCAGACTGGGGCTCAACGCCACCCTTTGCGCAAAGCACAGTTACAGCACCATCCAATACACGGAGGGATCTTTCTACCTCAACGGTAAAGTCTACGTGTCCCGGAGTATCGATGATATTAATTCGGGTGTCCTTCCATTGAGCTGTTGTAGCAGCAGAGGTGATGGTAATTCCACGCTCCTGCTCCTGCTCCATCCAGTCCATGGTAGCTGCACCTTCATGCACCTCACCTATCTTATGGGTTCTTCCTGTATAAAACAATATTCTTTCAGTAGTAGTGGTCTTCCCGGCATCTATATGTGCCATGATACCAATGTTTCTTGTCTTTTCCAGTGGAAATTGTCTTGGCATTCTAGAGTCCTCCTACCATCTGTAATGGGCAAATGCTTTATTTGCCTCTGCCATCTTATGCGTATCTTCCTTTTTCTTTACGGAAGCTCCTGCATTATTGGCAGCATCCATCAGTTCCTTGGCAAGTCTTTCACTCATGGTCTTTTCGCCTCTGGCTCTGGTGTACTTTGTCAGCCATCGCAGTCCCAAAGTCTGACGTCTTTCGCTTCTAACTTCGATAGGAACTTGGTAGTTGGCACCACCCACACGTCTGGCTTTTACTTCTAATACCGGCATAATGTTGCCGATTGCTTTATCAAAGGTCTCAAGTGGATCTTCTCCTGTGGTCTCTTTGATCTTATCAAATGCATCATATACAATTGATTGTGCTATACCTTTTTTCCCATCTAACATAATACTGTTAATCAGCTTTGCTACAACAACACTACCATAAACGGGATCCGGAAGCACTTCTCTCTTTGGTACGTTTCCTCTTCTTGGCACGTCTCTTCCCTCCTTTTGATTCGGTACTCGACAACCATTTGGTTGGCGTGGTGCCAATGATAATTTTATATATCAAGGGCACATTTTAAGTGTTTCCCGATTTTACTTCGCTTTTTTAGGTCTCTTTGCTCCATACTTGGAACGAGACTGACTTCTGTTAGCCACTCCGGCAGTATCCAAAGTACCTCTAATAATGTGATATCTTACACCGGGAAGGTCTTTAACTCTTCCGCCTCTGATCAGCACTACGCTATGCTCCTGAAGGTTATGACCAACCCCTGGGATATATGCAGTTACTTCAATACCATTTGTAAGACGTACCCTAGCAACTTTTCTAAGTGCAGAGTTTGGCTTCTTTGGTGTAACAGTTTTGACAGATGTGCAAACTCCCCTCTTTTGAGGTGCTTCTGTGTCTGTTGCCTCTCTTCTGATGGTATTCATACCCTTCAAAAGTGCTGGCGCAGTGGATTTTTTAACAGCGCTTGTTCTGCCCTGTCTCACCAATTGATTGATTGTAGGCATTCGTATCTCCTTTCTTAAAAAATACTATTTCAAGTCCTGATGACTTCAAACCAACCTATACTTTACCATAAATATATTGTATCTGTCAATTAGATTGTTCTTAATTGATCTCCGTTTCCATTTCGGAATCCTCTTCGTCGTCGTAATCCACTACGTGAGCTTCCATAAGAGCAGTGTTGACACCATAATCCAAGTTGATATCCTTGTATCTCTTCATGCCAGTTCCCGCAGGTATGAGCTTACCGATGATTACATTTTCCTTCAGACCTAACAGGTGATCTGTCTTTCCTTTGATAGCAGCATCTGTAAGCACTCTGGTGGTCTCCTGGAAAGAAGCCGCAGAGAGGAATGAATTTGTAGCCAGGGAAGCCTTGGTAATTCCCAAAAGAACTCTCTTTCCTATGGCTGGTTCTAAACCTTCTTCTTCAGCTTGTTGATTTGCATCCTCCAGTTCGAATTTACTGTAGAGAGCCCCTGGCAATAATCTGGTGTCCCCCGCCTCTTCGATTCTGTATTTTGCAAGCATCTGACTTGCGATAACCTCAACGTGCTTATCGTTGATGTCTACCCCTTGCTGCTTATACACACGCTGAACTTCCTTTAGGAGATATTGATATACTCCTTCTACACCGTTCAGGCGCAATATATCGTGAGGATTCAAAGGTCCCCTAGTGATCTGATCACCGGCTAAGACATAGTCACCCTCTTTTACATTTAGTCTGGCTCCATATGCGATTACATATACGCGCTCTTCTTCTCCACGAACTTTAACCTCAGTCTTATTGTCCTTTCGGGTTTCAATGGAGACCACGGTACCGTCGGCTTCACAGATTTCTGCAAGACCTTTTGGTTTTCTGGCTTCAAAGAGCTCCTCAACTCTGGGCAGACCGTGAGTGATATCGCTTCCTGCAACACCTCCCGTATGGAAGGTTCTCATGGTAAGCTGTGTTCCCGGTTCTCCAATGGATTGTGCTGCGGTAATTCCAACAGCCTCTCCTATGTTCACAGGTTCTCCTGTGGCTAAGTTTCTTCCATAACATTTAGCGCAGATACCATAAGTGCTCTTACAGGTCATTACCGAGCGGATAGCCACAGCTTCAATACCACTATTTTCTATAGCATTAGCGTGAACTTCGGTAATCTCTTCGCCCTCGCCCACTATGACTTCTCCCGTTTCTGGGTGAATCACATCAGAAATAGCGATTCTTCCGATAATACGAAGCTTCAATGGCTCAATTACTTCTTTTCCATCGGTAAAGGCTCTTACTTCGATACCTTCATCGGTGTTACAATCCAACTCTCTCACGATTACGTTATGAGAAACGTCTACCAACCTTCTGGTCAGGTATCCTGAGTCGGCTGTTCTCAGCGCGGTATCCGCCAAACCTTTTCTTGCTCCGTTGGTGGAGATAAAGTACTCCAAAACGGATAATCCCTCTCGGAAGTTCGCCTTGATCGGAATTTCTATGGTCTTACCGGAAGCGTTGGCCATCAGACCACGCATACCACCGATCTGTCTGATCTGGTTCTTACTTCCTCGGGCTCCGGAATGTGCCATGATAAAGAGGTTGTTGAGGGTTCCTAAAGAATCCATCAGAGCATCCGCAA
>CAZOSB010000042.1:0-15055 GCA_964582545.1 uncultured Anaerovorax sp.
ACTTTCAAATGAGCGACACTTTAAAAGCCTTCTTTAATATAGGCAATGAACAGCCTATTTCTGGTGTAGCCGGAAACAAGGTGGACATTCAATTGATAGAGGATGGTTGGACGTTGGATGTGAAAGAGGTCATAGGGGATTCCAAGAGTATCTACATCTTATACGATATCATTGCTCCGGAAGGCACAGTGCTTGATGAAGCGTCGTATTCATTTAGAAAGCAAAGGTTGGAAGTAAATTCTTTAGGGTCATACAGCGGTGGGTGGTATAGTGAAGAATTGGAGGACTCGGATTTGTCTGACAATATAAAGAGCTTTTTGTTCTGTGGTAGCGTCAGTGGCGATCTAAATGGAAAAAGTATCACTTTTGAAGTAGGAGAGCTTTCAAAATATAGCATTGAAAAAGGAGATTTTGAGCTAGTCTTTGACTCCCAATTTAAAACAACTTTCCCTTTAAATTATACAATATCCTCTAAAACGGTGAAGGTCAATCAGGAAATAAGCGTTTTTGAGGGAAAAGCTGAACTAAAGACCATAGAGATTTCGCCTTTATCGGCAATTGTAACCATAGAGGGAGATGCCATAAAAAAACATGATGAAAAACCTCCAGCCATAGACCAAGAGCCCTTTAATGAGATGGCAAGGTTTGCAATTATAATGAAGGACGGAACTGTTTTAAAGGATATGAACTCCGGTTCCGAAGGGATAGAGAAGGATCGCTTTACCTTTATTGTACAATATAAAAATCTGATAGATTTGGATAATCTTAAAGAAGTCCGCATTTGTGGAATCACCGTTCCCTTTGAGAAATAAACAATGAAAAAAAGGATGGATGCTTTCAAAAAGCGTCCATTTTTTAATATGTAGGAAATTATGTCATTTTATATATTTAAATGATGGTTTTCCGAAAGAAAATCAAAACTAAAGTAAGAAATATATGGAAAATCATAAGGGAAACATATATAATTGTTTTACTATAAATTTTTTGAAAAAGAAAAAATGTGAGGATATGTTGAAAAAAATAATATCAAATAAATTTTTAAATAATTTGGAATCAATAACATTTCCAATGAAAATATTCATTTTCACTATTATTTTCATGATAGTATTTAGTATTGGTTATTACTTAAATAACACCCAACGATTTGTTTTTTTATTTTGTGTTATTGTATTATATAAGTTAGGAGAAATTTTTATTGTAACTCAAAAAAACATTGAAAATAAAGGATTGGTGAAATTATTCAACTATCAATTTATATTTGATATTATTTTTTTGAGTTTGAGTTTTCTGTTTATATTTAACGCCATGATTGTTCCAATTTATTTTCTTATGATAAATTTAATTGTATTTCTTATTGCAAGTTTAATCATTCATTTGAAAAAGCGTAAATTTTTATGATTTAGGGGTTACAGAATAACTTCATTGGAGTTATTCTCATGGGTTAGCCCTTTGGGTGAAAAATAACCATTTTTAATTGTTTAGTAAGCAATCATTAATTGAAAAGAATAAAAAAACACATGTATGGGTTTAAAATTGGAGGATAAAATGAGCAAATTTATTATTAATGATGATTTTTTTAATACCTTTCCAAGTGCTAAGATCGGTATTGTGTTGGCAAAAGGCATTTCAAATGCTGGAGAATCCGAATCGGCAATTAAGGATAGGTTAACGGAGGCAAACAAAGCAGCAAAGCAGTTTATCACTGCGGAAGTATTCAGCGATAATCCTGCTATTTCCGTTTGGAGACAAGCATACCAAAAGTTTAAAACCAAGAAAGGAGCCAGATGTTCCATCGAAGCAATGCTAAAACGCATCCAAGGGGGAAATGAAATTCGGAGCATCAACCCCTTAGTGGATATTTATAATACGGTTTCGCTTACTTATGCGTTTCCCTGTGGTGGGGAGGATTTAGATACCTTTGTAGGGGACATGTATCTCACAGAGGCAGATGGAAATGAATTCTTTGTGCCTCTTGGTGGTGAAGAAAACGAACCACCTTACCCGGGGGAAATTATTTACAAGGATGATGAAGGTGCCATCTGCAGATGTTGGAACTGGCGAGAATCCAAAAGAACCATGTTAACTGAAAACACAAAAAATGCATTTTTGATTCTTGAATATTGCGATGATAGCAGAATGGACGAATTTACTACAGCTTTAAAAAGTCTGCATGACTCTGTGCAAATGCATCTTGGAGGAGAGCTAGAATCATTTATTTTAGATATAGACCATAGAGAAATTGAATTATAGCAGGAGGGAGTATGGCAAACGTTAAAACAAATGCAATGCGATTATTAGATCAAGAAAAAATCTCATACAATATATTTACTTACGATCCAAATGGTGAGATCGACGGAATTTCCGTTGCTCATAAAATTGGAAAACCGGTAGAGCAAGTTTTTAAAACCCTTGTGACACAAGGGGCAAGCAAGAATCATTTTGTCTTTGTAATCCCAGTCCATCAAGAGCTAAATTTAAAAGCTGCTGCCCGGGCGGTAGGGGAAAAATCCATAGAAATGATCAAGGTAGCCGACATTACAAAAGTCACAGGATATATAAGGGGAGGATGTTCACCAATAGGGATGAAAAAGCCTTTTAAAACCGTCCTTCATGATTCCTGCAGCTCTCTTGAAAAAATAATTGTAAGTGCGGGGAAAATAGGGTATCAGATAGAGATCGCCCCTTCGGATTTGATAACTATGATAGATGGAAAAATAGAAAATATTTGATAATTGGCACGATATTTTTATATTAAATTAGTATAATCCTGGCTGCCATAAAAAAAGCGTACAATAAAAACTGTCTTACTTTCCTTATGAATGCGATAAACCGCCACAAAGTTTTTAATGACTACACGGTGATACCCGTCTCTTGCAAGTCGTAAATCGTAGCAAGTACTATGCATTTCGGGATTGGATTTTAGAAAACCATAAGATTTTTCAATCTCGTTTAAGAGACTTGTCGCAGCACCCGGGTTGTGCAGGTCATTTACAATGTATGAAATGATTTTGTCTAAATCCTCTGTTGCCAGATCGGATACAATCAGCTTATACATTGTATTTCTCTCGAATGCTTTTGAGGGAACCGTAGGCATCTTGCACTTGGCCTTTCTGCATTTGCTCCTCACCTTGAGCCAGTTTTTCGTAAGCATCAAGCATCCACATGGTTTGCTCATATTTTTTCATACTCATAATAACCATATCGCCATAGCCGTTTTTGGTAACAAAAATAGGTTCATTCGTGCTATGGCACAGTTGAGAAATATCACTAGTATTCTTTAAGTCCTTGATCGGTATAATTTGTGGCATTGAGTTACCCTCCTTAGATGGCTTAATTGTACCATAATTATTCCCTAATTACAATGATATATTTATTTTTTCATAAATAGTATACAGCTATCCGTTATACGAAAAAAATAACTTTAGGTAAGCAGTAGCTACATATTAAGAAACTGTTAAGAAATAGATAGGAGATTGATAAGAAATTAAAAAGACTTGGGCAAAGATTCGTCAGTGCTGATAAGTTATAATACTAACAAATAGAGATTTTATCCTATTTCAAAATTTAAAACCTTGTTTTTAAATGAAGAGTAGTAGTATTATTTTAGGGTGATAGATTTTTCTAAAAGCTCAGAAAGGCATTGACAATGAATATTATTTTAAGGACAGACAAATTATGTAAATCGTTTTCCAATGTTGGCACGCAACAACATGTCTTAAAAAATTTAGACATCGAAATCTTTGAAGGGGACTTTACCGTTATTATGGGTAGCTCCGGTTCCGGAAAATCCACATTATTATATGCGCTGTCAGGGATGGATCAACCCACCCTGGGAGATGTGTTTTTTAAATCTACCAATATCGCAAAGTTAAATAATGACCAATTGGCCGTTTTTCGCAGAGATAACTGCGGTTTTGTTTTTCAGCAAATTCATCTCTTGGATACCATGAGTGTAATGGATAACTCACTGGTGGCAGGGCTTTTGGTGAATAAGAATCGTCAAGAGGTTTATGCAAAAGCCAAGGAATTGTTAAGTAAAGTAGAGCTAACCCAAGAGTACTGGAAGAAGTTTCCGGCTCAACTTTCCGGGGGTGAAGCTCAACGAGTTGGAATTGTCCGAGCGCTGATGAATAACCCTAAGATCCTGTTTGCAGATGAGCCTACCGGTGCCTTAAATTCGGCTTCAGGTCGCAACGTTCTGGATATTATGACACAGTTTAACCAAGAGGGGCAAAGCATGGTAGTTGTGACCCATGATTTGAAAACAGCCTTGCGAGGCAATCGAATCCTTTATCTGCGAGATGGTTCTGTTTGCGGAGACCTGCGATTGGAAACTTTTGATTATCAGACCGTAAGCTCCAGAATAACTCAAGTACAGGGTTTTCTTGATGAAATGGGGTGGTAATATGAATTTGATTACCGTAACCATGGCTAATTTAAAGAAGAAAAAAGGAGCTATGATTTCCATAGGTATATTGATTGTGTTGGCTTCCTTGTTACTGAATGCCGGGCTTTTGACCATGCTGAATGCCGGTAAAATAGTAGAGAGCAAAATGCAGGAACAGAATGGACCACATTTTGTCTTTACGGTAAGCAGCAATAAATACATGCCGGAGTATAAAACCTATTTTGAAGAAGATAATAGAGTTTCTGAAGTTGAAGTGGAAGAAGTAGTAGCTATGGATGTGGCCACTACATCATACGGCGGCGGGAATATGGAGCTAGGTGCCATTTTTCAGAACCAAGATGAGGTAAGAACCATTCTGCCTATCCAAGTTATTGAAAGCTTGGATGTGGCGGTGGAAAATGGGATATTTTTGCCCATAGGAATGAAAAGCGGATCACCGGCATTGGGGGAAGAGTTTCCCATTACTTATAAAAATAAAAAAGTAGTATTTACTGTTGCCGGGTATTTTGAAAGCCCTGTATTTGGTACTCCCAATACGGGATACGTAAAATACTTACTGCCCGGTGAGGTTTATGAGCGTTTCCATAATGAGATGGGCGGTGGCAAGATGATTTCTGTTCGCCTAAATGATCCCCATGAAGCAAATGCTTTAAAAAATGATTTTAAAGAGTTAACGGATTACGACCTTGCAGATGAAAGCATTTCCAAGTTAAGAGTTACCTATGAGGATATATGTTTTACAGGAACTGCCATGCCAAAGATTTTTTCAAAAGCACTTTTAATGTTTGCAATAGTAATCTTATTGGTAGCCATGTTGGTAACCAAGTTTCGAATTTCCGCAAATATTGATGATAACATTCATAATATAGGTGCTCTGGGGGCCATTGGGTACACTTCTGGCCAGATCATGATGATTCTGTTATTGGAATTTGCATTAGTATCATTTTTCGGAGCTTTGATAGGGGTATTTCTCTCGTGGATGGCCATACCAATTTTGGGAGTTATGTTAACCAGTGTTTCCGGAGTTGTGTGGACAACAGGGATAGACTTGTTAGTCAACATCATCAGCATCATATTACTGATGGCATTTGTACTGAGTGTCACTCTGTTTGATCTGCTTAGGGTTCGGAAGTTGCCTCCCATTGTGGCATTACGTGGTGGTTTGATGACCCATAACTTTAACAAAAACCACTTTCCACTCGAAAAGGAGGGGCGGTTACATTTAAAATTAGCAGGTAAATATGCCTTAGCAAACCCTAAACAGAATATTATGTTGGCAGGAGTTTTGTTGGGGGTAACGGTAATCATGATTATTTCCGGAACTCTTTACAGCAATATGGTGGCCGATAAAGCAGCGCTAATCAGAATGGCAGGAGTAGAACTTTCGGACGTGTTAGTGCATCTTACACCCCATACAGATGCCAAAGAGTTTATAGAAGAAATTTCAGGTAAAAATGGTATACGAAAGACATCCATGTTAGATATTACGATGCTCACCGTGGAGGATAGAGAGTTGATGGCTTTTATCTCAGATGATTTTAGTACCATGGAAAGCTTAGGTGTATATGAAGGGGTAATGCCAAAATACGATAATGAAGTGGTCATATCCGGTGCCATAGCCAACACCTACCATAAAAGCATAGGGGATACCATACAGTTTCAGTTAGGTGATGTTTCAGAGGAGTTTATCATTACGGGACTGACACAGAGTCTGAATATGGCAGGACGTGTGGCCTATATCACTTTGCCGGGAATGCAGATCTTAAACCCTTATTACAAGCAAAAAACCATCAATATTTATCTGGAAGAGGGTGTGGATATCGATGAATTTATAGAGAAGATGAGTGCTCTGTATAGCGTTCAACCGGTGGAGGGAGACGAAAAAGGTCAGTGGGCTGAGCTGATTCATAATCGAGTAAGAGAAAAAATGTCTAACTTATTGGCACTGTACGGCGTAGACAGTCTTCAGTATGCCATGATGGTGGATGGGCAGATTCTATTACAGGGAAGCTCAGAGAACTATAAAATAGAGCGTATGGAAAATTACGCAATCAATGTACAGGCGCAAACATATTCTCTGGGAGCTATGATAACTTCGTTGTTTCAAACAATTTTGGTCTTTTCTGTTTTGATCGTGACGCTGATTATCAGTATGGTCATAGGTGCTATGATTCGAAAATGGAAACGGGAGTTTGGCATCTTTAAAGCAATAGGTTACACGACTTCCCAGCTTACCCTTCAGATCATGTGGAGTTTTCTACCTGCAATACTGGCAGGGGTGGTTCTTGGGGCTTTGAGTGGTTGTATTAGCGCCAATCCACTATTTTATGTCATGTTCCACAAGGTGGGAATTTCCAATATGCAGTTTTCTATCAATACACCTATGATTATTGGAATTTGTGTATCCATTATAGCTTTTACCTGTTTGATTGCATTGTTGTCCGCATACCGAATCAGAAAAGTTTCAGTGTATGACCTTTTGAGTGAATAGGAGGAATTAGAGAAATGAATGTGAATTATGCTATAAATAAAAAAAATTGGAAGAAAGTTTTAACGGTAATTTTTTCGGCGATTATGGTATTGTGTTTGGTATCCATTCCGACACAGGTGCAAGCCATAGGAATTAATGATGAAACAAAATCACCTCAAGCTATTGCAAAAAAAATCTATTCTGAAGAGGAAAAAATTTATGGCATTGGCTCTATCAGCAAAATTTTCCCTCCCTTGGCTATTATGCAATTGGTGGAGGAAGGGAAGATGGATCTTGATGCACCCTTAACCAGATATATTCCCGAGTTTAAAATGGCAGATGAACGTTACGTCTCTATTACACCCCGCATGCTGTTGGATCACTCTTCCGGTTTAATGAGTACGTCCGATCAAAATGCTATGCTGCTGGGTGAGAGGGACACTTATGCTCATGATACCTTTCTGAAACAATTGGAGACTCAACGGTTAAAAGCGGCACCGGGAAGTTTTTCTGTATATAGCAACGACGGTTTTACCCTTGCGGAAATTTTAGTGGAACGTGTAAGCGGTTTATCCTTTACCGATTATATTGAACAGAATATATCCGCAAAATTAAATCTTCAAAACACAAAGACACCTAACAGCAATTTTGACCGTGCACAGCGAGCCAAAGTGTATTACAACAACAGCAACATGGAGCTGCCCCCTGAGTATCTCAATGAAATCGGTGCAGGCGGCATTTTATCCACAGCGGCGGATATGTGCCGATTTGGTCAAGTATTTACAAGGCAAGGCAGCAATATTTTATCCCAAAAATCGGTTAAGGAAATGGAAACCGCTCAAATCAATAATCCTTTCTTTCCCTACAAGGGAGACGGTCGGTTTGAATATGGACTTGGTTGGGATAGTGTTAGCGTAGGCCCCTTTGACTCCTATGGGATAAAAGCAGTGGGCAAAGGGGGAGATACTTCGGTATATCACGGAAATTTAACGGTTCTTCCCGAAGAAAATATGACGGCTGTAGTGCTTTCCTCCGGAGGATCCAGCATGTTAAACTCTATTTTGGTTCAGGAAATGTTGTTAAGTGCGTTAGAGCAATCGGGTCGCATTGACATAAAACCATCCGCATCTACACCTGCATTAAAGCAAGCAACCCCCAAGGAGTTTCGGTCCTATGAAGGTTATTATATGTCCTTTGGTCTTTTGAAAGTGAGATTTGACGACGATGGTCACTTATACATCAGCACTTTGGATGAAAGGCGAAATGTTACCCAGGAATATCTGCCTACTGAAGACAATCGCTTTATTTCAACAAATGGAGATTATATATCGAATGAGTATAAATTGGTGTCCGCTGAGGGTGGTGCAAAAGGAAAAACTTATATTTCCTTTAATGAGGGCAGCAACGGTGAATCTTATCTAAGTGTCTCCACCTATGAAACACAGCCGGGTTTAGGAGAATTAACCTACACCATACCCTTTGCACAAAAAGTAGAAAATAACTTGCTTTCTGAATCGGTAAAAGTCGCCTGGAAGGAAAGGGAAGGCAAAAAATATTATCTGATCAGCGAAAAGGCTTCCTCTTCAGGTTATTTAGAGCCTGCCACAACCATTCGTCTGCCAAAGGAAGGTGATGGTTACTTTAGAAATTCAAAGATAGTGGATGAAGACAATGCCTTAGCCTTTGTAGAAATTCCCATCATGTTGGGACGTGATTTGCTTGATTATCATTTTTATTCTGAAGACAGTAAAAACTACTTGGAGTATAACAACGGAGGTAGGGAGCCGCTTTCCTTGAAGCGTCGATATCTATCGGAGGAGGACATGGAAAATCTGCCCAATAAGGCGTTCTCTCGTAGTTTTACTTCACAGGAAACCGCTATTTGGTATACCATCCCTAAGAATTTAACGGGAAAAACCATTTCCATTGAGCTGCTAGAGGGAGCAGAGTACTTTGTTTATGACTCCAGAGATATGCTTTATGCTTCTTCCATAGTGGAAGGATCTTCTCAAAATGTTCGCTTGCCTAAAAATGGAAAACTTTTGCTGGTGGGTACTGCCGGGGGTACTTTTAAGATAGAAGAATAGTTGGGATAATTCTAAGATAGAATAAAAAAATTGTTATGTACTTTTATGCAAACAAATGAAATAATTACATACATAAAAGTACATAATTAAATGAAAATCTAATGGATGAGATTATGAAATAACCGGTCAAACATTCATCTCTTTTTTGCGGCTTCATCAGACCATGCCATAACCTCACTATTATGATTATGCAAGGGGAAACAGCAGCTCTACTGCAAAGCCATCAGAACAATTATAACATCGAAGGTTACCACCCATTTTTTCCATAATATGAGCGGAAATATATAAGCCTAACCCTGAGCCGCTTTGTTTTTGGGTCAAGGCATTTTTCCCTCGATAAAATTTATTTGTTAGATGTATCAGCTCATCCTCTTCCACTCCTTTGCCGAAGTCTTTTATGATCAGCTGCAAAAATTGGTTTTTAAGGGTAAAGTTTACTTGAATGGAAGTATTGGCGTATTTATAGGAGTTCATGATAATATTTCCAATGACTTGCTCCAATCGGGTTTCGTCCGCTACAATCAGGCAGTGGGGTATGGAGGAGCAGTCGGTTTTTTCGTAATAGTCAGCATCCCTTATTATTTTAATCAAAACATCACTTCTCAACTCGGTCAAGTGAACAGGCAATTCACCCAGTTCCTCTAGCGCAGTTTGAAACATATCCGAAATCAGCTTGTCAATTTGCTCTGCTTTGTCGTAGATGGTACGCAACCGCTCCATGGACTGAGTTTCCTTTTCCGTTGCAAGCATGAGTTCACTGAGCAGTTTGATGGAGGTCACAGGGGTTTTAATGTCATGACTGAGGGAAGCCACCAATTCCTTTTTACTTTGGGTTGCAAGGTATTCCTTTTCTTTTGATGAAGCAAGTTGCGAGCGCATGATATCAAAAGCCTCGGTAAAAGCGCCGAACAGGTTATATTTATCCATCTGCAGTGGCATTTCCAGGTTTCCATTGGAAACGCGTTTTGCAAAATCCTGTAATTTGACAAAAGGATCGATGATAATGCGGTTTAAATAAAAATAATAACCGGCAGACAAAAGGGCTACTATGAAAATAGTCAGAGCCAAAAGCAGGGTTTTTTGTTGATTTTGCTGCCGGATTTGCTCCAAAATGTCGGCTTTAAATAGAATGAATCCAACTGTTTGTCCCCGAGAAGTGACAGGAAGCATATGATCCAGATTTTTTGCTGCCTCTATAGGTGTTGCTGAAACTTCAGAGTCGGTTGGATAGATTACTTCTCCCCCCAAAGTGGTGACTACAAAGCCCTGGCCACCATTGCCGTCGAAATGGCTATTATCCTTGAAGTAACTATAATTGCCATAATCACCGTCTTCAACATTGGGCCAATGTAATTCCACTTCCTTTGCCACCCGATTCATTGCTACGGTATCCGGAAGGATCACTTCATAATCTCGTAAGAGGAAATAACACAGTACTCCGCAGGTCAGAAGCAAGCAAAGGATTATATAAGTAATGCGTTTTCCCTGTATCATTCCAAAACCTCAAACATATACCCTGTACCCCAGATGGTCTTAATATATGCTGGGTTATTGGGATTTTCCTCAAGTTTTTCTCGCAAGTGTCGTATATGCACTGAAAGCGTGCCATCCCCTGTAAAGGAATCCTTCCAGACGTTTTGGAAGATTTCATCCTTAGAAAGAACGCGGTTTTTGTTGGCCACGAGGTAACAAAGCAGTTTATACTCCAATTCTTTTAAGTGAACGGGTTGATCATTTACGGATACCCGACGGGAGCGGTAATCCATCACCACAGAGCCGAAACGAAACTGCTGAGGATCAGCGGATGTGGTGGTGCCGCTTTCATATCGTCGAAGCACGGCCTTAACTTTTGCCAACAAGATACTCAGGGAGTAAGGTTTTTTTATATAATCATCCCCGCCCAGGTTAAGGGCTGTAAGCACATCATCATCGTCAGTACGTGCGCTAATAAACAGGATGGGAATATCCAAGGTTTCCCTCAGTTTTTTGCAAAGGGTAAATCCGGATTCATTTCCTAGGTTGATATCCAGTAAAAGCAAAGAAGCTTCATTGGTTTTAAAAAACTCTAAACATGATGCTGAATCGGTAACATAAGCCGTGGGTACGTCAAACATGGTTAAATATTCACTCGTTGCCTGTCCAATGGCCAATTCATCGTCCACTACTAAACACTTGTATTTCAAATTAGATTACCTCGCTATTTTTTTGCCTTGATTCATTTCTTCTGAGGGTATCGGAAGTTTCTTATAAAAGTATACCATTTTTAGAATCCTTGGTATATAATTTTTTAATATGACCTTATATCTACGTTGTATATGATTAGAAACCATGCTATAATTATATATATTATTGAAATCAGCTTTGGAGGATATTGTGGGAAGTAATAAAGATCATGTGTTCAAAGGTTTATTTTATATTCTTGTGACTTTAGCATTGTCCATGGTATTGCTGTTTCCTGTGTTTATGTTCCTATTACCCATTGTGTTTATCATCCATTTATTCTTGACTTTTGTATTTCCATCATTTCATCTAAGATTTTTGTTTCAACTTCGTTCAGTGTGTAAAATCGAATAAAGATACCTTTGCAGTTTACATGTAATAGCAAAGGAGTAATTCAAATTGAATAAACCATTATTATGGCGAAAATCGCATACTTGCTCGTATGCCGATTTTGTGTTACGAGTGAATCACTTTGATTGGTCGTGTTTAACCAATGGGCAATTAAAATCACTACTAAAGCTAAGCGTTCCTACAGATTATGCCAAGATTTATAGTTTACTGAAGGAGATCGTATTACGTTGCACTGGGATGACTCTCTTTGACTCCCAGGTTGCAGCAGCATATTCTATGCAGCAAGGGAATATTGTTGAATTACCTACCGGTGAGGGTAAAACCTTGGTGGCAGTTGTTGCTGCTTGTTGTTTTGCAATTCAAAGTAGACAAATTCATATTTTGACTTTTAATGATTATTTATCAAAGCGTGACTATGATCGAAATAGAGATATTTTTGAATTTTGTGGTCTGAGCAGCGATTTTATCACAGAACGATCTAGCGTGTTGGAGAGAAGGAAAGCATACAAGAGTGATGTGGTATATGTTTCTGCAAAGCAAGCTGGATTTGACTATTTGAAGAATTTTTTATGCACCGAAAAAGATGAATTCCTTTTTATGCCCTTTGATGTTGCCATTGTAGATGAAGCGGATTCCATCTTAATAGATGAGGCCACCATTCCTTTAGTTATAGCCGCGGGCACAGAGGCAGCTGCTCGGGAGCTATTAATTGCTGATGATATAGTCAAAAAATTACTGCCACAGCACGTTGTAATTAAGAAAGCTGAAAATAAGTTTTGGCTTACAGATATAGGCATTGCCTATATTGAGCAAAGTTTGGGGATAAGTAATCTTTACCATGACTCTAATTTGAACTTATTATCCTTTATATATTCGGCAATGGAAGCTAGATATTTGATAGAGAGAGATAAGGATTACATCGTCAAGGACAGTGGCATACATGTTATTGATCAAACCACCGGAAGAATCGCAATGGCCCGTAAATTTCCAGCCATGTTGCATCAAGCTATTGAAATCAAAGAAGGGATAAAAGGGAATAACAATACGATTATCTTTAATTCCATACCTATGCAATTTTTCCTACTACATTATGAGCTGTTGTGTGGAATGACAGGTACTGCTGAATCGTCAAAAAAGGAATTACATTCAATGTATGGACTTTATGTTGAGGTCATTCCACCTCATACCCCTTGTATTCGGATAGATGAAGCTGATTCCATCTTTGATACAGAACAAGAAAAAGAAAGTGCTATTTTGCGAGAAATAAAGCATGCCTATGGAAACGGGCAACCGGTACTTTTAGGGACACAAAGCGTTATAGAATCAGAAAAATATTCTAAGTTACTTTCAGAAAATCACCTACCACATAATGTATTAAATGCTAAAAATGATGAAAGTGAGGCTGTTATGATTGCTGATGCAGGTAGACCATATCAAATAACAATTTCTACAAATATGGCAGGTAGAGGTGTGGATATCAAATTAGGAGGATGTGATGAAAAAGAAAGTCGTTTTGTAAAAGACGTAGGGGGACTGTATGTAATTGGGTGTGGCATCAATAGAAGTGTGCGTATTGACAGACAATTGATTGGGCGTGCAGGAAGGCAAGGCGACCCAGGGAAGAGTAAATTTTTTATCAGCAAAGAGGAACCTATGCTCTTTCAATATTTTGGTGAAAGCAATACCACTCTCAAAAGCAATATGAAGCTTATTCGAAAGGCACAAAAAGTTGAAGAAGGAAAAAATGCTGAAGCACGATACATGTTGGAGAAATATGCCTGTATTTTAGAACGGCAAAGACAGCTTATTTCTGAGTATAGGGATAAAATTCTTTTTGATATGCAAAAACCTAATATTTTGAAGACTTATCATTTGGAACTTTATAATTATTATATACGTACTGTTGGTATTGATGGCATAAACCGGGCTGAAAAGCAATTGGCGTTACATTTCATCAATCAGCATTGGGCGGATTACCTTTGTACCATGGAAAATATTCGTCAAGGAATTCATCTTTCAATTATAGGGGGCATGAACCCTATAGACCAATATCATGAAATGGCTGTTGCCGCTTTTTGTCACATGGAAGAAGATATTAAATTCAATATTCTTGAATATTTGAAAATCCATGAAATAACTTCTTTCGGCATCGATTTGGAGGGTGCGGGTTTGATGAATGCAACAAGCACTTGCTCTTATATGATTGATGAAAGTAAAAGTCAGTTCGTCAGGTTGCCCAGAACAAATAAAAATAGTAATATTATAGAATAATAAAAAAAGTTATAATAATACCACTTTGGGAGGTAAATTATGCGAATTTTAATCGATGCAGACGGTTGTCCGGTGGTGGATATCACCCTTAGAGTTGCCCAACAATATCATATTGAGTGCATAATTCTTTGTGATACCTCTCATGTACTTAACAGGGATGGGGCACAGACAATCATGGTTTCTAAGGGAGCGGACAGTGTTGACTTTGCCCTTGTAAACATGGTGCAAGCCGGAGATGCGGTCATCACACAGGACTACGGTCTTGCTGCTATGTGTTTGGCAAAGGGCGCAACGGTGCTCAATCAGAATGGCATGGTCTATGATAGTAACAACATTGACGGACTTCTGATGCAGCGTCATATGGCAAAGAAAGTCCGTATGGCGGGCGGGCGGTTAAAAGGCAATGCCAAAAGAACCTCAGGACAGGACAAAGACTTTGAAGGAAAGCTGTTGGAGTTAATCCGTGGGCAGAAGTAAAGCCGTATTTCTGAAAGCACTGAGCAAATAGATAATCCCGCTACCTAATTAACGCATGTTGTTAAACAAAATACGTGACCTCTTTAAGATATGTATATATTCGTAAATGATAAATTGAAAGTCAATCGGTTTTTAATTGACTTTTTTTATGAGAATCAGATATAATAAGGTAGAGAAAGGTGGTGCTTTATGCCTCTTATATCAAGTTTTTATGGAATACTTATTTATATTTACAAGGAAGTTCATTCTAAACACCATGTTCCACATTTTCATGCTTCATTTGCGGAATACGAAGCTGTGTATGATTTTGAAGGAAATAAAATCGAAGGCGAATTTCCGGCTAAAAAAGCAAAGTTGGTGGAAGCTTGGTGTGCCATACATGAAGAAGAGCTAAACGCTTCTTGGAAAGCTTGGAACGAAAGCGGAGAAATTGTTAAAATTGATGGATTGAGGTAATATTTATGATTAGACCCAAGGCGGTTGCTGTAGAGGTGAAAAATGATTATTGTCTTCTAGTCACCTTTAGTAACGATGAAAAAAAGATGTTTGATGTGAAGCCGTATTTGGATTTTAAGCCTTATTCAGAATTAAAAAATGTTGAATTATTTAAAACGGTAAAGCCGGCAGGATTAAGCATTGAATGGGCAAGGGGGCAAGATATTTGTCCGGATGAGCTTTACTATAACAGTGAAAAAATATAGGAATTGAAATAATAATTAAATAAAAAATAGAGGATGACCCTCTCGTTTGTCTAAGTTTTATAACTTAGTT
>CAZOSB010000043.1:0-14806 GCA_964582545.1 uncultured Anaerovorax sp.
TGGCCAAGGAAATGATGAACTTCACTAAGAACAATATTCTGACTCAGTCTGCTCAGGCTATGCTTGCTCAGGCGAACCAAATCCCTCAGGGTGTTCTTCAGTTACTTAGATAGTTTCTATTTCAATTAAAAAGTTTATTGGTGATTTACGATATATAAGAATTTTCAAAAGGCGAACCGCATCGGTTCGCCTTTCTTTACTAAAATTTAAAAAATACTTAAAATAATAAGATAATTATTTTGAATTTTGTTGGATTATTGTACCGTCTTCAATGTCATTCATCACCACATAACCTAATGGAAGCACTACGTTGTTTCCGATAGAAAGTTTATTGCGGGTAATAACCCCGGTAGTAATGATACAACCATCCCCTAGGGTGACAAATCCTGCTGTGGTAAATCCCGGCGCTATCAAGTTATGGTTCCCTATGGAATTATGATGTCCAACATTGACACCATAACTGATAAAATTGTTATCTCCTATTGCTGTTTCGGTTCCGAAATAGGAGTTACCACAAATGATGTTTCCCTTGCCTACTCCAACTCCCCTTCTAAAATTGCAGCTTCTTTCAATAGCGTTACAAAACTGAATTTGTTTTTTTTCATAGAGTTCAAATAGCTGCTTTCTATATTGAAATGTATTCAGCGAAGAACCAAAAGTAATCAATACTGAGTCGTAGGCGCTTCTTTCAAATTCATCAGGGAATTTTTCTACGTTACAATTTACCAGAGGATAAGGATATCTTTCAAAACTATTTGCGTAACTATCCACCAATCCTACAATCTGTTTGTCATAATCATCTAACAATATATCGATTGCTATTTCGGCCCCCTTTCCCGCACCGATAAGCATAACTCTCTCCCGGTCATATTTGTTAAAAGGTTTTACAGTTTTACTTTGCACGGAAAGGACATTCTCATAAAAATCTTGTACATCTTTGGTTTTCACCACACCTGTTTTCTTCTTCGTTTTGATTAACTCAATGTCTATGTTTAATTCTGCGGCTAAGGTTATGGCCTTATCTGTGACCATTATAGTTTTGTTTTCTTCTTTATTCTCAATTTGAGCCTCAGGCTCTTCGTTCGTTTGAATAAAATGATCATATAATTCTCTATTTTCGAAGATAATTGCTATTTTTTCACCTTTTTTAACCGTATCATATTTTTTGAATAACAATTTTATATAACCTGTTTCTTTTGTATAGATCTCATGTATTGCCTTTGTATTTTCAACTTTTATTATTAAAAGATTTTTTTCAACAAATTCTCCTTCTTCAACAAAAATATCTGTAATTTTTGCTTCTAAATCATTGACATCAAAATTTGGTAATAGGATTTCCATCGCTGCATTCCTCTCTTAACTAATCTCTGTTTGTGTTGGGCAATTCCTTACCTCTTTAAAAACATCCTCTATTTTTATCATGATTTGTTTTTCAATTTGAATTGCCGTTTCTTCCCCTATCTGTTTTCGCATACTGAGCAAATAATCATTTTCTCGGTTCCTTGATTTTTCTTCTTCCGTCATATAATCCATAGGATCAGACTTGGAATGCCCACAAAGCCGATCTGTGACCAGCTCTATAAACACAGGGATTCTTTGTTTTTTTACCATTTCGTAACCTTCAGAGATCAGAGGATAGATCTTTTGATAATCCGTTGTAGTGCCAAATAGATATTGCATTCCAAAGGATTGAACTCTTTTCATTATGTTCCCCGCGGTTAAGGTAGCAGAAAAGGTGGACATGGCATATTGATTGTTCTCGCAAATAAAAAGGATTGGAAGTGAATAAATTTGCGAAAGATTCATAGCCTCTAGGACATATCCTTCATTAAAACCACCATCTCCCAAAAATGATACAACAATTCCCTGACTATTGGTTTTTTTCAACCCCATAGCCATTCCAACCCCGATTCCCACCATGCCTCCGGTAATACCATTGGTGATATACTTTCCTGTTTTAATATGCTGACTACCCCCATTTCCATCTACAAACCCATCCTCCTTGCCCATCATTTCACAGGCCAGTTTATACAGATCACAGGTATAAGCCAGCACTTGTCCATGGCATCTATGCGTACCTGTGACATAGTCTTGCTCTTTATCGATCTTATCCATAAGGCACACAGGGACAATTTCCTGACCGATGCAGCCATGGGTGGTTCCACGCATGGTACCTTTTTCAAACTCTCTTTCTATGCTCAATTCAAATTGCCTGATTAAGTAACATTGTTTATATAAGTCTTCAATTTTCATGTGCTTCCTCGCTTCTGACCACTCCAACGATATCGGCCTCCATAACCAGTGCCTGTTGTTCCGATAGCTCTGCCGAAGGAATAAATGTATACCGAGCCCCTAATCGATGCACATAAAACCCAGCCCTACTCAAATGATATCCAATTTCAGCACTCCAACCAAATTGTTCAACACCCTCTTCAATGATTAAAACCTTCTTTGAACTTATAAAGTTTTTTAAATCTGGATTTTTAGACAAATCACTTATGGCAATCACTTCTACCATAATTTCATCTTCAAGCAGCAATTTCTTTGCTGCATCTATAGCCAAACTTACCATTCCTCCATAGGTGATGAAGGTCCATTCCGATACCTCGCCCTCCACCTTGACCTTACAGATAGGAAAGAGACCTTGACCATATTCAAGGGTAAATAACGGATTTTGATCATCTAAAATATCTCTGCCATAGTCCAATTTATTTTCTACAAACAATGTAGGTCTACCCGAAAAAAGACTCATTTTTAACAGTTCCCCTGGACTATAGAGAATGGAAGGTGCCACCACCTGCACTCCAGGAATCCCCATAAAAATTTTTTCCAATGATTGGGAATGGGTTGCACCATACCCCCGGTACCCGCCAGAAGGTGTCCTTACTACAAAATTTAAGTTTTGATGATACATCAAACTGAATTTGGCCGCATGATTAATCAGAGGGTCGCTTATAAGAGTGATGAAATCTCCAAACATAATTTCTACAATTACATTTTGATTTAATAGCGCCATCCCAATCCCCATTGCAGTAAATCCTTGCTCACTCATGGGCGTGGTAATGATATTGTCAGGGTATTTGGTGGATAACCCTTTGGTCACCTTAAAAGCACCCCCATAAGGATCTTGAACATCTTCCCCAATTACAAATAGATTGCTATGGATAATTAGTTCCTCAATACTGTTTCTTAGGGAATCCATATATTTCATGAAATAAATCCTTTCTCTTATTTACGAATCATATTGATACATCTATCATTAATTGATTCCATGGCCTCCAGTATTCCTTCTGAATACGTAGGATGGGGAATAAGGCTCTCTAAAAATTGATCCGCTGTAATATGATTGTTGATGGCTAGGGTAATCTGATTGATCAACTCACTGGCTTGGTTACATAATATGGATGCCCCCAGAATGTTATTTGTTCCATCTTCTATAATAATTTTAATGAATCCTTTGACATCATCATGAATGATTGCTTTTCCATTGGCACTCAGTAAAAATTTACCTACGTGGAACTGGAATCCCTTTTGTTTTGCCGAATCCTCATCCTCGCCAACACAAGCTACTTCAGGTTTTGTAAAAATGCAATACGGTATCACTTGAAGTGACTTCTCCATTTTTTTATTTTTGATAGAGGCTATCACCCTCATCGCTTGTGCTGAAGCCACATATGCCAGTTGCGGTCCTTGGATAACATCACCGATGGCAAAGATATGATTCTTATTGGTTCTAAAGTCCTTATCTACGCTGATTCCCGCTTCTGTAACTTCAATGCCTATATTTTCCAAACCTAACCGTTCAATGTTTGCATACCTGCCCACGGAGACAAAAATTTTATCAGATTCAATGGTTTGTCTAGCTTGTTTCTCGTTTAAGTACACCAACCGTCCAGATTCTATTATCTCGTGGACGGATATATTCAACTCAACCTCAATGCCCATCTTCCGCAACTCATTAAACATACAAGTTGAGATTTCCTCATCGAAATTGCTTAAGAGCCTATCTTTTTCTTCCAAAACAAGGACTTTGCTACCCATCTTATGAAAGAAGTAGGCAAACTCCAATCCGATATATCCTCCACCTACCACAGTTATGGACTTTGGGATTTTAAAGCCTTCTTTAAAAATATCATCACTAAAAATCACATGGCTGCTTTCGATTCCTTTTATTTCGGGAACTTTTGGTCTAGCTCCCGTAGCAACGATCATTGTTTCCGCATACAGTATTTGGGTCTCCATACTCGATACGATTTTTACTTGGTGAGGGTCTATAAAGGTAACCTCACCCTCAATCACGGTGATATTTCTGGTTTTCATTAGATAACTAATGCCCTGTCGCATTTGCATAATCTTTTGATTCATATTTTCAAATAATTTTTTACAGTTGGGGTGAACTCCATCTAAGTTAATTCCCTCTAGCCTCATACTTTTTATTTGATCAAATTTGGAAACATAGCTTATTAGATATTTGGTAGGAATACATCCTCGGTTTAGGCAAGCACCTCCTATTCTGTCTTTTTCAACAATGGCAACCTTAAGTCCTTCTTGGGATGCCCTAATTGCTGCCGTATAACCGGCAACACCCGCTCCAATAATCAATACATCGTACATTATGGTCCTCCATAGTAACGGTCATAACTTATTGCGGAACATTTTTTCTATATCCCTCAGGATTACGCTGTTGTAATGGTTCTCGTCCATGTTTTTCAGGATTCCAATTAGTGCATCCACATCTATCTTCTGACCTTTCACTTTGTCTCTAATTCTTTGAAATAAGTTGAGTTCTAAAGCATCTGTGTTTATTTTTATCTCTTGAATCTTATTTTCAGAGATTATAAAATTAATTGTAATTTCACCCCAAACATATCGACCATACAGTTCAAACGAATAATCTATTGCTTTCTCAAAATTCCATTCCTCAGATTGATATTTTTTTATTAATTCATACAGTTCTATTTTTTTCACTTTTATTAATTCGTATTCTCTTGACTTTAGTTGAAATTCTTTTTCATAACTTTGAATTATGGATTTTTTTAAAGTGTTTATTTCTATATTAGGATTTATCTGTTGAATATTTGTCACTCGAGCTCTGATGGAATCGATTCCTTTATCCTTTAATTTATCAATCTTTACATTTAAATATCTCTCCATTTTTGTTACATCCGTGCTAAGCAGCAAAGTACCGTGATGAAGACGTTTGCCCTCCCTTTCGTAATATGCATTCCCTGATATTTTCCTGCCTTCTAGACAAATATCATTTCTCCCCACCCTTTGAGCAAATACATTTAGCTTACTTAAAGCATGTAAAAGAACCCTGTAGTTTCGTTCAACATTAAAGTGATCTTCATGGGCGATAAAGGTATAGTTTAAATTGCCCTCATCATGAAAAACAGCGCCTCCTCCTGACAATCTCCTTACAATGGTCACCTGATCTTCCTTGCATAACGTTTTCCTACATTGGGTGGCTGCATTTTGATTTTGCCCTATCACAATGGTATTGTGATTCTGCCACAAAAATAATAAATAACTATCCCGATCTATATGGTTTAAAACATATTCTTCTAAGGCCAAATTTTCATATGGATTGGTATGCTGAACATCTAAATAATAGATATTTTTCATTCTTTGCACTCATTTAACCCTAATTGTTGTATTCTTTCTAAGGATAAAGTTAAGTAGGGCATAAAGGTAGTAGTATCTAAAGAGGTTTTATAGTACTTCATTGCTTGCGGATAGTCGTTCTTAAATTCATTGATGAGTCCCATATAGTAATAAGGTGCAAAAAGGTGCTTATTCTTGCTCAATGCCGAGGAAAATGCTTTAATCGCTTGATCGTAATCTTTACTGAGAAATGCCGTTTTCCCCTCGAACAAATCGTGGAATACGGAGGGACTTTCAATGGGTATCTCATTTACTAAATCTAATATCTGTTCATGTTTTTCATCTTGCATCATCAGTAAATGAAATTGAAATTGAATATGGATTACTTTTAATACATCTTCTATCTCTACATTGTTTTCGTGCTGATAGAGAGTTAAAATTCTTTTAGCGATTCTGTACGCATACACGGTCATACCGCTTAGCATAAAAATCTCCATACAAAACTTCAAATGGTCCCTGGTGGTGTTATTGTGGGTGAGCAGTTCAAATCCTAGCAATAGGTTAATTAGCTCAGTAAAATCCTGAACTCTTATTTTTTCCGCTATCCATTTGCAATGATTTTTTAAAAAATCCCTCAGCTTAACCTCTTTCCCAGAAGTTCTTATCTTTGAGGAATTTGCTTCCATAATTACAACACACTTGGATGAAAGCTCTCTATAACGCCGCTCTTTTCTGGCACAAAAATCGTTTTGATTTTTATTAAACGAGTCTGCATATGCACCAGTATAATGATCGATGCTGTTTTCAGGATCAAATAATACTTCCAGATGTCTGTCCCGTTGTCTTTCTGTGGGAATAAAAAAGGTATCATCAAAGCTCCAAATTCTCTCCTCCCCTAAAAGAGCCTCTTCATCCCCATATTCAGGTTCTAAAGCATACCCAAGACTTCGGATGCCTCTGGCATACATTAGGTTTAGCAAGGTCAGCGGTCTGTCCGGGATAGAAAAGGGAACCCCTTCAAATATCCCCTTGATACTTTTGTCAAAATGAGTTTTAGGATAAATCAGGAAGTCTATTCTATTGGGCAACAACAAATTGCTGAGAACTTCACAGGATTTTTTTTTACCAGCACAGGAAAGAGTTTTGATAATCAGACTTATGGTAGTTTTTCTTCCAATGAAAAATTGTATTAATCTCAGAAATTGTTCTTCTAGGAATGTAGTGTGGACTTTCCCTTGATAAAAACCCGGACTTACGATTCTATGAAGATATAACAAAGATCTTATCTGTATTTTTTTTATCAATGGGTGATTAGATAAGTAATCCAAGATGATAATGTCCACATAAATTCCAACATTGTGGTGTAATGTTGCCGCTTCAGAGCGTAGCATATAGACAGAATCTTTTTTACGAATTCTTGGGAAAATATATCCGTAGTCCCGTTCTTCTCTGTAGTCTATAAGCTCATAGGGAAATTTCATCTCATCTTTGCAGATTATGGAAAATAGGCGATACTGATCTCTGGTCATTACGATATCCGCATCATCGTCCCATGGAATAAACCCTTTATGTCTTATGGATCCAAGAAGCGTTCCATACATGAGAAAATATTGAATTTGGTGCTTGTCACAGAGCCTCTTAATCTCTGTCAATATCTTTAAAGCTTCATTTTGATAATCCTGTAGCGTATATTCTTCCACTTGGGTTCCCCTTATGATGAAGCTTTGCTCCCCCATGGGCATCTGCTTGACGGACAATAAGTCTTGATTATTGTATAACATCTCTTTTTTCTCCATAGGTCAATCCCTATATTCGCTTTCATAAATAAATTTCAAAAGTACTCGATCGATTTTATCGTTTGCATTTTTAGGAAATACTTTTAAATAGATCATTTCTTCGGGAATCATATATTTCGGTAAACTCCTAAATAGTGATTTCGTCAATTCTCGCTTATCTAGCTCCTTATGACTGGTATAAAACATGATTATTTTTTGTTTCTCATAGTCATACAGAGTGCAACAACTTGAGATCTCTCTGATGTCATTGATTGCAACGGATTCTATTTCACCTAACTCAATTCGGTTTCCTCTATGCTTTATCTGAAAGTCCCTTCGACCGAGAAAAATTAATTCCCCCCTTTTGTTGTACTTAACCAGATCTCCTGTTCTGTAGATGAGCTCGGGGTAAGAATGGTTTAATGGATTTTGAACAAATACTTCCGCTGTTTTCTGAGGATTGTTGTAGTACCCGCCTGCAAGGGAGGTGCCTCTGATGCAAAGTTCTCCTATTTCTTCTCCTTTTACCAATACGTTGTCGTCATTTAGCACCAAAACATCGGTGTTGGGAAACGGTTTGCCAATGGGGATGCTTTCATTCTCTTGGAAATTGGGAGGAATGATGTAATACGTACTTGCAACAGCTGTCTCCGTAGGTCCATATAAATTAATAAAACTTGGCTTATTCAGATACTCAAATATTCTTTTATAGTGCTTATATTGCAATATTTGACCTACACTCGTGATAATTTCTATTTTGCTTTCCATGGATACTTGATCTAAAATATTAGAATTCGCTAAATATTCTATGGCAGAAGTTGGCCACCAAAGTACATTGATGTTCTTACGGTTAATCAATTCAATAAGGTCTACGGGAAAGGACATGCAATGATCCGGTATTAAGATTAGTCTACTTCCGAATAGAATCATTTCGTATACATCGTGAACAGAATTATCAAAATGTAGTGGGGAAATGTTGCCGCAAATATGCCCATAACTCAAGGGAATGATTTTGTTCAGAGATAGGATATAATCCATTACAGCCCTATGAGGTAGCACTACCCCCTTAGGCTCTCCGGAAGATCCGGAGGTAAACTTTACATATAGCGGATCAGTATCAATCACTCTAGATTGAACCTCCATCACATCCTTGATGTTGTATTCCAATGAGATCACATCTTCATATACAATGATTTGGGATTCGTCAATCCCCATATTTTTAAGTAAATCAATATACTTTCTCTCTGTGATGATTAGCCTGCAGTCCATCACTTTTATTATTTTTTTAATTCTCTCGTCCGGTTGCTTGATATCTATGGGAACATAAAAATTCCCGCTGAAAATAACACCTAAAAAAGACGCTACCTCCTTTGAGCTTTTAGGGAAAAAAATGATAATCGGATGGTTTGTCCCAAAATTGTCTGAAATAATCTTAAAGGCTATCCTATAGGCTATATCTTTTAACTGTTCGAAGGTATAAGTCACATTACAATCATCCACCGCTATGTTATTAGAATAAAGAGCAACAGTTTTTAAGAAATATTCGAAAATAGACTTCATCAACTTATTTCCTTCCTATTCTAATTTTTTATCTTTTGAATCATTAGTTTGATAGATTTAATATTTTTGAAGTTATTTCTATTGATGCTGTCTCCTGAAATATGAACATCAAAATTTTTTTCTAAAGCAACTACCATTTTCACAATGTCCAGTGAGTCGATTAAACCGTCTTCGATGAAGTCTTGGCTAGTTTCTATTTGAGGATCTAAAACGATATCTGATAAAATATTTCTAATCTGGCTTTCCAACTTACCGTTACCTCCTTGTATTTTAATCTTAGTATTGCTAATCAAAATTATTAAACTCTCTATCTTTTAAAATAATTGAAGCTGACGAACCCATTATGAAAGTTTTTTTAGGTACATTTTTTAAAACTACCGATCCCATTCCAATGGTGGATTCATCCGATATCTTTGTATTGTGTCGAATTACGGCACCAGGTGCAATCATCACTCCGGATCCAATGGTGCAACCTCCACCGATAAAAGAGTGCGCTCCAATATGTGTGCCGTCCCCGATTGTAACATCGTGGGCGATGACAGCATTGGTTCCCAGCAAGCATGCGTTTCCTACGGATACATTTGCAAGAGCATTACATCCCCAATCCGCAATTCCCTCCCCTAAGAATGAAAAAGGATAGGTATTTTCTATATTTGAAAACATGGAAATATTATTACTTTTTAACAGATGATATATTTCCAATCGTACTTTTGGATCACTGGGACTAATCAATACTTGATAGTCCGTCGGATTTTTATTTTCTATTACTTGTTCAATAGAATACACCGGTATATCGTTGATGTAAGTATCTTTTAAGTTTTTATCTATGAAATAGATTTCATCAAATAAATAATCAATTTTTTGTTTCCACTTTAATATATTATAAATTTCGCGACCATTGCCCCCTGCACCATAAATGTATAATTCCATTACCTTCTCCCATTTTCCAATTATCGCAGATCTTTCAGTGCATTGATTAGCTTGTTATTATCCTGTTCATCCCTAACTGCAATCCGAATATATTGCCTTTTGTCAAATCCCATCTTTGAGGATAAATCTTTAATGAAACAGTTTGACTGATCCAATAACTTAATGGCAATACCCCTAGCAGTATATGGTTTTTTCACCTTACACATCACATAGTTTGCCTGGGAGGTGTAAACTTCTAAAAAGGGGATCTGGGTAAGCTCCTGCATAAATCTATGTCTTTCATTCACCAATAAATCACATGCTCTTATATAATCGTTTTCATACAAATTGGCAATCTGCAAAAAGTACTCTGCAAAGGAATTGATATTCCAAACCGGAAGTATTTTAGTTATGTTCTTTAACAAATGGGTATCCCCTGTAGCCATAACACCCAGTCTGAGTCCAGGTACACCATAGGATTTGCTGATACTCTTAACAATAATTAGATTTTTATAGGTGGAAAGAATATTCCTATCGATTAACGTATACCGCTTGTCCTTATCTGCAAAATCAACGAAGGATTCATCTATGATAACTTTCGTATTCTTATGATCGCATTTTTCTATTATTTTTATGATTGAATCATATTTTATAAATGCACCCGTGGGGTTTTCGGGATTGGTTATCATAACCGCATTTAAATCTTCCCCTTCAATTGCTTCCATCAGTTGATTCATAGCTTCTTCTCTTGTCTGATTTAAAGTATTGATAAAATGTAAATCGTTTTTCTGAAACCGGGAAATGTACTCGTGAAAGGTTGGTACAAAACTGACGACTTTCCCTTTGATTTGTGTTCCTAGCGCTGCAATGAGTTCCCCTGCGCCATTGCCGATGATGATTTCCTCTTTTTTTAAGTGAAACAACTTGCCCGCTAAGGTTCGTTGTGTGTTCATTCCGGACGGATATTGAGAAACCAATTGGTGAAAAAAATATTTAATCTGACAGTTCATTTTATTCACCGGATAATATGGATTTACTAAATAGCAGAAATCTAATATATCCGTATACCTCCAAAACCCACCAAACTTATTTTCAAGTAATTTTAGTTTTCTTTCCCCATTAGAAAATAAAACTTCAGCGATTTCCATGTCTTGAATATCGTCGATCTCATACCATTTCAAATTTCCTACCTCTAAGGCTTTTAACCCGGATCTGGATAAATGCGCAATCGCTTTTAAAACCAATTCATAATATTCGTTGGTACCATAAGCTGTGATATATGCTTCCAAAAAAGGTATGTATTGCCTTTCTAGAAATTCTTTGCTAAATTTATAGATATTAATCGTTTTATAATATTCGTCTACTTTTTGGAAATCAAAAGCACTTTTTTCAATAAATTCTATAATATTATCTTCGGAATCAATCAAAGAAACCGTACCGTCCATCCAATGCTTGTATTGTGACACCGCAACGATATTTTCATATTTAGATGAAAGTATCTTCTCTAAAATCTCATAGTCAAATATCAAATCGGATTCCAACAGAATCGTATCCTCCGTCAAATATTCTTTTGCCAGATACAAGGAGTAAATATTATTCGTAGTACTATAATCTGGATTATGGACAAAGACAAAATTAACTTTATAATCCTTAAATTGTATAAAGTCAATAAGCTTTTTTGATTCATAACCCGTTACAATGACAATCTTTTTGATTCCTGAGGTCAGTAGAGCTTCAATACTCCTTTCAATGATGGTCTTATCATTCACTTTGACCATGCATTTTGTATTGGTTCGAGTATGCTCACCTAAACGCTTGCCCATTCCTGCCGCTAAAATTAATCCCTGCATGTTTTCTCCAATTCATCCATATATGTATGCTATCTATATTTATATAGATAGATATTTCGATTGTATTTGTTGTCCTAAGCTTTCCGGCTTAAAACAAAAGAAACAATTTGGGAATAAATCTTTTCTCCTGCCGTTCCATCCAAGTTGATAAACGCGTCGTTGATCATGTCCATCCGATCTTCTTTCTTTGGGTCAATATCTTTATTTACGTTTTCTATAAAAGCTTCAAAGGTTATATTATCCGGTTGAAACCTGTAGTAATTGTACAAATAATTGATGGGAGCCATATTTGCGTCGTCCTCTTTAGGGCATGTTTGAAAAATTAATATGGGCTTTCCCGTTACCATGTATTCGTTTATTAATGTACTGTAGGTGGACAGCATGGCTTTGGAAATCCTAAAGGCCACAGTATAATCTGCCGTCCTATCGATGATGCAGTTCTTTGATTGATGAAAATAATCTTCCAGTTCGTTTAAAAACGATAAGCACTGAGGAAAGCTTTTTTCTATCATATTTCTCAACAATGGATGGGGTCTCCAGATTAATGCACAATCCGAATGGTCTTTAAAGACCTCCATAATTTCTTGATGTCTTTTTTCAGCGTAGTTTCCATACTTTTCCTCTAAAATTCTGCTCTGCGGGAAGTATGATAGATGAGTATTTAGCAAAAATACATTTTTCCCCTCTAGCTTATCCTTCCATTCCTCAGGAACTTCTACAGGTTCTTTCATTTTTTTAATGATAACATCAATCTTAGGAGAGCCCTCAGTGATAAATTTATTCTTTGGATGATGATAAGTTTCAAAGATCTTTGCAACTCTCTTTGATTGCACTACAATTTTATCAGCAACGTAAGTTGCACTTGTTTGATATTGTATTCCTTTACTATTTTTCCCATATAAACCGAATGTAAAATAGGGACTATAAATCAAACATTTTGTGTATTTTTTGAGATTTATGGAGTAATATTGTTCATCCACTCTTGTAAGGTTATTGTCCTCATCATAGGGGTTATGGATATAAATCATCTCTGGCTGTATGGCAGGAATATCATAACTTAAATAGTTTACTACCGTCACATAATCAGGAAATAAATCTCCTTCATAACACAGCTTAATTTTGTTTCCATGTCTGTCCAATTCGTAATATGGTATTGGCACCACTACCGCTTCGCAGTTAGGGTCTTCCAAGGCTGCTTGCCAGATACTCTCCAAAGAAGTCCACATGGATGCTTTATACGGTAAAAATAAAGCTCTGTATCGCACTTCAGTACAATGACATACATCATTTTTAATTTGATCGATTTGTCTAATGATTTTTTTTATAGATTGTTTGTAATCGGTAGAATTATATACCGAGAGAACAAGCTGTAGCGATTCAATGGTTTTCTCTATATTTTCTAAATCTATGTTGGTGTCTATTTGTATGATAAATGACTTGAAATATTGTATGGCTTCAATGCAATCATTTAGTCGCTGCGGAATCTGTGAGTCTAAGTCGTTAGTCCTGATGTAAGTTAACATTTCCACTACGGTATTCATCAAGTCAATTAAGCTATCACGCTGATTGATATACATTTTTTTATCCTTTAGTATGTTATTTGAATAATTAACAATAGTATACCCCAACAATAAAACCCTCATACCACCTATATTGAGGAATCTAAACCAACTATGGGGTATATCCAAACAATAATATTAAAAAGTTAAAAAGAATGATTGTTTATCTGAATATATAATAATAGAAGTAAAATTATTTACAAAATTTTGGTAATTTTTATAATATCAATGATTTTCAATGTTTCATCAATTTTTTCTCAAATTTTTCCTGTTAGTGATGTTGTTTTTTGTGCGATATATATACTGTGAGGCAAATGAGCCACACAACAATTTGACTTTAACGGGCAAGGATTTGCCAAAGCTAGTTTATATAATTCAAGGAGGAATTAGAGATGATTATTCAACACAACATTACTGCGTTAAACGCATACAGACAATTAGGTAACAACAACAATCAGGTTTCCAAGAATCTGGAAAAATTATCTTCAGGATTTAAAATCAACAGAGCTGGAGATGATGCAGCTGGTCTTGCTATCTCTGAAAAGATGAGAGCTCAAATCAAAGGTCTTGAAACCGCTCAAAAAAATGCCAACGATGGTATTTCTTTGATCCAGACTGCGGAAGGTGCTCTTACGGAAGTACATAGCATGTTAAACAGAATGGTAGAGCTTTCTACTCAGGCTGCCAACGGAACTTATTCCGATGATGACAGAGCGAAGCTTCAAAGCGAAGTAGACTCTCTTATGGCTGAAATCGATAGAATTGCAGATGGTACCGATTTTAACGGAACTAAGTTATTAGACGGAAGCTTGTCTGCTGGTGCTGCCGGTACAGGTGGATTAAAGTTGCAGGTTGGTGATACCAATGCTTCTTTCCAAAAGGTTACTGTAGCTGTTAATTCTATGAAGTCCAGCGAATTAGGAAAAGGTGTGGCTGGTGGTCCTGCTGACTTAAGCCAAATCAAAATTGATACTGCTGCTAATGCCGGTCTGGCAATGGAAGTAATTAAATCAGCTATCGGTGATGTATCTACCGCTAGATCTGACTTAGGAGCTTTACAGAACAGATTGGAACACACCATCAACAACTTAGGTGTTACGACTGAAAACATGAGTGCTGCTGAATCTCGTATCAGAGATACAGATATGGCCAAGGAAATGATGAACTTCACTAAGAACAATATTCTGACTCAGTCTGCTCAAGCTATGCTTGCTCAGGCAAATCAAATCCCTCAGGGTGTTCTTCAGTTACTTAGATAGTTCTTGGTTATTTGTGTCATTGAAAATTTACGCGAAAAAGGCGAGCCATATGGGTTCGCCTTTTTTATTACTTATGAAATTTACTTATTTTTAATCACAAATCATTTATTATAATGAAATTTAAAAAATTCTAATAAATATAGCCCAAATCAAAGAAGAAAAAGGTGAATTTGCTTTACTAAAAGATGGATATTTAATAAATTTCATTGAAATATCAATCTTTTTCAATTTTCTATCCAAATTCTGCTTGTTAATGCAGACGAATTTTGTGCGATATATATACTGTGAGG
>CAZOSB010000044.1:0-14561 GCA_964582545.1 uncultured Anaerovorax sp.
TAGACTGAAAATCTACGTGTCCTTGGTTCAATTCCGAGTCCGGGCACCATTACCTAATAAGGTAGAACTCAAAGGTAGTTTCTCGCAGACGTTTGTCCGAGGGACTATTTTTTTAATTTGGACAAGCTTATTATAGAGTCCATTTTAAACGGGTATCCCTACTATTGACAAAGAGCTAAAAAATTTTAAGTTAATTTTCTAATATTTTTCTGTCACAACCTACTCTCCACGACTGTCTAATAAAGTGAAATTAAAAAAAGGAGAAAAATCTATGAACAATGAAAACTTTGAGTTGGTGGATAAAGCTGTAAGCGGCGACAGACAATCACTCCAACACCTTATTATCAGTGTGGAGGATATAATTTACAACCTTTCCCTGCGTATGCTTGGGAGTCCTCACGATGCCGAAGATGCAATGCAAGAAATCATTATCAAAATCATTACGCAGCTATCTACCTTTCGCAAAGAGAGTACCTTTTCCACTTGGGTTTACCGCATTGCCACCAATTACTTAATCAACTTTAAAAAGTCTATGTTTGCACAGCAACCCCTTAGCTTTGAGTTTTATGGTGAAGATATTAAAGCAGGGTTTATTCCAAATACCGACGATCTACTACAAAGGGTGGATGAAAACATTTTAGCCGAGGAATTAAAACTGTCTTGCACCAATGTAATGCTACAATGCCTTGACCCTGAAAGCCGCTCTATCTATATTTTAGGGGTTATGTTTAAGGCGGACAGCAAGGTCTGCGGAGAAATACTTGATATTACTCCAGAAGCATATCGTCAACGGCTTTCACGTATACGCAAAAAGGTGGGAGAGTTTTTGAGTGACTATTGCGGTTTATCCGAAAAAGGAAACTGCGATTGCAAAAAGCGTGTGGGATATGCAATTAAGAGCCAACGATTAAATCCTAATAACTTAGAATACAGTGACTTGGAAAAACTTGATAATGCAGTTACACTTGGCTTTACACAGGCAATGGAGGAAATGGACGAGTTATCTCTTGTCTTTGGAAGACTGCCCCAATATCGTTCCCCTAAAGTTATCAAAGGTTTTCTTGAGAAGCTTCTCGATTCCAAAAACATGAGCATTATTAAAGCGGAAGCGTAAGGTGGAGTAGCATATATCAAAAATGCCTAAATCAAGAATTTCTAAAATCAAAAATTGACAAATATAAGTTTTATAATATAAAATACATGGAGGGAAAACACTATGAGAGAATTTTTATTAACCGCACTTATCGGCATTGTTGCAGGGACAATTGATATTTTACCAATGCTTAAAATGAAGCTTAATAGATTTGCAATTTCATCTGCATTTACCTTTTATTTTATTATGCCGTTCATGGTTTTTAACACAAATTTGTTTGGAATGGCGTGGTGGCTAAAGGGCGGTGTGATAGCACTCTTGCTTGCAATTCCGGTGATCATCATTGTTTCCAAAGAGGATAAAAAGTCGGTGCCGCCAATGATTGTGATGTCGGTTGTTTTGGGTACACTGATTGGAGTTGCAGGGCGTTTTATATTGTAGGAACGGAGTAGGGTCTCTATAAGGTACCGTGTCGTGTTCCGTTTTATTTTTACATTACGGTAATTTTAACCTAACAGGAATAAAGAACAATCAAATATATCTTTTGGATGCTTCTGAATTCAATTATATTGTTATAATTGAAAATAAAAAACAGAAAATTTATAACAATAAAATTTCAATGCTTTATCAAATTAAAAATTTATCAAATTAAATCCCAACTCAAAGGCTTTTTTGCAGTCTTTTGGAAATTGTTCCGAGTAGACTTTTGTCTTATGTACTTCATCAAAATTAGATGCTGCATAATCTGCATAATTATCAAATTGATAAGCATCGTAAGATATAAGCTGTTCAACCTTTCCGTTAAGAAGAGACAGATACATTTTATGGAGGCGAAACATTTCTTTGTAGCCTAACTGCTCTAATTGTTTTGCCGTTACTCCCATGGTATATATAAATGCTGTTACGATATTTTTCTTGCAGACAGAACGGTTTTCAGTACTATCATAAGAAAGATTAGAGAAAAACAACCTCTCCATAAATGACCGCATTGCACCAGTAACATCGCCAAGATAAATAGGCGACCCTAAAATTAGGACCTGGCTTTCGGTTATTTGGTCGAGGACTACTGATAAATCATCTTTCATGAAGCATTTGCCAACTTGAGTTTGCCCTCTGCGTTTGCATAAAAAACAACTACTACAACCTTTGTAATTGATATCATAAAGATGAATCAACTCCGTTTCCGCATTGGCCGATTGAGCCCCTTTCATAGCCTCCTTCAGCAGTGTGGCAGTATTTTTGTCTTTCCTTGGGCTGCCGTTTATAGCGATTAATTTTGACATTTCATATCTCCTTTACAATATTAATATTATTATTTATAATTATAAGGTAAGGACACAAAATAACAAGTACGCACATTTTTGTGTCTTTAATATTATTTTTAAGAATGGGGAATTGTCAATGGAAAAAAATCATTTAGCTAACCGAAATTGTCCTGTTTTGTATGCATTAAATATCATCGGGGGAAAGTGGAGAATGCCTATTTTGTGGTATTTATCACAATCAGACTTAAGATATAATGAATTAAAACGAAAAATGGGTGGTGTTACTAATATCATGTTAACACGTTCATTGAAAGACCTTGAAGAAAATGGTTTAGTGAAGCGTACCCAATTTACTGAAATACCGCCTCATGTAGTATACTCTATTACGGAACATGGCAAAAAGTTAATTCCGGCACTAGTAGCATTAAAGGACTGGGGGATAGAGCAAATAGAATCTACGGTAATCGATGATAGAACAGATTGAAGTATTTATTCCACTTGTTCTGATTTATTTTATGAATACTAAAAGATTTTAAAATTTAGGATTATCACTTAGGCTTATCTTGACAGTCCCTTAGGAGAAATTGGCTCCTCGAATATCGTACAGCTATTATCAAAACATCTTTATTATCTTCATCAATACGATAAACGATTGTAAAATTTTTTACAAATAATTGACGGTAACATTTTCCTGCATAAGCACCTACACGCCTTGTGGGGAAACGATTTGGCATAATTTCTAAGGATAAAATGGCTTCTTCCAATTTGTCTAATAAATTCTCTGCTGCCATTGGTGCAGCCAATTCGGTAGCAATATAACCGTATATTTCGTCTAAGTGAGCGTAAGCGTTGGAAAGTAGTTTTATGGTGTATTTATCCAAAGTGCTTCCTCCGCAGAGATGAAAGAGCCTCTTTAGCATCATGCAATATCCCGGTAGCCTTGTACTCTGCTTCTGATAGAGCAATTTCCCAGTCAAGCTCATTTTCGTCAAGCATAGCTTCATAGGTTTCAATGCTCATTACAACTAAATCACCATAACCGTTTTTAGTGATAAAAATAGGCTCATTTTTCGTGTGGCAAATATCAGAAATCTCGTTTGTATTTCTAAGGTCGGTAATTGGTCTTATTTGTGGCATGTAATCGTCCTCCTTTTGTTGTACGTTATTATAACAGAGTATTGTACAATTAACAAGAACGAAAATTTTGAGTCTTATCTTTTTGTACTAGTTGTTCTTGCTTTAATGCTCTACACAAGTCTTTGAACGTGTTTTACGTACCACACTGGCCGTAGGTTCACATCATATTCCTATGAACGTTTTTTTCTTTTCTTTATTAAAGCCGATTTTGCTGTATACTAGAATAATTTTTATTGTTTTGGACAGGTGAATATGGTATGCTTTTTAGTACACTTTGGAGTATAAGTTAAAATAAATTCTTTAGGGGGTATCTTAATGGATATATCTGATTTTCTAAAAAAAATGAAAAAACTTTCATATACGCAAGCGAATATTAGATTTTATCCATATGAGAACGAAGAAAAAATCTACTCACGTTTCCTGAAGAGATGTTTTATGTGTGATAAAGATGAGTCCAAAATAATAACGGATGGATGGCTTAGGGCAATTTATAGCGAGACAAATGGGTTAGACCTCGGCACTTTTTATATTGTTCCATTTAATAATTACTTCAATCAAAAACCAGAGGCGTATGACGAATTCCGAAGTAGTTGGATTGCCGGGCATAATAACCCCAATGAAATAATTGGCACGGAATTTCGCCCCTTTATGACAGATGGTAAAACTCTAATCGGGTTTTGTACGGGATTAAAAGATATGAATGGAAACCATTTTATCGCCATTGCAAACAAAAAACGCGGAACCGTCATGGATTTAATATTTATTGCTTCAAGCATCTATTATGTATTGGATTATATCTCACTACAGTTGGGTGCAGGAAAAAGTTTAACTTTCTCAGTGAAGCCGCAAGACTGGCAGGTACGAGACAAAGAACTTTGGGAAAAGTATAAAACAGGACAGGTATTAGTATATAAACTACAAGCTTTGTGGAATGACGATTCGGTTTTGGCTAAACAGCATACAAAGATTTAGTGGCAGCTACTTTCTGTTCTTTGGGGGAGATCGGGGGTTTAGGGGCAGAGCCACTATAAAATTAGAGGCTGCATAATCTGCATAATTATCAAATTGATAAGCATCGTAAGATATAAGCTGTTCAACCTTTCCGTTAAGAAGAGACAGATACATTTTATGGAGGCGAAACATTTCTTTGTAGCCTAACTGCTCTAATTGTTTTGCCGTTACTCCCATGGTATATATAAATGCTATTGCGATATTTTTCTTGCAGACAGAACGGTTTTCAATACTATAAGTTTTTAAAATTTAGAAGTATCTTTTAGTCTTATCTTGACATTCCCTTAAGAGAAATTGGCTGCTTTAATATCGACGGTGTATTTATCCAAAGTGCTTCCTCCGTAGAGATGAAAGAGCGTCTTTGGCATCATACAATATCCCGGTAGCCTTGTACTCTAATTCTGATAGAGCAATTTCGCTGTCAAGCTCATTTTCGTCAAGCGTAGCTTCATAGGTTTCAATGCTCATTGCAACTAAATCACATAACCGTTTCATATCACACCTTTAAAATTGTTTAATTGACATATAATTAAAAATATAGTAAAGTTTTAACATACAAGAGAGTAGCGATAAAATGCTCAAGGGGAAGCAATATAAGTGTGGCAATCCAGTAACCTTCATGGGTACTGGATTTTATTAGGTTGCTGAAAATGCTTGCAGATGCAGAGCGATGTAAATAACCGTTCCCAAGCAGTTATGACGGCAAGGGAAGTAGGAGAATATATCAAATTAAAATATAATAAACGGAGGAAGGAAAAATGAAACGAATTCTATCATTAACATTGACGGTTGCAATGGTATTTGCGCTATTACCGACATTTGGAGGACCCATTTTTGCTGATGATATTAGCTCACCTATGTACGTAGAAAGTGAATTGACTCAGTTCACACCAGCTGATATAAAAACAATCAACCTAAAATTTAGCGAGGAGCTTTTTTTGGCATCCGGCCTTACAGAGCTTAAATCAAGATTGCAGATAACAAGAACATTTAATAGCTCAGAGGTACCACTTTTAAGTGTTGATATAGGAATGGAGCCAGATAATAAAGATACAATTATTGTTAAACTTGGCATAACCGGCACTCTACCTGAAGGTGAAGAATTTACATTAACCATTCAAGCAGATAGCATTACCGGGATTACAACCAATGCAAATAATTTGGAAATCGTGATACCATTTAAAATTGAGACCATTGACCCAAATCCTACCGCTGATACCTTTTATCATATCAATATTCCCAATCCGGTATTGTGGAATTTAAGAGGTTCCCTTGTTGGAGGTTTGAGCTTTAATAACAAAAATGTATTATTCAGAATAAGTGATGACCTCTATGCGATTTCTTTTATTAAAGATGCTGGCTTCTATGATTTTAAACTTACTGTCGGGGATAGCTGGAGTTCACAATTTGGTGCTGGGAGTAACACAAATAATTATGACAACATTCATCTTACACTAAATAAACGTTCTAAGGTAACCATTTATTTTAAGGACAACGATATCCCTAATAGTCGCAAACTCTATGTAAATGTTGTGGGAGTTAATGGCATGGAAAATGCCGCTACTGCTTCAATCACGTCAGATAACAAAATTAAATGGTATAGTTCTAATGAAGCTAGGTCAAACATTGTGCTTACAGCAGGTACTATGAAAACATACTTGGAAGAAAACGGCATGGGCGATGATGTGAAGTTTGTGGACTACAACCTAGATGGAGATTATTACACTTTAATTAGAAGCTTGCCCGCCGGTACATATACTGCTACGGCAGGTTCATATGGTAATGTTACATTTGACGTTTCAAAACCGTTGACAGTAAAACTATATATTGACTTTAATGAAGCAACACCTACATTAAAATATGAGTTTGTTTTAAAGGAACCCAAGATTTCTTTGGGTGCTGTTACGGACTACATTAAGCCGGGGCAATCAAAACAACTTACCGGTTTATTTAGAGATGAAATTGGTGACGTATCCAACCAATCAATTACTTGGTCATTGGCAACACCTGTTGCAGGAGTAAGTCTTAATTCAGATGGCTTGTTAACCGTCGCCCCTACCGTTTCTGCCGAACAGCAGTTTACTGTTGTTGCAACGGTCAACTATACTGGCTCTGTTGATCCTACTTATAACAGACAATATACCGCCTCAAAAACCATTACTGTAAAAAACAAGATAACTGAATTAAAAATAAACTATCTTCGTTATGAAGAAGACTATGATGACTGGAATCTCTGGGCGTGGGTGGAAGGTGAAACCGGTTCAAGTTATCCTCTCACAGAAATTGACAACGGTATGTTAACAGGCACAGTTAGCATACTTAAAGATGTTAACGCAATTTATTTCATATTAAGAAAGGGTGACTGGGCAGATAAAGACGGAGGCAATCGGCGAGTAGACATTAACAATGGCAATGAAATTTGGCTTTTACAGGACGATGAGGCCGTCTATTACACTAAGGAAGAGGCGGTAAGCCCAAAACTTGCTTTTGCTGTGATGGATAGTAATACACAAGTTAAATTTAAGGTAAATAGTAATCCAAATTCTATTAATTTTAGCAGATTTGCTGTTTATCAAAATGGTGTTAAGCTAAGCGGAATGAGCGTTGGTGACGGTGGTTCCGGAGAAGGTATCGTTACTTTAACCTCGACTATAGATCCCACTGCTTTGTTAGAGATTCGAGATGCTAGCGGAGTTTATCCGCCACAAAAGATAATCCTTCGCAATGTATTAAACAACTATTACTATGCCGGTAATGACTTAGGTTATACTAAGTCAGGAAATACTTCTAACTTTAAAGTATGGGCACCCACGGCAAAAAAGATTTCTACCGCGATATACAATACTGCCGGAACCTATAATTCTGATGGTTTCGTAGGCGATCACAGCAAGCCTGATGCCACAATTGCTATGACACGTAATGCTACAACAGGTGTCTGGACAGCAACATCTACACAAGATCTGACCGGGAAATATTATATGTATAAGGCAGAGTTTGCAGACGGCACAGTAAGTTATGCTGTTGACCCATACGCAAGAGCTGTTTCTGCCAACGGACAACGTACGGCAATTGTAGATTTGGCGGCTACCAATCCTACTGTTTGGACGCCAAACCTAAAGCCCCAAACCGTTACAAATGATACGGATCATATTATTTATGAGCTTCACGTCCGTGATTTTTCCATTGATGCAAACGCAAATTTTGAAAACAAAGGGAAATATTTGGCGTTTACCGAAACAGGGCTTACCCATAACGGCAAAAAAATCGGTATCGACCACCTAAAGGAATTGGGTATTACAACGGTACAACTGATGCCTACCTTTGACTTTGCAACCATAAACGAGCTAACGGACAATGGATATAACTGGGGTTATGACCCTCAAAACTTCAATGTACCGGAAGGTTCCTATTCCACAAATGCACAAAACCCTGCCATTCGTATTACTGAATTCAAACAAATGGTGCAAGCACTTCACGATGCAGGTATTCGTGTGGTAATGGATGTGGTGTATAACCATACATTCGATATTGAAAACAGTTCCTTTAACAAACTTGTTCCCGGATATTATTACCGAACCTTGGATAACAGTATGAATTATGCTAACGGTAGTGAAAGCGGAAACGAGATTGCATCTGAACGTGCAATGGTTAGAAAATATATTTTAGATTCTGTAAAATATTGGGCAAGGGAATATAGCATTGATGGGTTTAGATTTGACCTAATGGGATTGTTAGATGAAACCACGGCCAGTATGATGGCAAGTCAGTTAAAATCTGAAATTGATCCATCCATCATCATCTACGGTGAACCGTTGCAAGCAGGGGGATCTCCCCTTCAAAATGGTGTGGGTAAAGGTTCTCAAAAAAACCAAGATTATGCTGTGTTTAACGATAACATTCGCACTGCCATTAAAGGTGACAGCGATAATAAGGGCAAAGGTTTTGCTACAGGTGCTACTGGTATGGAAAGCGAAATAGTAAAAGGGATTTTAGGTGCAACAGGTGACTTTACTTCTATTCCGGCAGAAAGCATTAACTATGTTACCTCACATGATAACCTAAATCTTTACGACAAAGTTATAGTTAGCTCAGAACTAAATGACACATTAAATATGTTATGGAATAAAATACGTGACGGTAAAATGATTGACGGGAGTTCTGTTGAAACTGCAATTGGCAATGCTAGTCCATATGATCAAATTAATCCCAATGATGTTCTTGAAAACAATGTGGTAAAAAAAGCTAATTTATCAACAGCTATGCTTTTGACAATGCAGGGCGTGCCATTCTTCCAAGCAGGTGACGAGTTTATTCGTACTAAATTTGGTGATAGTAATAGCTACAAAAGCCCTGATGGCATCAATGCAATACGCTGGGGAAACAAGGAGGATTTCACTGCGGTTTCTGATTATTATGCAGGACTAATTCAGCTTCGTAAAGAGCACCCCGCTTTTAGAATGAGCGAAAATGGTGATTTGAATAACATAGAAATATTAAGGCAGGATGGAAACGTTGTAGTCTTTAAGATTAAAAACTATGCCAATGGAGATAATTGGAGAAATATTGTTGTCATCTATAACGCAAGTGACAGTAGTGTTAGTTATACGTTGCCAAACAATGACGATAACACAGATTGGAATATTGTAGTTTATGACAAGTTGGCTGGAACAGAGAAATTGGGTACTCCGATTGGTGCTGGTAGTAACATAACAGTTTCCAACAATTCGGCAATGGTTCTTTATGACATTGAAAGAGCAGGTTATGTTCAAGAACCAACAACCATGGAGCTTGCTCGCGATACCGTTATTGTGGAGCCGGGGAAAACAGCGGCAGTAAAAATTACGGTAAAAGACCAAAATGGCGTAGTAATGAACAACCCGACGATTACAGGCATATCCGCTAATCCAGCTATAGCTACCTTTGCAGGTGGTGTGGTAACCGGTGTTAGCAAAGGTAATACCGTTATTACATTAAGTTGTGGAAATGCAACCGCTAATTTAAACGCAAAGGTAATGGGATTAAATGTAGAACTTAGTTTGACAAGTGCAAGCTCTAGGCAAAACCCTGTCCTTACCGTTTCATCAACGGATGTTACTATTAAGTCAATTTATGCAAATTTATCACAAGTAGGTGGCAAAACAAGCTATTACATAAATGCAGCTACAGGTAAAGCGGCCTTTGGTATTCAAGACTATATAACAGCCGGTACGAAAACAATCACAGTTACTGTAACGGATATTAACAACAACACTTATGTGATCGATAAGGAAATTACCGTTGCAAAGGCTCCTTCCACGGGTTTTGATTGGGACGAGGCACGCATTTATCATATGATTACAGATAGGTTCTATGACGGTAATGCTGCAAATAATGATACACTTGTAGATAAAACAAATCCGGGAGCATACCACGGTGGAGATTTTGCAGGCGTAACCGCGAAACTTGACTACTTAAAAAATTTGGGAATTAACACCATTTGGATTAGTCCCATTGTAGAAAATGTCACGGGGGATTTCGGCACCTCTACTAATGGTAGTTACTATGCTTACCATGGTTATTGGGCCAACGATTTTGAAAGGTTGAATCCTTATATGGGAACAAGAGCCGAACTTGAAACCCTTATTGACGAGGCGGCGGCTCGTGGCATCAAGTTAATGGTTGACGTTGTGCTAAATAATGCTGGGTATGGAACGGAAAACAATGCGAATTTTGATGGTATGTTCCGTGCAACGGGTGGCAATGACGATGAAACGGCATCGCTTGCAGGTTTACCGGATTTTAAGACAGAGGAGCAAGCAGTACGCACAAAACTCATTGATTGGCAGGTTGCTTGGGCATCGTTAAAGACTGCCAAAGGTAATTCTATTGCTTACTTTAGGCTTGACACTGCAAAGCACGTAGACCATGAAACACTTAGACAGTTCAAAACTGCACTAGCCACCGTCAACGCAGAACACAAAATCATAGGTGAAATTTGGGCGGATGATGTAAAGATAAACAGTTACTTAAACAACGGTGAAATGGATTCGGCTTTAGATTTTGGATTTAATGAAATTGTGAAAAGTTTCATAGATGGTAATCTTGACAATGCCGAAAGTTTGCTTGAAGCAAGAAATGCGTCGCTTTCAAATGTCGCAACAAAAGGAAATTTTCTAAGTAGCATTAATGAAGACGGTTTTTTCTATTCAATGGGAAATGACATGGATATGATGAAAATTGCAGCAAGTTTGCAGATGACCGCAAAGGGGCAACCTATAGTCTACTATGGTGAAGAGCTCGGTATGAGCGGAGAAAACAACTGGCCAATTTTTGACAATCGAAAGGACTTTGATTGGGATGATACTGTCAACAACGCTCTATTACAGCACTACACAAAGCTATTGAACATTCGGGCAGAGTATAGCAAGCTATTCTCAAAGGGAACCCGCGCTAAGGTGAATGGTGGTGGGGCAGATAAATATATGGTATTTAGCCGCAGTTATGAAAATCAAATGGCTTTGGTAGGGCTTAATCTAAAATATACTGAGGAAACTGTTCAAATAAGCACAGGACTTTCAAAAGGTATTACTATTTTTGATAAATATAATAACAAAACCTATACAACAGATGCAAACGGTACTATAATCATTTCCATTCCACCATCACAAGAGGGAGGAACTGCTATCTTGATCGCTAGTCTTCCTGTTCCTCCTACAGGAAATGGCACCGGTGGTGGAACAACCACACCGCCTGGAACTACAAATCAGGTTACTATTTCAGGCAACACTGCAACAGTAATGGCAACATCAACCGATAAAGTGGCAACAGCAACCATCTCTGCTTCGGACTTTGAAAAGATTTTAAGTATGCAAAATGGAAGCCTCAAAATTGAGAGTCCTATTGTAACTATAACCTTTGACAGTAAGGCAAAATCAGCTATTGCCGCAGCAGGCAAAGGTGATGTAAAGATTACTGTCAGTGCGGTTGCAACGAGTACACTTTCAGCGCAGCAACAAGCCGCTGTTTTAGGGCATCCTGTATATAACTTTTCCATTATGGTAGGAAAAAACACAGTCTCCAGCTTTGGAGATGGAAAGGCGAAGATTTCCATTCCCTACACCCCTGCGGCAGGTGAAAACCCAAATAATATTGTGATTTATTATTTATCAAACGACGGAAAAGTTCAAAAAAAGCCCACCTGTCAATATAAAAACGGACAGATTACCTTTATAACCAACCATTTTAGTAAATTCGCAATCGCACATAATCCGATTACCTTCAATGACATCTCCAAGCATTGGGGAGAAGATGCCATCAATTTCGTGGCGGCCAGGGAACTGTTTGGTGGGATAGGCAACGACAAATTTGACCCTAACGGAGTTATGACAAGAGCTATGTTTGCAACGGTTATTGCAAGACTTGAAGGGGCTAATTTAAGCGAATACACCAAATCAAATTTTACAGATGTTGGCATCAACGAATGGTATGGACCTGCAGTTGCTTGGGCGGCTGATAAAGGTATCGTTAGCGGATACGGCAATGGTAAATTTGGTCCGAATGATAAAATCACGCGTGAGCAAATGGCAGTAATCTTTACTAAGTACCTGAAATTTATTGATCAAGGTCCTAGTGGAAATTGGATGATAAATGTTCCATATTCTGACAAAGACCAGATTTCCAAATGGGCGCTCGAAGGGGTTGCATTTGCCACAATCAAAGGTTTATCCACGGGCAAAGAGGGCAATCGTTTCGACTCACAAGGCACAGCTACGAGAGTCGAGGTTGCGGCAGTGGTAACTAGGTTAGTAAAATCGATAACAGAATAGAAGTGAGATAAAAAATACGTGATGAAATTAGGAGGTGTGGTTAACTCGACATCATAGCTACGGGATTAGCATGATAATTTTTAACCACACCTCCGTAAAATTTCTTATGACATTTCAGAGAATGCTTATTTTGTGATATTTATTACAATCAGACTTAAGATATAATGAATTAAAACGAAAAATGATTACTCCTGAATTTAAATCAATTTTTCAACGCTGTAATTGGCACAATGAAAACTCCATCTTCACGCATATATGCAGCATTGCTAAGCCCACAAATAACACATAGTACGGTGGGTGGTGTGCCGTTTTTACTTTCTATTGCACGGCTGATTTTTATTAAATTTGCAGCGGCGTCATCTATTTGATTTGCACCTAATTTTATCTCAAATGCACACCATTGTCCGCTTGGAAGCTCAATGACAGCATCAATTTCATTTCCGTTATAATCTTGATAATGATATAGTTCTCCTTCGAAAGACTGAGCATATATTCTCAAATCCCTTAGACAAAGTGATTCAAATAAAAACCCAAAGCTCTCAAGATCTCCTATTAGCTTTTCCGGTGTTGCACGAAGCAATGCACAGGCAAGTGAAGGGTCGCAGAAATGTCTTTTTTCTGATTGCTTGACACGAATGGTAGAGCGAATCTGAGGTGAAAAGGGAGGCAAATTATCTACCACAAACAAGCGTTTAAGAACATCAAGGTAGGCGGCTATGGTTTCAACAGTTATATCTTCATCATCAATAGCCTTTATATCGTTTTTTAATGTTTTATTAGTAGCTATGGTACTTTCGTTTCTTGCAAGGCTTTTAAGCAATAGTTGCATTTTACTGCTGTCACGTTTGATTCCGTCTAAACGGTGAACATCGTCATCAACGATTGCTTTTAGATAAGATGTGGGCAACAAAGAGATATTCTTTTCTGTGGTCTGCAGATTCCCTGGCCAACCGCCTCTTACAATGAAAGCTGCAATTTTTTTTAAGTCAACCTCTCTGGTCATTGCCGGTCTAATTTCCCGTTTGCATAGTGCCTCAAGAGAAACCAAGCCCTTTGAATCGCCTGATTCAAAAAGTGACATAGGGTGCATTCGAAGCTTTCCAATCCTACCTGCGCCACTGTGTAAAATGCCTTTGTGGTTAGGGGTTGCGGAGCCTGTTAGGATGTATTGTCCCTTTTCACCGCTTTGGTCAACGGTGTGACGAATCGCATCCCAAAGAGCTGGAACTTCCTGCCATTCATCTATAAGGCGCGGTGGCTGTCCCTCTAATATAAGGGAAGGCGACATTTCTGCAATTTTGCGATTTTGAAAATTGCCGGAAGGGTCACCAATGAATATTTCACTTTCACTGTGTTTGGATGAAGTCCAAGTTTTTCCACACCATTTCGGTCCTTCAATACATACTGCACCAAAAACATCAAGATACTCCGAAAGCTTTTGCTCTATTATTCGTGGTTTATAGTTTTTAAGTTTCATAATTTCACCTTGTATAATGAAAACATTGGGAAATTCACTATACATTTTCCTTTCTGGATTATTTTCTGTTAGGCGCTGTGGATTATATCACCTCTGCAAACAGAGTATTACAATTCATTTGTTTTGTCAATTAAATTTTGAGTATTTTTATATTTTTAATTCGTTAGATTTAATGTTTTCAATTCTATTGATTTTAAATTTCCAATTCGATAGATTAGTTATTTATAATTCGAGTGATTTAATGTTTTTGCCGGAAAATGGCTAATATAAGTTTTCATAAGATAAGATTATCGCTTAGTCTTTCTTGATTTGCTGTCAAGTTAGACTAAATTAAAAATTCGTATTTTATTTAGACAAGATTACAAGATTCATGGGCAAGCTTTTAAATATCCTTTATAAAGTTATTGTACCGTTATATTATTGATAGTATATTTGTTAAAGGAAAAAAATTTTATTTTTTAGAGTTGGGTTATAGATATTTGCAATGGAGGGGTTTAGTTGTTAACTACATACAATAAAATATTAGGAGTATTTGAAAGATATCCTGCTGTATTATTTGGGTTTTCTGATATTACCTATAGTGAATACAAAGCCAAATACATGGGTGCTTTAGTTTTTGCAGTACCGCATGAAAAAATGATGAATATAAAAAATTATAATAAAGCGACATTTGAGCGATTAATAGGTCATGCTCGGGAAACTTGTAATGAGATAACTAACAAACTTGTTGAAATATTGATTGAAGATAATATTGAGTATGAAAAGCCACCAAT
>CAZOSB010000045.1:0-14061 GCA_964582545.1 uncultured Anaerovorax sp.
GATCGATAAGCACACATGGTCGCTAAGGTTACAATAAATGGCGCAATCTTTCCCTTTGTAACCAAGATACCGTTGATAGCACCGAGAAAAGTTCCGAATCCTACGCAAAATAGGAAGGATAAAAAAATGTTTTGAGTGCTATTCAAAACTACAACTCCTAGACCTCCTACCAGAGCAATCATAGATCCTACAGAAAGATCGATCATTCCCGCTATGATAACTAGGGTCATGCCACAAGCGATAATACCTTTAATCGTAGCCTGAAGCAAAAGTAAGGTCAAGTTATTAAAGGTAAGGAAGTTTGGATTAAAATAAGTAGCGATCATAATTAAAACCGCAAAGGAAAAAATAAAAGTATAATTGTGATAAAATCTAATAAATTTTGCTTTAAAATTATTATGGTTCTCTAAGGTTACTTCCGCATTGTCTATTTTTTCATTATGCTTCATTTTTTATTCCCTCCAAATTTGAACCTGTAGAATAGTACATCACATTGACCTCCGTTAGCTGGTCTCTGCTGAGCTCTGCATTAACCTCTCCCTTATACATTACGAGACATCTATCTGCAACCTTGTAAATCTCGGGGAACTCAGCACTAAATACAATGATACTTTTTCCATTTGCTGCCAATTCGTTGATAATTTTATAAATTTCTTGTTTCGCACCCACATCGATTCCCTGAGTAGGATTATCCAGAATATAGATGTCTGAATCAATTTCCAACCATCTGGATAAAATTACTTTCTGCTGGTTTCCTCCACTGAGGGATGTGATTAAGTCATACTTACTTCCAACTTTTATATTGGTCTTTTTCTGATTCCTATCAAAAATAGTATCCGTACTGCTTTTGCTAATAAAAAAACGTTTATGTTTTGTTGCAAAATAAGCCGTTGACATGTTGTTTACAATGCTCATATCCTTTATGATAGAACGTTCTTTTCTATTTCTAGGCACCATCCCGATTCCGGATTTCATCACATTACATATTTTGCTGTAATTGATCTTTTTATCCCCTAAAACCACTTGACCCGAAGTAATTTTACGGGCACCAAAAAGTGCTTCTGCAAGCTCCCCTCTTCCATCACCATGCAATCCGGTAATAGCCAGCACTTCGCCTTTTCGTAATTCAAATGAAATATGGTTAAAAAACCTGCCTGAGCAAAGCTCCTCCACCTTCATCAAGGTGTGACCGGCAACAGGAGGTTTTACAATTTCTTCATCAACTAGACTTCTTCCTACTAATAATTGAGTTGCAATTTTTTCATCAATATCTTTGAAGTATCCTGACTGAATGAATTTTCCATCTCTTAATACTGTATATTTATCACAGATGGAAAATAATTCCGGCATCTTATGCGAAATATAAATCATAGACACACCATTGCTTTTTAATTCTTTCATAATAGAAAAAAGATTTTCTATTTCTTTATTGGTTAATGCTGTAGTGGGTTCGTCCATAATAATTAAACGACAATCAAACAATAGCGCCCTTGCAATTTCTATAAGTTGCTTTATGGATGTGTCCAAATAGCTTACTTGCATATCAGGATCTATGTCCAAATTCATCTTTTTCAAAATTTCTGCTGATTTTAGGCGCATCTCTTTTTTGTTTAACGTCTTCCAAGGGTTTTTTAACTCTTCCCCCAAGAATAGATTCTCATAGACCTTTAGATCATTGATTAAGTTCAGCTCTTGGTGCACAAAGCCAATACCCATAGAAAAGGCCTTCTTGGAAGTCATACCTTGTATTAAATTTCCATCTAAATAGATTTCACCAGCCGTCTGTGGAAAAGTTCCTGCCAACACGTTCATCAAGGTGGACTTACCGGCACCATTCTCGCCTAAAAGACCATGAATCTCACCTTGATCCACCGAGAAGCTTACATTATCCAATGCGGTTACAGGACCAAACTTTTTTGTAATATTCTTCATTTCTAAAAACATGATATTTAACCGCCCATCTTTGTTATGCACGGGAAATGCACATTATATTAAACTTATGATTTGACCTGGAATAATGATTATAATCGTATAATTGCTTTAGAATATGTGACCCTAAACGAAAGGATAGATGTCGGTTGTAGACAACCGACATCTAAATAGTTACAGGATTTTTTATTGAGGCATAGTAATGCTATATCTAGTCTTAAAAATGTCGCTTTCTCTGAAATCTTGTTCGTTTGTATTATCGATTTCTTCAGTTTCTATAAGGATAAGTCCACTTGGAGTAGCTCCTTCAAGAATTACTTTAGAACCCAATTCTACAGCCTGACGAACCATAGCAGGTGAGAATGCATAGGTTACCTGCATAACACCTTTCTCTTCCCATGGTTTAAAGGTATCCAGGTTTTCTACCCTTCCACCAACACCAGAAACAAGTTTAATGTTTAAAGTGGCATCTCCATCATAATTTTCTATAGCATCTAAAATACCAAGTACTACTTCATCATCATGAGTGAAAATTGCTTTTAAAGATTCAATTTGCTCTTTAGAAGAGCTTGCAAACCATGTTTCTAACTGTTCCATAGCCTTTGCTCGCTGCCAATCGGTGGAGAACTGCTGAAGCACTTTGATATTGGAGTCTGCAGTTGAAGCAAATCCTTGGGATCTTTGCTCTGGTACTGTAGAGTTGTCACCCTTAAACTCGAGGATATTTACCTGACCGGCTCCCAAATCTTCTGCAAAGAAAGCATTGAAGTATTCTCCTGTCATTTCCCCGATGGTAACATTGTCACCCATAATTTCCGCTGTAGGTTTAAAATCATTGATCAGTCTGTCATAGATAATTAAAGGGATACCTGCATCCATAACGGCTTGCGCAGAAGATCTAACTTCATCGCCGTTGTGAGGCCATAACACGATGCAATCTACTTTATCTGCAATAAGCTGATCCAGTTGATTGTTTTGCTCTGATGATTCAGCAGATGTTAAAAATTTAACCTCTAAGCCTGTTTCTTCTTGAATCTTCTTGGCTTCTGCCTGTGCATGAGCAATACTTTCACCTAAGAAACCGTGGGTCGCATTAGGCATAACAACGCCCAAAACTCCGGTTGTTTCTTCTTCTGTTCCACCACCATTGTTACCGCCACAAGCTGCCAGACTGAATACCAGTGCTAGCATCAATACAATTGACAATACTTTTTTCATGTTTTTTCTCCTCCTTTTTTTGGCTTTTGCATTATTGTTGTTATGTAAGATTGATTGCTTACATCAAAAGCCTGTTTAGATAAAATTACCATATTGTTAGAGCGTTGTCAATATGAAAAGTGTTATTTTTTCAACAACGTAATCGTTTACAACATTTGTGATAATCGCTCCTTAACTTTGGGAATTGAAGTACATCCCGTGGTACCAATCTGCTCGATTGTCAAGGAAGAAATGGTAGCCCCCAATAGTGCCGACTCTTCCTGAGAAAGACCTAGAGTAAGTCCCAATACGATTCCTGCATTGGTAGCATCTCCTGCTCCACAAATGTCGATGGGTAAGGTTGCTTTTACAGCTGGAATGAATTTCCTCTCTCCTGGACGATATATCGCAATACCGGCATCTCCCCTCGTCAAAAAAAATGCTTTAATATTTTTTTTCTCAAGAAAGTCTTCTATATCATGGCTATACTTAATACCAATCGCTCGAAACTCTTTGTTATTACATTTACAAATGAAGTAAGGAAATTGATCTGCATAACCTCGAGAATCCACATAAAAAATTTTCTCAGGATTATCCTTTGCCATATCACAAAGCTCTTTTCGGATTGTTTTGGTAACTACGGAGCAGTTTTCTTCTAAAAATTGATCTGTTACCAATATGGCATCACTTTTTTCCATGGTTTTTTTTAAATTTTTAATCAATAATTGTTCTAAAGCTTCTGGTGTTTTTTCAAAGTTCCTGAAATCCAATCGATTGCTTTCTTTACAGCTATCTTTGCTGGCCCCTCTCATAGGTTTTAAATAGACGTTTGTCATCCGTAAATCCGATTGCACCATGTACTCCGTATTCGCACCGATGGCCTCCAGCAGCCGTTTTACTTGAAATCCATCTCCGTCATCTCCCAAAAGACCTATACAAAAAACCTTTGCCCCTAGGCTCCTTAGGTTATTGGTGATGGTTCCCCCTATACCCGGATATGTTTCCACCTTATGTACCTGATAAGCCGGTAACCCGGTCTCCAAAGAAACCTCATCCCGAAGAGGATTACTGTATACGTACTTATCCAAGCAGTAATCTCCAAAGACAGTAATGATTTGCTCGCTTGCCTTATCTAACCTTTGAATCATTCTATGAAGTTTCTCAGCATTCATTCCAACTTTATTCATATGCTTTTTACTCTCCAACATTTTTATCGAGCTTTAATGCTCGTACAGCTAAATTCGGTACTGTATCACTATGATTCCCACAAATATAATAGCTCTTTCCACCTTCCTTCACCGTTCTGGACAATATGGTCTTCCACGGTCTAAAATAGTACATGGGATTGCTTTTCAGTGGCTCTTCTTGTAACATATGGTCTTCCATAGGTAATAAATCAAATACTGCAGTTGTAAAATGTGCAATGGTTTTATTCTCTTGATGGGCAACGTTTCTGACCATAGCCAGTGCCTTTAAATACACCTCCGGACCTGTGACAGCCGAACCAAAGTTTAGGAAAACTCCGTTTTCTAACCGTGTAATGCTCTGAGCATATATGAGAAAGTCCATGTAAGAAGCCTGCCCGATGATTCCCCCCTCACAATTGGGGTGCTCATGAATGATATCATTGCCGATTCCCACGTGTACGGTACAGGGCACCTGTAGCTTATAGGCCATGGCCAAAACACTCTTCTCTCTATGGGGTAATTGATTCTCCCAGATGTATCTACCCAAGGCTTCGCCCAACCCCAGACCATCCTCAATACCCTCCTTTAAAATATCATTGATCAATCCGGTTTCTTTCCACAGTCCAAATTGACCTTCCGATACGTATTTTGCTACGCTTTCACAGGTAGCCCCTATCAACGCCAACTCAAAATCATGAATCGCTCCTGCTCCATTGGTTGCAAAATGAGTAATCAGTCCTTTTTTCATCATTTCTATCATGTATAGCCCGTTTCCCGTTCGAATTACATGGGCTCCATACATCATTAAAATAGTTGATTTATGTTGTTTTGCCTCCATAATTTTATCTGCTAGCAAATCATACTTTTCCTCTTTGATAAGCTCCAAGTTTAAATCAACGGGTTTAATCACTGAAATGTCCACATCATGTGTTCTCTCATTCAGAGGTTTTAAAATCAACTTACTTCGATCAAATTGTTTATATGGCATAGCTCCTTATCCCTTTTCTTTATCTCTATTCAAAAAACAAACTATTTTTATAATATAAATTCAAGAATTTCCTTTGCTTCTTCAAAATCAGGGATAATGACATCTGCCCCTGCAGAAAGAAGTCTGTTTCGCTTCCATAGGTCGATCCCTTTCCTCCTCGCCTCTTCTGTGGCAACCCCAAAAGTAAATCCACCAATATTTTTCACAAGCTCAATTTCCACATATCCATCTCCAAAGGAAACCAACTGTTGCGGATGAATTTTATTTTCTTCTATAATTTTTTTAATGACCAATTCCTTGGAGCAATGTGTGATATGGTCCAGAGCGCCCCAGATGCCGCCATTAAAATATTCTGTTAATCCCAACAGCTCCGCTTCTCTTTTCACATCCTCTTCATCCGTGCCACTAGCCAAATAAATCTTTACTCCCCGATCCTTCAAACCCTGTAATAGACTTACAGCACCCTTTACTCTATATTTTTCAGGATCCATTCCGTTTTTTAGTTCATTGTGGCGATGAGAAATTCTTTCCTCTAATCTTCTCAGGTACTCTTTCTTATATTCCATTGGGTCCTTTGGATTCGCGCCCTTTGCCGCCACTTCTTCCGCCAACCTTTGGCATTGAAAAATGGTTTGCTTTCCAGTTAACAGATCTACGAACTCTCTGACTGAAGTGGCAAGGGTATCCTTCGACTCCTCCGGTGCTGCCATCTGCAATTCCTCTACAAAGTAAGGAATCATCACATCCTGCCAGCCTTCTCGAATTAAGCTGACGGTACCGTCAAAGTCAAAAATTGCAGATTTCATCGGCAAATCTTTTGAGGGATACCTGATAATCTCCATGCCCCAGATATCTTTCAAAGCTTCCTGCAGTGCACAGGAAAGGTTATGCTCATAAATCATATGCATATCTTCTAACTGTTCCATAGAGTCTGTAGGCGCAATTAAAATCAAATCGCAAAGATCCTTTAGTCTGCCACCATCTCTCCCTGAGAAACCAATGGTATAAACTCCCATATTTCGTGCGGTTTCCACCACCTTGATAATATTAGGAGAGTTCCCGCTCCCACTGAATACCACTAAAACATCCCCCTTAGTTCCTAAGGTTGTTAAGGGTATGGAGAAGACTTCATCGTACGAAAAATCATTGGCCAAACAGGTAACCAGGGGGTTACTGTCTGCCAAACATTGAATTTTAAAACCTGTTCTACCATGAACCCGACAACCTTTGGTGAAATCGTTGGCCATGTGAGAAGCGGTGGCAGCGCTGCCTCCATTCCCCGCTGTAAAAATTGTCTTTCCTCTTTTTTTAGTTTCCAAAAGTTTTTCGGCTATTTTACTTAAAACTTCAAAATTAGTACATAGAAGTTTTTCTGATAAATCCTTAGTGTAATTCATCAAATGATTTTTGAACTGAAATTGTACCATGCTATCCCTCTCTAATGCATTCACTCATCATCTATTAATAAACCCTTTGGCTCTATGCTTCTATGGTAATCCATTTTCCTGATTTAGCACTTTCATAGATGTTTTCACACAGAATCATCTCCCGTAATCCATCCTTGAATGTGGCAAATTCAATAGGCGGCTGACGATCTTCTATGGCATTATAAATAGCCTTGAAATTGTTTTTAAAAGCATCCGGGAATCCCTCAGCGTGACCACCCGGGTAGGAAATTTGTCCTGCTGTAGCTCTATCCACCAGAGTAGGATCCTTGGTGAGAATTTCATTGGATGAATCCCTGTGACCAATCCAAAGGTTATTTAAATCATCCGTTGTCCAAAACAGGGCTTCCTTTGATCCATCGATGTTCATGGTAATTCTATTTTTTCTTCCGGAAACCACTTGGCTAATGACTGCGTTTCCAATAGCGCCGTTTTCAAACTTTAGCAAGATATGAGCATGATCCTCAGACTCTATGGAAACCTCTTCAAATTCTAGCTCAGTAGTTTTTTCAAAAGCATTTGCATCCCCTTTGGTCTTTTTTCTCGTCTTGTGAAAGGTTGCAAAATCTGCAAAGACTTCCCTCACCTTCAAACCAGTGGTAGTCTCTGCTAAATCTATCCAGTGAGAGCCAATATCCGCTACCGCTCTGGTGGAACCTGAATACCTGGGGTCGATTCTCCAATTATAGTCCGTATCGTGAAAGAGCCAATCCTGAAGATAAACCCCATGTACAGCCCAAATTTCTCCAGTTTTTCCGGCCTGTATCTGCTTTTTCATTTCATAGGTCATGGGGTAAAAGCGATTATGAAAATTTACCGCATTGACCACTCCTGTCTCTGCCGCCACTTTCACCATATCCTTTCCCTCTTCAATGGTCTTGCACATAGGTTTTTCACAAATGACGTTCACACCTTTTTTCATAGCATAGAGACTCATTTCATAGTGGGTATGGTTTGGGGTACATATATGAACCATATCCAAGTCCATAGTGTCGATCATTTCTTTGTAGTCTGTAAAATAATTTGGAATGGACATACTCTCTGCCTTTCCCTTGGCATCAGCAGTCTCCGTCAAAGCAACCACCTCAGAAACCCCCAGCCTTCTGACTGATTCCACATGTAAGCCGCCGATAAACCCACTTCCGATTACACCCGTTCTGTATTTCGCCATATTAGACCTCCTTTACTTTGCATTCACTGGATTGACGTAAAATCAATTCATGCTCTAAAATCACATTTTTAATTATTTGAGTATTATTATCTATTCTTTCCATTAAAAGTTCATAAGCCTTTGCCCCCAGTTTTCTCCGAGGTTGCCGAACGCTGGAGATGGATGGATTAAAAATTTCGCAGAGGGGAATGTCGTCAACTCCGATGACCGCTACATTCTTTCCTGCCGGTTTTCCTATGTCATTCAGGTATTTTGCCACACCGATGGCAATGGTATCTCCAAATGCAAAGATGGCGGTAGGTGGATTGCTGAGTTTCATCAATTCTCTAGCTCCTTCCTGCCCACCCTCCATGGTATAGCTTTTCACTCTAAAATATTCTTTTTTATAAGGGATGTTATGCTCTTTTAGAGCCTTCTTATACCCGACAATCCTATCGCTTTCCGATGCAAAATATAACTGACCACCTATGGCTCCAATTTTTCTATGACCCTTGGAAATCAAATAAGACACCGCATCGTAAGCCGCCAATTTATTGTCGATGGATACGTTTGTAATCCTAGCGCCGGGAGTATACTCGCAGCATTGCACCAAAGGAAAGTTTTCTGCCCAGTTGCTCAATGCATCTTTATCATAGTTTGAAAGAAGCACTATCGCTCCATCCACTTGCTTCGTAATGAGCATCTCCATATATTTCTGCTCAAGCTCATGCTTGTTGTTGGTAATTCCGATTAAAATGTTATATCCTGATTTTTCAGCTGACTCTTCTATGGCCGCTAATATTTCTGTATAAAATGGATTTTCTATGGTGGGAATGATGAGAAGAATTTTCTGAGTTTTCGCCACACGTAAATTTCGCCCTAAGAAATTTGGAACATAGCCGGTTTCCTCTATGACCTTTTTTATTTTTTCTCTAGTCTCTGAAGATACGTTGGGATCATCGTTGATGACTCTGGAAACAGTTGCAACAGATACCTTTGTGAGTTCCGCTATATCCTTTATCCGCATAGTTTGGTCTCTCCTGAAATTATTTTCTAAAATTAATCAAATTGTAAACGATTACAATTAATTATATAGAAGGTTTTTCATAGTTTCAACTATTTTATATTATTTTTTAGAATTTTTCGAACTTTATTTTAATCTTGCACCCGCGAATGCATGATTATTTAATTCCCACTTTTCTTAAGACTAATGCTCCTGCTCCCAACAATGCCGCATGGTACCCCAGCTTTGTTTTTTCTATTTTTATATTGGCACACACAGGTAAAACATTGCTTTTGATTTCCATCTGTATGGCGGGAAGCAATAGGTCTATGGACTCCGCCAAACCACCGCCTAAAAACACTTTTTCCGGATTGTTTAGGCTTATGGCATAGGATATGGCTCTTCCAATATACTTGCCTACTTCTTCAAAGATATCCAAGGCTTTCCCATCACCTTTATGTGCATTTTCAGCAACTTGCTTTGCATCTATACCGTAGTTTCGGAATATGGCAGTTCCTGAAGCATAGGCCTCTAAGCAACCCTTTTGACCACAGTTGCAAAGCCGTGGATTTTCATACTCTACCTTTAAATGACCAAACTCGCCTGCCGCATAATGGGTTCCTCTAAGTAATTTTCCTCCTGAAACCACCGCGCCCCCATTGCCTGTGCTTAAGGTAATCCATACAAAGTCCTGAACCCCACCACCCCATGTCATCTCACCTACTGCGCAAGAGTTTACGTCGTTTTCAACCAAAATGTTCTCTATGCCTAAAACAGTGGTAAAGTATTCTTTAACAGGCACATGCCTCCAATCTTGAAACGGCGCATAGATTAATTCACCCTGAAAGGGGTTCACCAGACCCGGCATATTGATGCCAACGCCAGCAATCGTTGAAAAGTTTTCCGAACAACACTTTCTGAGGGCAGCTGCTGCCATCTCAAAGTGCTTTTCCCAAGGTACATTCTGCGGAGAGTAAAAGTGCTCCGACCTTAGGATTTCACCACGCTCATTTAAAAGGGCGGCAATGGTTTTTGTCCCGCCTAAATCTATGGAACCGATTAACATGTTTCCTCCTGTTAAGATTACATTTAATCAATATAACAATAGAAGTAATATAATTTATGCATGTAACGATTATACTTTAATTTATTACATCAATGCAAATTCCTATCTGCATTTTATCGAAATATCAGTACAAAAACTTAATTACATGTTCTACAATTCTTATGGTAAAATCCTACTGAATTTTCTACAATTATTACAAAACTGGCAGATAATCCTTATCTGCCAGTTTGAATTGAATATTTTTTATAAGTAATCTGCAACGTTTTCTTTGGTGATTAAAGTAAAGTCAACCAGTACTTCTTTCTCCACGGTCTTTCCACTTGCAATATCAAAGCAAGCTTTCATGGCCTCAACACCCTGTGCGGAGGTACTTTGTGATACAGTGGCAGCCAATTCTCCCGCTTCCACTGATGCCAACGCATCCGGAGTCGCATCTAATCCATAGCATTTAATTTTGTCCTGCAATCCTGCATCTTGAACTGCCTTTAATGCTCCCAATGCCATTCCATCGTTATGAGCTACAATTGCATTAATTTCTTTACCGGATTGTAGCCAGTTTTCCACAAGTGTAAGTGCTTTTGCAGTATCCCAATCAGCAGAGCTTTCAAATACCTTCACGATGTCTGGGTTCGCATCAAGAACTCTTTGATATCCTTCTGATCTTCCGATCTGAGCATCAGATCCCATGGGTCCTAAGAGGAATGCAACATTTCCCTTCAGGTTCATATCTTCTGCAGCCTTGTTCATTTCCATTTCGCCGCCATCAGCATTGGAAACTCCTACATAGCAGTCAGCAGCTGACGGATCAGCAATTTGCTGATTGACAATCACCACAGTAACCCCGGCTTCCTTAGCCATTTCTACAGCAGGCATGATCCCATCTACAGAAACGGGTTCGATGATAATACCCTGTACACCTTGATTGATAGCAGTTTCAATTTGGCTGATTTGCTTATTGACATCTTGACCTGCATCATTAACGGTAAGGTTTACACCTAACTCTTCAGCCTGGCCTTTTACAGCATCTGAAAGCTCAATAGTAAATGCATTTGACATGTGAGTCATAAATAAGGCAAAATTCTGAGGGGTTCCTTCAGCGCCTTTATCGCCTGCATCATCCTTGTCCCCCTTGCTCGCACAGCCTGCAAAGGTAGTCAATACTAAAGTGAATACTAATAATACTGCTAATAATTTTTTCTTGTTCATTTTTCTCCTCCTATAAAATAACTATGCTATAGAAATAGCCTTTCCTGCTTAGTCGTTCTTAGATTTTCCTCTAATATCTACTAAGACAGCGATAGCTATAATAGCCCCTTTTATAATCATCTGATAATTAGATGATACGTTCAGAATGTCAAGTCCATTTGCCAAAACGGCTAACAACAATGCTCCGATTAAGGTTCCATACCACTTACCTGCCCCACCGGACATGCTGATTCCACCGATAATAACGGCAGCAATGGCATCCAATTCGTAGCTCTGTCCTGCAGTAGGGGAGCCTTGATAAGTTCTGGAAGCCAGCAGCACCCCTGCAAACCCTGCAAGAATACCTGAAATAGAGTAAACTGCAAGGCGCATCTTCTTTACGTTAATCCCTGAAACCTTAGCGGCAATTTCATTTCCCCCTATGGCATAAACCCTGCGACCAAATACGGTTTTTGTCAAAATAAATCCACAGATGCAGATAATCACTACAAAATATACGGATAAAATAGGAATAATCGTTCCCGGAATATTTCCACTAGCCAACTTTTTAAATGAGTCCGACACTCCGAAGATGGGCGATCCTCCACTGGCAATTAAGGCCAAACCTCGCACAGAAGTCATGGTAGCCAATGTGATGATAAAGGGGGGAATCCCGCCATAAGCTACACCGATTCCATTTACCAGCCCTACACCTAACCCCACTAATAGTGCAATTGCAATGGGTACAAAGAGGGGGTAAGTATCCGGGTGTGCAAAGTGAGCTGCCATAACCGCAGAAAGGGCCACGGTAGATCCCACCGATAAATCAATTCCATTAGATATAATGACAAACATCATGCCGCAGGCAAGGATTCCATTGATGGATGCTTGCTTAACAATACCTACTAAATTTTTAGGATTGGCAAAGGCATCAGGAGATATAATCATCAATACTGCTACCACTATTATAAATGCTATTAAGATTCCAAGCTCTCTGAATCTTCCCTGAAGATTAGATTTTGAAGTATGTAAACGTTCTCCCATTAATTTTTTCCTCCTCCAAAAGATGCATAATTCATGATGGCTTCCTGTGTGAACTCTTCCCTTTTAAGTTCCCCCGCAAGGTGACCCTCACACATGACGACAATCCTATCGCTAATGCCCATAACCTCGGGCATTTCAGAAGAAATAACGATGATGCCTTTTCCTGCTTTCGCCAATTCACCAATGAGCAAATAGATGTCGCGCTTAGCCCCTACATCTATTCCCCTAGTTGGCTCATCGAAGATGATGATATCAGGCTCCGCCATTAACCATTTTCCCAGTACAACTTTTTGTTGATTTCCTCCGCTGAGTGATGACACAGTTGTCTTTCTAGAGTTGGTCTTTATTTTCAAAGAACGAATATAGTTTTCCGCTGCTTCTGCTTCCCTTTTATTGTTGAGAATGCCACCCTTTGAAATGGTTCTTAATGATACTAGGGAAATATTTTTTTCTACCGATGTAATCAAATTTAATCCAGTCCGCTTCCGATCTTCCGTAATCATAGCTAACTTATTTGCTATCGCATCTTTTGGGTGATTGATATGAACCTCCTTTCCATCTATTAGAATTCTTCCTTTAGTGGCTTTCGCAATCCCAAAGATGGTTTCTGCCAATTCGCTTCTTCCTGATCCCACTAAGCCCGCAATGCCCAGAATCTCGCCCTTATGTAGTTTGAAGCTCACATCTTTCACCCTGTGGTCTCTATGCAGATGTTCCACCTCCAGAATGGCTCTACCAATGGATACCTCAACCTTAGGATAAACTTCCTTGATTTCTCTGCCTACCATCATGGAAATTAACTTATCTCTATCTAAATCTTTACTTTCTCCTGTACCTGCTAAAGTACCGTCACGAAGAACCGTAATCCGATCTGAGATTTGAAAAATTTCATCCATTTTATGAGAGATGTATACTATGGCAACCCCTTGTTCCTTCAATCTACGAATCTGCTCAAATAAAACATTAACCTCTGTTTCTGTAATTGCTGAAGTAGGTTCATCCATTATTACAATCTTAGCATTTAATGAAATGGCTTTGACGATTTCTACCAGCTGCATTTGGGCAACACTTAGTTTTCTAATGATCGTTTTGGGGTCAATATGAATATTCATATCTTTAAATAAGTGGGTTGTTTGAGTTCTCATCTCAGCTTTGTCAACAATCTTAAATTTTTCAAAACCAGATTTTAAAATTTCCCTTCCCATAAAGATATTTTCAGATACTTCCATATCAAGGATTGGATTTAACTCCTGATGAATCATTGCAATACCTTTTTTTAGTGCATCCTTGGGATCGTCTATGGACACCCTATTGCCATCAAGAAGGATTTCACCTTCATCAGATCTGTATATCCCCATAAGGATTTTCATCAGGGTAGATTTCCCTGCCCCATTTTCACCCATTAATGCATGAACTTCCCCCTGCTTTAAATCAAAACTTACGTTATCTAGCACCTTTACCCCAGAAAAGGATTTGTCTATTTTGTTTAATTGTAAAATAGGATTCATCTTCACTCTCAATTTCACTCTCAATCTATTTCAATATATTTTAAATTTTTTTTAACTTGTTCAAAAAATTTTCTAATTTATAATAGTGCTCAATTAAAAACATCGTTTTAATTGGAAATCAGTATTATAATAACTCAAATTTCTTTGTTATGCAATAATAATATTCAGGTATACAGTGTATTTATATTTCATGTTTTCATGTCTTCAATTATCTTTTGTCCAAGATTTTTTGATGAAATCAATTTTGAAATTTTATGATTAACTTTTTAAGTCATACGAAAAAGAGACTTCCTAAGAAGTCTCTTTTTTTAAATTGGCGATGACCTACTTTCCCAGGCAGCTGCCCGCCAAGTATCATC
>CAZOSB010000046.1:0-13204 GCA_964582545.1 uncultured Anaerovorax sp.
AACTGGAAAATGTTTAAAACTTCTAAAGAAGCTCAGGAGTTTGCAGATGAATTTAAGGCGATTCTATCTAAAGATAAAAATGACGTGATGGTGGGTATCTGTGCACCTTTTACCCAACTTTCTACCTTGGTAAAAGCTTTTGAAGGCACTTCTGTGAAGGTTGGTGCTCAAAATATGCACTTTGCAGAAAATGGAGCGTTTACTGGGGAAATATCAGGAGCCATGCTGACTGAAATCGGTGTAGATTGTTGCGTCATCGGTCACTCGGAAAGAAGGCAGTATTTCAATGAGACAGATGAAACCGTCAACAAAAAACTGCATGCGGCTTTCCAACATAAAATTAAACCCATCTTATGTGTGGGTGAAGTTTTGGAGGAAAGAGATGCGGGAAAAGAGTTGGATGTTGTGAAAACCCAAATGATCGGCGCTTTACAAGGCTTGAGTGCTGAGCAGGTAAAGAACTTAGTGGTGGCTTATGAGCCTGTTTGGGCCATAGGTACAGGTCGGACTGCTACGCCGGAACAGGCCAATGAAATGTGCGGGTTTATTCGAAAGGTTATCGAGGATTTGTACGGAGATGAAGTTTCTGAGGATGTGATTATTCAATACGGCGGCAGTGTAAAGCCTGACAATGCTACTGAGCTTATGAATATGGAAGAAATCGACGGAGCTTTGGTTGGAGGGGCAAGCTTAAAGCCTGCTGATTTTATTCAAATTGTAAATTTTTAAGGTTTTCCCAATTAAAGTAAATAGAGAAATACAATTATTTTAGGCTTTCCATCTAGGGAAAACCATATAACAAAACATAAGGGAGGTTCGAATGTCTTATATAGAAGATGTGTTGGCACGTGAGGTGCTGGATTCTAGGGGAAACCCTACGGTAGAGGTGGAGGTATATTTGGAGGATGGCAGCATGGGAAAAGCCATCGTGCCATCAGGAGCATCCACAGGGGCTCACGAGGCTGTAGAGCTGCGTGATGGTGACAAGAGTCGTTATGGAGGCAAAGGCGTTCTAAAAGCGGTGGATAATGTAAATGAAATTATTGCGGATGAAATCATCGGATTCAATGCTTTCGATCAGGTTGGGTTGGACAAGTTCTTAATCGAGCTGGATGGAACTCCTAACAAAGGAAAACTGGGAGCTAATGCCATATTGGCTGTATCAATGGCCACTGCTCATGCTGCCGCCGATTCACTGGGACTTCCTTTGTTCCAGTATCTAGGGGGAGTAAATGGAAAAACGTTACCCACTCCTATGATGAACATCTTAAATGGTGGAGAACATGCGGATAATACGGTGGATATCCAGGAGTTTATGGTAATGCCTGTAGGTGCAAAGTCTTTCAGGGAAGCTTTGCGCATGGGAACTGAAATCTTCCATAGCCTCAAGGCCGTACTGAAAGACCAAGGCATGAATACTGCAGTGGGAGATGAAGGTGGTTTTGCCCCTAACTTAGCTACAAATGAAGATGCTATCAAGGTGATTCTGGAAGCTATTGAAAAGGCCAATTATAAGCCAGGAACAGATGTGAAAATTGCTTTAGATGTAGCGGCTTCAGAGATGTTTGACAGTGAAAAGAAAATCTACAACCTAAAAGGCGAAGGCGTTCAAAAAACTGCGGAAGAGATGATTGCCTATTATGAAATGCTAATTTCAAAATATCCAATTATTTCTATTGAAGATGGACTGGCTGAAGATGACTGGGAAGGCTGGAAGAAGATGACGGATGCCATCGGTCAAAAGGTGCAGCTAGTAGGAGATGACCTCTTTGTTACAAATACGGAAAGACTGTCTGAAGGGATTTCTAGAGGGATTGCCAATTCGATTTTGATCAAGGTAAATCAAATTGGAACGCTGACAGAAACCTTTGATGCTATAGAGATGGCAAAGAAGGCCGGATATACTGCTATCGTTTCTCACCGTTCAGGGGAAACGGAAGATGTGACCATTGCAGATATCGTGGTAGGGCTCAACGCTGGTCAGATTAAAACCGGTTCTCTTTCCAGAACAGATAGAATTGCAAAATACAATCAACTCTTAAGATTGGAAGAGCTATTAGGTGACACGGCTATCTATGCAGGTGAAAAAGCTTTTTATAACTTAAAAAAAGCATAAAAGATATAAATAGCTTTATCTGATTCATTTGGATTTTATCGATCAATTATCCTGTTTTGTTAGAAATTCCAAAACAGGATAATTCTTTTCTTGATTTCAAGAATATCGTATGATAAAATCAATTATTAATCTAAATGTAGGAGGGAAAAAATTGAAACTATTTCTGATGATTTTACTTTCTGTGTCGAGTCTTGTTTTGATTGGTAGTATTTTATTACAATCAGGTAACAGTGCCGGACTTTCAGGTTCTATCGGCGGTGGCGCAGAGCAGCTTTTCGGAAAGAAGAAAAGTAAAGGGTATGAAGCAATTTTAAGCAAAGTCACGACTGTATGTGCGGTTTTGTTTATCGTTTGTTCTTTAGCTTTAGTTACTATTGAATAGTAGCTAAAGTACATAATTAATTAGCAATTTTTGTATTTATTAGTTAATAGTAATGATGTAAGCTTACATCATAAGAAAGTATTAACGAGGAGGAAGAAGAAAAAATGGATCAATTGGCTATTGTCGCGCCTATTTCTGCTATTATTGCATTAATAGTGGCCTTTTGCTTGTCATCTTGGATCAACAAGGTGGATGAAGGAAGCGAAAGAATGAAAGAGATTGCGGGATATATCAGAGTAGGTGCTATGGCATTTCTTAGAAGAGAGTACAAGACGATGGCTATCGTAATTGTAGCACTGTTTTTAATTCTGGGCTTTGGATTACAAAACTGGATTACTGCAAGTCTATATGTAGTAGGTGCTTTATTTTCAGTGTTGGCCGGATATTGCGGAATGCGAGTAGCTACAAAAGGAAATGTCAGAACTGCTAATGCAGCCAATGAAGGCGGTATGAGCAAAGCTCTTAAAGTTGCTTTCCGAAGCGGCGCCGTAATGGGGCTTTGTGTGGTAGGGTTAGGACTTTTAGGAGTCGGCGGTATCTTTGTTCTGCTGGGATTAGACAGTGCAGATGTAATCACAGGATTTGGATTAGGAGCATCTTCCATGGCGCTTTTCGGACGTGTGGGTGGTGGTATCTATACAAAAGCGGCAGACGTAGGTGCTGACTTGGTTGGAAAGGTAGAAGCTGGTATTCCTGAGGACGATCCCAGAAACCCTGCAGTAATCGCAGATAATGTGGGGGACAACGTAGGGGATGTAGCCGGTATGGGTTCCGACTTGTTTGAATCTTATGTAGGTTCCTTGATTTCTGCCATTGCTTTGGCAGCAATTATTCCAACTGTAGTACCCAAATTTGGACCATCCTTTGAGTTGGATGCATTATTAGGGTCCATATTCCCATTAGTTCTAGCATCAATCGGAATTATCGCATCCATAATTGGAATCTTCTTCGTTAGAGGAAATGAAAATACCAACCCTGCAGCAGCTTTAAATTTAGGTACATACTTAAGTAGCGTAATCGTTGTAATCTGTGCATTTGTTTTAAGCAAAATGTTCTTTGGAAACTACAATTGCGCCCTAGCTATCGTTGCAGGTCTGGTAGTAGGAATCGCTATCGGTAAATTAACTGAGGTATATACTTCTGGTGATTATAAATCTGTAAAGAAAATTGCTGAACAGTGCCAGACGGGTCCTGCTACTACCATTATCAGTGGGTTTGCAGTGGGAATGCTCTCAACGGTTTGGCCTATATTATTTATAGCATTAGGAATCTATGCTGCAAATGCCTTTGCCGGTCTTTATGGTATTGCACTTGCGGCAGTAGGGATGCTGTCCACTGCCGGTATGGTAGTAGCTGTAGATGCATACGGTCCTGTTTCTGACAATGCAGGTGGTATTGCAGAAATGTCAGAACTTCCAAAAGAGGTTCGTGTCATCACCGACAAGTTGGATTCCGTTGGAAATACCACTGCTGCTATCGGAAAAGGTTTTGCTATCGGTTCTGCGGCACTGACAGCTTTGGCTCTGTTTGCTACTTATTCTCAGATTGCACAGTTAAAAGCTATCAGCTTGCTAAATCCACTGGTAATCGCAGGACTGTTTATAGGAGCGATGCTTCCATTCTTATTCTCAGCTTTGACCATGAACTCTGTAGGTAAGGCAGCCAATGAAATGATTGAGGAAGTAAGAAGACAGTTCAGAGACGATAAAGGAATCATGGAAGGAACTTCCACCCCTGATTATGCCAGATGTGTAGATATCAGCACAAAGGCAGCTTTAAAGGAAATGGTAGCGCCAGGTTTGTTAGCAATCGTTGCACCTTTGGCCGTAGGAATCTTAATGGGAACAGAAGCTCTGGGAGGAATGTTGGCAGGATCTCTTGCAGCCGGAGTATTAGTGGCCATTATGATGGCCAATGCAGGTGGTGCTTGGGATAATGCTAAGAAATATATTGAAGAAGGTCACTATGGTGGAAAGGGAAGCGAATCTCACAAGGCAGCTGTAACAGGCGACACAGTGGGAGATCCTTTTAAGGATACATCTGGACCATCCATCAATATTCTTATTAAGCTGATGACCATCGTAGCCGTTGTATTTGCGCCTTTATTTGTGCAGATTGGCGGACTTCTGTAAAGCTTACAAAATCAATGATAAAATTTCAATTTTTCACTCTATAAGTAACATTAAAGAAGTGCCTAAGCTTTTGTGCAGAGGCACTTTTTATGTGTCTACTTTAAATGTTTTATTTAATCGTTTAATCTCAGTAATTGTTTACTTGCAGGATGTTTCTATCAGCTCCTTGGCGTTGTCCAAGGAGGCTTTGGTAATATTCATTCCCCCTAAAAGTCTTGCGATTTCTTCCACCTTCTGATCCTGTGAAAGAGCCGCAATGGTGGTGTGAGTTGAATTTTCATCAGAAATCTTTTGAATTTGATAATGAAAATCCCCGTAGGCTGCAATTTGAGGGAGATGTGTGATGCATATAATCTGATGATTTTTTGCGATTTCTCTAAGCTTTTTACCTACGATGGCGGCGGTGATGCCACTGATACCGCTATCTATTTCATCGAATATCATAGTGGGAATTCTATCATAATCCCCCATAATCCTTTTAAATGCTAACATGACTCTGGAAATTTCTCCACCAGAAGCAATTTTTACCAGGGGTTTGGGAACCTCGCCTTTATTGGAACAGATTAAAAATTCGCATAGATCAGTTCCGTTTTGTGAATAGTTTGGTTTTTCATCCTTGGTATCCTGTGAGAACTCCACGATAAAAAAAGCATCTTTAAAATTTAAATCCTGTAGCTCTTTGTTTACCTTTGCTTCCAGTTCCTGAGCGGAAGCTTTTCTTAAAGCACTCAGTTCCTCTGAAGCTTGTGCCAACTCATTTTCAAAAACTTTAATTTGATCTTCCAATTGAACTTTTACAGTATCAATATTTTCCATGTCCTGCAAACTATTGAAGATTTTTTCTCTGTACTCAAGGATCTCTTCTAAAGTGCTCCCATACTTTCGTTTCAAGGTTTCTAGCTGATCTGCCCTTTGTATTGCTTCATCCAACTCCTGTGGGGAATAAGATATTTGCTCCATAATTGCCCGCAATTGGGGTGATAGGTCTTCCAACTTATAATAGCATTCGGATAAACCTTCTTTTACGGAATAAATATCCGGAGAATAGGAGGCAATTTCCTCTAATAGTTTGAGACTTTTTCCCAGATATTCTGAGGCGGATGGAATCTCACTAAAGAGTAATTCATAGGAGTTCGATAGGTTCTGAGCTATTTTTTCTCCATTTTGGAGCATTGTAATCTTTTGAGAAACTTCTTCATCTTCCCCTAATTGAAGATTGGCACCGTCTATTTCCGTCAATTCGAAGTGCATAAAATCCTGTTTTCGTGCTCTTTCGTTAGCATTTTGAATTAAATTTTTCAGCTTTGTCTTAACATCAGCATATTTTTCATAAAGGGAAGCGACTCTTTCTCTTGTTGGGATTAGCGATTTCTTATCATACATATCGACAAAATTCAAATGGTTTTCGGGATTCAATAAGGATTGGTGGTCATACTGACCGTGAATATCTGCAATTTGTCGGCATAATTGTTGCAGTTGATTTAAGGTTACCAGCTGATCGTTGATTTTACATAAACTCTTTCCGTTTGCAGAAATTTCTCTGGTAATGATATACTCTTCCCCTTCGTGCTCTGCAACCATCTGAATGATAGCTTTGGGTTTACCCGTTCGCACAAAAGTGGTGTCGGCACGGCTACCTAAGGCCATGCTGACAGCTTCGATGATGATGGACTTTCCGGATCCCGTTTCTCCTGTGAGAATATTGAGACCATTTTCAAAATCGATATCTATGGTTTCGATAATTGCGAAATCTTGAATTCGTAAATGTGTAATCATGATTTTTTCCTTATGCTTGGTTGCTATCCGATCATTGCAGTAAATTTTTCCATGAGTTCCGGTACATTTTTAGTACTGTCAGCTACCAGCAGAATGGTATTATCACCTGCGATGGTACCTAACACATGGGAAATTCCCAGAGAATCAATAGCTTCTGCAGCAGCAGATGCGCAACCGCTTAAAGTTTTTAGCAGAACAATGTTCTCCGAAGCTGTGACGCTCTGAATGGTCTCCTTAAATATATTGATGAAACGGTCTGAAACGGGATGCTCTGCACTCGTCCCTACGCAGTACTTATATCGACCAGAGGAGGATAGAGCCTTAAGGAGATGAAGTTCCTTTATATCCCTGGAAATGGTGGCTTGTGTGGTATCAAATCCGCTCTCCCTGAGCAAAGCTACCAGCTTGTCCTGAGTTTCTATTTCATAGATTTGAATTAATTCAAGTATTTTATTCTGTCGAGTATTCCTCATTTTTTCCTCCGCGAGAAAGGGAAGGTCCCTCAATTTAGTGCAAATATCGGACTAAGTATAAGTTGATTATACTGTATATAATAACAATAAATTTATATTTATGCAAGAACTATTTACAAAAAATTACATTTTAAACGGAAGTGGCCTTATGACCATCCCATCTTTTGCCGGACATGCTTTCGATGGTTACTTTGATTATGAGAGAATATTTGACCTTTTTTTCTACGTATTGATTTTCAGTAGGAATATAGCCAGCAGGTTTCATTTTTTCCACCATAAGATCATAAATTTTCATCTTTTCCATATTGTCTTCTATGATTTCCGCTGTACCAAATCCGATGACACTTTCAAAGGAATATCCCCAATCACAAGGCTTTCCACCGTTGAGAATCAAATCTGTGCCACTATTGGCAATCTCAAAACAAACCTGAGGATTTTCCCTGAGAATATCCAACTTTTGTCCCACCTCCGCACAGTGAAAGTATAGGTGATTGTCCTCATACACGTAGAGCATGGGCACTACATAGGGTTGGTTGTCCCGACACATGGCCAGATGACAAATTTGCTCTTTCTTTAAAATTGCAATCACTTCATTTGGATCTTTAATTTCTCTATCCCTTCTTCGCATATTTTCTCCATTCTTTTCTCTATAGAATTTTAATTTAGTTGATACTTTAAATCTACCTTTGCAGACTTGGATTGTCAAGTGAATTTATAAGATTTTGCAATGTGCTAGAAGATCGTGGTTATAAAATTTTGTGATAAAAATGTAATCTTTAATTGATGGCAAGTGTAAAAAATAGGCTTTGAGTTTGGTGTGGACAAACATGTGTTTCCTATGGTAAAATACTTACAGCATCGGACGGTACCAGTCAGTGTATCAAGTGTCAGGTGACGTAGATTGTGAGGATATTATGATTAATGGCAAACAGTTTGCATTGATGGAAACTGTATTGTTATGAAGGCATTATAGGAGGCAACCCACGAAATGTGGAACGAAAGGGATAGATGAAAATATTAGGAATTGACCCCGGATACGCCATATTGGGCTACGGTATTGTGGAAAAAAAGGGCAACCATTTTTCCCCTTGCACCTATGGATCCATTGAAACGGATAAATCCATGGAGATGCCCGACAGGTTGAAGCATATTTACGCTTGCCTTATGGAGATCATCGGGGAGTATGAGCCGGACGTGGCAGCGGTAGAGGAGCTTTTCTTTAACACCAATGTGAAGACCGCCATTTTGGTGGGGCAAGCCAGAGGGGCTGCCTTGGTAGCCTGTGCCAATTCCGGCATAGAAATTTTTGAATATACGCCTTTGCAGATCAAGCAGGGGTTAGTAGGGTATGGACGAGCAGAAAAAAAACAAGTTCAAATGATGGTTAAAACCATTTTAAATTTAAAAGAAGTTCCAAAACCCGACGATACGGCGGATGCTTTGGCGGCGGCTATTTGTCACGGTCACTCTGCCGAGTATCAAAACAAGATGAAAAAATTAGGAGGCAAAAGGGGATAAAATGTTTCATTACATAAAAGGACATGTTACAATGAAATTTGACGGCGGAGCGGTGTTAGAGTGTAACGGCATCGGCTATGAACTCTTTCTTCCCGATAATTCAGGCGTTTATTTGGCCAAAGAAGAGGAAGAAATTCTGGTTTACACCACGGTAATCGTCAGAGAAGATGATGTGAGCATCTATGGATTTAAAGAAAAGGAATCCATGAGCCTTTTTAAGAAGCTCATGACCGTCAGTGGTGTGGGCGCTAAGGCCGCATTGGCGGTACTTTCAGTGATGCCTATAGATCAGGTGAAAAAGGCCATCGTATTTGGAGATGTGGCAAGCTTGACCAGAGCCAACGGCATCGGAAAAAAGTCTGCTGAGCGGATTATTTTGGAACTGAAGGATAAGCTTGGAGCTGTGGGTGGCTTGACGGAGACCATGGATAGCGTGGTGGCTGTAGGCGGCAAAAACGAAGCTGTGGAAGCTCTTATGGGCTTGGGATATAGCAAGAGTGAGGCTGTGGGTGCATTGGCGTCCATCGAAGAAAAGGATCTATCTACAGAGGATTATATCAAATTGGCACTTAAAAGAATTTAATCGATGCTTTTAAGAACTCCATTAGGGAATTGACCAATTCAAATATGCTTACTATATAAAGGAAGTAAATCTATGGATTATGAAGAACGAATTACAGATGCCAGCTGCGGGGAAGAAGAAGAGGCGGTAGAGCAAAGCCTCAGACCCAAACGGTTGGGAGAATATATCGGTCAAAAAAATGTGGTGACCAATTTAAAAGTGTTTATCGAAGCAGCAAAATTTCGAAAAGAACCATTGGATCACGTGCTTTTCTATGGACCTCCGGGTTTGGGAAAGACCACTTTAGCAGGGATCATTGCCAATGAGTTAGGGGTTGATTTGCGCATTACCTCAGGTCCTGCCATCGAAAGAGCGGGGGATTTGGCTGCGATTTTAACCAATCTCAGCGAAAATGATGTTTTGTTTATTGATGAAATTCATAGGCTCAATCGTTCGGTGGAGGAAGTGCTTTATTCTGCCATGGAAGATTATGCCTTGGACATTATCATCGGCAAAGGACCTTCGGCCAGATCCATTCGGTTGGATTTAAGCAAGTTTACCTTGATTGGAGCCACCACTCGAGCAGGCAGTTTATCTGCACCCTTGAGAGATCGGTTTGGAGTCATCAGTAAATTTGAGCTTTACACCTTGGAGGAATTAAAATTGATCATTAAAAGATCGGCTGAAATTTTAGACGTGAAGATCGACGAAGAATCTCTGACAGAAATGGCAAAGCGTTCCAGGGGAACCCCCAGAGTGGCCAACCGTCTGCTAAAAAGGGTGCGGGATTTCAGTCAGGTGCGTGGTTCCGGTATAATAGATAAAGCAATAACGGATGAAACCCTTGCCTCCCTCGGTATCGACAAGGAAGGTCTGGAGGGGCTGGATCGGGAAATCCTGAAGATGATCATAGAAAGGTTTAAGGGAGGACCAGTGGGCATCGATACCATCGCCGCCGCCTTGGGGGAGGAAAAGGTTACCATTGAAGATGTGTACGAACCCTATTTAATCCAAGCAGGGTTTTTGCACAGGACCCAAAAGGGAAGGATGGTTTCTCAAAGTGCCTATAAACATTTGGGCATCGCGCTTGAGGATGACCAATTGAGTTTTTCTTAAATTCGAATACTGAGTTAGTGCAATTACTCGTGAATAAGAAATGTTAATAGAACTTCTTATTTTGAAAATTTAAAGTAATAGCTGTTTTTGTTAAAACAATTGGATGCTGTAATAGTTTTTGTAAGTAAAGGAGCATAACCATGTACTTGTGGAAAAGTAAAGAATGGGGACTTAAGGAATTCGGGAGCATGAAACTCGTCAGGGCACTTAACCGTAGAAACTGCTGGTTTCTGTTAGTAGCAACTTTAGTATTTTTCGGGAGCATGAATTCTTTTGGGAGCACGGCTTACGGATCTACCTTGGATTACATCAAAGTAGGATTGAAATACGGAAATTCCTCTGTGGTACAAGGTATCTTATCAGCAGAAGGTGGTTTAGTATTAGGTAGCTTTTCCCAAGGGGGCTTTTCAGATGTGGCTCCACTTAACGTCAAACGTCTTTCTTTTAACAACGATGAAGGCAATATTCAATTGTTTGATGTTGACGGAAAGATGCTTTTGGAAAGCTTAGGTGAAAATCAAGTGATTTTATCCGCTGATTACCAAGGGGGAGGCACTGTAAAGTATGATGAAAAGCCATATCGAGGTGGGATTTTGCTTAAGCAAAATTCAGAAAAGATAATGGTGATAAACTGCTTGGATTTAGAGCATTACGTATACGGAGTTTTGACCGCGGAAATTGGGGCATCTAGCCATTTAGAGGCGATTAAGGCTCAGGCTGTGGCCGCCAGAAGTTATGCAGGCGCCAATGTGGGAGCTCATAATTCCAGCGGTTTTAATCTTTGCGCTACCACCCACTGTCAAGTTTACAACGGATATTCCGGGGAATATGCCAATACAAACAAGGGTGCGGACGAAACCAGAGGATTGATGATTTATTCGGAAGGAAAGCCGGTCACCGCTTATTACGCAAAAAACAGTGGAGGACATACGCAAAATGCGGAGGATGTCTGGTATGCTTCCTTGCCTTACCTGAGAGGTGTTGCGGATTCATATGCTCCCGAGTACCTTTGGGAAGCAAAGATTACCTTTGAGGAGCTTCAGAAAAAGCTGGAGGCGGCAGGGCACACTCCGGGAGAAATACAGCAGGTAGCCATTACCAAGAGATCGGCTGCAGGTGCAGTATACACCTTGGAAATCAAGGGAAAGGAAAACACCGTTACTTTAAACAAGGATGGTGTGAGAACCACTTTGGGCGGTACCAGTGTAAAGTCCTTGATGTTTTCTTTTGTGGATAGCTCCAATATCAGTGGTGTCGGCGGTACTTCCGGTGGAGGAAATTCAGGCAGCGGCAATTCCAGTAGCAATCAAGACTTTGCCTACGTGGTATCCTCCAACGGTGTAAAAGAAAAGGTTTCTTCCGATACCCTATATATTTCAAACGGAAGCGCAAAGATAAAATGGCAGGAGGTTTTTACGGGCAATGTAGATTCTGGAAATACTTCGACCATTGAAAAAGTTACCAGTGGAATCTTGTACCTGAAAGGGAAGGGATATGGTCACGGTGTGGGTATGCAGCAGGATGGCGCTATCGCCATGGCCAAGCAGGGCTTTACATATGATCAAATATTGAAGTTTTATTATACAAATATAGAGATAAAATGATTTTGAATTTAAAGAGGACTATAAAAAATATTATTGTTTTAAAATACGAGGAGTAAAAACTGAATGCATATTGATGAATTTGACTACCATTTACCTCAGGAGTTGATTGCTCAACATCCCAGTGATAAAAGGGATGCCTCTCGGTTAATGGTATTGCATAGACAGACAGGGGAAATAGAGCATCGACATTTTTATAATGTGATGGAATACTTGAATCCGGGTGATTGCTTAGTTCTCAACAATTCAAAGGTCTTGCCGGCCAGATTGCTGGGGAAAAAGGAAATTACTGGAGCCGGGGTGGAGTTTCTGCTTTTGAGAAGGAAAGAGGGCGATGTATGGGAAACCATGGTCAAACCGGGAAAGCGACTTCATCCGGGGGATGTGGTTTCCTTTTCAGAAGGAAGGCTGCGGGCAAAGATTGTGGACTATGGGGAGGAAGGTACCCGTATTGTAGAGTTTTTGTACGATGGCTGTGAAGGATCCCAGAGGGAGGATGGAGGTACATCCTTTCTTGCTTTGTTGGAGGAAATTGGGGAGATTCCGTTGCCTCCCTACATCGAGAGAAAAAGCGATGGAGAGGATCGATGCAGATATCAGACCGTATACTGCAAAGAGGAAGGGTCTGTAGCTGCCCCTACGGCGGGGCTGCATTTCACAGAGGAACTTTTGGATCAGATCAAAGCAAAAGGGGTTCGGGTTGCTTACGTGACCTTACATGTGGGAATCGGAACCTTTCGTCCTGTGAAATGCTCCCAAATCGAAGAGCATAAGATGCATTTTGAGGAATTTGAAATCAATCAAGAGAATGCGGATATTATCAATGAAGTAAAAAGGTGCGGCGGACGGATTATTTCTGTGGGAACCACCTCGTCCAGAACCTTGGAAAGTGCCGCAGTAAAAGCTAATCAATCAGAATCAAGTTTTCTTTTGGAAGAGAACGATAAAGATAGTGATAAAGAAAAGGATGCGGAGGGAAAGGGTACCTTTGTGGTGTTATCCCAGCAGGGCTCTACGGGTATCTTTATTTATCCGGGATATCAATTTAAGATAGTGGATGCACTCATTACCAATTTTCATTTGCCAAAATCCACCTTGCTAATGTTGATCTCTGCATTGTATAATAGAAAGGATATTTTAGCCGCCTATGAAGAGGCGGTGAAGGAGGAATATCGCTTTTTCAGTTATGGGGATGCCATGATGATTGTATAGGAAATTGCATAATTAATAAAGAAAACTCAATTAATTGATAAAAAAAACGAAATGAGATAAGGAATGACAGCTATAAAATTTGAACTGATTAAAACAGATGACCGATGTGGTGCCCGATTAGGGAGGGTGCATACTGCCCATGGAACCATTGAAACCCCTGTATTTATGCCCGTGGGAACAGCTGCCACGGTAAAGGCCATGCGACCTGAAGAAGTAAGGGGATTAGGGGCAGAAATCATCTTGTCCAACACATACCACCTTTATTTGCGACCGGGTCATGAAATCGTCAGAGAGGCCGGGGGTCTTCATAAATTTA
>CAZOSB010000047.1:0-12990 GCA_964582545.1 uncultured Anaerovorax sp.
CATTCTGTATGACGGTTTGAATTAAGTGAATTCGCTCTCTTTCTTGACGAGATAATTTTTTCTCCAATAATGTTCCTCCAACTCTTTGACCGCACCAATAGTATATCGGTATAATAATAGTATACCGTTACGTCAAGTAAAAGTCAAGTATGAATAAAACTTCGAGGTGTTATATGAATCAAAAGCGCCGTATCACGTTTACCTTACAAATTAAGCGCATACAATTCTATGAAATTACATTAAAAGACCGACCATAGGATACTTCAATTGCAAAAGGTATCGCTGATGGTCGGGAGATTATTTGCAGAAAGGACTACTTGGGATATCAGTTTTAAGAAGCAGTTGATATCTAACCTTTGTGTCAAAAGCTTAAAATTTCAATTTATTTAAATTTTTTAGGTAATACTTAAATTTTTGCTCGTCCTCCCCCAAAGAACCAAAAAAAGCTACGTCTACCGCTTCCACAATGGGAAGGGCTTTAATCACCTTTTCCATTCCGGCTTCCGTTAATAGGATAGAATTTGCACGAGTATCTTTGGAATGAGCTTCCCTTTTCACCCATCCCTTTTTCTCTATGAGTACAAGAATTTGCGAAACCGACATTACGTCCATTCCTGACATATTGGCAATCATCACCTGTGTAATTTCATCGTGAAATTGTGACAGATAACCTAACGTTGTAATCACTACAAATTGGGGGTGGGTAATGCCTACAGACTTTAAGCACTTCTTGATTTCACTGTGCCATTTATTGTAGGTGCGCATGAAGAGTAAGCCAGTAGAGCTTTCTGAATCGCCCCTGTTTCTTGATGGAAAATCAATCATTTTTCTACTTCCCTTTTCAACAACATGACCGAATCAGGCACATCGGCAAAAACTTGCTTTAAAAACCCCAGTTTTTCTTTGGTAATTTCATTGGTTTCCAAACAAACACTGTGCTGAATATAAATACCGTCGTTCTCATCTAAAAGCTGGTGATTAAAATATAAATCTCCAAAGGGGGTTGTGGTTTTGTCGCAAAAAACCTTGTTTTCAACTACTTGTGTTAAGGTGTACTCCAAAGCAGGCATACCTTTCAGTTTCATCGTTCCTATAGATCCGGATTGGAAACCGTCGTTTAGGGTGATGTCTTCCAGATCTTCCTCCCATGTGTACCACTTTTTGATGTCGGAATAAAATGGCCAAATTTTTTCCTTTGTTGCGTTGACTTTGAGTTTAAAATTGAATTCCATTATAGGACCTCTTTCTTTCTTAAGTTAGTTCAGTGTAATATTGCTTATGTTTAATATTATAAGTATACTTATAATAAATGTCAATATTATTTTTTAATTGTTAGGTAAATTTGTTTAAAGGATATATATAAAATAAAATTTCGCCTTTTAAGATTTAAATTAAATAATTTATCAGTCATATTGAAAACTCTTTTAATTTCTCTTTTATATTTACCTGTTAGGTCATAATCTTACATTATAAGTTTAAAAAATTTTTAAACTTCTTGTTTTTTATTATCTAACATGCTATTATTTATAAAATAGGATTGTTCAAGTAAGACTAAAAGCGAATAGCATTATTGTCAGAGTTGATTATAATATGTCGGTATTTATCAAGGAAACAATCATATAAGATAAAGGTGAAAATAATAATATTTATTAATGGTAAGCTATCATCGGTGTTACAAAGAATTATATATAAATATGAAATAAAACATTTATAGCGGGCATTTTGAATCAGAAATGCTCGCTTGTTTTATAGTAGATATAATAAATTTTTAAGGAGGAAAAACAAATGAAAAAACTATTTACAATCATCCTTAGTTTCGCTTTAATCTTATCATCCGTTACTTTATCTATGGCACATTCAGGGGGCACAGACTCGCAAGGCGGGCATAAAGATAACAAAAATGCCAGTGGATTAGGAAGCTATCATTATCACCACGGATACGGTCCTCACCTCCACCCTGGTGGAGTATGTCCATATTCGGCATCCACTACCACCAGTACAACGACAACCACTACCACCGCAAAGCCAACACTTCCAAGTGGAGTAACAAAGCCTACTTTCCCTGTAATGGTGAACGGAACAAATCTGAACAACTACACCGATTATTCTCCGGTTGTAATTAACAATGTTACTTATGTTCCCCTTAGTTCTGATGTTATTAAACAACTTAATTTAGAGGGTGGATGGGTAAATAACACAGATGGACTTGTATTGAAAAGTAAGTAGGAGACCTTTCTTCAAACAAAATTTATATTTGACAGATTAAAAATAAAAAATCTGTGCCAAGGATTGACCTTTGCACAGATTTTTGGTGCGCCCAGAGGGATTTTGCAGCTGCTTCGCATCTGCCGCCCTTCCCCTCCCTTTTGGGAAGGTGAAGGACCGCTCTCTACAAAACAGTCCACCGGACTGTTTTGCTTGACGTTCGCGCCCTTTCGGGTTCGAATCCCTTTTTTTCACAAAAAAATCTGTGCCAAGGATTGACCTTTGCACAGATTTTTGGTGCGCCCAGAGGGATTCGAACCCCCGACCCTTTGATTCGTAGTCAAATACTCTATCCAGCTGAGCTATGGGCGCATAAAATATTAGGTACTAATTAGTACGTAGCCCATTATACAACAAGTGGGGTGAAAATGTCAAAGGCTACTTTGATTTTTTTTATATTTAACTTGACGATTATTCTTAAATAGTGTAACATTACACCATAAGGGAGATTTATCACTATGAATAGATTAGAATTCGTTCTTAAGTGCAATAGAAAATTAAAGTTAGTGCGTACGGAGTATGAATTCTCACAAGAGAAAATGGCAGCAATACTGGGTCTTTCCAAAAAGACTATTGTTGAGATTGAAAAAGAGCGATCCAGCTTAGGGTGGACGGGTAGTGTGGCGCTGTGCTCAATCTTTAGCAGCAGCGAAATTTTGTCTGCTACCTTCGGAGGAAAACCCACCGATATCATCATGGCACTGGCCTTTGATGGTCACGAACCCACCTATCCAAAAACCATGGGTGGGAAGATTTGGTGGAAAACCATCCAAAGTGAAAACGGTCTTAAAATACAACAAAACATCATATCTCAACACTATCGAATTTTAGACAGCGAGGACAGGCGGATTTGCTCTTCCTTTGAGCTGGAACATATAAAGGAAAGGTTTAATAAGGGCATCTGATGAATAGAGATTATGTATATCATAACGCAACCAAAACCTTATGCAGCAAATGCAGAGGACTTATGGATGGCAAAATTATTATTAAGGAAGAAAGCGTGTTTATCCTGAAAAACTGTCCTATCTGCGGTGATCATATTGAGATTTTAGAAGAACATGTGGATTATCACTTAAGTAAAGCAAAATATGATAAAGAAGGAACTTTATCATCAGTACAAACTAACAGAGATAAAGGTTGCCCTTATGATTGTGGCTTATGCCCTTCCCACGACCAACATACCTGCATCGGCATGATTGAGGTGACCAAAAGGTGTAACTTAAATTGCGACATGTGTTTTGCCAAAAGCTGCGACGGTAAGGATCTATCCCTATCTCAAATTGAACAGATGATGGACTTTTATTTACAAGCGGAAAATGGCAAAGGTGAAATCCTGCAAATTAGCGGTGGTGAACCCACCTTGCACCCTGAAATAGTAACCATTCTAAAGATGGCAAAAGAAAAAGGCTTTTCATATGTAATGTTAAACACAAACGGACTTAGAATAGCGGAAGACGAAATCTTCGTAGAAGCGCTTTCCAGCTTAAAAGGTGGCTTTGAAGTATACTTACAGTTTGATGGCCTCAAAGATGATATTTACGAAAAATTAAGACATAAAAAATTGTTTGATATTAAGAAAAAGGCAATCAGAAATCTATCCAAATACGGCGTGCCTACCACTTTGGTCACCACCGTTGAAAAGGGTATAAACGATCAATACCTTGGGGAAATCCTCGTGTACGGCATGAAAGAAAATTGTGTGAGAGGCGTTAACTTTCAACCGATTTCTTATTATGGAAAAACACCCGCCCCCATGGACAGAATCACACTTTCCGGTGTTCTTAGGCGCATAGAGTCGCAAACCAATAAGATGATTTTGGAAAAAGATTTTATTCCTCTGCCCTGCAATGTAGAGCGTGTAGCTCTCACCTATTTATTTAAGAGTCAAGGAGGATTTATTCCTGTAACCCGTGATCGGGATTTAAGCGAATTTAAAACCTCTATCGGCAACACCTTTGTCTTTACCATCGAAGATACGCTGAAAAACTTTAAAGACGACAGTACGATTTTTAACGTCTGTAGTTGCTGTGATTTTATGAATGATATCAAAAAATATCTACCCCATAATTTTATATTAAAATCAAAGCAAGAAAAGATGGAATTTATCGATGAAAATACCTTTAGAATCAGCGTCAGTTCTTTTATCGATCAGTATAATTTCGATTTGAAATCTATGCAAAAGGAGTGCGTGCATGTCATAACGCCGGATTTAAAACGGATACCCTTTTCGGCCTATAATATGATTCACAGAAAAGACTATGCTCAATATTATTTGTAGTAGTGTAATAACCCTTTCCGTTATAAGCGTATTTGTGGCTATCGCTATAGACTTTCTCCTTTACAATGAAAGAAGCGCCACAAAGTGCAAGAAAAAATCCATAGTAGCTACAGGCAGTATGGTTGGATTTTATCTTGTCTATTACTTGGTGATACGCTTTCATATAGGGACCATTCATCACAAAAGTGTTTTTCTAGTGATACTCGGGACCACAATGATTGCAATAGGTGCTGTGATCAACCTATTGGGCAGATTACACCTGGGTAGCAATTGGGCAAATCATATTAAGATTTACGAAGAGCACGTGCTGATTACCTCCGGTGCCTACAGCATTGTAAGACATCCTCTGTATTCCTCCATCATGCTCATGTTACTGGGTGGATCCCTTGCATATAGGAATTATCTGTCTCTTTTGTTGACGGCTTTAGTATTTATCCCCTTTATGTACTATAGAGCAAAACAAGAAGAAACGTTACTTTCTCAGGAATTTGAAAATTATCAAGAGTTTAAAAGTAAAACGGGAATGTTTTTCCCTAGGATTTGGAGGTAACTGTGGCTAAATTTAAGCCGGCAACTATTTCAAACGGAAGCTTTATTTTTTGTAGAGCAAGTGTAGCCATTCTTCTTTGGATCAGTATTCTATTACAGCTAAAATGGCTAGTGGCAGTGGTCTTTTTCATCATGATATTATCCGCCATTTTTAAAGTGGAAAAAGCACCTCTTATTCTTGTCTACAAATACACCTTAGAAAAAGTTAAGCCATCGAATAACGTTATTGTGGATGAAACCGGAATCTACGTATCCCATTTGGTTGGAGGTATCTTCGCAGGTTTCTGCCTCTTGCTTCTTTATTTTAAAGAGAATCCATGGGGCTGGATTGTTACTGCACTCTTTGCGATTTTACAGACCTCAGCGGCATTCGGCTTTTGCTCAGCCTTGAAGCTCTATACTTGCATGGCAGGGGGAAATTGTTGTAGGTTTGGAAAGTATGCAAAAAAGGTTAAAGAAAGATGTTAGACTCACACGAAAGAATCATCGGGTTTTTGCCGTCCATATTTGGAATTCCAAGCTACTCCATATTTTTTATCCTTGGAATACTGGCAGGGCTGCTATACTATATCATTGGAGCCAAGAAACGAGAAACAAAAAATAACGATGCCATAACCATTGTTGCTTCCGCCTTGATTTTCGGATTCATAGGGAGTAAGATACCACTTTTATTTGAAACTCGAGACTTGACCATCCTTCTAACAGGGAAATCTATTCTAGGGGGACTTGTAGGAGGTATGTTCGGTGTACTTTTTATCAAAAAGGTGATGCATATTAATTTAAAAATGGGTAATGTTATCGCACCCTCTGTAGCACTGGGTATGGCTGTAGGCAGAATAGGCTGTTTTTTTAATGGTTGTTGCTATGGCATTAAATCAACTTTTGGTTATGATTTTGGGGATGGTTGCTTGAGAATCCCCACCCAACTATTGGAGGTAGCATTCCATTTGACAGCATTTATTTTATTACACTTTATGAAAGATCGAGTCCAAACCCAAGGGCTATTATTTAAACTTTATTTATTGAGTTATTTTATATTTAGATTTTTTATAGAATTTATAAGGGAAAACCCAATTGTTTGGTTCCATATGAGCATCTATCAATTGATTTGCTTGTTGGGAGTAGTTTATATAAGTATAACCTTGCGGCGAATGTTCAGAAAGACTGAACAAAATTCAAACTGTACAAAATAAAATTGAACAAAATATAAACGTGACACAATTTAAAACGAGTAGATTTAAACCCCGTGGGAGGTAGTTATGATTGATGACAAAGCCAAAAAAAACCTATCCTTTTGCTATAGCTTCTTTGGTACATTAGCCGTATTTGGTGCAGTGATTCTCTTTGGAGCATTGAGTGGTATTGGAGGATATGGACTCCTTGTTTTAGCCCTTCTATCCATTCCCATTGCAATCATAGGGCTTATTTTATGGCTTATCCTGAGACAAAAAAACAAAATGTTAGCCATAGGGTTCTTATGTGGAGGGCTTGTCCCCATAACCGTATTATTTGCCGTTACCGGGGGTTGTGGATTATTCTTATACTAGTCCGCAACTAAGAAACCACTGAAATCCTAACGAAAGGCTCAGTGGTTTTGTTGTCTCATTTTACAGGGCTTCTATAAACGTCTTAGGAACCATTGTTCTTCCTCCCTGCAATTTGGCAGGACCGTCCAGTTTTTCCATTCTATCCAAAGGTTTTATGTCCTTTGTATCGTGTGTATAGGTAAATTGATCACTACCTAGGGTGATAACCGCCTTAGCATCGTCCTTGGTCAGGGTAATGGGCGCTTTGTTGGAAGTCCAAGTAATCTTGTATCCTTTGGTCTCTGCACCTTCCCTCAGGGGCACATATTCTACAGGAGTATTTTCTGTAGAAACGGTCGCCTCATCCTTTGCTTTATCCGAGGTTAATTCCTCAGCTGTATTTAAAATCAAAACGAAATCAGGATTGGTTTGTGCCGGTAAACTTAATGTTGCTATGCTATAAAATACTAAGCTTTCTGCAAACTTTACATCCTCAGGTTTATATAACCGTTTGGAACTTTTGGAATCAAGGATCTGAGTCTTTTCATCCATATTTAACTTTAATGTATCTTCCCAGTTAAGGAAGTCGTCGTTGTAAACGGATAAGTCCAACGAGCCCTCTTCTGTATTGACGATAAATCCTATCACTCCACTGGTCTGAGGAGGTAGGCTCATTGTCATAGGTGCCATTTTATCCAAGATAGCGGCAACCTGCATACCCTTCTTAATATCTGATATTTTTACAAAGTTCTTTGTCTTTTGATCCAAGACAAAAGCTTGGGGGTTCACATGAAAGATCATTCCTGATTGATCATTGGAAATCTCAATTGTTGTAAAATCCTTTTCCTTTGTAATCTCCGTCACCTTACCGTGCACCAACATATTTTTCCCTGCACTTTCTCCCTTCCCAGGAGCTTCTATAGCTGGTGTTCCATCGCTTCCCCCAGTCACCACAGGCTGTCCCACCGCTGCAAAAGCCGTGGTTGACATCAAAGCCATAACCGTCAAAATGCTAATAATCATTTTCATCGAATAATTGTTTTTCATCTCTTCCTCCATAACTATCGTATTTCAATTCTACTATTATGACGATTCTATTACAGGGAAAGTTCCATTGTATCAAAAAATTTTAATTAAAAAAATGTTTATAGATCCATGATATTTATATTTTGAAAAACGCCTTAAGACCGATGACGATTAAGATGATCCCTCCTAAGAACAAAGCCTTATTTCCTAAAAGGTTTCCAAACTTTTTACCGATTAGGATGGCGCAAAGGCTCAGGGCAAAGGTAACCATACCAATGATTAAAACAGCATTTAAGATATTTATTTTCATAACACAGAAGCCTACCCCTACGGCAAAGGCATCTATACTGGTTGCAAAAGCTTGCACAATCAATAAGCGTAAGGTTAAGGTTCCCGATTGCTTTTGCTGTACACCATCACCTTTCCATCCGTCCAAGACCATTTTACCACCTATGTACCCTAAGATGATTAAGATTACAACACCTGAGTACTTTGATATAACCTCAGCAAAAAACCCTCCTGCAAAATATCCGAGAAAAGGCATCAATGCCTGAAAAAATCCAAAAAATAAAGGCATAAGCAACTCTCTCGATCTACTCATCCTGTTAAAGACCATGCCATTGGACATGGAAACTGCTACCGCATCCATACTCAATCCAACCGCGATCAAAATTATTTCTAATAAATTCAAATTATGTACTCCTTCGATCTTCCCTATTTATCAATACACTTTCTATAGAGGCCTTCACCTTATCTCCCATAGCTTTGCCTTCTTCTTTTGTTAACTCAGTGGTAAATACAGGAGGTAATACGGTCAAATGAACTAAGCCGGGTTTAATCCAGCCACCATTGGCTTCCATAATCTTGTAGGAACCATCTATAACTACAGGAACAATGGGTACTTTAGACTTTAATGCAGTTCTAAAGGCTCCATCCTTAAACTCTCCCAGCTGTTTTCCTTTGCTCCTTGTGCCCTCAGGAAAAATAATAACAGATTTTCCCTCAATTAGCAATTTTTCCGCATCCCCCAACACTCTCATACACTGCCTAGGGTTTTCTCTATCTATGAAAAGGCAATCAAACAGCTTCATCCAAGAAGCGATCATTGGCATCTTTTCCAACTCTATTTTGGCAACGATACTTTTGGGTTCATCCAACCGGCTTAATAGTATGGGGATGTCAAAATTCCCTTGATGATTGCTAACAAATAAAGCCGCACCTTCTGGAATATTTTCCAGCCCATTTACCTGAACCTCTACGCCCGCTGCCTTCAGAAGCCTGTTCCCCCATTCACTCACTACCTTGTGGACATGGGTCATAAGCTCCCCTTGTTTGCCTTCACGGTACAATTTTTTTGCAACACCATATTGTGGCAAAAGATAGAACAAATAGCACCAAAAATACAAAAACCAAAGAATTGTCCTCAAATTTTCCCCTTCCGGCTTGACGCCTACTTCTTCTAATCAGTGACTTTAAACTTTTTATCCTTCTTGTTTTCTTTCTTTACAGAATTGAACAAACTTCTGATCTTCGTCGATGATGTGAGAATTTAACCAGTTGCTTAAAAAATTGACTACCTCTTTAGTAACGGCTGGAAGATCTATGTTTTTATCTCTTGTCATAAGGTTTAACCTCTTGAGTTCAAAAGACATTTGCTTATGGAGCGCCGCATGGGATCTGTAATCCGGATATGCTGAAATGGACATATAACTTTCTTCCGCTTGAAAATGCATACTGGCATAATTTTCAACTTCTTGCAACAGATTGAGCAACTCCGAATAATCATATCTTTTTTCAAATTTTAAAGCATACATATTCACGATTAAAACAATTTCCTTGTGTTGCTTATCTATCATGTCAATTCCCGTTAAATACTTGTCATCCCAGGGTAATATAAACATCTTTGCTCCTTTGTTGAAAAATACCAAACCTTAGACTTATCTACTAATTAAAGAGCAGATAAGAGCTTCTCAATAACAATCCTATATTAAAATGAAGTTCATCTGTTGATTTAACTTGTTGACCCTTAGTATTATACTTTAAAATTGTCATTTTTTAAAGTATTTTTTAAAATATAAATGTAATAAAATTGATTTACTTCATTAATGGTATCATAATTTCTTAGCTGTTATAATGAAATATAATTAATTATATTCAAATTAGCTAGAAATTATTTATCAGAAATCAAGGGGTATTATGAAAACACATCGTTGGAAATGGTCATACATAATTATAGGAATTTTATCCTCCATTTTTTTAACTTTTATTAGTAGAAATTCCATTTTATTTGCTGATTTTTATGCAAAAGAGGTTTATCCAATTTTATTGAATACGTTAGGAAGATTTAGTAATTTATTCCCATTTTCCCTTTTGGAACTATGCATTTACCTAGTTCTTCTCATGGGGGGACTTGTTTTAATCCTTCTATGCACCTGCATCTTTTCCTCAAACCGAAGATATGTTTTGGTGCGGACATTGAAAAAAAACTATTTGGGTCTACTCTGCACGCTCACGACATTCCTCCTGCTCTTCGTTCTGGGATGCGGATTGAATTATGAACGAAATTCCTTCGCTGAGGATGCAGACCTATTGATCTTGCCTTCCTCTCAAGAAGAGTTGGTCGCCCTATGCCAGATCTTGTCAGAGGAGTTGGTTTCGCTTTCCCAAGAGATTTCCTTGGATAATAGGGGCTTGCTTTCTTTCGGTCAAAATAAAAAGGAGTTATCTGAAAAAGAGGCTGTGCAAGCTATGAGCCAATTGAGCCTATCCTACGAAACTTTAAAAGGCTACACGCCTCAGCCCAAAGCAGTGATTGCTTCAAAAGCTATGTCTTCCTTAAACCTGGGTGGTATTTTCTCCCCTTTTACCATTGAGGCGAACTATAATCAAGATATTCCTGATTTTCTACTTCCATTTACGATGGCTCACGAGCTTGCTCATCTAAAGGGCTATATGCCTGAGGAGGAGGCCGGCTTTATCGGCTATCTGGTTTGCATGGAGTCAAGCACTCCTGAGTTTCGCTATAGTGGTGCTCTTAATGGTCTGAAATATGCTTTAAATTCTCTTTACGCCTATGGGGATCAAGACACCTATGCCCAGCTGGTGAGCCAATTGCCCACACAAGTAAAATTAGAGCTAGAAAACAACAGAGAATATTGGAAATCCTATGAAGGTAAGGTCGCAGAAGTAGCTAGTAAGGCAAACGACTATTACCTGAAGGCAAATGCTCAGGAAGATGGTGTGCGAAGCTATGGGAAAATGGTGGATTTGCTCATAGCCTACCATCGTGTAGAAATTATGAAAAGAACCGGTCAGGATGGTTTGTAATCTATATTGAAACCTTATAACAATAGTTAGGCAAATGGTTGTCTTGTTGGAATTTAAAGGTAAATTGCGGATATTCTCTAGAAAGGTATCGTTTGTTGGTACCTTTATGTCCGATTAGGTTGGAGAAGCATCTCCCATTGCTTGTCAGGATTATCTCTTGCACATGATCCTGATTTTTGTCAGGTGTTTCTCTCTGTGAGAAACGACCTTGAATTAGGCTTTGGATTTGTTCCTCCACGGATTCTATTGCCAATCGAGATTCTACAATCTGCCGGAAGGCAGGATGATAAGTTTCCCCTGCATTGCAGCTCTGCTCGTTGATAAAGTCTGAGCTTTTTAATCCTACTCGAATGACGTTGATGCCAGCTTCGGTTAGCAATTTAAACATCTCTTTGGTGGTGTAAAGGGCTTCTTCTTGAGAAATCCCCTGATATGCCCCTTTTTGAAACATATCAAAAAGCTCTGTATTAGGTAGGACGATGGTAGGGTATAAGCGTGCTATGGTAGGCTTTAACTTGATGACCTCTTTGGCAGAATATAGACACTTCTCATGGGAATCTCCAGGCAACCCCACCATCAACTGTATTCCCAAGGTAAAATCATATTTTTTAATCAGGTCACATGCCGTGTAAACTACCTCAGCACCGTGCCCCCTCTTTGATCTTGCCAAAACCAACTCATCAAAGGATTGTACCCCTAATTCGATAATATCTACCCCATAAGCTTTTAAGTTTGTTAAAATTGTTTCATCGATATAATCGGGTCTGGTGGAGATATGAATCTTATGGATTTCGCCTTTATCTTTCCATTTTTTTGCCGCTTTTAAATATTTTAACTGCATATTTATTTCAAGTCCTGTGAAACTACCTCCATAAAAAGCAATCTCTCGAGTTTTTATATTTTTTGATTTTATAGTTGCCATCCATGTAGTAATAATTTCTTCCATTTGATCCAATGAGGGTGCCTGATTCTTAGCTGTAATCATCTTCTGATTGCAAAATACGCAATCATTTTTGCATCCCTCGTGAGGAATGAAAATGGGAATAATCGCATGCTGCTTCATTTATTGTACCAAACATAGGACATGACCATGGGAGCTATAGCAAGCACCATGGCAACCCCTATGATTAAAAAGAAATGAATGGTTGAGCCCATGGTAAAAGAAGTCAGTGCAATTAAGATGCCCCCAATCACCCATAATCCCCCTGCGAATCTGTGGGTCTTGTTCCAGACTTCCTCACTGGATAACGTCCAGGGTGTTTTGATTCCCATAAAAAAATTAGATTTGAATTTTGGCATCATATTTCCCAGGAAAATAAAGAGAAATCCAACCATGATTGGAATTATTCTTCCCATATTCATGGTTCCGGGATTGATGCTCTCCATGAGAACCGCACCAATAACTAAAACAAAAAAAGTATTAAACATAATGATAAAAGTGTTATATTGACTAGTAAATTTGGAGTAATTTTCCTTTCTCGGGTCTATCTTTGGCAATATGTTAAAAAGCAAAGTCAACACTAAGGGAATACTTCCCAAAAGCCAAATTCCACTCTTTGCACCGTATCTGTTTATTTCCCCATCGAATCCCCAATGCATAGGCATCTGCTCCGGCAAACGGCTATAAAACAGAGCAATTATGGCAAATGGGATAAAAGCTATAATAAATTGAACGATATATTTGTGATTGGTTTTCATTTTGAACCTCCTTTAATTTGGCTAATTGTTTAAACTCTTCATCCATGTTATAACCTCTTCAAATACACTCATGTTAAGCTCATAGTAGATATATTTCCCCTCTTTTCTGTCGGATATGAGTTGCGCATCCCGGAGCTGTGCCAGATGGTGGGAGATGGTCGCCCCCGTCATATTGAATTCTGCACCGATATCACCCGCCGACATAGCGCCTTTTTTTAAAATGTTCAAAATTTCTCTTCTAGTAGGATCTGACAATGCTTTAAACGTTTCATGGAATCCCAATTCATCACCTCATTTCGATTACCATCTAAATATATTATA
>CAZOSB010000048.1:0-12092 GCA_964582545.1 uncultured Anaerovorax sp.
ATACAAGGTAATTCTTTCTACATTCTTTCTGAAATCTAACAATTTTGAAAGATTCGTTAATATTGTTCAATTCTATATTTGAAGGGAATATCATGACAAACCATATTGAAGGGATAGTAAGAAAAGTAACTTTCAAAGCATACCCTTTAAGAGCCAAACCAGAGAATAAAAATGTTAAATTTGCTAAATTCCTTGCTTTTTACCTAGGCAAAAAGAGGGAAAAGGTTGAACCTTTATCCGGTGTGGAGCTTACCTTTATATAACCACCCTGTAAGGTTAATATTTCTCTGGAAAGGTAAAGTCCTATGCCTACACCTTCTATTTCCGCTACTTCCGGGCTTCGGTAAAACCTTGAAAATATACGGCTTTGTTCCTCTTCACCAACCCCTATTCCTCGATCCTTTACATCAATGCGGCAAAACATTTCATAAGGGGTTACGGAAATGGAAACAGGATCCCCTGGGGAGCTGTATTTAACCGCGTTGTCAAGGACATTGTAAAAAGCTTCCGTGGTCCACTTCATATCAAAGGTTGCAGTTTCTTCTGTTCCATCAAATTCTATGGCAATATTTTTTTCTACTGCCTTAGCCATAAGCTGGAACAGGGCGGTGTCGATCATTTCCTTAAGGCTATTTTGTGCAGGTTGTACCGTAATCATTCCCGTCTCAAGCCGAGAGGATTTGATAAGGGCATGAATCAAAAAGTCTAGCTTTTGACTTTGATGCACAATTTGCCCAGCCAGTTCTTTTGCTTCAGATGGTAAATCCTGCTGTTCACAGAGAAGGGAGGAATATAGTACAAGGTTTGCTATGGGTGTTTTCGTTTGATGGGAAATGTCGGAAATCAGAGATTTGACTTTTTCTTTTTCCTCTTTCATCTGCTGAGTTTTTGTGTTGGTGATGGTTAAATAGCGGTTAAGTTTGGTTTCAAGAGCTGACATTTTGCTTTCGTCAAACTCTGTTTCCGTTTCTTTTCCGGAAATGGCATTATCAAGCATTCTGTTCATACGGTCGAGAACTTTTCCTACTCTTATCATTTTGCCACCGCCCAAACATAACCAATGCCGTAAACTGTTTTGATATATTGTGGCTTTGAAGGGATATCCTCTAATTTGTCTCGGAGGCGCTTCACTGTAACGGAAAGTGCATTTTCATCAACGTATTCTGCCCCGTCTGTCCAAATCTTATCTACAAGAGACTCCCTTGTAAGGGTAACTCCTTTATTTTCTATAAAAATAAGCAGTAATTTTTGCTCGGTTTTACTGAGTTCAATAGCCCTTCCATCTTTAGAAAAGTCCATCTTGTCAAAGTCGAAGATAAATCCCAAAATTTCATAGACTGAAGCTTTTATTTGCTTTTTAAGTTGTGTGTTAACCCTTGCCCTAAGCACCATCAGGCTAAATGGTTTGGTAATGTAGTCATCTGCCCCAAGCTCAAGACCTGTGACAATATCCGTTTCTAAATCGTTTGCCGTAAGCAAAATCACCGGCACCGCTGAAGCCATACGTAGCTCCTTTAGAAAATCCATCCCGTTTCCATCGGGTAGGTTAACATCTAAAATAATCAGTGAAAATTGCGTATCTGTGGTAATTCTTCTAGCCTCCTCCAAGGTGTAAGCTTGAGTAAAAGAAAAGTCACTACTTTTCAGTGCAAGTGCTATGCCGTTGGAAAGTGCTTTATCATCTTCGATTATTAGAATTTTTTGCATCGTTATAAGTTCCTTTTCAGTTTTGGTATTTCCATTAAAATTCTTCTGTGTTCCTATTCCTTTAATTAATTATATCTTGATAATTTTAGAAATTCTATTAAAATCGGTTCATTAATTTAATAATTAACTTGCATATTTATTTTGATTGTATATAATAATAATTAAAGAGAGACGCAACGATGACGGCTCACTAATTTTAAAGATTAGTAAAACACCACTAAGGGGCTTTCAAACCATCAGTGGTGTTTTATTTTTTTGATAATTTAATCAATTGGATTACAACTTCAACGGCTGTTAAGGTTGCAACTACAACTGCTACTATTAGCAAAATTTCTACTCACTTTCGTTAAAGTAGGTTTTTCCATAAGAATCACCCCCAGTCTAAGTGAGCCACCACTATTGCGAACTCTCTTTGTAATCATTATATAAATTGTCCGTAATTTTGCAAGTTGTTTTTACATTGTTACATTTGTTATTTATAAAAATACTTATCGGAAGTATTATATTTTTATGAAAATCAAATGATTTTCATAAACTTATCCAACCTTAACCAAAATGCTAACTAATTTCATCAAGATGTAATTTATGTTATGTGGCTGCGAAAATCTTTTTTGACAAAAGTGCAATCCCACCGGAAATCACCGCTGCACCGAGGACAATCACATAGGGTGTGGCCTTAAAAGCATCGAACAAAACCCCATACATTGCCTGCCCCAGGGGTTGTGAACACATAGCCATAGCCATTACGAGAGATAATACCTTTCCTGTGAGCTGTGTAGGTGTTTCACCTTGAATAAAAGTGAGCATCTGCACCGTCACCATAGTAGCAACACTCATCATTAAGAAACAACTTATGGTGATGACTAAGTAACTGACAAAGGGTGCCAATCCAAGCCACAGGCTGATAACTATAGGAAACAGCAACGCCGACATGATAAATAATAATAGATATATCTTTTGGATTGACAGCTTTTTCGCCAAAACACCTACCATAATGCCACCGCACAGTCCCCCTGCAGCAAGGGCACCTTGGGAATATCCATAAAGTTGATCTGAAAGTCCCAAGGTCTGTGTAATTAGTACAGGCATAGACACCATAAGCATCGAGCTTAAGAAAAGATTAAAAGCACAAATAATCCAAATGCTCTTAAGGATCACAGGTCTATCCTTTCGTATAAAAGCGAAACTATCCGCAAAGTCCTGCCGGACTATGTTAATAACGCTTTGTTTTTCCTTTAATTTTGTATAAGGGATGTTAATAAAGATTTCCATTACCGCCGACAGAAAGAAACAGACACCGCCCACCAAAATAATAGGGGTTAACCCATAAAGACCAAACAATATTCCGCCGATGATAGGAGCCAGCAGCGCTGCAAGGGCACCCACCTGATTGATGACAGCGTTTGCAGTCAGTAAGTTTTCTTTGCTGTGAAGTAGTGGCATACTGGCTTGTACCGTGGGTTGATACGCTCCCATGATTGCGAAAAGCAACATAAGTGTCACCACAAGCAAAATCACTAAATCCACTTTGCCCAGCAACAAGAAGAAAACAAGCATTAAGGCCGCCGTGGAAAAATCCAGAGTAACCATTACATTTCTTTTGTTTACCCTATCTGCTATGATGCCGCCGATGGGAGTCAAAAGTATCATCGGCAAAAAGGACAGAGCGGTGACAATTCCAAACAATGTAGCCGATCCCGTTTGATTTAAGAGATATAAAGGCAAAGCAAAACGGACGATGCCGTTGCCAAACAGTGAGATAATTTGTCCTATAACCACTAATGTAAAATCTTTGTGAAACAGTTTGTTTTGCTCCATATTAGTATGCCTCCAATTTATTTACTTTGAATGTAAGTCTGTGAATATCAATTTTAGTATAGAAGAGTTTGGTTTTTTTAAGTACGTTCAATATTGACGTTAACTCAATACTCACTTTATTATTTATATACCGACATTTGGTATGTTAATAATCTGAAAAAATGCTTTCTAAGGTTGTATATTCTTCCTGTGATATGATTCCAATAACTGTGTGGTCATTTTTATGATCGTATCATCAAATATATGAGCGCCCAAACTATCGGTGATCACTTTATAATATGTGCATTTGCGCTGCATCTCATCTGGAGTGCAAGGAAACACAAACGGGTTAATCCAGATATTCGCCAGAAGAGAAATCACCTCTGCCAATTCTCTGGGATACTCTGTTTTTATAGAGCCGTCAGCGATCCCCTCTTTTATAAAATCCTCAATAATGTGGTGCGCCACAAAATTTATGGTTAATTCCATTTCTTTCGCCAAAAGCTTTGGATTTTTCAAAAGGTTAGGCATCATCTGTGCAAGCTCTTTCTGTGAAGGATTTTGAAGGGACGTAATAATCAGTTTTTTCAGTTTTTCAAGACCTTTTAGTTTACTATCATTTTTAATCTCCAAACAAGCTTCGCTAATGCTGGAATTTATTCTTTCTGCCACGGCATCAATAATATCCTCTTTCGACTTGAAATGATGATAAATTGCCCCTTTGCTTAAGTCACCAAGAGCATTGATAATATCTTGTATGGTTGTATGCTCATAGCCTTTTTGAATAAAAAGCTGCGCAGATACATCAAGTATACGCCCCACGGTAACCTCTGGGTATTTATTTCTTGCCATTTTTTTCACCTCCCCTGCCTTATTATACATACATACCGTTGGTATGAAATATACTATAACATAACCCTATTGAGTTTGTCAATGCAGTTTTTCAAATATGCAGTTTTTCAAATATACTTTTTCCTTTGGTCCATTATTTCTAAAGCTTTAGAAATAATGGACCAAAGGCTTATCTTCTTACTGCAAGACAGTAATTCACATTGTCAAACGCAGTCATAGGATGACAAGTATTCGCGCAATTGTATTCATAAAAGTATTGCTCTGTCATTTCTGAGGGTGTTAAATGCTCATAAACTAAGAAACCACAATCCTCTAACATTTTTTCAAGCTCTGCATAGGAATAGCTGGCAAGCATTTTCTCGTTTGCAGCCCCGGCTAACAGCGCTTGTTTCTTCGCACGTTCACCAGCTTTATCCGTATAGCTATTTTCATCAGGATAATCAAATATGATGGAACTTCCTTTAGGTGAAATTTGGCTAAGTGCAGATAGTATCTCTTTAAATATTTGCTTTGATAGATAATAAGTAACTCCCAGAATACTGCAAAAGCTTATTCTATCGCTACGATATGTAGTATTTCCAGTCAAAACCTCCCACCACTTATCATCTGAGAAATCAACTGCAATGTAATGAACGTTTTCGGGTATGGTAATCCTCCCATTATCAAGACGTTCCTTTTTGTCTTTTGCAGTGGCAGGGTGGTCTAACTCAAAAATTTGCAACTTTTCTGCCCAGCTTGGTTGTCGGTAAGCAAAAGTATCATATCCTACACCCATAATTAAATACTGTTTTGCACCCATAAGTACTGCTGTTTCCAGCGCTTTTTCAGCAAACGCCGCCCTGCAAAGGGGCGATGGAGATAATTGATTGTCTACAACCCAGCGAAGCGCCATTTCTGGTGTGCCAATAAAGGATGGATTGAAAAACTGAATCCCATTTGCCATGTTTTTTGATATTTGTATAAATTCTTCATCCGTCAAGATTTGCTTCGCTAAACTGTCATCAAATATTTTGATTTTATTGCTTTCTGAATGATATGCTCTTGAGAATGCGCTAATCAGTGCGGTCATACTCTTTTGTTCCATAATAAAACACCTCCTATATACTTAATACACCCAAAACATATCCATTACCAGACTTGAATTTTTGTCAATTTTGTGGTATAGTAATACTAATCTTTAATAAAAAAGTTGTTTTTATTTGCATAATAGTAGCAGATTAGTATAAGTATAGAAAATTAGGATAGTATCTCATTTACGGTTTTTTCATTACAAATTACCTTATCTCCCACAAATCCTTCTCAAAATCTTTTACAAAATATCTTTTTCTTTTTTGCTCAACGACAAAACCGTCCATCTCAAGAAGTTCCTTTTGCCATTGGATACCATCCGGATATTTTTCGTTTAATTCCCCTTTGGTTTTGAGTACCCTCCACCATGGAAAATCAGGGTCGTCCCGTTCCACAGCTGCTTTGGCGCAGATATTGATAAAGATTCCTGCGGTCAGTGGACAAGTCATGTCAGCTCCTGCTTTTTGAGCTAAATATTCTAGGATTTTATCCGATGTAATCAGCTTGCCTTTTGGTAATTTTGCTATAATCTCGTTATATTGTAGGGGCTCAGCTATCAACATTGTATTAGCTTTGTATCGCTCCATAAATTTTGGATTCTCTGATAAGTCTTCAATTTTAGGCAAATCCCCCGGACTATTCAATTTTTCATTAAATGATTTTTTCGCCATATTTTTTACCCCCAAGCACTCCATACTTTGATTATTTAGTTAAAATTCTCTTATACACCCTATTTCCGCACATATATAGTACATCCTACCCTATCAATATGTTCTTTCAGTTGAAAATTCTTCAAGTTGTTGTAATCTATTACATCAAACTTTATTAACGTGGGCAATTCATTTAATTGAGCGATTAAATCTTCACAAAAAAGAAACTTCAGATGCCCTATCACAGCCAAATCTATATCTGAATTAACCTTATGTGTACCCTTTGCTCTGGAATCGAATAAAACAACTTTTTCTATACATTCATATTTATTAAAAATTTGATTCATATACTGTAAAAGTATTTCGTCAATCATCAATAATTACCTTTTCAATAAAGAGTTCGTGCAATTGATCCAAAGGTTTAAGAAATTCTGTTTTAATTTTATATAAAATTTCCTTAATTCGATCAAAGTCATAAGTATGAGATAGCAAATTTCTACTCAAAATCATGTCGATAAATGCTTTTTCATCGGAAATAATATTTGCTGCAAAAGCCTCTTTGAAAACATTTCTTGCAGTAATTTCAGAAAGATTCAAATTCCCATTGTACTCTAAATAATCCCTTAATGTTTTCCATGCAAGTTCGTAGGTGTACTCAAACCGTTGTATGATACCCTCCTGCTCTAATAAGGAAAAATCCTCAAGATCTTTTTCTTTAAAAGCACTTCTAAGTAAAATAAAAGCTTTATCAAAATTTTAAAACCTTTGTTTCCATCTTATATCGTTATTAATATTCAATGTTATCACCGATTTTGATTTTTTGTTCAGATGAATTATAATACATAATTATGTACGTTTCAATACGTATGAAATATTCGTAAAAGGTTTTTTCAGTCAATTAAGAGAAATGAGAAAATATCTTTATAACATGCTGCCATATTTACCCTTAATATATTCCGAGAAATATGCTAAAATAGATTTATTGAGAAAGAAAAAAGTAAAGGATTGAAATATGGATATCAAAAAACACGGACTCATTTTAGCTTCCTCTTCCCCACGTAGAGAGGAAATCCTTCAGAACCATGGGGTGAAACCAGAAATTTTCCCACCCAACGTAAATGAAGATCTACCAGATTATTTATCATTAGAGCAGTCCGTCATGTATCTTGCTTTAAAAAAAGCCTTACATGTGGAGAAGGAATATTTGTCAGACCAAAATAAAAGTTTAAAAAACAATAATGATATATCACAAGATGATTCCACTCAAGAGCACCTATTAGAAACTAAATCTAATCGATATAAGAAAAATGAAGAAACACCTTTGATTTTAGCAGCCGATACAGTGGTTTACCATAATTCAATTATTGGAAAACCAAAGGATGAGAAAGAAGCTTTTAATCTGTTAAAGTCCTTGCGAAACACAAAACATCTGGTGGCTACAGGTGTTGCACTGTTGCAACCCGGGACTACCGAACGTTATGTTTTTTCCGATGTCACAGAAGTATACTTTAACGATTATTCTGATGACGAAATTCTGGAATATATCAGCACAGACGAACCGTATGACAAGGCCGGAGGATACGCCATCCAAGGCGCATGGGGGAAACATGTACATCATATAGAAGGAGACCTAAACAACGTTATAGGCCTCCCATGGTATAAGGTTCAATCTCTCTTAGATCAATTTTAATTACATCCATTGTGGCATCCCTATTAAACTCTATCAAATTAGGTAGATTTTAATATTTATTCCTAAACTGAGCTACCCACCAAATGGCACCCATCAAAACCAACAGCAATACGCCTATCTCCATCACATAGTTCCAAGCCACCGGATTTCCATCTGCATTGTCTAAAGGTTCCATCTGGCTATCCGCACTTATCCCGAAGTCACCTTGTGTTTTTTTATCTTGTAGAGCCCCCATATCTTGTGGATTTTCTCCCATTGGTCGATTCCATTCTGGCACATCGCCCTGTCCTTGCTGTCTACCACCTCCCATCATGGACCCCAAATTATTTAAGTTAACGTCACCTCCCGAAACTAACTCGGCTGGATTATTTGTTTGACCTTCCGTAGTGCTTGGAATTGTTCCATTTAACTGCCCTTGTAGACTTTCAGCTCGAAGGTTTCCCAGAGTGATAAACGTAGAAACCGCCCTTTGATATTCCTCATAGGTGCAGAATGCAGTGGAGTCATTTTTCACATACTCATTGATCAGTTCATCTAGTTCCTTAATTTTTCCCTCAAATTTACCCTCTGAAAAATATTCATCTACCAGCTGTTGCAAATAACTGTGGTATTGAGATAAATATTCCTCATTGGCAAACAGCTTCTCAATGAGAGGTCTTGCCGACATTTCAACGCCACTTACCGGTGTATCAATAGGAAAGTTTATAACGGAAGAAGCACTTCCGCTTTGGAAACCTCCCCATGACAAATTATAATCCCAAGGAAGTATTGTGATCTTTCCATCCGCTTCATAGATATAAAAATTTTGAGCCATAGAAGAGGAATAACTGTCTAAATTTACAACAATTGTGTGAGCTGCCAAATAGCGTAAGGTTTTACCTACGGAAAAATACTCCTCCAAATCCCTTCCTTCAGACAAAGCTTTTAATGCTGCAATTACTCTTTGATAGTCACTTTCGCTACCTTTTCCCACCACATTGCTAAAGATGGCACTGTAGCTAGAAGAACTATCGTTTTTATATTCTAGACTTCCACCGGTGTCTCTGCCACGGTTGTTTGAAAACGGCATTCCATTCAATTGCTCCCCTTGACCTACTGGTTGAGTAATTCCACTCAGTGTATTGTTTTCAAAGCCTAAATCCTTAGTCGCATTCCCTAAACCTTTCAGTGGCATATTGCCATTATCCCATTGCGGTCTTCCTTCCAGTGGCATATTCCCATTACCCAATGGGGGTCTTCCTTCCGGTGGCATATTGCCCTCCCCCATTGGTGGCATGTTTCCACCGCCAACCTCCATGCCCTTAACATTATACAGCATGCCAGATAATTTACCGTACACCCTCTGCTCGTAACTGTCATTATATAACTCCACAGCCAAGTATAATCCCAGATTTTCACCATTGAGTTCTATATTGGCATAACCGAAATAAGGTGCATCTACCCCAATTTCCTTCATTAAATCATAGGAGATGTACTCCTTCATGTACGTGTTGTCGCCAAGCATATTGTTAACTACGAAGCTATTTAGCCCAAAACAAGTTTGCCCTTTTATATATTCATCAAATTGTAGCCGAAAACTATATCTATTGCTGTCTGAATTTGCAACTTGAAAAAGGCTGGAGTTCCCTTTGGGTCGTATTCCTACCTTTTCAAATTTAGTTCCGTTTATTACCACATCTACCATGATATATTGTTCCGAAATAGCATTATCCAACATGGCTTGCCACTCCGTTTCATCAGCCAATATCTCTATGGTTATCATTTCATTGCCAAAAATCTTTTGCTCATATTCCGGACTTTCTTTTAAATTGTCGGAAATGATATCACTGTTAGCCAACAAGACCAGAGCTACGCTTACTATTATGGCAAAACAAAGGCATATCACTAAGATAAAATTCATATATTTGCTCTTAATCATGTCTCTTCTCCATTCCAAGAAACCTAAAAATTTATCTTTATCCGGTATACTCACCGTTGTAACTGACCAAGGTAGCATTGTTGACACCCGGCATATCGACCAATTGGTTCACCAGCTTTGCCGTCATATCCAAAAGTCTGACCTCAATAGTCAACTCAATCCCCCTCTTTGTGACGGTTTTTGATTTGATAAGGGTCTTTTTCGTGTTTAACTTTATTAATTGGATGACATCGTTTTCTGCCTGATCATTATCCATACTTAGGACGATGATATAAGGTGTATGGTTGCTCTTTTTGTTGACGAACAGAAGCAAAATAATACCGATAAAAATCGAACCAAATACAGCCAGAGGAATAAGCCCTGCCCCCATTACAATTCCTACGGATATAGCCCAAAATAAAAAGGCAATATCCAGAGGTTCTTTTACTGCAGTTCTAAAACGCACGATAGACAGAGCACCTACCATCCCCAAAGAAAGAATGATGTTGGATGTTACTGCAAGGATAATCATAGTGGTTATGAGAGTCATAGCTATGATAGAGACACCAAAGGATGCAGAATACATAACTCCTGCGAAAGTCTTTTGATAAATAAAGAAAATAAACAGTCCAAGGGCAAAAGAAATTAGCATAGCTAAACCCACATCCATTACGGAGAACTCCGTTGCCTTCTCTAGAAAACTGCTCTTAAATATGTCGTTGAATGTCATGAAATTATACCTCCAATATTTTGTGTGATTCTGGTGACCGCATATTTTGAAAAAGCCGTACTTCGCCTGCTTGTAAGGGTTACCATATTGCGAATTATCTCCGGTAAAAAATTGTCGTATTTGACTTCCAAAAGGAATGTACCCGGAATGGGATAAGTGTCAATTTCTGAATCTAAGAAACCTCCTGTATTAGAGCTTGCTCTAAGGTCATAATCCAAGGTTATTCGCACATTTCCCGCTGGAAAGACGTAAGCTTCTCGCTCATAATCTACGATAATCTTAGGTCTTAATAACTGATAATGCATCTTTGCGTAGAGCTCCATTAGAAGTGGTGCGCCATTGACCTTTAAAACTTCATATTGACCACTTAAGAGTCTTGAGCATTCCTGAGAAGTTATGAGAGCATTTTTTTTAAAACACATGCTGTTGATTTTGCTTTTTTTCTCCAGACGAATAAAACTGGCATCATCATTATATAACCTCAATCGAAATTTTTCTCTCTCATTTACACCATCCAGTTTTTCTCCAAGAGCTTTGTCTGAATAATTGTCAAAATAAAGACTGCGCACTCGATATCCATTGCCATCCTTTGCGTTCTCATCAGGTGACGCAATGTGTATCAGCCTTGAACGAAGCTGAAGAAAATCCGCATAGTTTATATAATGCTTCAATTCATGTCTACCTCCTGTAACTCGCATTCTTCTAACTCCTTTCTCATTTTTTTATCCAAAAGAAAAGGTAATTTAAACTAAACTAAATTGAATTACCTTACATGCATTCTAAACAATTAAAATGATAGCTCATTGTTTGTTAAATGAACATTGGGTGAATTTTGTGTTTTATTACCTTGATATAGGTTTTGTTTCTTTAGATAGGGTTTAGTTTCTTTGGATAATTTATAGGAATTTTAATATTTTCTATATAAAAATGCTCAATACCTTTTGGGGTATCAATCAATTACACTTTTATAGTACCAAAATAGGTTACCATAAATTTAATATGGTAACCTATTCATTTTAAAACAAAGACAATTGATCCGATTCTGGTAAATCCTTAATCACCCCTCTGAGTTGTAGCGCTTCCACCGCAGTTTTGTTGGCTTTTGCCCTTACCTTCATATCATCCACAGAGAGGAATGGTTTTTTCTCAAACTCTGTCACTATGGCATTGGCGGCACTTTCCCCTACGCCGGATATTGCGATAAAAGGTAGCAAAACCTTTCCTTCGTAAACCAAAAACTTGGTGGCGTGAGATTTCCCAAGCTCAGCTTGGAGAAAGGAAAACCCTCGAGCATACATCTCCCCCGCAACTTCCAGCACCGTGATTTCATCCTGCTCCTTTTTCGTAGCATTTTTGCCCATTGCTTCTATCATAGCAATTCGATTTTTAATGGATTTTGCTCCCTTTAAAATAATATCATCGTTAAAATCAGCCGCTTTTGTGGTGAAATACACAGCGTAAAACTCCAAGGGATAATACACCTTGTAATATGCGATTCGATAAGACATCATCACATAGGCTACCGCATGAGCCTTCGGGAACATGTATTTGATTCTCCTGCAGGACTCTATGTACCACTCCGGTACGTTGTTTTCCTCCATAAGGGCAACTTCATCTTCCTTAACGCCCTTTCCTTTTCTCACGGATTCCATGATTTTAAAGGCCGCTTTATTGGGAACACCTTTTTGAATCAAATAGTTC
>CAZOSB010000049.1:0-12054 GCA_964582545.1 uncultured Anaerovorax sp.
TTTTTTACTCTTAAATTGCCACTTGTTCGGGGGTGTAGCTGTAAGCTACGCCTTTTCTTGCTTCTACCGTCACTTCGGGAATTGTGCCTCCAAGCTCTGACGGTATCTCTATTGAGCCAATGCAGTTGTAATGAATGGTAAGATTTTGGCTGACTACACCGTCAATTCTCTCTGCGTGGTAAACCTCAATCTTTTCAATCAGCTCGTTAAGCATCCTCGGAGTAAGCTTTCTCACACGAGTGTATTTACGGACTGCGGCGATAAAGGTATCGGTTGATACAACACGACTTTTGCTCTGCTGTAACTCTTTGGAAAGTGCTTTAATTTTGCCCTGCAATTCGCATTGCTCATCTTCATACCGCCTTGACATTGTGGCAAACCGCTCATCGGTTAGCTTCCCTGCTGCGGTCAAGTGAATATGTAGCCTTGTATCGCTTCTGCCATATCCTTAAAAAGAGTTTCGATGCTTACCACAATCCCTCATTTGAAAAGAAAAAATGGTTCTTTAATGGTTAAAACCACAGTCTTACATCCCTTACCCTTACAGGTTTGGCAATGTAACGGTTTCCAACATTACCTTGCAAAGCTCTTTTTTCGTCTACCATGTTCAATAGCAAAAAACAGCAGTAGCCACAATAGGCAATGTGCAAATAAAACGATAATGTTCATTTTAATTCCCTGTGTTTGTCCATTCAATAAATCCATCAATCCATAAAAAGTTGCACTTGAGGGAAGCAGATAAGACAGGGAGTGTAACATGCTACCAGGTGGAACTGTTAAGCAAAATAAAATGGGTGGAGCAAGGAACAAAATCATGACTACCTTGATGTAGACAATGCCTACCATCAGCCCACTTGAAAGTCTGCCAACAAATAACCCCACCAAGGCTGCTACAAAAGCAGATAGAATAATCAACAGTAGTAAAGGCAAGCTTTGAGTTACAGAAACCCTCATGCAAATAGCAGCCGTTAAAACGGTGGAGATAACACCACCAATAAATCCTAACGTAATTTTTTGAGCCACATACTCTGTTTTTGTCATAGGTAAAATCTCATTGATAAGGGAAATACCATCCTCTTTTTCTCCGATAATACTCATGGCATTAAACGTACAGCCCATGAACATAGCTGTAACCATTGTTATCACAATGAGTAGAGATTTAAGAGAATCGCTTTTCTCAACAATCGGAATAATATTTATTTGAGCAAAAGCAATACTATTTCTTTCAGCGTAAAGCTGTGGGAGGGTATTGCCAATTACCGTATTTATTTGCAGTTCGTCCCCCGACAAAAGAGTTCTTATGCCGCTTTCGTCTTTCAATACACCAATCGCCTGTGTAGCAGGGTTATTGACTGCATTTTTCAAAGAAGCAATATCCTCAAAGGTAGTAACACTTCCATTTGTTTGTAACCATTTGATGCTTTCGTTTGAAAGGTCATTTTCCATGATGTAAAAAGCGGTTTCGCCTAAAGATGAAAAGCTTACTCCTGAAAGCAGACTGATTGACAATCCTACAAGAACCGGTAGCAAAAAGGATAAAATACACAATTTATCCCGAAGTATGTTTTTTAGCTGATACCTTAACCCTTTCATGCTACCCCTCCTTTGCCATTTCACGAATAAGCGTGCGACGCACAAGAAGAAACAGCAGTACGATTGCCAAACCGCAAATGACATAGTAAATACCGTTTGCAGACGGTATACCTCGATACGCATTCTTCATTGCCATAAAAAGATGATACATGGGGTGATAATTTATCCACCCCCAAGCAATGCCTGTCTGCCCTGCAAGAAATACAGGTGTTGTAATAAAAACTGCTAAAACGAGATACAGCAAAGAAAATTGTTTGAAATCGGGCAAAAGTATTGCACAAAAAAAGCCCACCAAAGCCATATTTAAAGATAAAATACCCGTCTGCAATAAGACATAAGGCAACACTGCAAGTCCAGCTAAGACCCCTAAATTTATGACTGTCAGCAATATTGAAAACACAAGGTCAAACAACAAAAACAAAGTCAGCTTTGAAAGAATAAAAGCTGTTTTGCTTACAGGCAGCACACCGTGAACACGAATAATGCCCATCTGCTTTTCTTTAAAAAGCATAGAAGCAAGCCCTAAAAATCCAACTGCAGCCAATTCAAAAAACAAAAATTCACAAGTAATTTCCCTGCGGCTTTTCATCTCCTTGTTATCAATTCCTATCACCTCTGCCGTAGAATGATTGGAGGACGATAGCAAAGATAGAGCGTATGTAGCTCGGTATTGGTCGGTACTGCTGATACCCGATGAAACCATACTGATTTTTGGTATTCCACTTGAAGCGTCAATGCCCACAGCATAGCCATCACCGCTTTCTGCTTGTAACTTCTCTAAGTTATCAACCTTTATCAGTTCAGAAGATGCCATGCTATGCACAGAAAGTGGGTCGTAAAGGTATACAGGATAAATATTCTGATCTAAACCCACATAAAAAAAGTTAATATAACAGGAATAAAGAATAAGAGAGCCAAGCATAAGCAGAAAGAACTTGCTTGAGAGCATCAGCTTGAAGTCCTTTTTTAGTAAGGAAAAAAATTCTCTCCACATTACGAAAGCCCCCTCCCTGTGTAGTGTATAAACATATCCTCCAAGGTTGGCTCTTTAGAGTGAATACTGATCATTTCATCATGGGGGAATGGAACGCCCGCTTTTAACTCAGGTGTTTCAATGATTGCTGTATTTCGTTTTCCTTTGTACAAATACTCAATCTCAACTTGATGATTGCTGTTCTTCTCTTTTAGCTTTTTTGGGGTGTCAATTATCTTGATTTCACCATCAGCAATAAATGCCACTTTGTCACAAAGTAAATCAGCATCCATCATGTTGTGGGTAGTCAAGAAAATCGTTGTACCCTTTTTTCTTTCTTCTTCAATGATATTCCGAAACAATACTGCCCCTTGTGGGTCAAGTCCACTGGTCGGCTCATCTAAAAATAGCAGCTTTGGATTATTAAGTAATGCCCTTGCCATGCTCACGCGCTGCCGCATTCCTTTGGAATAGGAGGATACAGGCTTTTTTAAAAAATCCTTTTTGAATTCCAATAGCTCCAATAATTGTTCTATATTTCGTCTTTGCTCTGTTGGATAAAAGCTCGCAAAGTAGTTCAGATTATCGAGGGCACTCAAGTTGGTGTAGAGATACGGAAATTCAAACAGAACACCTATTTTCTCTTGGAAATCTTTTTGCTGACACTCCAAAGGTTTATCAAACAGACGAACATCGCCACTACCTCCACGCAAAATACCCGTTAGGATTTTCTGTGTTGTAGACTTGCCCGAACCATTGGGACCTAAAAAACCAAATATCTCACCGTCAGCCACCGAAAAAGTTAAGCCATGTAAGGTTTCTTTTTGCTTTTGATAAGAGAACACCAAGTCTTTCACGTCAATCATTCTTCATCCCCCCATTTGCTTTTGTGCTTGCTTTTTTCCTCCTGTTGCCTTTTGCTCCACCATTTCATAAACGTAATCTTGAACGGAATAGAAATGCCAACAACGACAATAATAATAAACCACCAATACCATTCCATACCTAAAAACATATACAAGACCTCCTTTTTATACTTGATGAGCTCAGTTTATGAAAATGAAGTGAAATCGAAGTGCAGCAGGTGTGAAGTTGATGTGAAATAAAAAAGCAAATGATGAAATTATAAAAAATGCCCTGCTTTATTTAAGAAAGCAAGGCATTTGGTTATATGGTATTTATTCTGTTACTGGAAAATCAAAGTAAAATTCAACGCCACCGGACAGGTTTTGAACAGCATACTCTGTATGATACAGAGTAAGAATTTGAGCCACGATAGAAAGTCCAAGACCGGAGCCACCCTGTGCATTTTGTGAATTTTCTCCACGGTAGAACTTGAGCCAAACCTTTGAAATATCCTGTGATGGTATCTGCTCCCCTTGATTGAAAATTGAAAACCTCAACTTATTGCCTGTACGAATAACAGATAAATGAAGCTCGCCATCAGTACAAACATGGTTTTTTGCGTTTAATATCAAATTGTTAAGTACCTGTTCTATACGGTGTTTATCTGCATAAATAAAAAACTTCTCATCGGGCAATTCATAAGTAAAACGATAATTTGTAGGGGGTACATCTATCAGCAATCGCCCTGCAACGATTTCCACCAATTCTATAAAGTCAAAGCGTTCTTCTGATAACTTAACAGCTCCTGCTTCCAGTGCAGATAAGTCCAGCAAGGACACTATCATGGTATTCATCCGGTCTGTTGCAGATAAAATAGCGTCCATGTACTGCTGCTTTTTCTGTTCGTCTGTTTCATCTTTCAATCCCTCAACATAAGCACGGACAATGCCAAGGGGCGTTTTCATTTCGTGAGATAAGCTGTCAACTAACTCTTTTCTTTGTGCAAGTAACAAATGCTCTCGTGCTACATCTTTTTCAAGCTGCCCATTGGCAACTTCCAATTTTTCAAGTGCTTCTACCAAATTAGCAAACATAACATTTAGATTTTGTGAAAGTTCACCGAATTCATCATTTGTATGAACCTTGCAATATGCCGAAAAATCCAAGTTCGCCATTTGCTCCGCTGTGCGGTTGATTTCGTTCAAAGGCTTAGAAATGAAACGCCCAAGCATTATATCAACACCAAGGATAATCACCACCAACAGTACGAGCCAAATCACAAAAGCGATGTTATGGCTTGTAGGTAATTCTGATGTGAGTACATAAAATAGGACAATAGCACCCCCTGCTAATTTTGAGAGTAATAAAACTTTTTTTCTAACTGTGTTCAAGTCAAACCATTCATTTATTTTTTTCATAATCATACCTCGAATTTATAACCCGAACGTATCAGCGTTACAATATAGCGACCCTCTGTGCCCAATTTTTGCCGTAGCGTTTTGATGTGTGTGTCCACCGTCCTTGTATTTCCCTCAAAATCATAACCCCAAATGCGATTTAGTAGTTGTTCACGGGAAAACACTTGATTTTTGTTCTGCATGAAAAACCGCAATAATTCAAATTCCTTATGGGTTAAATCAATGGCATTACCGCTAACAATCACGCTATGGGAAGTTGGCACTAAGATAAGATTGCCGACTGCAAGTGCTTCTTGTACGTTTTCAGTTAATGAACGCCGTAACAAGGCATTCACTTTGGCAAGCAACACGTTAGGGCTGAACGGCTTTGTCATGTAATCATCTGCTCCATAGTCATATCCTTTTAACTTGTCGCCTTCATCCTCTTTTGCCGTAAGGAAGATGATAGGAATGCTGTACATTTCTCTTGCTATTTTACACACCGAAAAGCCATCTAAATGCGGCATCATAATATCCAAAATTGCCAAATCAACAGGATTGCTTTTCAAAATCGTAACAGCGTCTATTCCATCATCTGCCGTAATGCAGGAGTGACCGCTGCGTTTCATATATTCAACAATTATGTCTTGCATATCTTTTTCATCTTCTGCGATTAAAATAATAGCCATCTATTCAAACCTCACTTTTTCTTGGTTTTCTTTTCTTCGTCCATCAACAGGCTTCTCAGCATCTTTGGGTATCATCCATGCTCTCCCGAATTTCAAAGTGCCATCAATACGATTTCCTTCGCATAATTTTTGTATCCGTCTTTCCGATATCTCCCACTTTTCAGAAGCGGCTTTTACAGAAATGTAATTCATACGGTCAACTTCCTTTCGCCAAAACAATATACATTTACTATATACGGATTTACGAATAATAGCAAGTATGCCTTAAAAGCAAATCACGCTGTAAAGGATACGGCACATTGTCTGCGAACAAAAGTGGCAAGCAGGGCAGGTGGTACACACCTTGCATTTTCTATTCGGTTGTGGTGGAATTAAGATAGCGTATGAGCTTTTGGTGACTGGTTTGGGTAGCTATTTGGGATAAATACTGTTTTTGACAGCCTGAAAACCTTTATAAATACAGGGTTTCTACGCAAATCCTATAAGAGCACTCGCCTAAAACAAGCGGGTGATAGGACTTATTGCCTAAATAAAAACAAGTATTTTTTAAATCATAAAATAATTCATCACTTTATTTAAGTCGTTGTCGATGGCTATTGATTTGTTTTTTACGAGGCTATTCATCCAACATTGATTTTTATTTATACGAAGGCTACGCAGTAGCTGCCATCTGTCATCGTCACCTTGCGGGATTTCTATTGCCGGTGCAAGGTAGTGTATCATAAACTCCAGTTGTTCTGCTCGTGTCATCATCTCACCTGTGTGCTTCGATACATTTTGGGGGACAAAGCATCGTACAACTGCCACAGCCGATGTAGTCACTGCTGATTTTTTGCCCCTTAAAGGTAAGCGGAAAACCTCCAAGGGAAAACGGATCACGATACAGCTTGTGGTCACGGCTTTTAAGCTCGAAGTCGTAGTCAAACACCTCTCCCTTGAAGCGGTAAAGCACAAAAGAGTGCATCGGTAAAAGTTAACATTTACATGGTGGTAAAAAACCGGATTGAATTTGGTCGTATAAAGCCGTATAATGTAATTAGCACATTGATTTTCGCTTTTCTTTTGCGTGTTGCAGATATGCAGGGGAAAGCGCAGAGAGTTTTAATATTTTGTGACTGGAAGAAAAATGATTATTGGAGGGTGAGAAGATGATAACAGGATACTACTGCACAAACATTTTTTCTGAGCAAGCGAAAGAACTTATTGAGTTTTATAGGCAAACATTAGAAATACCCTTTATTAAAACCGATGATGACGATTCAAATGGGGTTTATCTTGGCTTTATAGAAAACGCACCCACTCTTTGTATATGGGATTGCAAAAAATATAATATACAGCCAACTGGACATCAATCCTTTGTATTTCAAACAAAAACTCTTGATTTGACAATAGAATGGTTGAAGAAAAAAGGGCTTTCATTGTCTGAAGCCGTTAGGCACGATTGGGGAACTTATGAGGTTCGCCTAAGCGATATTGACGGAAACGAGATAGTGATAACTGAGTTTGTGTGATAGATGGTTTCTGTTTATAGGGAGATTATGGACAAACCCTGTATTATACCCAAGCATTGCTGAAATAGAAATTGATATATAATAGGTTGGTTCGTCTTAAGGAGAAAAGACGAACCGTTTCAAATCATTTGTGGAATGTGAGGTATCATATTTATGGCGCTTAATCTTGTAGGTTGGAATGTTGTTTTAGATTCTAATAATGCGGACAAATTGTCTGCATTTTATGAAAAACTACTTGGTTGGACGAGGTTTCCGGGCGAAGAATTTACGGTTTTAGCAAACATAACACAAGAGGGATTTCCGACATGGATTACATTTCAACAAGTGGATGATTATGTTCCACCTGTTTGGCCTGCAACGCTTAATGAACAACAGCAGATGGCACATTTAGACTTTCATGTTGAAAACGTGCAGGAAAGTGTAGAATATGCCCTATCTTGTGGTGCAATCATATCCGATATCCAATTCGATGATGGTTGGCGAGTGATGATAGATCCTGCAGGACATCCTTTCTGCCTATTGCCGCCACCGCCTTGGATGAGCGAAGGTTAAGGCTACGAAAGAGGTTCTTTAGTTTGGAAAAAAGGGCTTGAATACTGATGTTCGGCTATTTTAGACCATGACAGAACATCAGTATTTGACACTGTACATATCTATTGTTTTTAATTAAAATTTCTTACAACTACATGGGTATGTGGTGTTTTATACCTTAAGATTTTGCGCCGGATGGTTATTATTGTCTTAACCTTCCAAGGGTTTAATACATCCATGCGCCAAGATCTGCTCCGAGAGATAATGAGCACAGAGATATTGCTACAAACAAATTGAAAATAAGAAAAACAATTAAATAATGCACATTATGAGCATCCATTTACCCTGCTGATTATCGCTTTGCCATTCGATGTTAGCTGGGTAATCTTCATCTCATAATATAACGATACCTATGTTTGATTTCACCATAAAAATTTGTTTTAATAGCATCGGTGCTATCCAGTTCTTTTTGGGCAATGTGCCTTTCATTTTCTATTCCTTTATGGTAGACTTAGGCTCAAGAGTTTAGCAGATTTTTGTCTGACATTTTTGGCTCAAACCTTTTATAATAAAAAGAGGGGTTCGGTGGAAACTGATATGAACATCAAAGAACGAGCAAAACAACTGAAAGCCGATATTCCTGCTGTTTTCCTTGCAATGAAGCGAAAAGAAACACCAATACTTGCAAAAATTCTTGCAGGAGTAACGGTGGGTTATGCCCTGTCACCCATTGACCTAATACCAGATTTTATTCCTGTACTTGGACTTCTTGACGATGTGATTATTCTTCCGGCACTTGTTATCATTGTTGTAAAGCTAATCCCCAAAGATGTCTTTGACGATTGTCGCCGCAAAGCCGAATTATTGTGGGTAAACGACAAGCCGAAAAAGTGGTATTATGCCATTCCCATTATATTTATTTGGTTACTCATTGTAGGAGTGATTTTTTGGATTAGGGGTAGTTAATTGTAAGGTACCTCAGTATTCGTTACTTGATTGAAAAAGCTTGATATTGCTTCCTTAAGTTGATACCTATCGGGTTCATCTACTGGAACATGACAACATCCTTCCAGTACCATGAGCATATATAAATTTTCGGCAATGTCACCTTCAGTTAAAAACGTACACCCGCGCATTTCTTGATGCAAAAACCGATGTGTGGTGTGCAAAACGGTTATCATGGACAAAAAAGAATAAGATATAAGACAAATCCTTTTCAGGGCTAGAATAAAACTTCGTAACTTTTTAAGCAATGATTGTCACATATATAATAAAAACTGAGCGTGTAAATGTCGCAAGGCTCAACTTGTAGAAGAAATCAATTTGCCAGCTGAGTATGAAAAAAAGAAAAATGTCCAATTAAATTACTTCCTTCAAGCAGGTATAAAAGGTATTGCTGCCGAAAAATTATGGTACGGGAAACAATGTAAAATATCTATTAAAAAGTATATCAACTTTTAAATTTTAATCATAATCAATCTTTTGGGAGTGTTTACCATCAATAAGTCAATACCTCACAGCAGTTATTTGTTACGAGTACCATACTTTCCCACTGTGCAGAGGGTTTCCCATCTACGGTATAAACCGTCCAGTTATCCTCTTTGTCTGTGTATATTTTTTCTGTCCCCATGTTAATCATGGGTTCTATTGTAAAAATTAATCCTGGTACTAATAACAACCCAGTTCCAGCTTTAGATACATGACTTACCCAAGGATCTTCGTGAAACTTAAGCCCAATACCGTGACCGCCAATTTCTCTAACCACAGAATAACCATTTTTTTTTTGCATGATAATTTATCGCTTGTCCGATGTCACCGAGAAAACCCCAAGGACGTACTTGCTGTATACCCAACTCCATACACTCCTTGGCTACCTGAACAAGCCTCTTCCTCTCGCTTGATACGCTACCAATTAAAAACATACGGGACGAATCAGAGAAAAAACCATTATACTCAGTTGAGACATCTACATTAACGATATCCCCATCTTTTAGTATAACTTTTTCAGATGGAATTCCATGGCATACCTGATCGTTTATAGAGGTGCATACACTTTTGGGATAACCTTTATAATTTAATGTTGACGGTTTGCCACCAAGCTCTTTGGTTTTATTAAAAACAAGTCTATCTATTTCCTCTGTAGAAATGCCTTCGGAAATATAACTGCTGATGAAATCCAATACTTCAATATTGATTTTACTGCTTTCTCGAATCATTTCAATTTGCTGTGTTGTTTTAATCAATTTACGTGAAGGAACAGAATGCCCCTTTAATTTGTGGCTTTTTATTGTTTCGTCAATTAAGGAATGACACTTTTTATACTTTTGACCACTTCCGCACCAACAGGTATCATTTCTATCTAATTTATCCATCACGGTTTTCTCCTTATTCTTAAAAATGTCTGACAAAGTTGTAGACAAGATCTATTAGATTATATAAATTAAAACCCGTTTTTGCAATGCTTTATTGTTGTATGCATGTCATTCGTTTTACAGACTTATGCCTGAATGGCATTCACTTGATATAGAATTTTGCCGCTACACAATGTAAACAATAGACTTATTGTGAAACCGCCTGCTAATCTCTTCTCTTAAAAATCGCTCTCCATCTTCTCGGTATGATTGTTTGTAACAGTATTTTCCTCTACCACGTCCGGTCATCAACTCCTGATGATACAGGGAGTTTTTTTCAGGAAACGCCTGCTCGTTGATGGCACGTTGCACATAACTAAAGGTCATAAATATGATTTCAAATTGGATCTGCTCTTTTAATTTTGGGGGCAGTTTGTCCGCTAATTGATCTAGCAGCTTTGTATAAATGAACTTCCAACCTTCAATCATTATAACGGGTGCGATGAGAATCCCTACTTTGTAGCCAGCCTCATACATATCGTTTAAAGCTTTCATTCGAAAGTTTAAATTACTTGTCCCGATTTCGATATCTTTAATGATCTCTTCTGGGTTGAGACTCATTCTAAAGATTACTTTGCCCTGATGGTTTAAAGGCAACAAATCTTCAACCATTCCAAACTTGGTGGGAAAAGTAATTGCACCTTTACCATACTTTGCAAATTGCTCTATAGTTTCTGGAAGAGATCCGGTGATTTTATTTTCGATAATTAAATCACTGTTACTGCCAATTTCAAATACTTTTTCGCTTTCAAATGTGGCAGACTTTTTAATGAGCCTTTCCAACATATGTTCATGATTTACAAACACCCTCAAATACGAACACTTATTGTAATTGCACACAAGGTAACAGTATAAACACATGGCTGGACACCCAGAGGAGGTAAATGGAACTAAATAATCGGAAATCTTAAAGTTATCCACATACTTATGAGTCTTACGTGTACCGATAATTAAATATTTTTTCATATCGATAAAGTCTTGATTTGGTCTTGTTCTCAATTCGAAAATATTATTGTGATTTTCAATGGGAATCCATGGAACATCTTTGTATTTGAGCATAAGGGACTTGCCCATAGCATATTCTTCTATTTTTGGTTCATAATATATTTTTTCAGGGAACATTGGGGACCTCCAATCCATTGGAAATTCTTTCGCTTTCTACGAATAGCATTTGATTTTTAGATATAATTATGTAAATCTTGTAAGATAGTACTATGTTTAAGCATTTAATTTATAATTCTTGCAAATTATTTGTAATAAAGAGTATAATTTAATGGAAAGAATAGACTAAAGAAAATAACTTAATATTGCATAACAGAATATAACACAATGTATAGAGGAAGTTATTTGAAAAAAATTGCCGATATGAGAAAGTCGCTACCATATTTTTTATTAACAACTAAGCCATTTTCTCCCCAATCCCCAAAACCGGCTTTTACAGCTAGCGGTCTAAGATCGCCGTATACTGCAAAAACGCCTTTTGTCCATATATTTCTGTAACCATGTTTTTTCAGTAATTTTTTAATCTGTCGTAAATTTGTACGGGAGATTCGGTTGACAGCGAAGATGTCCGTGGTTACCTTAAGCAGGTCTTTATAAAACAAAGTACTCTTGCAATAATGGGCAAATAAAATACAGTGAATATCACCTTTAATTATGATACTGCCGTATAAAATCACTTTGTTCTTTTCTGCAATTTGATAGACTTGTTTCACCAGGGCATTGGTAGCCATAATTTACTCCTTAACTTTCTATGGATAGCTTTTGCATTTCAAATATATTTATACTTATTGACAAGCGGTGATTTACGAGCACATGGGAGCGGTTGTTTAAATTAACAACTCAACTTTCCCAGTATAAAAAACTGATTGCACCTTGAAAAATAAATATGATTACGCACACAACTGCAATTTCCTTTGCCATACAGGAGGAAGAGCTTTAAAGAAAGTATCTAAAATAGATGCTGTCATTTGCTCAGATAAAACAGAACATTCTCCAAGAATTTCTTTTAGGGTTGATAGAATTAGTGAGAGAGATGTTTCACAGATTTTATTAGGCTCATTAAAACATCTGTGGATTTAGAGATAGCCATTTGCCTTCGTT
>CAZOSB010000050.1:0-11683 GCA_964582545.1 uncultured Anaerovorax sp.
TTCCATGATTTTAAAGGCCGCTTTATTGGGAACACCTTTTTGAATCAAATAGTTCATGATATCGTCCCTGGTAGAAATGGCATCCGTAATGGTGGCTTGACCGCTCTTAATAAACTCTTGGGCATTGTTAATCCAAACGTCCGTTCCGTGAGAAAATCCGGAAATTCGCACCAAATCTGCAAACTTGGAAGGATTTGTGTCATCTAACATCTGTCGAACGAACTTGGTTCCAAATTCAGGGATTCCGTAACTTCCGTGGGTGGCACCATATTCAGGATCCTTGATTTCCAATCCCTCCACTCCGTTAAACAGGCTGTTGACCCTCTCATCTCTCAGAGGTACATCCAGAGGATCAACTCCCGTCATATCCTGCAAATGACGAATCATAGAGGGCACATCGTGACCCAAAATATCCAATTTCAAAAGGTTTTCATCGATGGAGTGATAATCAAAATGAGTGGTAATGATATCCGTAGAAGTATCGTTAGCAGGGTGTTGCACCGGACAAAATTCATAAATTTCATGCCCTCTGGGAACGATGATGATACCTCCGGGATGTTGCCCCGTGGTTCTTCTGACTCCGGAACATGAGACCGCTAACCTGTCCACCTCGTATTTATTCACAGGCATTTGCCTTTGTTCAAAATATTTCATAACAAAACCAAAAGCAGTTTTTTCGGCAATGGTACCGATGGTTCCTGCGCGAAAGACGTTTTCTCGCCCGAAGATTTCCTCTACGTATTTATGGGCTACCGGCTGATATTCCCCGGCAAAATTCAAGTCGATATCAGGCTCCTTATCCCCTTCAAAGCCTAAGAATACTTCAAAAGGAATGTTAAATCCATCTCTTTTATATGGGGTACCACATTTGGGACATACCTTGTCTGGAAGATCCACTCCACAATCATAACTTCCATCTAAGATAAATTCCGAGTTCTTACATTCCGTATTGGGGCAAATATAATGTGGGGGTAACGGGTTCACCTCCGTGATCCCACCCATGGTAGCGGCAAAGGAAGAACCTACGGACCCTCTGGAACCTACCAAATAACCATCCGATAAGGATTTTTGCACCAACATTTCTGCAGAAACGTACATCACCGCATATCCGTTATTGATGATAGAGTTCAACTCCCGATCCATACGAGCGCGAACCAAATCAGGCAAGGGATCTCCATAGATGCCTTTGGCTGTTTCTTCGCATTTTTCTCTCAACAAACGATCTGCATCATCTATCTTGGGAGGAAACTTGCCCTGAGGCACAGGGTACAGTGAGTCGATCATATCCGCAATTCTATTGGGTGCATGTACCACAACCTCCTCAGCCAATTCCTTACCCAGATACTGAAATTCCTCTAGCATTTCCTCTGTAGTTCGCAGATAAAAATGCTGATCTCTGTCCGCATCCGTATAACCTTGTCCAGCCATGAGAATCTTTCGGTAAAGAGCGTCCTCGTGGTCTATGTAATGGGCATCACAGGTGGCCACCACCGGCTTACCCAACTCCTTCCCCAAGTTCACAATGTCTCGGTTCACGTTCTTCAAATCTTCCATGTTATGAATGTGTTCTGCGTTGAGTACCGGTTTTCCCGGATCTCGAGAATTATCCCTGTCCACCAGAAACACATTGTTGCTGAGTGGTTGTATTTCCAAGTAATCATAAAACGCTACCAACTTTAAAATCTCTTCCCGAGGTTTTTTCTGTGCGATGGCACTGTATACCTCTCCCGCTTCACAAGCAGAACCCAACAAAAGACCTTGTCTATGAGCCATAAGAAGTGATTTAGGAATTCTGGGTTTCTTATAAAAGTAATGCAAATGAGATAGGGATATTAATTTATATAAGTTCTTCAATCCTTCTTGCGTTTGGGCTAAAATGACAATATGGTTCGTTCCCTTCGATTTATAGTCAATTTTATGAGCTTCTTTTTTTTCTGCATTCTGTAAAGAAGTGGCTTTTTTTGCTTTCTGTTGGGTAAGTTTTTTTTCTTCTACCTTCTGTGCAGAAATCTCTCCTTCCCCGGAAGATTTGCTTTCGGTCACATTTGAAATTTGATCTGTATCATCGTATAAGTAACCCTCCACCCCGTAGATTACCTTGATATCCAGTTTTCCATACTTGGCAGTTTTAGCTGCCTCCGGAAAGGATTGTACCACTCCGTGATCGGTAACTGCCACCGCTTTATGTCCCCATGCCGCTGCGGTTTTCACCAGATCCTTCGCCTCAGCAAGACCGTCCATGGCGCTCATTTTCGTATGAGCATGAAGCTCCACTCGTTTAAGAGGTGCATTATCCTTTCGTTTTTCTATCTTGGTCTTCTCCAAGTCCTTCATCATGATGGTCACCATATTTTCATAGGTATCCCATTCCGCATTTCCTCGAACTTTAACAAAATCTCCTGGCTTGACATTTTCACTGATTTCATTCCATTTATTTTCAGATACGAATGCTTTAACACACATGGAAGTGGTCTTATCTGTAACTAAAAGGGTCACTAACTTTTTACTGTTGTTTATGGTTCGGGAGTCCAACTTAAAGACCATACCCTCAATGGTTACAGTCCCACTGTCCGACGTGATTTCCGCAATGGGCACCGGACGATCGTTGTTGTTCTTTCCCATGATTCGATTTCCCTCCATGGGTGTTTCTTTTTCTCTTTTCTTCCAACCACTTCCATTGCCGTTACCATTAAACGAGCTTCCGCCATTATTACCGCCGCCGTTTCCGCTACCGAAAGAATTTCCTCCGGAAGTTGGGCTTGGATTGGCTTTGGCCGCCACCAGAGCTTCTGTTCGTACTTTCTCCGTTTCTTCAAGCTCCTGCGCCATTTTTGCCTTTCGTTCCTTGACAACCTCTTTGTAGTTTTCATGATGGTTTTCAAAGATCACTTTTAACTCCAACTGAAAGTGATTTTTTAAAAGAGATTCAAAGATTTTTGCTACCTTATCGTTCAGTTCACTGACAGCCAAGTCACCTAAAGCCATGATTGTTAAGCTTTGATTTGGTTTTAAATAGATGAACTCCTTGGGAAAAATTGTCTTAGTGAGAACCCCATATTCCCTGGTAGCTTCCTCGATCATATAGGGTATGTAAAGTTTAAAGATTTCCTCTTCTGTGAGGATGACATCCTCATAGATAAAGTGAAAGTTTACCCCCTTTAACCCTTGAATATCGTTGGTAATCAAGGAGGATAATCGTTCCCGATCCTTGAAAGGAACGATAAAATTCAATCTGATGGACACAGAAAGGACAGCTGTCTCCTTGGAGACAACTGCCTTTTCAATCACATATTGATAGTCGGACTTAGAGTGCTTCCCTATTTTCGCCCAGTTAATAGTATTTTCGATGATGGTTTTCAATGGATTCCTTTACCTTAGTTATTCTAAAATTTGTTTCTACTCTTTTAACTTTTCTTTTTTAAAGGTTATTCTTTCACCTTAGCATACACTCGTTTATCTTCATCCTTCATAATTTCCGTCAAAGAGGTAGCCAATCCAGCCATACCTTGAATATCCGATGGAATGATGATCTTGGTTGCCTTACCGTTTGCTGCAACTTCAAAGGCTTCTAAACTCTTCAACGCTATGACTTCCTTGTTAGGAGCTGACTGAACCAATAATCGGATACTGTCGGCAGTAGCCTGTTGTACCAGCATAATAGCCTGAGCTTCCCCTTGTGCTTTCTTGATTTGAGATTCCTTGCTGGCTTCTGCTTCCAAGATGACAGATTCTTTATTGGCTTCCGCGTTCAAAATGGCAGATTGTTTATTTCCTTCTGCAATCAATACAGCAGCCTTCTTTTCTCCTTCAGCCCTAATGATGGCTTCTCTTCTTTCTCGTTCAGCACGCATTTGTTTTTCCATGGCCTGCAAGATGTCCTTTGGAGGTAGGATGTTTTTCACTTCTACCCTGTTGATCTTAATGCCCCATGGGTCAGTAGCTTCATCCAATACAATTCTGATTTTCGTATTGATGACTTCTCTACTTGTTAAGGTTTCATCCAGCTCCAATTCCCCGATAATATTTCTTAGGGTGGTGGCGGTAAGGTTTTCAATGGCAGCCATAGGATCTTCTACTCCATAGGTATAAAGCTTCGGATCGGTTATCTGAAAGTAAATAACCGTATCGATTTCCATGGTTACGTTATCCTTCGTGATTACCGGCTGCGGCTCAAAATCGATAACATGCTCCTTTAAGGACACTTTTTTTGCAATCCTGTCAATCAAAGGCACTTTGAAATGAAGACCTACGTTCCAGGTTCCATTGTAGGCTCCCAAACGTTCAACCACATAGGCTCTCGCCTGAGGTACAATGCGAATATTGGTGGATACTAGGATTATGATAATCACGACGACAAAAACCATAAATAAAGTAGATATAATATCCATAAACATCAGTTAATTCCTCCTTATTCTTTCTCTAAATTAATACTTTTTTCAGGTTGAGGATTTATAGGAGAAACCATAAGCTTCACTCCCTCGATCCGCATGATCCTTACTTCAGTCCCCTCTTTGATGGTCATCTCCCCATCCTCTGCTTTTGCAGACCAGATCTGTCCGTTGACCTTCACCTGCCCCATGTTAAAGGGGATAATTTCCGAAGTGACGAGAGCTGTCTGATCGATCAAAGCTTCTGTCACATCCTTAGTATGAGCTAGATTTAATTTTTTTTGCGCAATAGGTCGTGTTAAGACCAACAATACTAAGGAAGTCACCAGAAATCCAATAATTTGAATCGTTAACGATCCTCCCGCTCTGGCGATTATGCCGGCTACCACAGCCCCTACGGTAAACCAAATGGTGGTAAGACCGAGAGTAACCCCTTCGATGATTGCAAATATTACAGCGATTATAATCCAGATTATAGGTGCCGTCAATGACATATTCCGTGCCTCCTTTCCGAAACTCTTATGTATAGGTATTATATCAGAAAAGCTTATAAAATAACAGTAGAAAATTGAAATCTCCTAATTATTATGCCCAATAATAAAAGTAGTCCTCATGAGAATTTCAAAGATAATAATGAAATCTTTGAATTCTCAGAGGACAATAATAAGGAGATGAAAAATGAAAAGTGAAATTTATCTAAATAATTGGATTGAGTTTCTGTAATTCCTCTAAAACAAACAACCCATCCTTACGGATCAGCCTATCGTCAAAATAGATTTCCCCACCCCCGTAATCAGATCGTTGTATCATTACAAGATCCCAATGAATTGATGAGCGATTGCCGTTGTCTGTGGTTGAATAAGCGGAACCGGGGGTTAAATGAAAGCTTCCGTTAATTTTTTCATCAAAGAGAGTAACACCCATAGGTTTCATGATGTAAGGGTTTACTCCTAAAGCAAACTCTCCGAAATAACGAGAACCTTCATCCCTATTTAAAAGCTCATTGATCTTTTCCGTATTATTTGCGCGTGCTTCTACAATCTTCCCTTTTTCCACATAAAAAACGATGTTGTCATACTTAAAACCGTCCTTTTCCGAAGGGGTATTATAGGAAATCACACCGTTTACCGAGTCCCTTACAGGGGCCGTATACACCTCTCCGTCTGGGATATTGGCATGTCCGTCACATTTCTTGGAGCCTATTCCTTTTATGGAAAAGGAAATATCTGTACCGGGACCCGTGATTCTTACTTTATCCGTAGTCCGCATAAGTTCTGCCAAAGGATCCATAGCTTGGGATAACTTTCCGTAATCCATATTGCACACCTGAAAGTAAAAATCCTTAAATCCTTCTGTACTCATATTTGCAAGCTGTGCAAGCCCCGGATTAGGATATCTGGTCCATGACCATTTCAGTCCGTTTAAGGTGTACTCCGTATATTCTTTAAGAGCATTGTTATATATGTTCAGTTTTTCCATAGGTACATCTGAAAGCTCACTGAAATTTTCCATAGCACTCAAGTTTATAAAAGCATCCATTCCTTTAATTTGGTGTAATAAGTAATCGTTCATAAAGGTTATCTGCTCTTTCTTACACCCTACCATAATTTCTCTGATAATACCGTAGTTTATAATTTCCACATAGGGATATGCTCCAACTCTATAAACCGCTCTGATGATTTCCTTTACAAATTCATCAGCGGTGACCCCGTCATAGGAAATAAGCACCTTATCTCCCGGAAGGACACCACAGGAATAATTTACAATTTTGTCTGCTAATTCCGTCACTCTATTATCCATGATTTTTACCTTTCATCCTTGTTTTGATTATACGGCAACGCAAACTCCTCATAATATTTACATGCAGTCCAATGTTCAGCATTGACCTGATTCAGCTGTTGAAGTTCATTGGATTTTGAGCATTCGTCTTTAGCAAAAGGGCATCTTCCTGCAAGGCAACATCCTACCGCCTGTTCATTCCCTTTAAGAACCTGAACCGACAGTTCCCCTTTCAGCTTAAACTTTTCTTTTCCTCTCTGGTTGGGATGCACTGCCGGAGCAGAGGACATAAGACCGTAAGTGTAAGGGTGCGCTGCTTTTTCATAGATTTCATCGGTGCTGCCTATTTCTAAAAGCCGCCCCAAATACATGACACCTATCTGATCGCTTATATATCGGACCACTTGTAAATCATGTGTGATAAAAAGATAGGTCAACCCCTCCCGCTGTTGAAGCTCTATGAGCAAATTTAAAATACGTGCCTGCACAGAAAGATCCAGCGCAGAAGTTGGTTCATCTAAAATCAACAATTTGGGTTCAAGTATGATGGCCCTGGCTATGCTCACTCGCTGCTGCTGACCTCCGCTCATTTGATGAGGATACCTATCCAGAATATCCGCTTTCAGATTTACCTTTGCCAATGTAGAGTCAACAATATACTTCCACTCAGATTTTGGGATATGGGCTAGCTTTAAAGGTCTGCTTAAGGAGTCTCCTATGGTAGACCTCGGGTTTAATGAGGCAGCGGGATCTTGAAAAACGATGCCCATTTTCTGCATAAGCTTAATTCGATCTTTGCCTGACACATCGTACATACTGTTTCCATGGAAAGTTACCTTCCCTGTATTGGGTTTTTCCAAACCGATGATGATTCTTGCTAGAGTGGTTTTCCCACATCCAGATTCTCCCACCAATCCCAGGGTTTCCCCAGCCTTTACAGAAAAGCTCACACTATTTACAGCATTCACCCTCGTATTATTCTTTGACAAAATGCTACGGCTGCTAATAAAGGTTTTGGAGACAGCTTCAACACTTAAAACATTCTGATCATTCAATGATATCTCTCCTTTACTATCTTTCTGCCTGTTTATTCAAAGCAAGCGTACCTGTGAGTTCCATCTATCTTCATAGGAGGTTTTTCATGTTCACAATTGGGCTTACTGTGAGGACAACGGTTATAAAACCTACATCCGGTGGGTGGGGTCACCAACGAGCAGACATCCCCCTCAATAATCGTCAGCTGCCCATCCGATTTCTTGCTTGTGGGCAAAGAGCTCAGAAGCATCTTTGTGTACGGATGCTTGGGATCATCAAATATTTCAAATACATCCCCTTCTTCGATTAACTCACCTGCATACATTACGCCTATGCGGTCTGCCATTTCAGCCACAACACCAAAGTTATGAGTGATAATTAATATAGAGGTTTTATATTGTTGCTTAAGAGAAATCAATAAATCAATAATCTGGGCCTGAATGGTAACATCCAGAGCGGTCGTTGGCTCGTCAGCGATAATCAGGGATGGATTTCTTGAAATCATCATGCCAATCATAGACCTCTGGCGCATTCCTCCGCTCATTTCAAATGGAAAATTCTTTGCCCTTTCCACCGGATTGGGAATTTGTACATTGGACAACAGCTTATATACCGTCTCATAAGCATCCTTTTTAGGCAGATTATCCACCATTACCGCTTCTGCAATTTGATTGCCAACCTTTACCACAGGATTTAGAGAATCCAGAGGATTTTGAAAAATCATGCCGATTTCCTTACCTCTTACTTTTGTCATTTCTTCCTTAGATAGTTCCACCAGATCTCTATCTTTAAAAAAGATATTTCCTGCGCTTATTTTTCCTGGAGGTTGAACCAAATTCATGATTGCACTGGATAAGGTGGACTTGCCGCACCCCGATTCGCCTACCATAGCATAGATTTCGTTTTCATGAATGGTCATCGTGACATCTGAAACCGCTGATAAAACTCCATTTGTTGTATAATAGTCTACATATAAGTTTTCAATTCTAAGTAATTTGTTATCCATGAGCACCACCTACACCTTTAAGCGAGGATCTAAAACATCTCGCATCCCTTCTCCCAGAAGATTAAATCCAAGAACCGTAACGGCCAGTGCAACTCCCGGGAATATGGATATCCATGGTGCACGATCCATAAAGGGTACTCCTTCTGACAAAATTACTCCCCAATCCGGTGTGGGAGGTTGTGTCCCCATCCCAAGGAAACCCAGTGCAGATGCCGAAAGAATGGCACTAGGCAAAGCCAAGGTAGCGATAATGATGATGGGAGATAAAATATTAGGAAGTATATATTTAAACATGATAGAGATATCCCTCTCTCCCAAGGCTTTCGCCGCCTCAATGTACGGCATGTTTTTTAAGCCTTGTGTCTTGGCTCTAACAATTCTGGCAAATTGTGCCCAGCTTACAATTGCAATAGCAAAGATGACCTTCTCAATACCGGGTCCGATAACCGTAACTATGGCGATTGCCAAAATGAAAGGAGGCATAGCCCACGTTATATCTGTCACCAACATTAAAAATTTATCCACAATACCACCGTAATATCCAGCAAAAAGACCTACCAAAACGCCGATAAGAGATTCTACTACGATTGCTATAAATCCTACCTTTAGTGCAATCTGTGCTCCGAATAGAACTCTTGCATAAAGGTCCCTGCCAAAATTATCTGTGCCCCAAGTAAAAGTATCACCTCCATATTGATATCCCGGTGGTTTAAGTTTTCCATCAATGTTAATGGCCTCAAATCCAATAGGGGCAATTTTACTGGCAAAAACAGCACAGAAAACCACTATGCCTATTAGCACTAAACCTATCACAAAGGACGGGTTTCTAAATGCGTCGTGCATTTTTCCTGAACTCTTATTTCTTTTCAAAGCATATCTTCCTTCCCTATGTATTCTATAAAACTCATAGTCTTATTTATTACTGTACAGCTCTCTGCTGATGCGAGGATCCAAGAAACCCGTTATCAGCTCACCCATGATATTGGACACTACAGTTAATATGGCAATCACAACGATGATACCTTGCACAACGGGAAAGTCTTGCATGGTTATGGATTTCCAAAGCAATTGTCCCATCCCCGGCCATGCAAATATCTTTTCTACCACCACAGATCCTCCGATGACCCAGGGCAGTGATAAAAAAAATAGCACTGTAGTTGGAATTAAAGCATTTCTCAGGACATGTCTCAAAAGTACCTGAGACTCTGTTAGTCCTTTTGCATAAGCTGTGGTAACCATCTTTTCCCGCAAAACTTCCAATACTTCCGACCGTGTCATTCGTATTACAGAGGCCAGGTTTGGCAGCGCCAATGCGGTTACCGGCAATATCAAGGAAGTTATTCCCATATATCCCGATAGGGGAAGAATTCCCAATTTAATGCTAAACATTAGCATTAATAAAATGGATAACCAAAAGGAGGGAATAGACCAAAATATAATAGAAGTTGCTACTACCGTATAATCTAAAATTGTCCCTTTTTTATAAGCGGCAATCAATCCTATGGGAATAGCGATGAGATAACTTATGAGAAGAGCTCCCCCGGAAAGCATGAGAGTATACGGCAGTCTTGACATGATCAGCTCTGCTGCCGGCCTGCTGGTGGTTATGGACATGCCCATATCACCCTGCACCAGATGGGTAAGCCATGTAAAATATCTAACTACAACAGGACTGTCCAACTGCCATTCCTGACGGATTTGCTCAATTTGCTGAGGACTTGCCCGATCACCGGCAATGAGCAGAATCGGGTCTCCCGGCATCAAATCCATAATGAAATAGATTAAAAAGGTGACTATTAAAATTACCAAAATACCTTGCATGATTCTATTGGTAAAATACCTTAACATATCGTTGCTCCTTTGAAGTAATTTTCGAAGCTACCCACCCTCGGGTAGCTTCGAAAACAAATTAAGACATCCCTATTCCTTAACTAAGTCGTTTAAGTGCATAGTTCCCCCTACGCTCATCTTAATGCCTTTGATATTGGAACGAGTAGCTGTATAGGCAACTTCATACCACATTGGAATGCCTGCCATCTGATTGTACGCCTCTAATTGAACCTCTTGATATTTTGCCTCTCTTGCATCCTCGTCTGTTATGTATCTGGCTTCATCGATAAGCACATCCAACTTCGCATCGGAGTAGTAACCTCCCATAGTATGGAATATCCAGGTAAACATGTCTGCATCCGGCCAACTGTAGGAGCGAGATGCCAAATCGTAGTTTCCAGCTTTCGTTTGTTCACGAAGAGCTGAATACTCCATTTCCTTCAATACTAAGTCAATCCCTATGGATTTTAGCTGAGCCTGCATTACAGGAGCGGCATCTTTAATATCAATCTCATCAAGAGCTACCAGATATTCCAAAGTAAGCTTCTTTCCATCCTTGTAGTAAAAACCATCCGCATTCAGCGCATATCCAGCTTTTTCCAAAAGTGCCTTTGCTCCATCGGGATCATAGGCATAAAGCTTCGATAATTCCTCTGCACCTTTTGGGCTATAACCTAACTGAGCCTGTGTTAAATACCCTTTGGCAGGTTGAATAGCATTATCCTGAGCTGCACAGATTTCCTCTTTGTTCAGAGCCTTCATAACCGCAGTTCTCACATCTAAATCCATAAGCGGACCTCGTTTGCTGTTTACATTCAAGTAAACAATCCCTGCCTGCATATATTCCATCATTACGATATTGGGATCTGCCTTTAATTCAGCGACATAGGAATATGGTATGTCGTAGACGATATCCAAATTCCCCGCTTTGAGTTCACTGATTCGTGTAAATGCATCCTGAATAAATCTGATTTTAATGGTATCTGCCCAAAACCTTTCCTTATTTTCTACAAAAGGAATGAAGGTTTTGTAGGTTTCGTTAACGCTTAGGTTCACTTCCTGCCCGGGGACCCAGCTATCCAGCTTGTATGGTCCGTAAGTAACCGCTTTTTTTGCGAATTCATCCTTCCCCATTTCCTCTAAAGCAGCCATATTTTCATTTCCTGCAAAATAACATTCCAGGACTGCCCAGAGCATGGGTGCCGGTTTTTCGCACCTTAAAATCAGCTTGTTTCCTTCTACCAAGATCTCTGTGATAGGTTCTAAGTCACCTGCGTAGACTCCATCCAGTTGGCATCGTTCAAAATTAGCTTTTAAAGATTCTGCAGTTACGGGATCTCCGTTGGCGTACTCTCTTCCCTCAGGAATGATAAAGACGATGTCCTTACCGTCATTTTCTAAAGTATATCCGTCGGTCAAATCACCAACCACCTCGGAATGATCCAAGGTAAAGCTTACCAGAGATTGGTTTAACAATTCAAAAACTAACCCATCGGCATAGGACATATGCACATCCGACGTCTCAATTTCCGATTCACAAGCAATCACCAGTGATTTGTCCCCTCCTCCGGAATCCTGTGGTGCCTTTTGCCCACAGCCGATCATAGCCACGGACAAGGCTACAACCAAAAATAATACAAATAAT
>CAZOSB010000051.1:0-10875 GCA_964582545.1 uncultured Anaerovorax sp.
AAAGTGAACATTATTGTATGCATAAAACAAGTACCAAATACCAATGAGGTAAGAGTTAATCAAGAAACAGGAACTCTAATGAGAGAAGGTGTTCCAAGCATTATTAATCCTGACGATCAAAATGCTTTGGAAGCAGCGTTAGAGTTAAAAGATCAATATGGAGGAAAAGTGACAGCAATTACTATGGGTCCTTATCAATCCACAGTAATATTAAGAGAAGCATTAGCCATGGGTTGCGATAAAGGTATCCTTGTTTCAGATAGATCTTTCGCAGGTTCTGATACATGGGCAACATCCACCATACTGGCGGCGGCCATAGAAAAAATACATGACTTTGATGTGATATTTTGCGGAAGACAAGCTATTGATGGCGACACGGCACAAGTAGGCCCTGAAACTGCTGAATTTTTAAATATCTCTCAAGTAACATACGGAAAGCATATTGAAATCAAAGAAGGAAATGCAGTTATAACTCGCCATACAGAAGAAGGGGACTACGTGATTCAATCCCAGTTACCCGTATTGATTACTGCCATCAAAGAACTCAATGAACCCAGATTACCAAGCGTAAAAGGGATATATAGGGCTTTTGATGAAGGTCTCATAGAAACTTGGAGTTTAAAAGAGCTTGAGGTTGATTCAACACAGATTGGATTAAAAGCATCACCTACAAACGTATATAAAACTTTTGTACCGGTAAAAGTGAAGAATAATAAAATCTATGAAGAAATGAATGTTAAAGATTCTGTTAATAGCTTAATGGGTGAATTAATGAAGTTAAATCTGATTGAAAGGAATTAATTGCAAATGAAACGAGCAAAGGTAAATAAAAAAACAAACTTAAAGGAATATAAAGGGATTTTAGTAATAGGTGAGATACTCAATAGCCATATTCACCCTGTGACCATAGAACTGATAGGAGAAGGTATTAAGCTGTCAAAAGAAACAGGGAGTCAATTGGCCGTTACGATTGCGGGGTTTGAAATTGACTCTATCGTTCAAGAACTCAGCCATTACCAAGCAGATTGCATCTACTATATGGAGGATCCTTTACTGAAAGATTTTTCCACGGAGGGGATGGTAGCCGCCTATGAAACTATTATCGACAAGATGAAACCTGAAGTTGTACTGATAGGCGCCACACCTATTGGAAGAGATATTGCGCCAAGACTTGCAGGCCGAATAGGCACTGGACTGACAGCAGACTGTACTAAGTTAGAAATAGACCCTTTAGACGGAAAACTCCTGCAAACTAGACCTGCTTTTGGAGGAAACCTCATGGCTACCATAGTTTGCCCCAATAATCGTCCCCAGATGTCTACCGTGAGACCTGGGGTAATGGAAAAAGCAGTTTATCAAAAACATAAACATTCATTAATTGAAAAAATTACTTTACATTTGAGAAGAGAATCTATTCGAACTTGCCTTTTAGAAAAAATTCCTTTGACAAAACAATCGGTAAACTTGATCGATGCTAAAATCATTGTATCCGGTGGTCGAGGGCTGAAAGCAAAAGAGGGGTTTCAACTGATAGAAGATCTGGCTCAAACATTAAAAGGAGAAGTGGGTTCCTCTAGGGCAGCGGTGGATGCAGGGTGGATAGATCATACCCATCAGGTGGGACAGACAGGTACAACAGTGAGACCGGATATTTATATTGCTTGTGGAATTTCAGGAGCCATTCAGCATTTGGCTGGCATGAAGGAATCCAAATATATCATCGCTATCAATAAAGACCGCAATGCTCCCATTTTTAATACTTGTGATTATGGTATCGTAGGGGATTTGTACGAGGTGATACCTACTATGATTTCATATTTAAAAGAAAAAGGAGATTTTGTTCATGAATGATCAAATAAATGAAAATAGCTTAAATATGAGTGGATATTCCATTGATGAAATACATGTGGGCATGAAACGTTCGTTTAGTAAAACTGTAACGGAATCCGATATATTTGCTTTTGCAGGAATAACTGGTGATATGAATCCTGTTCATATGAATAGTGAATACGCTAAAACCACTAGATTTGGCGAGCGTATTGCCCATGGCATGTTGACTGCTTCCTTTTTTTCCACAATTGTAGGAATGTGCCTTTCAGGCGCAGATGCAATTTATCTTGGGCAAAACTTAGAGTTTCGATTGCCGGTTAAGATTGGAGATACCATTACAGCTACGGGCGAAGTTACCAAAATTATAACACAAAAAAAGATCATCCATGTTTATATGACTGCAACCAATCAAAGAAAAGAAGTGGTGGTTTGCGGCGAAGGAAAAGTTATGGCTACAAAATAGATGAGGAGTGGTAATTTTATAATATGGAATTATCAAACCTCTATTTGCTTATAATCTATGGAAAGTCGGTTGGCGTTGGTCAAAGGTGGCAACATACTTGAGACCGACGCTTTTTATCAATTCCCGGGCGTTATCCAGCTTATGATTTAGGTCATTTGGGCGATGGGCATCGGAACCGGTAGTGACGATTTCTCCCCCTAGTTCTCTAAATTTCTTAAGAATTTCTAAAGAAGGAGTCGTGCGATGACCAAGACCATAGCGATAGCTGGAAGTATTGATTTCCAAGCCTTTTCCATCTTTCACAATCAGTCTTAATATTTGCTCTACCATATCCATGTAGATGCTGTCATCTGGTATGGAATCTGCATATCGATCGATGATGTTAAAATGCCCTATTACATCGTAATCCTTGTATGACGTGAGACAATCATACATGTATTGATAGAAAGCCTGATAGGAAGCCTCTATGCTACGATCTGCAAAATATTGATCTCCATAGAGATCATAACCCTCGGCACAATGAAAGGATCCTATGACAAAATCATAGGGATAATCGCTCACTGCCTGAGCACACGCAGTTAAGGTGTTTCCATGTTGGATTCCTATTTCAATGCCTTTAATTACCTTAATCTTACCTTTGAATTCCTCAACCAACGTTTCCAATTCTCTATGGTACTTTGAAAAATCAATGGTGAAAGGGAATTGTGGATCGGGGTAATTGGGGTCAAAGTGGTCAGTGATGGCAATTTCCTGAAGCCCTTCCTCATAAGCTCTCTGCACCATATCTCTCATGGGCACTGAGCAGTCATCGGAAAAGCTACTATGGTTATGATAATCAAACATTTTGTCTTACTCCTTTACATAACGTGGATTAGGTAAACTTCTGTTTTTCTTTTGCTTTTAAGATATCTCTTTTATTTTTCACCAATATTTGATATAATTGTTTTTGAAAAATATCAATGATAAAAAATTGATTTAAATAAAATTTTAAAAAAAATTTTGAAATACTTGTACCAATGGAAAACTACTATGATCTTCATTGAAAATTTTTTATATAAAAAATAAACAAAAAAATATATTAAAAAAATTATAACAAAAAAATGAAGATAAATAAAGGGCACTCAAAAAAAATTACCTTAGAAATATATAATTTTTACAATGACATAAAGAACTTTGTTGAACAAAAAGATAAAAGAGCAAGGGATTTACTTTATTATGATTTCAGATAGGAATGAAAAAACACTGATTAAAAATGCAAAAAATGGTGATACAGATGCTTTTGAGCAACTGATTTTGGGCTGTAAAGGAAAGGCCTACAACATCGCATTAAAATATATGAAAAATCAGGAAGATGCCTTGGATGTCTTACAGGAGAGCTTTATCAAAATCTTTAGGCACTTAAATAAATTCCATGAAGAAAGCAAGTTTGATACCTGGGTTTACAGGATTGTTGTCAATACCTGTAACGATATGCTGAGGAAAAACAGCCACTATGCAAAGGATGTACATATTTACCAAAAGAATGGAGATGGCAGAGAGGAAATGATGGACTTTGTGGACACAGAGCCTACTCCGGAGGAAAGTATTCTTTATAAGGAAGGTTTTTCGCAAATTGAAAAGTGTTTGGAACGCTTGAATCAGGAGCATCGGGAAATTATTATTTTGAGAGATATTCAGGAAATGACCTATGAGGAAATTTGCCATATATTGGATTGCAACATCGGTACTGTAAAGTCTCGTCTGAGCCGTGCTAGGATGAAACTGAGGGAAATCTATACAGATGCAAGGGAACAAAGCAAAGAATTATTCGTCTAAAAGATAGAATGCAGGAGATAAGGAGGATAGCGTTAATGATTGAAAACAAAAAAAATCAATATATCATAAATTGTGAGCAGATGGAAGCATTGCTATCCCTTTATATGGATGGAATGACAACAGAGGATGAAAATTTCTGGATAGAAAGACATTTAGAGACCTGCCCCGCCTGTAAGCAGAGTCATGATGAGCTTTTGGAGGTTACAAACCTGCTAAAAGATTTGCCGCAACAGGAAGTTCCTGAGGAATTTGACCTTCGACTTAGGAATGCTTTACTGCAGGAAAGACCAGTTGATAAACGAGATGTGTCGAATTATCCAGGAAAGAAAAATAGGGCAAATTTGAGAGTTGCTGTCTCCATAGCCGCCATCTTTATGGTGGGACTTCTTTCCTTTATGTCCATAGATCAATTGAATATTCTGCAAAACAATGGAACAGATCAAGCTAGAGACGGACAGATAGTTAAGGAAAACCAGAGGAAGCAAGAGGACACAGCAGTGGCTGATCATTCTCAGGTGGAAGAGGAAAAGGCATTAGAAATAGCCAGTGACTTAATTCATTTAACGAGAACAAAACAAAGTGGCGTAGTAGAAAGGGGAAATAACGGTGAGTATGATGGTATTGCTGATAGCGGCAGCGGCGGTGATTTTAATAATAGGAGCGGTAGTATTGATGACCTCAAAGTAGCAGGAGATATGGATGGAGGGAATATGGTTTCCAACCAACCCCTTTTAGCCGATGAAACTGTGCCTGTCCCAAATCAACCGCAGCCGGTATTGATGAGTGCAGCTCCTGAAAAGCAGGATTCAAAATCTGTTCCCGTTGGAGATAAAAAAGAATACGATGATTATTTAGCACTGATTCAGAAGGAATTGGAAGGTAAAAATTATAAGGTCAAAGCTTATGAAAAGAAAAATAATGGCGATTGGCAATTTAAAGTATTTATATTGAACAAAAATGATGATAATATAGTAGAAAAAGAAATTTTAATATTAGGGCAAGGCGGTATGATAACAATATGGGAAAACGAATCGTAATTATCGATGGAAATAGCTTAATCAATAGGGCTTATTATGCGGTGCAAAGACCTATGATCACAAAAGGAGGACTGTATACCCATGGGGTGTATGGTTTTCTTAATATCTTGAATAAAATGCATAAGGATTACGAACCGAATTACGTGGTAGTAACCTTTGACAGAAAAGCACCCACCTTTCGGCATGAAGCGTATGCGGAATACAAGGCGGGGCGAAAGAAAATGCCACCTGAATTGGCGATGCAACTACCTCTATTAAAGGAGGTTTTAGAAGCCATGAATATAAAAATTTTGGAAATAGATGGTTTTGAAGCGGATGATATCATTGGTACCGTGGCAGTACGTGCAGAAAAAGAGGGGCTGGAACCCTTGATTATTACCGGAGATAAGGACGAACTTCAATTGGCCACAGATAAAACGAAAGTATTGATTACAAAAAAAGGTCTTTCAGATTTTGAAATTTATGATTATGAAACCATGATAGAGAAATATGGATTTTCTCCTACTCAATTCATCGATTATAAGGGTCTTATGGGGGATCAATCCGACAATATCCCAGGAATCCCCGGTGTTGGAGAAAAAACTGCGCAAAAGCTTATCTTAGAATTTGGAGACATAGATCACTTACTGGAAAATACTGAAAACATAAGCAATGCAAAGTTGAGACAGAAGGTGGAGGATTATGCACAACAAGCGTTGATGAGCAAAGCTCTGGCTACCATCAATACCAATGTGCCCATAGAGTACACCTTTGAAGAATGCAAAGTGGAAGAACCGGACTATGACAAACTGATTGAAGTGTATAGAAAGTTGGAATTCAACAGCCTTCTGAAGAAACTTTCCGTTCCCTCCACACTAAGTCCTTCCAACTTAAAGCCTTCTCCCATAAGCCCTTCCTCTTCAGCTCTGGAAAAAGAGCTTTCAGCAACTTCTGAAAATCGTGGGGAAGGAAAGTCTCCCTTTGCGGACTTTCAAGGGGATGTGACAATCATTGATAATCAGGAAGTTTTAATTGGCTGGGAAGCTGACATGCTCAATATGTGCAAGGGGGGTAAAACTCCTTTATATATCAAGGTGTTTAATGACGGCAATCACAGGGATATCCCTGTAGTTAACGGTATAGCTGTTATGGTAAACAAAAAGGTTTGCTATATTTCCACGGAAAACAATCAGCTGTTTAATCAGGTTAGAAAGTTTTTGATTTCCAACGATTTTGCTTTTATAGGACACAACCTAATTAAGGATTATTACCCATTGATGGCGGGAATTACCGAGACAGAAGCCTTTCAATTTTCTACCTATTTTGATACGGCATTGGCGCAGTATCTTTTGGAGCCCACGAAAAGCAATTACCTTCTTAAGACTCTGGTTTTGGAATACTTTCATGAGGATTTTATGGAGGAAAAGGATTTTGTGCGAGATAAGGGGCAGATGGATCTTTTGAGTAATCAGGCCGCCAGTTATGGGGAGTACGGTGCCAAATGGTGTCTGGTCGTCAAAGCCTTAGAGGAAATCTTAACTGAAAAACTATCGGCTGAAGGACTGGAACGAGTTTATAAGGAAGTGGAGCTTCCTTTGATCCAAGCTATGAGCGCCATGGAAGCCTTTGGTTTTGCAGTGGATAGGGATGAGTTGGTGGATGCAGGAGAGAAAATCAAAGAGAGATTGGCAGAACTGACAGAGCAAATTTGCCAGATGGCAGGGGAAAGCTTCAACATCAATTCTCCCTCTCAGTTAGGGGTTATTCTCTTTGAGAAATTAGACTTGCCTAAAGGGAAAAAGACGAAAACGGGATATTCCACCGATGCGGAAGTGTTGGAAAAACTCAGGGACAAGCATGAAATCATCGAACTTATTTTAGAATACCGCATGTTGTCAAAGCTAAACGGCACTTACATCGAAGGTTTGTTGCCACTGATTCATCATGACGGAAAAATACATGCGCATTTTCAACAGACCATTACGGCTACGGGTCGACTGAGCTGTACAGAACCCAATTTACAAAATATCCCCATTAAGCAGGAGTTAGGCAGAAAGCTGCGTAAGGCGTTTATCCCTGAAAGCGGTGAATACGTTTTGGTGGGTGCGGATTACTCTCAGATCGAATTGAGAGTATTGGCGCACTTGTCCCAAGATGACTCTCTCTTAGAAGCCTTCAACGAAGGGGATGATATTCATAGGATTACCGCATCCAAGGTTTTTGGGGTGCAGGAGGATCAGGTGACGGATTTGCAAAGGAGCAATGCAAAAGCCGTAAACTTTGGTGTCATTTACGGAATGAGTGGCTTTGGATTATCCACTGAGCTTTCTATCTCCCGAAAAGATGCGGAAAAATATATTCAGGAATACTTTAAGAAATATACAAATGTCAAGTTTTATATGGATCAAATGGTGGCAGATTGCAAGACCAAAGGATATGTAACCACTATTATGGGACGTAAGCGAGTGATTCATGAAATCAATGCAGGAAATTACATGGTTCGCCAACTGGGAGAGCGTTTGGCTATGAATAGCCCCATTCAGGGTAGCGCCGCGGACATCATCAAGTTGGCAATGATTAAGGTATACGAAGAGCTAAAGCGGAAAAAACTTCGATCCAGACTCATTCTACAGGTTCACGATGAACTCATTATTGAAACTCATCGGGAAGAGTTGGAGGCGGTGAAGAAGCTTTTACAGGAAAATATGGAAAAAGCTGTGGAACTTTCTGTAAAGCTGGTGGCGGAAGTAAAAACGGCGGATAACTGGTATTTGTTGAAATAAGGGGAAAGGTTGAAGGGAGTATGAAGGTGATCGGTCTAACTGGTGGCATAGGAACAGGTAAAACCACCGTATCGGATTACTTGATCCAAAAAGGTTACCCTGTTATAGATGCAGATAAAATGGCTAGGGAGCTTTTAAATGGCAGAACGGAAACCAGCCTTCAGGTCATCCGCAAAGTGACGGAAGCCTTTGGGGAAGATGTTTTGCAAGAGGATGGACTTCCAAATCGAAAAAAATTGGGAGATATTGTATTTCGGGATAAAGCTTCCAAGGAGCGGTTGGAGGAAATAACTCACGGAATGATCTTTTCCATGATTCACCAAAGTATAAAAGAGGGAAGGGATAAGGGATGGTCTGTACTATTTTTGGATGCACCTTTGTTGTTTGAAACCAATTTGGATCGATATACGGATGAAACTTGGCTGCTAGATTTAGAAGATGGCATTAGGATTCCCAGAGTTATTCAAAGGGATGGCTTGTCTCGAGAAGAGATTCAAAGGCGCATAGATCATCAAATGCCCAGAGAAGAGAAACGAAAAAGAGCCTCTTGGGTTATCGATAACTCGGGAACCCTAGAGGAACTCTATCAAACCATAAATCAGCGATTGGAACAAGAATTAGGATTAACATCAAAGGGCTAATCCCTCAAAAACTAATCTCCTAAAATCATTTTATTTTTTCCGGAATTTTTTGCTTTGTAGGTCGCATTATCCGCATCCACAATGAGGTTCTCCAGAGTTTTTTGACCCTTTTGAGCAGAAACGATTCCACAACTGATGGTAATTTTATCAGGTTGCCCTACATCATTTACATACCCTGCTAATGCATTCATCAATCTTTGGGTAACCACTTGTACGCTTTCCACGGTAGTATCCTTAAATAGGATCATAAATTCATCTCCCGAATATCGTATGCTTTCATCCGTGTTGGGACGAGTGAAGGCCTGCATACTTTCGGCTATAAACTGTAGGACCTTATCGCCATAAGCATGATTGTGTTTGTCGTTAAAATCCTTAAAGTTATCCACATCAAAGAAGAGAATTGTCAAAAATTCCTCACAATAGGTATTCATATCCAACTGTGATAGCCAATACCTGTTTTTCAACCCTGTGAGCTCATCAGTAGAGGCTTGTAACGCCATAGTATTTCCGTATTGCTTTGTAGTATTAATTTTTTTCCAAAAGAACACGATTAACGCAACTGAAATAGCTGTCAATAAAAGAATACCTATAATCATAAGCTCTAAGCTAAAGACTTCTGTAAATGGAATGATAAGAGACAATGAAAGTTGATTATTATGCACAGGCTCATAAACCAGAAGACTCAACCTTCCATCCACTCGGGTGATTTTACTGCTGGTACTTAAGTTGGTTATCTGAGAAACTACCTTTTCATCATTAATAATGTCTTTAATATTTTGATTCAGCACATATTCTTCGTTGGGGTGAGCAGAAATAGTACCATCCAGATTGCTCATAATCAGATAACTATTTTTTGTAATATGATCATTATTCAAAATTTCTGAAAGATATTGCAAATATGTAAATCCTACTAAAACTCCTTTGCTTTCACTATCCTGAAACAAGGGGGTGCCGATGGCAATAATTTTGCGCCCTGTGCTGACAGAGTGTATGGGCTGTGCAATCACGGTTTTCTTTTCTTGCCAAGGAACCAAATAGTACTCTCGATCCTTTAGTGACGTGCCATAATGAGCTGAACCCTCCGTGTGAACGTATTCAATACCATCCGAGTCAGTTATCAAAAAGTGAGACCACATTTGAGGATTTCTTTTGACGATGTTGATCAGATATTGCTCTGCCACTTGGGGTGAACTGCTGTTTACTTCCTCACCGACGGCGCTAAGCTCTACGATGTTTTTCATGGAATCCAATCGTTCGTAGATATTTTTGGAAACCAAATGGAGTGTAAATTGCATTTGGTTTGTCTTAATGGTTATCAACAAATTATTGAGTAGGAAAAGCATTATGAGATAAGCGACAATTATGGAAGCGGTTCTATGTATCATAATGGTTTTTTTCATTAAATCCTCCAATAACCGTAATGATTTAACTATAATATAAATAAATGATTATATTTTTTCTTTTATTATTTATTATAAACAAAATTATGAAAATGTCAATGGATGTGAAGCTTAAAACAATGGAAACAATGAAACTTTGGAAGGCAGGTTTTCATACTGTTTAGAATGACCATAAATAGATAGTGGATGATCGGTATATAATAGAATAAATAATAAAGGTTAAAGTTATTAATAGGATAAAAACATTGTATTTTCAAATGAAAATAGTTTTGGAGGAAGAGATGATTCATAAGTTTGGTCAAGTCATGATTTATGTGAAGGATCCAAGGAAGTGTGCAGATTTTTGGAAAAATAAAATTGGGTTTACCGAAATTCAAGAAAATAAGGGTGAAACGGGTATTCTATCGGTGGAGTTAGCCCCTAATAGTTCATCTGATGCAAGTATTGTTTTATTTGATCGCGAAGTAGTTAAAAAGTTTTCGCCTGAGCTCAGTCTCCAAACTCCTTCAATTTTGTTTTCCAGTTATAACATAAAAGAGATGCATGATCGTCTAATAAAAGAAGGGGTTACCGTAGGAGAAATAGCTGATAATTCCAATCAAAAAACCTTTAATTTTTCTGATGTTGAAGGGAACTATTTTGCCGTCCGTGAGATTCCGTTGTAAGGCTCCGTTTAATCTTTGACGAAATTTGAAATTTGTTTCGTTTGCCTTGAATATATCTTTATTTCTTACTATGGGTTTGATTGTTATAAGTTATCTATAAATAGTAAATGATATATAGATAGTTTAAATAGTATCTATAATTTATAAATTTTAAAATTAATAAATATTAAAAATGTTGTTGACGATTCGATAAAAAACCTATATAATAATCCTGTCTTTGACAGTTGAAAGAGATAAAAAGCTTGAAAGTCTTTGAAAATAA
>CAZOSB010000052.1:0-9449 GCA_964582545.1 uncultured Anaerovorax sp.
TTAACTAAACATATTGAGAAATCTATAAAAGATTCAGCTATTAAAACGGGTAATTTTAACGAAGAAAGCACTTTTAAATACGATCTAAATAAATATTGTAAAAGTGAAATTAATTTTATTGATTTTTCAACAATAATTGCTGAACAAATTAATTCATGTTTATCAATATCTGATGATATACAACCTATAGATGTGGTAATCTGCGAATTCTTATATGAAAATGTTCAACACATTGGTATAATTGGATTTAATAATCAAATCGCATATACCCATCAAGTAAAACAAGAAAACGATAAAACAAGTAATCAAATAATTAAGCATTATGCTATATTGCCTAATCCAACTCAGAAAATATCTTCGTTTGCATTTGTTGATTGTGTATCTAATTTCGTAAGATATCATGATAAAAAGACCTTAATTAATGGGGAGGAGGTTTTTATTTTACCTGATAGAATTTTAAAATGTTCCTCCGAAATATCCTCAAAGGAAGTCATCAAGTGTGTTAGTAATATAGTTGATCAGATTGCAGAGAGTCATGGTGCCATCAGTGCCGTCGCTATTTCAAAAGCCAAAAATTATATATTTGAAAACGCAGAAGCATCCAATAAGATTTCTACAGTGGATTTAGGAAAAGAAGCATTTAATAATTCTGAAATCATGCAAAATGAATATGCTTCTCAAATCAGCAAAGCTGGGATACCGTCAGATGTACCCATTGAAAAGAGCTTTGCAAGAAGGACTAGCAAATCACATAAAATAAAAACAGATACAGGAATTGAAATATCCGTACCTTCTGATTTTTTTAGCGATCCAAATGTTATTGAATTTGTCAATAATCCAAATGGAACCATTTCGATTCAAATAAAAAATATAGGGAAAATTATTAATAAATAATTAATATGCTTTTTTAAACAGATAACCCCCTTGAATTTAATAGTTTTCAAGGGGGTTTCTATAGGAGAAGGGCCGGCTATTGTTCCGTTAGTGTTAAAGTGCCTTTTTGAGTGTCATACACAAGAGACTTTTCTTGCACATCGCCATTATCAAAGGTGACAACGGCTTTAATATGAATGGTTTGTACGAAATTGATTGTCTCTGTAAAAGTGATCGTACCCTCACCATCAATTACCTTAGATTCCATGTTGCCAGGAACATCCATTCCCCAATAGACCATATTGTCCTTTTGAAGTTCGGTTTTGCTTAAGGTGTAGGTTTGACCAGCTTTTTCGAGGAACCAACCTTCTTCGTCAGGAACCTGCTTATTAAAATACCCCTCATCCACTGAAAAATCAACTGTTTTGATATTTTCTCCCTGGCATTTAAAGCCCAAATTTTTATATAAAGTAATTTGATTACTTCCATCCATGGAGGCGGTAATCTCCAGTTTAGGGGGAGTTTCCTCATCCATGGCAGATTGGGAAAACTCTATTTGTTTTGGAGTGTCACCTTCCATGGCATAGGCTGTTAAGGTAAAAAAATTATTAGACTTGGCCGTCTGCTGTGGATTGACTAGGTTATTGTAATTTGGTAAAATACCACTCATAACACCGAAACATACTACAGCGGCAATGGCTACACCGGTGATTGCCATTTTAAATACAGGTTTCTTTTTACTGGTGGTTTGTTCTGCTATCATCATATTTTTTGTTTTATTCATAAGCTCCTCACTTGCTACAATATTTTCATTTTCCTTTTTATATTTTTCTCTAAACATCATCAAAATCTCCCTTCAGTTTTTGTTTTAATAATTCTCTCCCTCGTTTCAGATGAGATTTTATAGTATTTAAATTCTTACCCGTTGCATTTGATATATCAGCGATAGACATGTCTTCATAATAGTGTAGATGAATTACCATTCGATATTTGGCGGGAAGGGTAAGCACTGTTTCATAAACTGAGCTGGTTTCCGGCATAGGTATGGATATATCATCGTCAAGGGTGGTGTTCCTTCGAAACCAGGCTGATTTAAAGATATTTTTTGAGCAATTGAGGGTTACTCGTATAAGCCAAGCTTTGATATGTTGTTCATTTTCAAAATTGGGATTATAGCGAATAAAACGTACAAATACTTCTTGAAAAACATCTTCTGCATCTGCTTTATTTTTAATCTGTGAATAAGCGATTTTATATACCATATCACCATATCTATTGAGAATATCATCTATGTAATCGTCCGTACGAAACGATTTTAGCTCCATCATAAAACCTCCTTTCTACTAACAATACCGAGCAAGCTACCAAAAGGTTGCATAAAGATTTAAATAATTAATAAATAATTTTATTTTTAATTAATGTTTTTGAAAATGATATGTTTCAATATTTAATAATATTGGGTTTTGACCCTGGTATTATATTATAAAAAACTGAATAATAGTGGTTTGCTTGCATTATAGTGCATGTTTTAGAAAAAATCCAATACTTTTCAGAGCCTGGGGTAAAGCATTTTCAATTAATAAGGATGAATAAAAACAAATTTTCCTTAGCCACCATCCTCAAGATCTTCACTTTTATTAAGAAATAAAGAATTAACCGTATAAATTTTATATGTAAGAGAAAAATAATATAAATTATGGAAATTAAAGGAGAATTAAAATGCATCGAGATAAATTGATAGCACAAGTCAAAAATGAATATGCCAGTATTGCTTCCAGTGAAAGTCAACAACATTTTCATCAAACTACAATGGATCTATCACCGGAGGCTTATTATGAAAAAGTTTTAAATGCTGTGATCAAGGAAATAGAAAAAGGAACTTTTGATCATTGCCATTCAGGCAATGAAATTATGCATATTGTAGCAGCAGATAAAAGCGTATTGTCTGAATGGAAGTAAGCCCTAATTAGAAAAAGAACAAAATATTGGACACCTGCAATAGTAATGATATACTAATTGCAGGTGTTTTTTGTTATGATCGGAAACGTTGGTGGAATTAGTAATTGAACTACTAAGCGGAATTTTTACCAATTCTAAGACGATATGACGGGATATCAAAAAAGGTTACAGATAAAAATTGTGGGCAAAAACCCGAACTAACGTGTTGAAGACAATTATTATATTCACTACTTATCTCTATATTTAAGAGGGTAAATTGATTTTATAACGATATATAAAAGATTAAAAAAACATTGATTACTATATCTATGTACTTTAAAATGTAAATATTATATAACTACTATTTTTCAAATTTTTTAATAGGATAAAATTATAAAATAGTTACAATATGGGTCGCATTACGAATGGTGGGTAAGGAATGATTAACAGAGAGAACTACAAGGTTATAGTTTTTGTCAGTATTGTGTTATTAATGGTGGGCTTTTTTCTCTTTGGGAACCAATCCCTTTTTGTCATGGCATATATGTCTGTTTATGCCATTGCAGTTCTTCGAACGCTCCAAATCCCTTCCAAGAAAAGGATGAAGTTTAGCATGATCGTTGCTTACAGTGCATTCCTTGCCATTGAGATTGCTTTTAATAATATCTTGGTGTTTGATGGCGCAAGTCTCGAAATTAAACCCTACTTTGCAAAACTTTTTAGCGTAGCCAGCATCTTTTTTCCCTTTATCATTGAGCGTTTCTTTATTGTCAATAAGTATGTATCCTTCTATTTACCACCAATTCAAGAAATCTATACCGTTAGTTTTTCCGAACTAAACGAAAATAGGGTAAGAATGATTGAAAAGTTAGAAGAACTTAAAAAAATGAAAGGTAGCATATCTGCAGAAGGTCTAGGGGAAATCATTGAAGATTTGCCTCGCCACAACTCCTTTAAATATATTAACAACGGATTCTTGACGGAAGAATACTTCAATAAGGCCTATGAATCTCTGAATGATCTAAGGTTGTACATTGCTATTTCCAATACGGGAAGTGCTGCCAGTGAGCTGATTTCCGTGTTTACAAAGAAGCAATACAATCATGCATCTTTAGCATTTGATAAGAACTTAGAGACCATTATCAGTTACAATGGGGGCGAACGGCTTTACCCTCCGGGGCTGAATCATGAAATGATATCCTTTTTCAATAAAAAGGAGGACGCCTCCATCATCATATATTATGTAGAAGTTTCCCGGGAGCAAAAAAAGGCGGTCATCGATAAAGTGAAGGAGATCAATGAAGAAGGAAGCGCGTACAATCTGATGGGATTGATATTGAAATATTCCCATAAATCAAATATTATGTTTTGTTCTCAATTTGTATATAAAATGTTAAAATATGCAGAAGTAAATTACTTTGAAAAAGATGACGGAAAGGTAAAGCCTACGGATTTAGTGGAGCTGGATTATCATAGGAAATTACATTTTTTCCATGAAATTTATTTAAATAAATTGTAATTTAAAGAAATTAATTACAGCTGCTACTAGGAAACTCTTCATATAAAAGAAAATTGAAGAGGAACATCCCCTAATTAGCGTGAGAAATCTTTGAAAGAAGGTAATATAATATGTATGAATTAATTCAAGTAGGAAAACAAAGCTATTACATCAACTGTCCTGCAAAAATAGGTGTGTACAGAGCCAATGATTCCGAGGTCTATTTGATTGACAGTGGCAATGACAAGGATACAGGGAGAAGAGTACGGAAAGTTTTAGATGAAAATGGGTGGAGCCTAAAGGGCATCATCAATACCCATTCAAACGCAGATCATATCGGTGGCAATGGATATTTGCAGCAACAAACCGGATGTAAGATATTTGCCAATGGAATTGAGGCTGCGTTTACAAAATATCCTATTTTAGAGCCATCCTTCTTGTATGGAGGATTTCCCAGCAAGGACTTACATCATAAATTTTTGCTTGCCACAAAGAGCGATGCTGTTGATATCCTTGACCCTGAATTTCCCAAAGAGCTAGAAGTGATTTCACTCCCCGGTCATTTTTTTAATATGATAGGCATACGCACGCCCGACAACATAGTATTTTTGGCGGACTGTATAAGTAGTCAGAGTATATTGGAAAAATATCATATTGCCTTTATTTATGATATAGCTGAATTTCTAAAGACTTTAGATAAAGTTGAAAAGATGAAGGCAGTTTTATTTGTTCCGGCACATGCAGAGGCTACTAAGGATGTGAAGGAATTGGTTCTCTTTAATAGAAATAAAGTTTGGGAAATCGCAGACAATATATTGTTACTTTGTGAAAGTCCTATATTGTTTGAAGTCATCTTGAAAAAAATATTTGACAAGTATGATTTAATTATGAACTTTGAACAATATGTCTTGGTTGGAAGTACCGTCCGTTCATATTTATCATGGTTGAAGGATGCAGGTAGAGTTTCCGTATTATTTGAAGATAATCAACTTTTGTGGTGGCGGGTATAAATATGACTGTAATTCATTAATGGAGCAATGACGGATTGAATGGAAACGTGATTAAATATATTTATCAGTAAATGTATATAGAAAATGAATAAAAAATTATAATATGACGATATCTTGTCATATTAAATGTTGTACAATAAGGGGAGATAATACTTTAAGGAGATTTTAAAATGAAATATGATTGGAAAAAACAAGAGAAAGATATTTATATGCCCAAACAGCAACCACAATTCATTACAATACCAAGTTACCATTTTTTTACCATTGAGGGAAAAGGCAATCCTAATGACGGGGATTTTTCAGAGGCAATTGGTGTTTTATACTCCCTTTGTTATGGAATTAAAATGCTACCCAAAAAAGGGATTACCCCTGAGGGATATTTTGATTATGCCATTTACCCTTTGGAGGGCATATGGGATTTAAGCGACGAAGCAAAAAATGCACAGGTCTTTGATAAGAATGAACTTATATATAAAATAATGATCAGACAACCCGACTTTGTAACCCGTGAGCTGGCTTTGGAAACTATAGAAAGAGTGAAAGCAAAAAAACCACATTCTTTTCTTGAGAAAGTTCGCTTTGAAAGTATTGAGGATGGACATTGTGTTCAAATGCTTCATATAGGATCTTATGATGATGAGCCTGAGAGCTTTGAGCAAATGAAAAGTTATTGCGAGCAAAATAATTTTATTCGTCAGGATTTAAGGCATCGTGAAATTTATTTATCTGATGCCAGAAAGACAGCACCTGAAAAATTAAAAACCGTGCTGAGATATTTTGTGAAGAAAACAACTTAATATTTGAAGTAATCGAACAAATAAATTAAAATAAAAAAAGGAGATACATTATGGCTACAAGCTTAGATTTTATTGAATATGTCTGTCAACAAATTTCCGGTGTGGGAGAGATTCGATACAAAAAAATGTTCGGGGAATACATGGTTTATATAGAGGACAAACCCATCCTTTTGGCTTGTGATAATATGGTTTACGTGAAACAACATGACTGTATCAGCCATAAGATGGAAGGTGCAGATAAAGGTTGCCCTTATCAGGGGGCAAAAGAACATTATATCTTAGATATAGATCAAGCTGAGTTCAGTAAGGAAATCATCGAACTACTTCTGCCTGTGACCCCCGTACCAAAACCGAGAAAGAAGAGTGCACCAAAACCAAGTGACAATGGTATAGATGAATATATCCGTACGTGTGACCCCGAAGTACGAGCAATTCTTCAGGAGCTTCGTGAATTTATCAAGCAGCATGCCCCCCAAGCAACTGAGAAAATTTCATGGTCAATGCCCACATTTTATCAAAAGGGAAACCTGGTTCATTTTATGGCGCATAAAAAGCACATAGGGTTTTATCCCGGTGCAAGTGGTATTGAGCATTTCATTCCTGATTTTGATGAACTTGGTCTCAAATACTCCAAAGGTGCCGTACAATTTCCTCTGGGGAAGCCGTTACCCTGGGATTTGATAAGGCGAATAGTGATATTTAGGGTCAAGGAAAATTCTGATCAGTCTTGCAATAAATAAAATCATATTTCCTACTGGTTAATATATTTATATTTCTTTTATTAAATTTGATGATTGATTTTAAGAAAGATAAATATACATTATGTAAAATAGATATTCCCTTGAGTATTCACCATTGTCTTTCTTATAGAATATTATAAATACAAGTTATTCTAAAAGGAGGATGAAATCTTGCAATTTTTAAATTTAACCCCAATTAATGGGTTTGACGATAAAGACTTAAATAATGCACGGCAAAATAATTACGCATGGTCTATGAGTGAACTGGACGACTTTATCTATGTCGGTACTGGGAGAAATATACTCATCAATATTATTAAGGCTATTGAGCCAGGAACCAAAATTCCTGATTTAATCAACGCCGATCCTATAGATAATCTACCAGAAATATGGAGGTATTCCAAAAATGGAGACCTTTATTGGGAGCGTGTCTATAAGGCGCCTCTGGGATCGGGAATGACAGGATTCAGATATATGATTCAGCATATTCCCTTTGGCGGTAGCCCTGCCTTATACGCTGCAAGCTTTGGAAGTAGCGTAGAAATTTTAAAAACAACCAATGGTGTTAATTGGTTCACAGTACCCGGTAATTTGTTGGGAACTTCTTCAAGAGCCATGATTACCCACAGGGGTAAACTGTATGTTGCTACGGTGGATGAACAAAACCCGAATACTGTTCCTATTTTATATAGCAGTCAGGATCCTGAATTTATCCCATGGGAGCTTGTGATCGATCCCAATGAACCGGGCTTTGATCCAAACAGGAACCCTCAGGGTGCCATCAGCAATATGGAAGTTTTTAATGACAAAATTTATGTTGCTACCAGCAGTTCGGAGGGTGTTGCCGTATGGAGAACAAATGGTTCAGAACCAAAATTAAACGATTGGACTCTTATTGTTGACAAAGGGTTTGGAGACCCGGCAAATAAATATACGCTGAGCATAGGTGTTTTTAAAGATAGACTTTATGTAAGTGGCACGAAACAATTGCCATTATCGTGGCTTATTCCTAGGGGATGTGATATTATCAGAATAGATAAACATGATCACTGGGAACTTATTGTAGGAGGGATGCCTCTTCAATATTCCGAAAGTCCAAATTTGCAAACCCGAAGAAGCCTTTCAGGGTTGGGCTCCGGATTCAATAATCCATTTAACGTTTATGCTTGGCAAATACAGGAATATCAGGGGAAATTGTTCATAAGTACCTTTGATGATTCCAGTAATATGGAAGTTATACTCACTATACTTTTGGCGAATAGGGAAGCCTTATATCAGTTAATCGGAAGCACTATAACCAACATATTAATTGAAATATACAAGAGTGTTGTAGAAATTCTAAGGGAAATCCGATATCCCATTGGATTTGATTTGTATGTATCCCATGATGGAATCAATTTCTCATCGGTATTCTTAAATGGTCTTTGCAATCCTCATAACTATGGTGGAAGGATACTCTTTGTAGATGAGTGTAGGGATTTATATCTAGGAACAGCCAACCCATTTCAGGGTTGCGAGGTCTATAAAGCATGTGATTGTGACTACTGTCATGAAAGACCTTGTTATGATGACCATTATAAAAACTTATGGGAGGCTAGAAAAATTTTAAATGACAATTATAAATTGATTGAAGAGCACATACCAACCATTCTTCAGTTCATGTCACGCAACAAATATAAAAATTTTGTCATTTAGAATTTGTTTCTATTGATATAAATATCAAAAGATCAATTCTATAAAAATTACTAGAATAAAAATAAAAGACTAAAATCCTTCAATTGATTAATACAATTGAAGGATTTTTGCCTCTGTTTTAATGGAACCTCTTTGTCAAAACAATATTAAAAATTCAATGAAATAAAGATTTTCAAATGCCAAAGTATTGAAAAAAATATAAATAATATTTTTGAGTGGTTTTGAAAATAATGACGAATAGGTAGATAGAAATGCATTTTAACAAACTTTAGAAAGGAGATAAGAATGAACGAGAAAAACATCCATGAAGATAATTTGATTTTGAAAATAAAGGAATCACCTTCCGAAGGATTGGAAACGGCTATTGATCTTTATGGTGGAGCAGTTAAGACAATTTGTACCAATATTCTGGGGTTTGATCATTTTGCAGATGTGGAAGAATGTTTATCTGATGTATTTGTGGATCTTTGGAAAAATGTAGAGGGATATAAGAAGGAAAAGGGGAGTTTAAAGAGTTATGTTTATGCCATAGCGAGACATAAGGCTATAGATCGCCTGAGAATGAATAGAAAAAGCAGAAGGGATAGTGTTTTGGATCAAGAGGACATGCAGGTCCATATCAACTTTACTGATGAGATGGCAAATAAAATCAATGCCACAATATTGCAGGAAGTTATTGGCGAACTGCCTTCACCGGACAAGGAGATATTTATCTATAGGTATTACTTTTATGAGAAGGTGAAAACCATTGCACAAAGGCTTGCCATACCACCGAAATCAGTAGAAAACAAATTGTACAGAGGAAAAGAAAAACTAAAGGCTCAACTTTTAGAAAGGGGAATTATATTATGAAGAGGATGGATGAACTAATGGATGAGTATCAAGTGTTAGAAGAAAC
>CAZOSB010000053.1:0-9358 GCA_964582545.1 uncultured Anaerovorax sp.
TACCAAAGCTGATTGTGGTACCTGTCCCTTTTGATATTTGACTGTGAATAGTAACGGATTTCATTAGTAATTTATCGTTCTTAAAGTTGATTCTTAAAAAATAATACGATTCCTATTTTCTATATGCTACAAAGCCATTTCTACTGCAATATAAATCCAGGGGATAAAGATAGCCGGAATCATGTTTGCTACCTTGATCTCTTTTACCTCCAAGAAGTTGAATCCCAAAGCGGCGATAAGCAGGCTTCCCACCGCTGACATCTCCCGAATAATTTCCGGTGTAAGCATGTCCTTGATCAGTCCTGCCCCTAGAGCGATGCCACCTTCGTAAAAAAATACGGGGACTGCGGAAAAAGCCACGCCGATACCCATGGTGGATGCAAAAACGATGGAAATAACTCCGTCCAGTATGGACTTTGCAAAGAGCATCTCATGGTTGCCCTGCAATCCACTCTCCAAAGAACCTACGATAGCCATGGATCCCGTGCAAAAAAGGATGGAAGCGGTAACAAAACCTTTGGCAAAATTGCCTTCTCCAAACCCCAGCTTTGCCTCAGCCCACTTACCTAAAGCATTCATCCCCTTGTCTATGTTGATCAGTTCTCCCAATATGCTTCCCACCACAAGGCTGACAATTAGCAACATAACCCTTTGATTCTCCAGAGCACCGGCAATGCCGATGTAGATGATGGAGAGACCTAGAGCTTTTTTGATGATATTCTCAAACCGCTCAGGTAATCCTCTTACCAGAAATTTTCCAACCAACGTACACACGACGATAGTTATTGCATTTACGATAGGTCCTAACATGTGCCCTCCTACTTCAAAGAAATTCCTTTTTTTGTGATGTAATAAAACAAATATTGCTGTGCCATTCCCGACCAGGGAGAAAAGTGGTCACTGGCAAAGGCTTCCATAGATTTTTGATCCTTTTCATCAATGTTGTATAGCCTGTTCATAACCCGCTTCACCCATACATCTATGGGGAATGCATCGTATTTACTCATGGAAAACAATAGAATGCAATTAGCAACCTTTGGACCTACTCCGGATAGACCCGTGAGGTAAGCAAAGGCCTCTTCCGGGGATTGGGTTTCCGTTGCCTCCAATGCTCTTCCTCCATCCTCCGCTACAGCTTTAGCGGTTTTTAGAATGTAACCAGCCCTGTATCCAAGCTTACAACAATCCAAATCCCCATCCTCCAATGCCGCCAATCTATCAAAAGAAGGAAAGGTAAAATACGTTTTGCCTTTAAACGTGGTCATTTCGTCTCCAAAGCTGGTGCAGAGACTTTCTATACAACCTTTAATTCTGGGAATATTATTGTTTTGAGAAATGATAAAGGAAATTAAGGTTTCCCACTTGTCCTGCTTTAAAATCCTGATTCCACTACCGTACCCGATGGCCTCAGCCATTATAGGATCTTTGATCGACAGTTTTCGTTTGATCTCACCATAGTCTCGTTTAAGATCAAAATAATCTTCCCAAATATCTTGAAATTCTGCATTGGTGCAGTTTTTTATGGTTAGCAAACCACTTTCATGTTCCTGAACGGTGAGCCCTACATTGACTACCCTTTGGTATGCCACTCCCGTATAAGTACCATCTGTTTCTTTCGTCCATCGAAAACACTGTCCGCAGTCGAAGATATGATCCAAGTGAAAATCCTTTACTTTTATGTTGATTTGATGATTGACTTCCATATTAAAAACCGATTTGCCCCCGTCTACTTGCTTGTTTAATCTTTTATCTCTTGCGTTGTTATCTGATACCTCTGATCTCTACGTCAACTGCTTTGATATTAAAGGCCGTCATGTTCTCCACCTTTTCTGTTACAGAACGCTGCAGTTCCTTTGCAAGGTCTATCAGCTTGACTCCGAACTCAGCAAATATAAAAATGGTGATATGCATTCCCGCAGTTTTATTTTCCACATTCACCTTGATAATTCCCTCTATACCGTTCATGTTGTTGCCAATATAGGAAACCACATCCGTGATGACCTTATCCGAAATTGAGTAATGACCTAGATAACTGAAGGTGGGTCGCACTACGGATTTCTCCAAATAAGATGCCTTTCCTCCCCGCCATCCCTTAAAGATGCGCAGTGGATCTAAGAAATATCCGGAAAAGTCCCTTTTCAGCTGAAAGGTGGGAACCGGTATGATATGCTTTCCCAATTCCATCCTCTGTTTTCTTGCCATCTCCCTTTCTTTTTCTGTGGTGATCTCTTCTATGGAAATCATCTCACTCAATTCAGGTAACTCTAACCTTTTTTGTATTTTGTGAATCATGCTTTCCGAAGTCCCAAGGATAAGGATGGAGCTGGGATCCAGCTCACGTATGGAGCTTATTGTCTGTTCTCTATGATTTTCCGTGTGAAAAAGTGCTGTTTTGATAGCAGCGATTTTCGTTTCTTGACGCTTTGCGGAAATTCCTGCAATAATTCGATTGCCTCGAATAAACAATCCATCATCTATGATGCTTTCGATGCCTCTATCCTTACATAGGTTCATAGCTTGGTAGCTTTTCCCCGTTCCACTTTTCCCGACCAATCCATATACTTTCATTTTTCACCTTAATGTTTTCTAAATTCTATTTTATTGAAGTTATAAGCTTGTCTAAAAAAAACTTGTTATTCTAAAATGGTTCTGATATAATAAGGCTGCTAATCATACTAAAAAGGAGGAATTCATTATGGCATTTGTAATCAAAGATTCTTGTATCAGCTGTGGTGCTTGCGTATCAGAGTGTCCAACAGAAGCTATTAGCGAAGGCGACGGTATCTATGTAATCGATCCCGACAAATGCATCGATTGTGGTGCTTGTGCAGGCGTTTGCCCAGTTGATGCTCCGGTGGAAGCATAATAAAATTATATCTGTAAGTACAATAACCGTTTCCAAGGAAACGGTTATTTCATTATCTTATTTCTGTCCTTGGCTACTGATCTTATTCATCTCGTATGACAGGGAATGCAAGCTATCACTCAAATGTACATTTTCTAATGCCACATTCTTTGGCACCACCAAATCCATAGGTGCAAAGTTCCAGATACCTTTAATCCCCGCAGAGATTAATTCATCCGCTACACCCTGCGCTGTGCCTTTCGGTGTACAGATGATACCTATGTCGATGCCCTTTTCCGCTACATATCGATGCATTTCATCATAATCCATAATCTGAATATCATTTACTATGTTCCCTACTAATTTGGGATTGATGTCAAACATTCCACTTACTATAAATCCCGACTTGTAGTAGTAGGTATAGTTTGCAATTGCCTGACCTAAATTGCCCGAACCCACTATGATCATTTTGTAGTCCTTGTCAATTCCCAAAATGTTGCTGATATTATCGTGAAGGGATTCTACATTGTAACCGTATCCTTGCTGACCAAACCCACCAAAATTGTTGAAATCCTGTCTGATCTGGGAAGCAGTGTAACCGATGAGATTACTTAGCTCATTGGAAGAAATCCGATCCACTTCCTTTTTCTTCAACTCATATAAATATCGTCTATAACGCGGTAATCTCTTAATAACTGCTTTTGATATTTTGCTATATTCTTTCATAATAATATCCTTAACTTTATAATTTATACTAACCCGCAAATAAAATCATACAATGTTTTTTGTTGCAGAATAGTATTATAAGCTCATTCAACTTAACTTTTATCTTGTCCGTAAAGCTTATATATTATATCATCTAGTATATTTTTTTACAACTAAAAGATTAAAAACCCGCCGTAGCGAGTTTTTTAATTTGATTAATTCAGGTTTTCTTCTACATATCTGACTATGTCGCCGATGTTTTGGAATTTTTCAGCATCCTCATCCGGTACTTCAATTTCAAATTCATCTTCAATTGCCATGATTATTTCTACTGCATCTAATGAGTCAGCCTCTAAGTCTTTCATCAACTGAGTTTCCATAGTTACAGCAGATTCGTCTACACCTAATTGTTCAACAATTATTTCTCTTATTTTCTCAAATGCCATATTTTTACCTCCAAAATTATCAAGTAATTCAGTAATGTTACATTTACTAATTACGTCAAAACTATTATAGATGACAGTTTTCAATACTGCAATAGTTTTTTTAATATTTTAATGTTTATTTTTATGTTATCTTTTATTCCATAGGGTTTATAGTAACCCATTTTTCATATTTTATTTCTAAAGCTTCTTTTAATCGTGCGTGTTCTCCCTGTAATTCTGTCAATTTTTGATGATCCGCAAAATTTTCTTCTTTGCACATCTCTTCTTCTATAGAGATTATTTTATCCTCAACTTCCTCAATTTCTCTTTCCAATTGTTGTATTTGCCGTTCTTTTCTCTTTTTTTCCGCCTGATTTTCCTTATCCAGCTTTCGATTTAACTTGTTTTGCTCTTTTGCAGATAAATCCTTTGCGGAAGAATCTGATGATAAATTTTCCAGATGTTTTTTCCCTGATTCTATGGATTGTTTCTTTTCAACGTAGTAATCGTATCCGCCTAAAAAATTGGTAATGGTGTTTCTGTGTAATTCAAAAATTCTGTCAGGTATCTTATTTAGGAAGTATCGATCGTGGGATACGACGATAACAGTACCTTCAAATTCCATTAGAGCTTGTTCAAAGGCTTCTTTGGAGCTGATATCCAAATGGTTGGTAGGTTCATCCATCAGCAGTACATTTGCACCGGATAACATGATCTTTAAAAGAGCCAACCTTGCTTTTTCTCCGCCACTTAAATTGGAAACCTCTTTAAATACATCATCGCCCCTAAAGAGATACGCACCCAGAAGATTTCGCAGCTCCCCTTCTGTGTATTTCCGATATTGGGAATGAAGTTCCTCCAATACGGTGGAATGCCCCGTTAGAATCTTTTGCTCTTGATCATAATATCCAAAGACTACTTGGTTTCCCAGCTTGACATAACCCTGATCTGGAGAAAGTCTGCCCATGATAATTTTCAGCAAGGTTGTTTTACCTATGCCATTATTCCCCACCAAACAAATCTTCTCTCCCTTTTTAATATCAAAGCTGATATTCTCAAAGAGTGTTTTCTTATGATCTCCCAAACCAAAGCTCTTGGAAAGCTGAAATCCAAAGATTACGTCATTTCCTGTCTGATAATTTTGGGTAAAAACCACCTTCATGGTTCCATTGGATCCAGCAGGAGCATCCAACTTTTCAATCTTTTCAAGTCTCTTTTCTCTGGATCGAGCTCTTTTAGCTAATTTTTCAGTACCATGCTGTTTAAATCGTCTAATGATTTCTTCTTGTTTTTTTATTTCCGATTGTTGGCTTTCATATCTTTTTGTAGTTTCCTCTATACGAAATTTCCTCTTTTGCACAAATTCCGTATAATTGCCATCATATGTAAAGAGCTTTTTATTATCTAATTCAAAAATTTTATTGACTACCTGATCTAAGAAATATCGATCGTGGGATATGATCACTAAGGTGCCGTTATATGCCTTTAAGTATTGTTCAAGCCATTTTAAAGTTCCAATATCTAAGTGGTTGGTAGGTTCATCTAAAAATAATATCTGAGGTCTTTTCAGCAACAGTACCGCTAGAGCCAGTCTTGTTTTTTCACCTCCACTCAATTTCGTAATTTTTTTTTCATAAACCTCTTCACCAAAGGCCATGCTATTTAATATGCCCTTTATCTCACTCTTATAACTAAAACCCCTATTTATTTCAAAGTTTTCTTGAAGCTCTTCATATTGCTTTAGAAGCCCATCCACCTTACTGCCTTTTGCTGATTGTTCAGATATTTCATGGGCTAACATCTCCAAGTCCTTCTCCATTTGAATCACTTCGGCAAAGATGGATTCCACCTCATGGTAGACGGTGTTTTCGGAGGAAAAGTGTTCAGACTGCTTTAAATAACCTATGGAGATATTTTTGCCCATAAAAAATTCTCCGCTGCTTGGCGAAGAATCCCCTGCCAAAACATTCAGCAGAGTAGTCTTTCCTGCACCGTTATTTCCTACAATACCGATTTTATCCTCTGAACTGATTTGAAAAGATATGTCAGAAAAAATTTCTTTCACTCCAAAAGATTTGGAAAGTTTATTTGCTGTTAATAATATCATAAATTCCTGCCTTAAAATGATAAATTAGGATAGGCATCTAAATAAAGGTTAGATTTTTCGTCGTTCTTAAAATTATAATAAGCAGCCGTTGCAATCATGGCCGCATTATCCGTACACAGAATCTTATCAGGATAATAAAGCTGAATCCCTGACAATTTACATTGTTCTTCCATGAGTTCCCGCAGCCTGCTATTGGCTGCCACACCTCCCGCCAAGACCAACTTATGTAGTTGCTCTTCCTTTGCCGTGGTAATGGTTTTATTAACGAGAACCTCCAAAACAGCCTCTTGAAAGGCAGCGGCCACATCAGGTACATGGACGTGCTCTTCTTTCATTCGCGCTGCATTCAAATAGTTTAGCACAGCGGTTTTTATGCCGCTAAAGCTAAAATCTCTACTGCCTTTTTCCAAGTAAACTCGTTTAAAAAAGATTGCATCTGCATTGCCTTCCCTTGCCGCTTTATCAATCAAAGGTCCTCCTGGGTACCCCAAGCCTAAAACTCTGGCAACTTTATCAAAGGCTTCACCTACCGCATCATCCCTGGTCCGACCCAAAAGTTTAAATTTGTTGTAACCCTCCACCTTAGCCAAGGTGGTATGACCACCAGAAACGATTAAGGACAGAAATGGGGGTTCTAATTCCTTATGTTGTACATAGTTCGCACAAATATGTCCTTGAATATGATTCACGCCCACCAAAGGGATGTTGTGGGTATAGGAGATTGCCTTGGCCGTGGCGATGCCGATGAGCAAAGCTCCCACCAGCCCGGGACCGCAAGTCACCCCGATTAAGTCCACGTCCTTTAATTCCACCTTTGCTTCTTGTAATGCTTCCTCTAACACCCTGTTGATATTCTTCAGATGATGCCTTGAAGCAATTTCTGGAACAACCCCACCAAATATTTCGTGTACCTTAATCTGGGAAGCAATTATATTGGATAAAATATGGCGTCCCTGTGAAACTACAGCCACTGAGGTTTCATCACAGCTGGATTCTATGCCTAATGTTATAAATTGACCGTTTATCATTTTTCCCCTCAATAGTATCCTATTTCAAATTACTTCAGCCTGTTATATTCGGAAATCCTTGATTTGCTTGAGTAATACATTGGTTGTCCGCCGTTAAGTGTCGACAATTTTCACAAGATTGGTAATTGGACATATTAAATGAACTGAAATCATGCCTTCTGGAAAATTTACTGCAATATGAGGAAGTAACGCTCATATCATCTCTGTAATCATATAAATCGTCATAAAAATAATTGTTTTTGTTATCCATAGGTTTTACCTCCAGTAATCTGCATTAATATTTCTTAGTATTACTTGAGGCATTTATTTCTATTCATGAAATCCTTAGGATTTGTTTTTATGAACGCGATTCATGATGATTGCATCTTCTCCATTATCTTCGTAATATCTCTTTCTTACATTTACCGAACGAAAACCAAACTTCTCATATAGTTGAATTGCACTTTGGTTAGACGCTCTTACCTCTAGAGTATGTTCCATCACACCCTTTGTTATGGAGTCCTCCAACATACGCTTTAAAAGACGTTCTCCGATTTTTTGTCTTCTAAAGGCAGGGCGAACTGCTACATTGGTAATGTGACCTTGATCTACCACGATCCAAACCCCTGCATGCCCAATTGCCTTTCCCGCTACCTCCGCTACCATATACATTGCAAGGTGGTTTTCTGTAAGCTCTTTTTCAAAGGCATCTTGGCTCCAGGGGTCAGAAAAACAAAGAATTTCCGTGTGTGCCATTTCTTTTGCATCGTTAATGGTGGCAGACCGAATTATAAGTTCATTCATAGAAGCCCTTGCTCCAATTTTCTTTCCGCTTCTGCTTTTCTCAAATACACGGGATGTAAGTCTTCATATTTTTTAAATGCCTTTTCATTATAAAGTTTCAAAGCTAATTTCGCAACTTTTTCTGCACTCTGATAAGCTTTTTTTCCTGTCTCAACATCATATGTCATATCACCATTAGACGATGAATCTGTGATTTCAGACATGTTCTCGTCTATTTGCTGACCGTACCTAATGGCCCCATCCCCCATAAACTTGATATGAAATCTTTCTCTAGTTTCCTTTTTTTGTATGCAGTTTTCGGAACGCTTATTTAAATATTCCTTTAAAAATCCAAAGTACGTATTCAAGTCATAGGCTCCTTGAGGGATGATGTCCACAGGCAGGATGTCCACAGGTATGTCATCTGCATCCCAACAAAGCAAATATGCCGCACCATAGATTTCCTCCCTCCTAGCATCAAACATAGGGCAGATCAAAAGTTGATCCCCTTTTGTTTTTCCCAGATTCTTTGCAGGGTAATCCCCTCCCAAATAAGGTTCTATAAAGGTTCTTAAAGTGGGCACCCCTACGGTAGGTAAGTTGAGAGTCTGTGCCAAAGCCCTGGCGGTAGAGACGCCTATACGGATTCCTGTAAAGGAACCTGGTCCTTCAGAGACTGCAATTGCTTTTACATCGTTTATCGTAAATTCGTTATCTTTTATGATTTTATCTATCATCGGAATCAAATTTGTCAAATGATTCAACTGGTCAACAGAGGATTCTTGCCTGAGTTTGCCCCATTCATCTATAAGCGCTACAGAGCATTGTTGCCCTGTAGTTTCGATCGCTAAAATTATATTGTCTCCCCAAGTTCCTCTATTATCTTCCATTCTTATCTTTATTCCTTATACTCAATATTATAGATTCGTTCCTCCGGGTTTTCCAAGTTATCACCATACGTCAGATGAATGGTAAGGGTTCCCTTGGGAATCAGGGACATAATTTGATCCGCCCACTCCACCACCGTAACTCCTTGTCCAAAAAAATACTCTTCATAACCCAACTCATACATCTCCTCGGAGTCACCAATCCGGTAGACATCAAAATGATAAAAGGGCAACCTGCCGCTGTCATATTGCTGCACGATGGCAAAGGTAGGGCTGGTGATCAATTCTTGAACCCCCAGACCCTCTGCAATGGCTTTTGACAAGGTTGTTTTGCCGGTTCCCAAGTCCCCGATCATAGCGATGATGGTACCGGGAGTGGCATATTCGCCTAGCCTTCGACCAAATTGTCGTGTATCCTGTTGATTTTTAATCAATATTTGTTTCATTTTATATTATCTCTCCTGTGCAATTATTCTATTTTATCACAGAATAAGACCTTTGAAAAGAGCTATTGCTTTGCTTTTGGCACACAAATTGCTTTGCTTGTTACTATTCACAGTCAAATATCAAAAGGGACAGGTACCACAATCAGCTTTGGT
>CAZOSB010000054.1:0-7953 GCA_964582545.1 uncultured Anaerovorax sp.
TTAAATAAAAAATAGAGGATGACCCTCTCGTTTGTCTAAGTTTTATAACTTAGTTTAACAAGAGGGTAATTTTATTGCAACCTATCAAAATATTCATTTCAATAATTTGTTGATTTAACGTTTTTAAGATTGTTTTTTTCAAAAAGTTTACTGTAATATTCAAAAGTAATGTATAATGTAATTAGTAGAATTAGGTGTCGAAAAGGAGGTAGTGTATGGTACAAGGTTATTGTGGTAAATATCTACATGTGGATTTGACAAAAGGGGAAATCGAAACCCGCAGCCTGAATATGGAATATGCGGAATTATTTTATGGTGGGCCGGCATTAGGAGCCAGAATGCTTTGGGATTTACAGGAAAAGGGCATTGATCCACTGGCGCCGGAAGCTTACATAGGATTTATTTCAGGTCCTTTTAACGGCACGGGAGCCCTGTTTGGAGGACGGTATACAGTGGTTTGTAAATCACCGGTAACAGGTGGATTTAACGATGCCAACAGTGGTGGATTTTTTGGAGGGGAATTAAAGAAGTGCGGTTACGATGCAATTTTTATCACAGGGAAAGCGGATCAACCTGTTTATCTGGAGATTCAAGATGATCAATGCAAAATAAAGGATGCGACAGGACTTTGGGGTAAGGATTACAAGGAAAGCGAAATTACCTTACAGAAAACCCTTGATAAACCCCATAAATTTGCCGGAATCGGTCAAGCGGGGGAAACCTTATCCTTGATTGCTGCTGTAATGAACGATAATCATCGCTGTGCGGCCAGAGGAGGCAGTGGGGCAGTGATGGGAAGCAAAAACTTAAAGATGATTGCACTCTGTGGAACCGGTAGTGTTTCCATTGCTGATCAATCGGAGCTGTTAAAAATAAATGAACTCATTGGGAAAAAAATTAGAGATGATGAAGGAGCCCAATATTTTTCAAAGCTTGGAACCACAGGACAGACCATGTTGATGATCGACGGAAATGATTCTGGTGTGAAAAACTGGGCGGGGGTTGCGAGCAAATACTACGATTACAATACGCTGTTACCTTTCAGCGGGGAATACCAGACAGAAAAATGGAAGACGAAATCCTATTGTTGCGGAAGTTGTGTCATGGCTTGCGGCTGTGAATTTCAAGTGGATGGAAGCCCTTATGACATCGGAGAAACCACTCGACCAGAATATGAAACTGCAGCAGCATTCAGCTCCATGATTTTAAATTATGATGTGGAGGTATTGCTAAAGTGCAACGAACTCTGCAACAGATACGGTCTGGATACTATTTCGGCAGGAGCCATTATCGCATGGGTCATGGAGTGTTATGAGCATAAAATTCTCGCTGCGGAAGAGTTGGATGGAATAGAAGCCGAATGGGGAAATGGACCAGCTATTGTTGCGCTCATTGAAAAAATAGGAAAAGGCGAAGGAGTAGGGAAAATTTTAGGTCAAGGAAGCAGAAAAGCGGCACAAATCTTCAATAAGGGGCAGGAGTACCTGATTGAAACCTTGGGAATTGAGTATGGGCAGCACGATCCCAGATATTTCCCGGGACTTGCACGAACCTATCAATACGATCCCACCACCGGACGCCATGTAAAGGGAGGCACTTCCTTTGGAAATCCGCCTACAGATCCAGAAACAGGGATTCCTGCCTACAGTGATGTGGGAACAGGCAAGGACGACGTATTTGGTACCTGTGATTGTGAGTTTATCAATGCAACCGGTCTCTGTGCGTTTATTTCAAACGTTCCCGACACCCAAGCTGATAAATATGCAATGTTCAAAGCTGTGACAGGTATGGAGATGGATGACTCCGTACTATTGGAATTCGGAAAGCGTTCATTTGCCATGAGATACGCATTTAACATACGTGAAGGAATCAGAAAAGGGGATTATAACATTCCATACAGAATGATTGGTTTGCCTCCACAAAAAAGCGGAACTACAGCAGGTCGTACCATCAATGCACAGAAACTGGCTCTAAATTTTTTCCAAGAATTAGGTTGGGATTTAGAGCATTTTGTGCCTACGAAAAAAGAACTGCTTCGCCTGAAAGGATTTGATGGTGTTGTAGATGTGGTGGGACTCTAAGGATTTTACCAATGTATTAAAAATATTTGAAATAGGTCATATCTCTCGGGTGGATGGACCCAATAAACGTGTAGTGATTTTTTTGCAAGGTTGCCATTTAAAGTGCCCCTGGTGCCATTCGCCCCATGCCCAGCCGTGTACGTCACCACTATTGTTTTATAAAGAACGATGTATTGGATGTAGGAGATGTGAAGAAGTCTGCCCGAACGGAGTACATATTTTTCAAGGGGGAGAGCATACACTGGAAAGGGCGCCATGTAGGGCATGTGGTGCCTGTATAGATGCCTGTTCTCACAGCCGCAGAGGTGTGAGCGGAAGCGTGTTACATCTTCCTACAAGGGCGGTGACACCGGAGGAGCTGTTTTCAGAGATTCAGCCCTATCTGAGGCTCTGTGGCAAAGAAGGTGGTATCACGCTAAGTGGGGGAGAAGCTTTGCTTCAACTGGAAAGCATCCGTGAGTTTCTTTTGCTTTGCAAGGAGCAGGGAATTCATACGGCAGTGGAAACCTCAGGAGTTCTGGATACAAGCTACTATGAGGCCGTGTTGGATTTGGTGGACTTATGGCTCTTTGGCATTCGCATCTGGGGAAAGACAGGTGATGAGAAGAACGAAGTCAAGAAAATCTTACAAGAAAATTTAGACCTTTTAGTGAAAAAACACCATAAAAGAGTTTTGCCCCGTCTTCCAATGGTACCAGATGTATTGGATCAGGAGGAGGTGCTGGAAGCGACGAAAGAACTATTGGAAGATGTGGGAATTCAGGAGATCTGTTTAAGCCCATGGAATGCATATTATGAAACCTATTATTTAGCTGCAGGTATTTCCCTTTCTCAAATACCACCCACCCCAGAAAGCGTAAAACGAAGTGAGGATATCATAAAAACATACTTTCAACAGCGTCACTTTTCAATTTTTAACAATGAAAGGAAATGATGAACATGAAAACGGAAAGAATTCAAAAACTCTATGATAAGCTTATCTATATTGCTCAAAGGGATCGCACCTCGGAATGGTTTAAGCAGGAGATGTTTCCTGACTTAGAAAAATTGGATTTGAAACAGTATGGACTGAAAGGCGCCTTTTACGATAGATCGGTAATTCTTCGCCGTTCCATTGCCATTGATGTGATGTTAAAGGCTATGACGGATGCTAAAAACTCTGAGAAAACTCGCACTGCTGAGATTCATGAAGGAGATTTGTTGCTGGGGAATCTGCCTATGGGATCCAACGGACTTGGTAAAGTCTTTCCGCAATTTTTGACGGATGATGAACTGAGAGCCGGTTCCATCTCAAACAGAAATGCAGGCTCCCTTTTTGGTCACAATTCATTGAATTATGAAAATATGCTAAAGTATGGTTTGAAAAAAGTGATTGAAGAATGTGAACAAAAATATCAAGTCGCGAAGAATAGTATGTTAAATAGTATGGATTTGATAGATAAGGTGGTTGAACACAAACTGCGCGTGCAATGTGATTTTTACAGAAGCGTAAGAATCGCTTGCCAAGCAGTGGTAGACTATGGGGCGAGATGTAGTGACATCGCGCTGAAATATGCAGGGGATCCCGCCATCACCCCTGAAAGAAAAGCAGAGCTTTTGGAAATGGCTCGAATTGCAAAGAAAGTACCTCTGGAACCCGCTGAAAACTTTCAAGAGGCCGTCCAAAGCATCACCTTTTTTCACATCGCCTTGCATGCTTCCATGAACTTTATCTCCTTTGGCAGGTTGGATCAAGTGCTGGCTCCATATTTACAGGAAGAAATCAAAAATGGCAAAAGAGATTTCGCATTGGAAGTATTTGAATGTTTTATAATAAAAATGGCATGGCGTTTAAATTTAAGCTCGGATTTTTTGATAACACAGGATCATGTGGACTATTCTACCGTTCTTGGTACTCATCCATATTACATAGATCAAAAGGCAGGTGTAAATAACTTCCTTCAAAATATCATTATTGGAGGCAAAACCCCGGAAGGACAAGATGCTACCAATGAATGTACTTTTTTGATTCTGGATGCTTTTAAGGATGTGAATTTATCCACCCCAGGGGTTTATATTCGTATCCACAAGGATAGTCCCCCGGATTTGATGAAAAGCATTGCTTCCACTTTAGAGATCACTAAAAACAATCCGGCCATACTCAACGACGAAGTGATGATTCCTGCTTTTTATCGGGCTTTGATGCAAGACGACTGGGAGGCTTATGAAAGCAAAGATCCTACGGAAGATATGCTTCTGAAGAGGCAGGAAATGCAAACACTGGCTAACGATTATTGCGTGGACGGATGTTGGGAACCAATTTTAAACGGAAAGTCCGACTGGACCTTTGCCATGTTTAATATCCTATCGGTTTTAGAAACCGCTCTGAACAATGGAGCAACCCTTTCGCCGGATGAGGAGGTGTTCCGAGGAGCTAAAATCGCACCTTTGATTGAATCACCGAAAAATTTTGAGCAACTTATGGAAAATCTTAAAAAGCAAAATCAATTTTTTTCGGATCAGTGTATCATGTCTTTATTCCTTTACTATATGCTGGATGAATACTGCGCACCATCGCCTTTGCTGTCTGCATTGATGGATGGTTGTCTGGAAAATGGAAGGGATAAGTCTTGGGGTGGTGCAAACTATAATTTGGGCGGATTGATTTATGGCGGTGTACCGAATTTGGTCAACACCTTGGCGGCTATTGAAAAATGGGTTTTTCCAAAGGTAGGTCAGGGTAAATATCGTTTGGAAGATGTGATGAATGCGTTTAAATTTAGCTTTACCGATCCCAAACAAAAATCGGGAGAAGAAAAAACGGAGTTACAAAAGATCTATGAGTCTATGGAAGTTGACTTCAATACCAACTCTCCCAAATTTGGAAACAACGATCAGGAAGCGGATGTCATCACCAATGCAGTGTTAGATATGTGCTACCAGTCAGCCATTCATTCTGCGGAATTTGGCAAGCGTGTTTTTCAAGATATTGCTGAACCAAAGGATGTGGCAAAGACCATTGCCCTTAGAAATATTGCTGGGTATTATGGAATGCCGCTCAAGAGAAGGTTTGATCGATTCCAGATGAAAATAACGGTGGGAATGGGTACTTTTGAGCAGTATAACTGGCAGGGAAGAGGGAGCGCAGCATCGGCAGACCGCAAAAGCGGCGCACCTATAGCACCCAACTTTTCCCCTGTACCGGGAACCAATACCAAGGGATTCGTAGGCCTTTGCCAATCGTTCTCCAATTTCAGACTAGATAGATTTGCGGGGGGTGTCATTACGGATATTTGTTTTGATGAAACCTATGCAGATGCGGATACCCTTGAAAATGCTTTGTATCTGGCTGTTGAAAATGGTATCCCAATGCTGACCATCGCTGTGGGATCAAAGGACAAATACAAGGAAATCTATGAGAAGGTGAAACTTGCCAATGATTTGAATGACAAAGAACAAGGCGCAAAGTTATTGGAACCTTACGCTGGAATCAATGTTCGAATTGGCGGATGGCAAACACCATTTATCACATTGCCTTTAATACACATGGAAAATTATATCCTCCGACCCGTGTCTCAGTAATTAACATATTTCTGGGATAATAACAAACAGAAATTACGAAATTCCATAAAAAAGCCTGCTGCCTTTCAATAAAGGTTGCAGGCTTTTCCATAGGCGTGAGTTGCTTAGTAACCTTGAAATGATCCGCTGAAGCGTTGCATACGGACACATATATGGTTAATACAGAATAATGGCTTGTGCGTCTTTGATTTCATCGTAGACCGTGCAGTCTAATAATGTTTCGAAGAAAGCTTGCTCCATTAAGACCCGTCCATTGGAGAACCGTATTTCATAATTCCTTGTTTCGCTCTTTATGGTTGTATCACCGCTCAAAAGATTGATGGTAACGTTAGGAACTCCTTCTTTTTTTGCAGTTACAACTTTTGATTGGTGATTATAGGCTACTGTATATTGGTCATTTTCCAAAATAGAGCGCATGGGCAGTAACCAGAGCTCTTCCTTGTTTTTCTGGGGCTCTTCATAGGCAGGACCCTTTGGCACAGACCAGCTACTTCTAATAATGTCCGGTTTTTCTTGTGTGGAAGTATTCACTAAACCAGGTTCCAGCTCTTGAACGCCCCCATTGTTGATATATTCCGCTGTAGCCTCATAATCAGTGCCGAATTGATTGAGCTCCGGAGCAGCTTTTAAAGCAGGAAAGGCATTGTTTGTAGCCACATAGTTGCTGGTGCAGATTAAATAGGTAGATTTTTCGTCAAAGGTCTTTGAGAGATCGGTCATTTTGATAGAAGTAATCCTATTTCCTGCAGGTTTTTGTGAATCAAAGGTTACGGTCAGACCGGATACGTGTAAAAATTCTCCCGTTTTTTCCGACAAGGATTTTTCCAGTATTTCTTTTACCTCCGCACCTGTAATCTTTTTTGTAACCAAATAGTTGCCGAAAGGTTGCACGGCATAGATATCTCCTAAAGTCATTTCTCCGGGTTCAATGGAGTTTCTAATACCTCCACCGTTGATAAAAGCAATATCTGACTTTGACTTTATTCGATAGGATTCTGCAATCAACCTACCTAAATTCGTTTCTTTTGTTCGAACACTCGCTTTTTCCCCATTTAAAAAAACTTTAGAGTTTCCAACGACTTTATTAAAGAATGTGGCTTGCTTTGCCTCTACTTCTTTGACGAGTTTATCAATGGTTGGATCCGGTGTCACTTCCTTATATTGCGCAGGGGTAACTACCTTTGAGGTCACGTTGCTCAGGTTTTCACCTTGGAAAGTCAGGTTGACGATACCGATATCCTGAGTGTAATATCCACTGGCCACCAACAGTGTATCCCCATACTTTGTGCCTTCGTTGATTACATGACTGTGACCATCCAGTATCAGATCCAGACCTGTTACTGATTTCGCCAAATTCACGCTTGCATAATTCTCTGTTTCTACGCTGCCCAGATGGGTAATTGCCACAATATAATCGGCACCTTGCTCTTTCAGTTTGGTTACCATTTTTTTTGCGGTGTCTATCTCATCATGGAAAATCAGCCCTTCTGTGGCAGAAGGAAGGGTGATATTGGGTGTGTTTTCATTGGCTAAGCCAAAAACACCAATTTGAAAAACTCCATAATCCTTTATCAAACCGTCTTGAAATACCAAGTTTCCCGACTTATCGGTCACATTTGCAGCTAGAATAGGTACCTTTGCTTCTCCAGCTAGTTTTTTTAAGGTATTGATGCCATAACTATAATCATGATTTCCGGTGGTCATGGCGTCGTAGTTGATTTTATCTGTAATTGGTGCCACACTTTCTCCCACTTCAAAGTTGGCAAATGGCATACCCTCATACATATCTCCACTATCAAAAACTAGGGTATTGGGGTTTTCCTTTCTGATTTGGTTGATGACACTTGCCATTTTTGCATAACCGAAGCTGCTGCTATCTGCTGCTGCATAACCGTGGGTATCGGTGGTATGTAGGATTATCACTTGATTTTCCTTAGCATTTTCCGCTGCAAAGATTGTGGGTGTCTCTGTGAAGGTCAAAGTGGAAAATAGCAGGGCAAAGGTCATAACACCGGCTAGGACCTTACGCTTTTCGGTAGGCTTACCGAAAAAGATTTGTAGATATTGAATCATTTTGTCCCCCTTTTTTACTGAAGTAATTTGGTTTATAAACAAATTACAAAGAAATAATAAATGTTTTTAAACTGTTGTTTTATATAAACTTATTTTAGCACATTTTAATGTAAAGAAAAATTATATTTTTATACTTCAAAATGATAAAGTTCAAAGATTACAATGTTAAATTAAGAATTATACTATAATGTACCCAAGAAACAAGACACGATTTGAAAAAATGAAATGACATGCTATA
>CAZOSB010000055.1:0-7525 GCA_964582545.1 uncultured Anaerovorax sp.
CAATAAAATTTTGATCCTAACAGCATTATACCATCATAACAGCAACACCTTTATTCTTTTTGCATTAAAAAGTATAAGCTATCGGTTGAGTTCAACATTCAGTCGCTCTATAGTAACATCCTTCCAGAATCTATATTAGAGTCTCTCATTCTTAAGCCGCGCCCCACCCAATGCCCCATTCATATTTCAATAACCTAGATTTGAATGAATAATGAAATCAAATTTTTATTTTATTTTTCATTGAAATTCAACTAAAAACTTTAAAAAAAATACTCTTTTAATGTTTAATATGTTAAACTTATCTAAATATTAAATTTTTTATCAATGTGAGGTGAACTATGGGTAATATCAGTTTTAAATTTATACTAACGATTATTTCATTCGTGCTTCTCGTAATCTTTGCAGTACAAAATTCAGGAATAGCTACAATAAGATTCCTCATGTGGAAGTTTCAAGTTTCAGAGGCCATCATTATCATTGTGGCCGCTGCCGTTGGTGCTTTGATTGGATTCATGGTTTTTATGATGAAATATTTAAAACATGGAAAGCTTACAAAGGCGGATAGAAAAGCGCACGAAGAGGCTCTTTTCCAAAACAAAGAGCTAAGAGAAAAGATTCTAGATTTAGAGGAAAAATATAAAAACCTTCTGGCTACTCAGACTTTCGGTCAATCTACAGCCGAAGATTCTTTTTCAAGCAATTTGGAGGATTCTATTTAAACACATACGTTCTTCCTAAAGCGTATTTCCTACAATCCGTTTGAATTGTAGGCTAAGCCATTTCACACGATAGGCTACTATCGCTTCACATGGTAACCGACCATAAACAGAGCACATTCCAATGCACGCAACTGTTTCGTTTTGTCCAATTTGCCAAAGGAACTATTCGTCCCCCGGAGAACTTCTGTGAGCAGCCAATTCGCACGGATATTATTTTCCAGATGCCGTTTAGGTGTTGAAAGGCTTGGAAACTTGTATTTAATGCTACTAGGGTTACGGGTTTTTAGATGATCTCCCCTTTTATTCCCCCAAGCAAAGGCTAGGTTTTCAGGAACGGAAACAAGCTCTTTTTCCTCACAATATTGTCTAACCAATAATCCCAAGGCTGCACCCACCCTGCTGTCATAGATAATAAAGTCGTCTAATAGTAAAGAATAAATCTTCGTAAAACCGGCACTCATATATAACTCATTGTAAAAATAATCTTCCAGAGAAAGATCTTGAGAAAGGTGTGCTTTCACCTCTTGCAGATAGGGGCAAAGAAAATCTCCTAGCTCCTGCAATTTCTTTCTATTGGCGTGGAGTACCCCACCCCAACCAAATATTTCAATGCACACATCCGAGCAAAGTTTACTATCCTCACAAGCTATGCTTTCTCTTAATCTTTCGGAGAAGGACGAGAGGATATCTATAGTTTGCTCAAAATTCTTTTTATGCCAAACAAAGGATTCATATGCATGATAAATGGAATTACACTCCCAGGTTTCCTTTGTTGATTTCAGGATATAAGAGTGGCTGAACCGATCCAACCTTTCTTCTATCCATAATATAAAATCTCGGACTTCTATACTATTTTTATAATCATTTTTATTCATTGTTGCTCCAAACTAAAGAGGTATCTTACCAGACTTCAACCGTACTACCGCCATTTCCCTTTCGAATCACAAGCTTCCGGTCAATTCGTTCCCTTAAATCCCTTACGTGAGAGATAATCCCCACCAAACGATTTCCCGTTGCCAGCTGATCCAGGATTCCGATGGCCTGCTCCAAGGATTCCTCATCCAAGGCGCCAAAACCTTCATCTATAAACATGGTATCAATTTGGATACCACCAGAGGATTGCTGAATTACATCTGATAAGCCCAACGCCATGGCCAGAGATGCCTTGAAGGATTCCCCGCCGGAGAGGGAGCGCACGTCCCTTTTTTTCCCCGTGTAACTGTCAATTACATCCAAATCAAGGCCTGCTTGAATGGCTAAACCTGTACTCTCTTCCTTTCGGTATAAAGCGAACCTTCCCCCCGAGATAATATCCAGCCGTTTGTTGGCTTCCCCTACGACCTGATCAAAGTAAGAGGCTTGGATGAAGCGTTCAAAGGTGATCCTTTGCTTTCCGGTTATCTGTCCATTGGCGGTGTCGGAAAGTTCTTTCAGGTTCGCATATTTCTGATCTAATATCCAAAATTCATTTTGTTTTTCTTTGATATTCTTCAAAGCACTCTTATTATTGCTGATTCTACCGAAAATTTCTTTCATCCGATTCTCCAAAGAACGAATTTCTTCGTCAAACCGCTTCTGTTGATCAACTAAATCCTCTGTATGGATAATTTCAAATCCAGAGATATTTTTTGTTAAAATTTTTATAGAGTTGTTTACCTCAATCCATTCATCCTTATGGGCTTCCACTTGACTTTTAAATTCATGCAATCGGTCAATATAACTCAAAGCGTATCTATAGCTTTCTATATCAAAGTTCATGGCACTTAATGCCTCATAAAAGTCTTGATGGGTAGTTGTTTTTTCTCCCTCTGCAACTGTAAGCTGTTTTAGCTTGTCCCCCTCTAAAATCTTTGCTTCCTCTAGAGACTTTTGCAGAATACGGTAAGAATCCTGTGCCAAATCCAAGAAATCTTTTAATTTTTTCAGAAGAGCTTCCGTCTTTAAATAAGCCTCTTCCGCTTCCCCCTTTGTGGCATAGGGCAAACCTTCCCGAGCGGATTGAAGCTTGGTTTTAGCACCTTCCATTTCAAGGCTCAACTCGTTGACCTTCTGCACCAGACTCTTCACTTGCTCTGTTTTTGCAGAGATTTGCTCTTTCACAATGGCAAGTTCTCCTGTCAGCGTTTCCATTCTCTTTTGATCGGAAAGCAGAGTTTGGTAAGTTTTACGAAGTTCCTCTAGGGTCTCAATGATTTTTCTTCTATCTTGAATTTGGTCATTCTCAAACAGTTTTTTGCCCTTCTCAGAGATTTGTTTTCCGAGCAACTCTAGGGTGGTTTTGGTTTGCCCCACCTTTGCACTCAGGGATTCACTTTCTTTGCTTGCCGTTTCTAAAGTTTTTCTCAATCGGCTGAGTTCCTCTTCCTTTGGGGCCTCTTCGGACAAAGTGGCCAACTGAGGATGTTCCAGAGATCCACACACAGGACAAGGGGTTTCCTTCTGCAAGGTACTGGCCAAGATTCCTGCTTGGACCTGTAAAAACAAATCAAATTTACCTTCATAATGCGTTCTTTCCCGCTTCAAATCTTCAAAGGCTTCGTCAAATGCAACGGTTAAAGCTCTACATTCCTTTTGTAGGTCACCCCATTCTTCCTCCATTTTTTCCAATTCCTCAAGCTCGTCTTGTTTTGCCTCCAACTCCTTAAGTTGACCCTTGACCTTTTCTAGTGTAGCGGCTACATGGCTAAGTTGCAGTATTTCTTGGGAAATATTCTCTTTTAAAACAGATAAAGCGTCTTCTTCCCTTATCGCTACTTTCAAGGAATTCTCATATTTCTCTTTTTCTTTTAAAGCGAAGTTTAAAGCCTTCAAAAGTGGTTCTAAATCATCATATTTGGTCAAGACAGTCCTAAGTTCTTTGAGTTCTCCAATAAGCTCATTTCTCCTTGGTTCCAGATTCAACTCAATCTGAAGCTGTTCTTGTAGTACCTTCATCTTTGGAATGTATTCTTGTATCTTTTCCTGCAATTCTGTTATTTCTTTACTAAGATTACTTTCTCTTTTTAATGCGGCTTGGTAAAGGTCCTCTTTTACTTTAACAGTTTTAGCATTTTCTCCGTTTAGAAGCTTAGTTTTAATCTCAAGAACTTCCCCGTCTTTTTCTTGCAACTCCAATTTTCTCTTTTTAACCGCAGCAAATTCAAGCAATTGTCGGTTGTTTTTTTCTGCTTCTAAAAGCTGAATGCTGGTGGCTTCCAAGCTTGCACTGAGGACCTTTTTTTGTTCCATCAGGTTTTTTTCCTCTGATTCATCGAATAAAATCAGGGATTCTATAATTTCTATGATCTTGTCCAACTCATAGATGTTCTTCTCACTCAATAACCCTTCCAGCACCTCTTTTTGTTCAAATTCCTCTGATATTTTCACGTCATTCCCATACTGAATCAAGCTGTTTTTCAGTTCTCCATGCTTATGGCTAAGACTGTTAGATTCCAATTTTAGAAAATCTTGCAAATTTGAGAAAATTTTTGTATCAAAGATCTTCCTGAAAATATTGCTTCGCTCTTGGCTGCTTGCGTGAAGTAGCTTTAAAAAGTCCCCTTGGGCGATCATGGCTATTTGAGTATATTGGTTTAAATCAATTCCGAGGATATCCTCTATCTTTTCTTTTGCTGCGGGAATAGAGGAAATGACTTGGGTAGTTGGCAAAATCAGCTCCACCTTGCTAGCCGATTTTGTCTCTCCATTGCCCTTTCCCTTTGGTCTCATGTATTCAGGCCATCTTGTAATGGTGTATTCCGCTCCCCTATATAGGAATTTCAGCCGCACGAAGGTTGGGATCTCAGGCTTAGCAAAATCACTCCTCATCATTTTAGGGGATCTCCTCATGCCGCTTGTATCCCCATATAACGCAAAGGTGATGGCATCAAAGATACTCGTTTTTCCAGCACCCGTATCACCGGTAATGAGAAAGATGCCCTTTTCTCCAAAACGACTAAGGTCTACGGTGGTTTCTTTTGCATAGGGACCAAAAGCACTCATGGTGATGGACAATGGTCTCATGCTTGACCTCCTATCTTTTCCAAAGCTTCCCGAATAATTGCAAGTTTTTCTTTATCCAATTCTCTATTTTGCTGTTTTTCATAAAACTCAACAAATAATTCTAGATTATTTTTTTTCGTAACATTTTCCAAAGCTTCTGCAACTCTGTTCCCATTCGTTCGTGAGTTTTCAAAGCTCAGATTCATAATATTGGGGTACACCGCCCGCAGCCTGCCAATGGCATCGATAATCTCGTTTTCATCCGTTAAAATTACCCTAAGGTAGTCGTCTCTGGGAGCAAGGGAAACAACCTCTTCAGAAATCAATTTTTCCAGAGGTCCTCTTATTTCTCTCATATCGCGCAGTGGTCTTATGGGTAAAAACTCCAATGCAATGGAGTCTTTATTTTCTATATGGACTACCGTTACGGTCTTTTGGTTGTTTTTTTCCGAAAAGGAATATTTTAATGGGGATCCGCAGTATCGGACGGTTTCTCTCCCAACGCTTTGAGGTCCGTGCAAATGACCTAATGCCACATAGTCAAAGGGCTGAAAAAGGCTCACGTCCACGTTATCCTGTCCCCCAATGGTGATGGTTTCCGACTCATATCTCTTTGGAAGTGCGCCACCACCGGTTACAAATTGATGGGCTATCAAAACATTAATCTCCTCCGAAGAGATTTGGGCATTCTCAATAACTGTTTTTACGGCATCCTGATAGGTTTCAATACTTGCATCAGGAAAATATCTTCTTACTGTGCTGGGTTTTATGAAAGGTAAGAAAAAAATATTAACTTCCAACCCTTGTTCTTTGATTTTCGTCTTTGGAAGGGTTCCCTGAAACGACCCCGAAAGGAATACGCCTCTGCTTTCCATAATCCTGCTACCAAAGCCTAAACGCTCGGGAGAATCATGATTGCCGCTGATGATGAATATGGGGATGTTTCGTTGGTGAATCGCTGTTAGGAAATCGTCAAAAACCTCCACAGCCTCTGTAGATGGTACGGATTTATCATAGACATCGCCTGCAATCACAATGATGGATGGGTTGTGTGTAGCTACCATTTCTAAAAATAATGTTAAAAAATATCTCTGATCTTCAATTAAGCTAAACTCATTTACTCTCTTACCAATGTGCAAATCTGATAAATGAAAAATTTTCACGTATGCCCCCCCTTGAACTGATTCTTCTGCAACATCGTTTGTTTTGCCGTGCCTACTGAATAACATTATATGTCACACTTTGAGGGATTACAATACAAAAAGCTCCGAAACAGATTGTCACTGCTCCGGAGCAATATACTCATTTTATAATTTTTTTATTTTTTATTACTACGTAGCTACAAGTTTCTGTATTGTCCGCCCAAGGTTGTCATTTTTTCGCTACGTCTTTCATCCTTAGTTTCCCCAGCTTTTAGCCAGTTTTATCATCAAGTCTTTCAAATGATCCACGCAAGGACCACATCTGGTCCAGTATTCGATATCTATGCCTACGATGCCATCGATATATTTCAATGCATCTCCGTAATTGTCTGACTGGAACTTTGCAGCTACAGAACGATACCATCCGTTGGCCATTTTAATAATGAGCTCCTTCAAGTGCACCACCACCGGTCCGCATCTTTCCCAATACGTGGTATCGATTCCTGCGTGCTCCTTAAAGAATAGTAAGGCTGTATTATAATCCGTAATTTCATCACTTTGCACATAGGTTCCAATTTTATTCGGAATGCCACTAATTGCAGCTACGTCTAAAAAACTGCTGCTGCTCTGATCTTTACGGACTTCGTAATGGCAATGGGATCCAAAACTGTGCCCCGTGTTGCCTTCCACGCCAATCAGCGTTCCTTTGGTGACTTTATCGCCGGTTTTCACCTTCCACTCGGACATATGTCCAAAAAGGTAAAAATGCCCAGTTTCAATGTCCTTTAGCTTTACATAACGTCCCATGCCACCGTCCGGATAAGTGTCTGTGGTTGCAGCCACTACATCTCCCGACACCGTAGCATATATATTTTTACTGGTCTCTCCCACTAGATCGATTCCTTGATGATCCCGCCCCTTATAAGGTTGAGTTACTCGGAAAGTTCCTTTAAATGGGCTATCCATAATCCTTTTCCCCCTTAGATTGCCTTGCTTTATTTTCAATATCTGAAAATTTATCAGATATATTATACTATTAACAACCTAAAAAAAGAGTGCCTAATAGGATATAATCCAATTATTATTTTTGCAAACATCAAGAATCATTTATTTTGAAAAAATCAAATATTCATAAACTGAAGACTTCAATAATTATGCGTTTTTAGAAAGACTCGTTACCCCTTCGTAGATTCCGCTAGAGGCAAATCCTAGAATCACTCCATAGATTAAACAAACGGGAATAGGCTGGTTGGGAAAAATACCAGGCACAAATGCAGAAATAGCTCCACCTAAAAACCCATTGAATATAGGAATATATTTGTTTTGAGCAACTTGATCGGGAACCCAACGTTTAATAATTTCTCCAACCCCCAGGCAGACGATTACAATTAACAGCCCCCCATCCGTCATCAATGTTCCGATAAACTTTATAATTTCTTCAGGCATTTTATTACCCTCCTTTCAATAATGACTAAACTAGTATTTTAATTGTGATGATAATGGGAACTTAAAAAATGGTATGAGTTTTTTGAGTCTATGATGTTCCCATATTTCATTTATATGTTTGCGTTGAAAATCTGATACCTATGTTAGCGGATGTAGTAAAAATGTAACATATAAAAGAATACTGATTTTTCAGACAAATATAAGGGAATAGCATATTTTTTGCGGTAAAAAAATAAT
>CAZOSB010000056.1:0-7411 GCA_964582545.1 uncultured Anaerovorax sp.
AGAAAATCAGGAGAATTATAATTTTGGAAAAATCACTTTTATCAACCCTTACCTTAGAGGACCTAATCCCTATATTGGACAGCATCAGCGATGCCATTTTTATCGACGACGCCAGGGGTTATACGCTATGGACAAATAGGGCTAGTGAAGAGCTGTATAAAATAAATAAAGCCGACATTATCGGCAGACATGTTTCCTTTCTGGAAAAGGAAGGTATTTTTACGCCTTCGGTTGCCCTATTGGTAATGGAGCAGAAAAAAGAAGTGACCATCGTTCATGAAAATAAGGAAGGGAAACGACTGCTGACAAGAGGTATTCCCATATTGGATAAAAGCGGAAATATCTCCAAAATCATCACCACTTCCAACGATATAACTGAATTAATCCACCTACAAAATGAACTGGAAAGCATTCAAAATACTTTATATGATATGTCCCCCGGAGGTGACTTCTCTCACATAGGCATAGTGGCCTCTAGCCCTTCCATGCTGAATCTATTGCAGTTGACCCAAAGGCTTTCACTGGTGGACTCCACAGTTTTGATAACCGGAGAGTCCGGCGTAGGAAAAGGGCTTATTGCAAAGTTGCTTCACGACAAGGGCAGTCGAAAGGACAACCCTTTTATTCAGGTGAACTGCGGTGCCATTCCCGAAAATTTGATTGAAACAGAGTTATTCGGTTATGAAAAAGGGGCTTTCACAGGGTCTAAAAGCGAAGGAAAAAAAGGATTGTTTGAGGCAGCTGACGGAGGCACCATATTTTTGGATGAAATCAGTGAGTTACCACTAAATATGCAGGTAAAACTATTGCAGGTAATTCAAGAAAAACAGATGATGAAAGTGGGAGGAATCAAAAGTATCCCCATCAATGTACGCCTGATCTCTGCCACCAACAAGGAACTCCTCACATTGGTAAAAGAAAAAAAGTTTCGTGAAGACCTCTACTATAGGCTTAACGTGGTACCTCTCAACGTCCCTCCCCTACGTGAGCGACCCGAGGATATCGCACCTTTAGTTCGTAAAACTTTGAATGAAAATAATATTAAACTGAAAGAACATAAGCAGATGGACCACACCGCTCTGGCTGTTTTAATGAAATACCCTTGGCCCGGAAACATCAGAGAGCTTCAAAATATCATAGAGCGATTGGTGATTACTACCAAGGGCGATGTGATTATGCCTGAAAACCTGCCGGGGTTTATTAGTGAAAATGCAAGTACCGACAATTACCTCCAAAACCCTTACGATTTAAAGGATTTAAAGAATGCTCTTAATTGTGCCGAAAAAGAGATTCTACTGCTGGCAGCAAATCAGTTCAAAACTTCCAGGGCTATTGCTAGCGCTTTAGGCATCAGCCAACCCACCGTAGTAAGAAAATTTCAAAAGCACGGATTAAAATTTAAGGAATCTTAAAAAGCGAATTACTTTTTGATACATAATTGAATCGCGATACATCTACGTATCAACTTATCATTAATGTAAATTTATTGCCATTTTATGGCTACTTTATGAAATTAAAATCACATTTATGTTTCTTGATTATTAGTGAAGTCCTCATATTCGATTCATATTTGTATCATTTTTTGTTTTAATTCAAAACAATCCACTAATTTTAATTATTTTTTTATTTTAAACTTTTTATTGTTCTTTGAAATACGTAGTAAAACTAATATTTCTTTTATTTTCCAAATAATTTTATAAAAAATATAAATTTTGGCATAACTATTGCTATAGTTATGTTACATGTGTTAGATAGAATCCATATACACATGAATCGTTTATTCAAGATAAGGAGGAATATAATAATGTCAATTAATTATGGTGAATATGTTGCCGACTTAGTGGCAAAAGGACATGCAGCTCAAAGAATTGCGGAAGGTTTTACGCAAGAAAAGGTGGATCAATTAACAGCTGCAGTTGCATACGCTTTAACTCAGCCAGAAGTAGCAAGAAAGTTTGGTGAAATGCTTGTAGAGGAATCCGGAATGGGTATACCTGCAGACAAAGAACTGAAAATGTACGGTAAAGTAAAGGGTTCCTATTTCCAAATGAAAGGCAAAAAATCCGTTGGATTAATCGACGTAGATGAAAAAATGGGCATGGAAACTTATGCTAAGCCCATTGGTGTCATCGGCGCTATTATCCCTGTTACAAATGGAGAAGCCACTCCTGTTGTTAAATCACTGATGGCTTTAAAGACCAGAAATGCTATTATCTTAGCTCCACATCCAAAAGCTAGAAAAACCAACTTAGCTGTTACTGAAATGATTCGTGAAGTGTTGAAAAAATTTGATGCTCCTGTAGATTTAGTACAGGCTATCGACCCTGAGTACGTAAGCATTGAAACTTCCGGCGAATTGATGAAGCAGGTGGACTTTATTCTTGCTACAGGTGGAACACCTATGGTAAGACAGGCATATTCTTCCGGAAACCCTGCCATCGGCGTAGGAACAGGTAACGTAGTAAGTATGGTTGACGGCACCACAGATATGGATGCTGTTGCTGATCTGATCACTCGTTCTAAAACCTTTGATAACGCTACAAGCTGTTCTACAGAAAACAACATCATCGTCTTTGAAAGCTGTTATGATGCCTTCGTAGAAGCTATGGCTAAAAAAGGCGCTGTATTAATAAAAGAAGGTACTGAAGAAAAGGCTAAGTTACTAAAAACTTTATGGCCAGCATCTCCAGAAAACCACGATCTGAACAGACACATCGTAGCTCAACCTGCTAAAGTTATCGCAGAAGCTGCAGGAATCTCCGTTCCTGACAATACCATCATGCTTATGGCAGAGGAAAATGACGGATACGGAAACGAGTTCCCATTCACCGGTGAAAAGCTGTCTCCTGTTGCAGGCGTAAGAAAATGCAAGGACTTTGAAGATGGCGTAGAAAAGATGATGAACATCCTTGAATATCAGGGAAAAGGTCACAGCATTGGAATTCACACCACTATGGCCGAGAGAGTAACTGCACTGGGAGAAAAAATTCCCGTATGTAAAGTAGCTGTAAATCAGCCACAGTCTTTAGTAAACAGTGGTTCTTGGACCTGTGGATTCCCAATTTCCATGACTTTAGGATGCGGTACTTGGGGACACAACTCTATTTCTCACAATGCCACCTGGAAAGATTTGTTGAACTTCACTTATGTGTCTCGACCGATTCCTTCTTTCCAACCTACAGACGAAGAATTATTTGACGAAGAAATTAGAAAAGCATTTTAATTCAACAAGATATTTAAAGTTAAAATTAGAAAAGGAGAGTCAAAATGTCTAAAATTAAAGAGCAAGGTATGGAGTACAATCTTTATTCATGGAGCGCACAGAAAAAAATCAATCCAATGGTTGTATCCAAGGCAGAAGGTATTTATTTCTGGGATGAAGATGGAAAGAGATATGCAGATATGTCTTCTCAGCTGGTTAATTCCAACTTAGGTCATGGTCATAAGAAAATTATTCAAGCCATCAAAGATCAGGCTGACAAACTCCCATTCATCGGACCAGGATACTCTTTAGACGTACGTTCAGAAGCTGCACAAAAAGTAGTAGAAGCTTCTGGCTTGAGTGGTGCTAAAGTATTCTTTACCAATGCAGGTGCTGAATCCAACGAAAATGCAATTAAAATGTGTAAAGTTGCTACAGGAAAGTGGAAAATCTTTTCTATGTACAGATCTTATCACGGTGCTACCTTTGGAGCAGCTGCATTAACCGGCGAACCCAGAAAGTTTATTGCCGAGCCAGGAATCCCAGGATTTGTAAAGTTTGATGGTCCTTATGCTTATAGAGCACCTAAAGCTTGCAACTTTAAATCTGAAGCTGAGGTTACAGAATTCTACTTAGAACTTTTGGAAAACCAAATGTTATATGAAGGACCGGAGCAAATCGCCGGAATTTTCTTAGAAACAATTGTAGGCTCCAACGGTATTCTGATTCCACCTGCAGGTTACATGGAAGGCGTAAGAGCACTATGTGACAAATACAATATCTGCATGGTATGTGACGAAGTAATGGCCGGTTGGTATAGAACAGGAAAAACCTTCGCATTCCATCACTTTAACATCAAGCCTGACCTCGTAACCTTCGCAAAAGGTGCAACTTGTGGTTATGTACCTTTAGGTGGTGTTATCGTATCTGAAAAAATCGCCAAGATTTTTGATGAAAAGAAAATGCTTTGCGGCTTGACTTACAGTGCACATCCAATTGGTTGTGCTGCTGCAATCGCTACGATTGATGCATACAAAGAAGAAAAAATTGAAGAAAATGTAGCAACTCAAGGAAAGCTGTTAGGCGAACTTTTAGAAGGACTGCTAAAGAAGCACCCATGTGTTGGAGAAGTTCGTTACAAAGGACTTTTCAGCTCTGTTGAATTAGTGAAAGATAAGGCTACTAAAGCTCCTATCGTAGCTTTCAACAATGATCCTGATGGATTGATGACCAAGATTATCGGTATGCTAAAGCAGGAAGGGTTCTCAACTTATGCTCATGAAAACATGATTATCGTTGCACCTCCTCTTAACATCACTTCAGAAGAATTAACCGAAAACATGGATATCCTTGATAAGGTTTTGGATTCTGTAGACAACATGATAAAATAACAACCTCTTTATGATTGAATTATCTAACCGCTAATTTGATTGTAAGAAAACTAACTAAAACTAACTGCTAAAAGGCGTTTCCAAAAATCCGGAAACGCCTTTTTTGTTAAGAGTTGCGTGATTATTAAAAGAGATATTTAAAATTTACGGTTAATATTTTACAGGAACCTGACATCCAAAATGCTTCAATCCCTCCTCCAGCGCCACAAAGAAATCATCAATGTCTGCAGGAACGATGGTTCCCAAGGAGCATAGCCTAAAGGTCGATAGCGTGGAAACCTTGCCGGGATAAATTGTAAATCCTCTTTCATAAACATAGTCGTGAATCTTTATGAAATCAAAGTTTGGATCATTCGGATATTTGACCGATACTACTAATTTAGACTGTATTTCACGAGGAATAATGGTTTCGAATCCAAGCTTGTCAAGCCCTTTATAAATAGCCTCCCAAACGCTCTGATGTCTGGCCCATTTCGCGTCTTCACCCTCTGACCAATATTCCTTGATGGCCTGCTCCGTAGCATAAATAGTCTGAACAGGTGGTGTAAAATGCATTTCACCTTTATTTTTTATAAAGTCATACTGCATATAAAGGTTTGTGTAGTAAGATTTTGTGGTATAATCTTTTGACTCTTCCAACATTTTGGTGTTACCAATGACATAAGACAAACCAGTCATGGACATAAGGCCCTTTTGTGCAGAAGCCATAATAAAGTCCAGATTATCTTTATCCATATCGATAGGAATCATAGCATATGTAGAGGTGGTGTCCACAATCATCTTACATCCATATTTATGTGCCAAGGCGCCTACTTCCCTGATAGGATTTAGAACTCCCGTTCCAGTTTCATGATGGCAGCAATAAACTACAGCGATGTCCTTATCGGCTTTTAATGCTTCTTCTGCTTTAACAAGATCAATGGGCTCTGTAATAGAAAGCTTTAAGTTTATGTGATCCATATGATAGTATTCACATACCTCTGCTCCCCTTTCAGAATAAGCACCATTGTTTAAAACTAAAATCTTCTTGCCATCAGGTACCAACGAACTGATACAAGCATCAATATTCACAGTTCCTGATCCGCAGAATAAAACTGCAGTGTATTTATCCAGATCCCCATGAACAATCTTTACAAGGTCTTCCCCCATTTGTTTCATGATATCCCCAAACTCTTTTTCTCTAGGGCAAATGTCCGGTACTACCTGAGCATACTTTACGGTATCAGTAGTAGTCGCAGGACCTGGATTTAACAATACATTTCTTTTTACTTTTGGATATTCCATAACTTCTCCTCCTCAGTCTATTAATTTATTTGATTAGATAACTTATACGATTGTCTTTTCCTTCTTCAGACCGGAGCCCGCGATAAGAGCAGCTACAATTATAACTACACAAGTGATTACGATGGATGTAAATACTACGTTCCAATTTCCCGTATTCAAAGCAAATCCAAAGAAAAGTGCCTGAGCAGAGGCTCCAAGATATGCAGCACAGTCAAGGATACCGGCAGCTGTTCCGCCGAATACTCTTCCGCCTACGTCAGTAGCATAAGCCCAAACCAGACCATTGATGGCATAAATGAAGAATCCGGCAATAAATAACATAGTTGCAGCACCCATACCCGGACCCATCATTGGGAAGAAGAATACCGTAACTGCTGAAACGCCTGCGCAGATAACTACTGCGGGAATTCTGTTGGTAGGACAATATTTGTCTGTAATCCAAGGTACGATTAACGTTCCGAAAGCCATCCCCAGAGGAAGACCTACACTGCCCAAAATACCTGCCTTTAAGTCTACATTGAATACGTTAACATAATACTTAGGCATCCAAGTGAGGAGACCATATCTGGCGATACTGGATCCTGCGATGATGATTAACCAGAAATCAAATCTCCATTTGCTAAATAAATATATGTATGGATAAATTTTACCTTTTTCTTCCACAACTTTTTTCAGATCTTCTTCTAGTTTTTCTCTTTCAGCATCCGTTTCTTTGTATTCCTCGAGTCCAACCTTAGAAGGGCTAACCTTTACTGCAAAGGCATAAATCACAACCACGATGCACATGATGATTACGGGGAAGGTAAATGCAGCTCTCCATCCCATCTGTGGTGCGATTGCAAAAGCGGCTACAACTGAGAAAGAGGCTACCACTTGACCTAAACCTGAAGCAGCATTGGCAAAACCTGTGGCAAATCCCCTGGAATTTCCCGGCCACCAGTTTGCAAGCAAAGCCATACCGGGAGACCAAAGCATAGACTGGAAATAACCGTTAAAGCCCCAAATGATAGCGATAACCATGATGGAAGCTTGGAAACTGATCAGTACGTTTGCCGCTGCAGACAAGATGACGCCTGCCACGATAAATCTTTGAATTCCAAAGATTTCTCCAAGACGACCGTTAAATAAATGTCCCATTCCATAAGTCCAGAAAAAAATGGCGGATGTAATTCCTAAGGCGCCTGTGCTCCACCCCTCTTGCTCTTCCATTGCGGGAATGGTAAGACCCATGTTTAATCTTCCTGAATACAGGAAGCAATATAAAACCGAAAAACCTAATAAACAAGTCCACGCACCTTTTTTGAACTTAGCGTATTGTTCAGGGGTGTAACCTAACATATTACCCATAACAATTCCTCCCATTAATACAAATATATAATAACGATTAACTTACTGTATTTTTCATAGGTTTTTTATCACTCAAGGCACCCTGCCTTTTCCGGCGAGTGCCTTGAATTTTTATGGTATTTTATTGTGCATTAAATAGTTTCGATCAGTCCCTGTCCTGGTCTCATACCTCTTCTAAGCATTGGTT
>CAZOSB010000057.1:0-6531 GCA_964582545.1 uncultured Anaerovorax sp.
CTGTAATCAGAGGTATTTTTATTGTCCATGCGCCTTGGAATTAAGCACTTACAAATCAGCGTAGAAACTCCTGGATAGATTCCTGCTTATCGAATAGAGCACATCCGCCGGTATGTGGTATTTTTAATAGCTCTGATTCTCTCAGCCCCTTAAAAAGTGGAGATGAAAGTACATCTAACAGAGAATGTGTTTTCAGATTCATATCTGAAAATGGTGAGAAGGGGCAAGGTTCTGCACCACCAAAAGCATTGATGTGAAAAAATCCACGCCCGGCAGCAAGACAACCGCCCATTAGTTTTTCATCACCGGGGAAAGCGATAAGCACCATATCTTTAAAGAGTTGTTTCAGGGCTTCGATATGTGCTTCTTGATTTTGTCGCTGGATTTCATCCAGTACTAGCGTTTCGCTACCGGACAGTGCGGGAACATACTCCACAAAAAATACAATTCGACATCCTTTTTTGCGTAACTTCAAAATAAATTCTTTTGAAGTTACAAGCTCCATGTTCTGGTTTGTAATGGTTATTGACGTTCCGTATAGAATACCCTTATGCTTCAAATCATTCATTGCACTGTTGATCTGGGACGAAACACCTGCGCCGCGTCGGGCATCGGTAATTTCCTCATCCCCTTCAATACTGACAACAGGAATCAAATTTCGGTTCCTATCAAAAATTTGTAGATATTCTATGTCTAGCAAAGTCCCATTCGTAAAAATTGGGAATACAATATCTGGTTGGCTTGCGGCTGCCTCAAGAATTTCTTTGCGTATTAGAGGTTCTCCACCAGCCAACAGGATAAATGAAACGCCAAGGGCATTCGCTTGAGCAAATACGTTATGCCATTCTTCAGCGGTCATTTCATCTTGCTTGGTGGCATCTCCACAGGTACCAGATGCACGGGCATAACAACCCGCACAGTGCAAATTGCATTCTGACGTAATACTGGCGATTAAAAATGGAGGGATATGGGTTCCTTCCTTTTCCAGTCTTTCACGGCGGTTTTGACTTTCCCTCAGCTTAGAAATTATGGAAGTGACAAAACGTAACTCCTTAAGGCTATGCGCCGACGCATGCAATGCGGTATTGGCAACCCGCTGTATAGAATCGTTTAGATATGTATTGATGTTCAATGTAACAACTCCTTCTTTACGTATGGCTTAAAATTGATTGAGCTATCTTCTAGAATTCCCCATTAGTACAAGTGTGGTATATTATAGGAGACAGCAATTGTCAATATGAATCTCGTTTCTATGAATCTCATTTCTAATGGATTTATTTTCCATTTTTGTCTGTGCAAGGGGATATTCATTTCGATTTACCTGATAATGTCAAGGAGCTAACCGGTGTAGTTTTCGAAATAATAGGTAACCCAGTTGCACAGGAGATCTAATATAGTAAGGAAGCTTTTCTAAATTAAGATAAAGAATATTTTACTTTAGATGGAATTTAACATAAGAAGATTTGAGAAATCAGTTGATTTTTATTCCTGCATGAAATAAAATAAACTAATACAAACACTATGTTTTTTTGTGTGAACTTTCCGGTATGTTGTTCCATGAATGTTCACGTTGGAGGTAACCGATGATATTTTATTTTTCAGGCACAGGCAACTCAAAATGGATTGCAGAAAAAATTGCCATGAAATTGGGAGAAGAGGCTTTAGATATCGCAAAGCTATATAAAGAAGGTCTGACTACCTATCGTGCTAAATCCGGTGAGGTGGTGGGTCTTGTCTTTCCAGTTTATGCCTGGAGGGCGCCTGAAATGGTGACTAATTTTGCTAGAAATATAAAGTTAAAAGAGGATAACTATACCTTTGCTGTATGCAGTTGTGGCGATGAGTCTGCATTGGCATTACAATCTTTAGCACAGGTTTTTAAAATGAAAAGCGGGTTTTCCATCATTATGCCCAACAATTATATGGTCGGATTTAAGCTGGATGATCAAGATATAATTGAAAATAAGATCTCTGCAGCAAACTCCAGAATCATTGGTATTTGTCAGCATATTCAAGAAAAAGAGGAAGTCTTCGATTGCTATAAAGGGAACGGCGCCTTCATGAAGTCTAACCTCATAAATTTCCTTTTTAATGCCTTTGCCAGGGATAGCAAGGCTTTTCGTGTGGAAGAATCCTGTGATGGATGCGGGGTTTGCGTTGCAAATTGTACAGGAAACAATATAGAAATCGTGGAAGGTCATCCAAAATGGACAGGGAAATGTAATATGTGTTTTTCTTGTATCAATAGGTGCCCCAAAGAAGCGATTCAATATAAAAGCAAAACCATTAACAAAGGAAGATATGTATTTGATGAAAAATATCTCGGAAAAAATTTATAATACATAAGTGTCTAAGCTGATAAGTATTTCTGACTTACATAGTTAATAAAATTCTTTAACACTTAATAATTATTTTCACACTACATTGATAGGCTTCTTTAAAACGAAGCCTTTTACATTTTCTATTGCAAAGGTGATGAGTCGAGACCTGGCTTCCTTGGCACTCCAAGCGATATGAGGGGTAATTAGCACATTTGGTAACCCTATGAGGGGATTACCCTCTTTTGGAGGTTCCTTTTCCAAAACATCCAAGCCAGCCGCAGCTACTTTACCGCTGAGCAAAGCATGGGCTAAATCTTGAGAGTGGATAAGACCACCTCGGGCTGTATTAATCAGAATTACACCGTCTTTCATCTTTGAAATGGAAGTTTGATTAATCAAACCTTGATTTTGATCATTCAAAGGGCAATGAAGGGAAATAATATCGGCGGAAGCATAGAGAGTCTCTAAGTCTGTAAATGCGACTCCTATTTCATTCAAGGCAGAATCGGGGTGTTTGCTGGCAATCAATACATTCATTTCAAAGGCAAGACCGATATTCATGACATTTCGACTAATATTTCCATATCCGATAAGCCCTAAGGTCTTACCCTTTAAAACCATTGGAGGAGTGTGGAAAGTAGAAAGCTGGAGGATCATGGCCATGGTGTGCTGAGCTACAATTTCCGAAGAATATGCAGGAATATTGCAAACCAAAATTCCTTTGGATTTTGCATATTCAACGTCTACATTATTAAATCCTGTAGCTAATACACAAATCATTTGCAAATCAGGACAGGAGTCTATAAAACTTTTATCTATGAGTACTTTGCTAGTTAAGATGATATTTGCATGTTCAGCCCTTTCCAAAGCATTTTTATAAGAAGAACGTAAAAAAACATCTAACGTTCCAAAATTCTTCAGTGGGCTCCAACTTAAATCTCCGGGATTGATGGTGCCACCATCCAATATGACCATATTCATCATGAAGCGGATCCTTTCATTATTAGTATTATTCAATTATGTTTCTATAAAATGAGATAGCAGTATGTCATAAGATCTCTCATGAGGAGGAGATTCCGGATGATATTGATAAACGTGCATTCCAAAGGCGCGAGCAATCTTTTCAGAGCATTGAAATACCTCTGGAGGAGCCCAGATATAAATTGTCTTATCAAGCAATTCCTTTTGGTCATAATACCAGAAGCAAAAATCTTCACTTTCCGACCAAACCCCTTCAGAAACCATTCGGCTGTGGGCGATCAGATAGTGACATTCCTCTAATAATTTTGCGTAGGCCCTTTGAATATCGGGTTCCTGAATACATATTTTTCCCATTGAACATGCTCCTTTTCCTATGAACTATAAAGAATTATACTATGGCATTAAGGCTAATGCAACAAATGTTAGGCTTATACCCTATGAAAAAAATAAAATTTATTGTAAAATATAGATTTAAAATTGATTAAATAACAAATTTGTGATAAGTTATATATGTGATTATTGAACGAAGAAAAAGGTGTTAAATAAATGAAAAAACTGTTAATTGTCGTTTTAGACGGTTGTGATGTGGAGTATATTTCTAGGGAATGTACACCTAATTTATACCGTATGGCCAAAAGTGGATTTTGTAAGAGTGTAAAGTCTGCCATACCCTCTGTGACAAATGTGAATCATGCTACCATATTAACTGGTGAGTTTCCATCAAAGCATGGAGTGGTGGGGAACTATTACTATAAGAGGGATACGGGGGAGCAGGGATTTATTGAAAGTTCCGAATTCATGAAAATGGATACCATTATGAATTTATATAGTAGCCGAGGAAAATCAACGGCCTTGCTGACGGTTAAGGGAAAGGTTCTGGAAGTCTTTGGGAAGGGTGTAAAGTTCGGCATCAGTGTGCAGAAGCCAAACGAGATATTGGTTGGATTTTTGGATATGGAAATGCCACCACCGGTCAGCTCGCCCCAAGCGAACCTTTGGCTTTTGGAAGCAACCCACAATCTCATCAAGAAAAACAATCCTGACTTGGTGTATTGTACCACCAATGATTATATGATGCATACCTTTGGACCGGAAACAGAAGAAGCCAAAGCGCATATGAAAAGCATAGATATGTGGCTTGGAAAAATCTTTGATTTGGACACCAGTCGAGAGATTTATATTACAGCGGATCATGGCATGAGCAAAAAGACAGAGATTATTAACCTGCAGGCCATCATGGATAGGATGGGGAAGCAGGTGGTTTGCCACCCTCCCATAAAGGACCGATATATTGAAAATCACATTTATCAAGAGGGGGGCATCCTTTACCTTTACTTTAGCCCTGAAGATAAAAAGAATGCCGTGGAAATAATAGACTTTCTCCAAAGTGAAGAATACGTAGATCAAGTTTATACCAATGAAGAGGCTGCGGCTAAGTTTGAATTGCCTTTGGAGGGTATTGGTGATTATGTAATTTTTGCAAAGGAAAATTACGCATTTGGAGAATTGGAGGGGGAACGATTAACCACGGAAAAGGTTAGAACTCACGGCTCTGTTTATGAGCGCGAGATTCCACTCGTTGCGGTTAACCCGAGAGAGGTTCCTGAGAAGTATCGATTTAGCAGAGACATTGTTAGAAACATCAAGGAAAAAGAATTTCAAGATACGATGGAGTAAGCAAAATTCATACCCCAGAGCTATTGTGTTAATACTGAAACAATAACTCTGGGGTGTTAATTTAAAGAAACTTTTTAATGGAATTTTCTACGATATCCATAGCGTGTTCTAGCTCATGATCCTTAATGATCAACGGTGGAGCTAAGGTTAAAACATTACCCTGAGATACTTTGTAGCTTAAACCTTTTTCCAAGCATTCATACAGTATTTTTTCAGGGATATCCGTATCTTTTTCTTTTGTTTTTCTGTCCTTTACTATTTCTACGCCGGCTAAGGCACCGATGATTCTCACATCTCCTATGGCATCATATTTGTTCATCATGTCTGTAAGTCGTCTTCTAAAAATTTCATTTAACTTTTCCACATGACCTAATATATTTTCTTTCTCCATATACTCTATTAATGCTAGACCTACGGCCGAACCCAAAGGAGATTTCTCGTGGGTGTAATGTCCTAAGGAGATATCCTGACATACGTTAAATTTATTGTTTGCAATTACAGCGGATATGGGATAGAGGCTTCCTCCCAACCCTTTTCCGACCACCAAGATATCTGGTGTTACATCGTAGTTTTCAAAAGCAAACATTTTACCAGTACGCCCAAAGGCGGTAGGAATTTCATCAAAGATTAAAGCGATGTCATAATCATCGCATATTTTTCTTAATCTGCTATAGTATTCTTTTGTAGGAATTTGGACATCGGTACATCGAATGGGTTCCATGAGGATAGCCCCGATATCCCCCTCGCATTTGCATATGTACTCTATATAATCGATACATTTTAAACCGCACTTTTCACATTCACCAAAAGTGCAGCGATAAGAATTGTAAGGCATTACGTGTTCGCACCCAGGCAACAGCGGTCCGATATTACTTCGGAAATGCCCTTCGCCACCTACTGAAATGGCATCTAAATTGGCACCGTGAAAGGCATCCCAAAGTGAGATCGTCTTATATTTTCCTGTGGCTTTTCTAACCATTTTCAAAGCTAAGCCTATGGAAGAGGCTCCACTTGGAGTGAACAACACTCGATAATCCCCCCCAGGCATGAGTCCGCAAAGCTTTTTCGCTAAGGCAGTGGCCGTTCGATTGGAGTATCTTCTAGGGGAAAAGGAGAGATCGTCCAGTTGTTTCTTAAATGCATCTAAAAGGTAAGGATGGTTGTATCCCAGCTGGTGTACACTATTGCCATGAAAGTCCATAAACTTTCGCCCATCTTCATCTGTAATATATATTCCGTCCACTGCGGAAATCGTGTTTAGACAAGGAGTTGACAAAGCTTGGTGAATAAAATATTTTGCATCTTCCTCCAATAATTCTTTGCTTTTTTCGCTTAAAAACTTTTTCTGCCAGATGACTCTTTCTTCGGTTAAGTTTACATCGCCTTCTGTCTTTGTAAAGACGTGACTGCTTTTTTTAGACACCTTTTACCTCCTCATAAATCAATCCATAACTCATCAATAGTAATTTTTCTTAACTATACTGTACCATGAAAATATAAAGTTTTTATAAACTTTTGCTAAATTTTTATAAAATACGTTTTAAAATATAAT
>CAZOSB010000058.1:0-6403 GCA_964582545.1 uncultured Anaerovorax sp.
ACTAAGTGCAACCAAATTTTCATGCAGGGGTTGCACTTAGGTTTTCGTTTTAGTTGTTGTAGGTGATGTAGATTCGGGAGTAGATTGGGATTGATATAAATTTTACTTTATGATATAATCAAAAAGCCAAATTTAGTGGCTTTTAAGAGAAAGGCACTACGGGATAGTGCCTTTCTTTTCGCATAACAAAGAGGTTGGAGGATTTATGGAATCAAAAGAAAAGACCCCAATTTATAAGAGAGTCATATTAAAGATCAGCGGAGAAGCGTTGGCAGGAGACAATAAATTCGGGTTAAATGAAGAAATGCTGGGCAAGGTTGCAAGGCAAGTAAAGGAAATTACCGGTTTGGGAGTTCAGGTTGCCATCGTAGTGGGTGGTGGGAACTTCTGGAGAGGCAGAACCAGTCAGAGCATGGATCGAGCTACGGCGGACTATATGGGAATGTTGGCGACGGTCATCAATTCTTTGGCGCTTCAAGATGCCTTTGAAGCCATTGATATTCCTACCCGTGTGCAAACGGCCATCGAGATGAAAGAAGTGGCAGAACCATACATCAGGCGAAGAGCAATCTCTCAGTTGGACAGAAATGAGGTGGTGATCTTTGCGGCAGGAACGGGTAATCCTTTCTTTTCTACAGATACTACGGCAGCACTTAGAGCCGCTGAGATCGAGGCGGATGTAATCCTATTGGCAAAGAAGGTAGATGCCGTTTATTCCGCAGATCCCGAAAAGGATCCGAATGCCATCAAGTATACGGAACTGACCCATCAAGAGGTCTTGGAAAAAGGTCTGGGAGTTATGGATTCCACGGCTGCATCCCTCTGCAGGGATAATCATATCCCAATACATGTATTTGGGCTGGCAGAAACGGGAAATGTTCTAAAGGCCATCTATGGAGAGAAAATCGGAACCATTATCAGATAACAAGAAAATAGATTTTGGGCATAAGCCCACATAATGTGGCAAAGCCACTTTTACATGAGAGAAAACATTTTTTAATTGAGCGGAAAACCGCAAGGAGGTAAATATGAGTACAGATTATCAACAAGTTTTTAATGAAAAAATGAACAAAACCATCGACCATTTAAAGGAAGACCTAAATACGGTGCGTGCTGGAAAAGCAAACCCTGCAATTTTAGATAAGGTATCGGTGGAATATTATGGAACTCCAACACCGCTAAAGGGTGTTGCAAATATTTCCGTTCCTGAACCAAGAACCTTGATGATTTCTCCATTTGATCCAAAGTCCATTCCATTGGTGGAAAAGGCTATCAATCTTGCGAATATAGGTATTACACCGTCCAATGACGGCAAGGTGATCAGATTGGTGATTCCACAGGTTACGGAGGAGCGAAGGAAAGAGCTGGCAAAGACCATTAAAAAAATGGGAGAAGATGCTAAGGTAGCGGTGCGAAATGAGAGAAGAGATGCCAATGAGCATCTAAAGAAGCAAGAAAAAGCCGGAGAATTTACTGAGGATGACTTGAAACAGGAATTGGATGAGATTCAAAAGAAAACGGATAAAGCCATGAAGGATATCGAGACCATCATCGTAGCAAAAGAAAAAGAATTGATGGAGGTTTAGGCTTGAATTGCATTCCGGATATTTTGGGAATGGAACTGGAAACCGCACAGGCCCTTCTGCACAAAGAAGGGTTGGTTTTTAGCGTTTTGGAAACGAAACCACACAGACCACCCAGAGAAGTATATAAAACAAGCAAGCAAAGAGTGATAAAAGTTGAAGATTTGAGACAAAATAAAGCAGAAGGCAAAGTTGAGAGCAGTGATATACTCATAACGGTGTGTAAGATATGATAGACTTAAACAATATTCCGCCCCATATAGCCATCGTCATGGACGGCAATGGAAGATGGGCGCAGAAACGCAGTTTACCAAAGCTGGCAGGTCATAATGCCGGCATGAGTGCCATGAAAGAAATCGTGAAGAGATGCTCGTCCTTAGGAGTGAAGCACCTTACGGTTTACGCATTTTCTACGGAAAATTGGAAGAGATCCACGGATGAAGTGAGTGGAATTTTTCAGTTGATTATCGTATATGTGGAAAAAGAACTGCGAGAATTGCATGAGAATAATGTTAAGGTCAATATTCTAGGTGATTACGAAAAGCTTCCACCAAAGGCGGTAAAGAGTTTGAAAAAATCTTTGGTGACTACAGCCAATAATGACGGACTTCAGTTTAATATTGCTTTAAATTACGGCGGTCGAGATGAATTGGTCAGAGCCATCAAGCAAATAGCGCTACAGGTGAAGGAGGATTCCTTAGATTTAGAGACCATCTCTGAGGAATTGGTTTCCGACTATTTATATACCTCAGGTATCGCAGATCCGGATTTGGTAATCAGAACCAGTGGGGAAAAGAGGTTGAGTAACTACCTGCTTTGGCAGTGTGCCTACAGCGAGTTTGTCTTTACAGACGTGCTTTGGCCGGATTTTTCTCCGGAAGAGTTGGAGAGAGCCATAGAAGTTTATCAAGGACGAAATAGAAGATTTGGAGGCAGAAAATAGTGAAGACCAGAGTTTTATCGGGATTGATTATGTTACCCCTTTTGGGTGTGGTGTTTCTGGGAGGTAAAGTGCTTTTAGCGGCATGTTTTATCATAGGAGGGGCAGGTATTTGGGAGTTTTTTAGGAGCTTTGAAACCAATGGAATCAAACCTTCTTACTTTGTGGCATACCTTTCCTTAATTGCGCTGTACCTTATCAACATCTTTTGTCCTGAGGAAACCTCTTTCTATATGCTTTGGTTCTTTGCCACAATTCTTTTGAGTCTTTTGTACTTATTTAAAATTAAAGAGCGGCAATTGATAGATGCTATGGTGACTTTGACAGGAATTTTCTATGTGATTTTCTTTTCTTATCACGTGGTTCTGGTGGAGCAGATTCCGAATTATGGAATTTTGGTTTGGCTCATATTTCTGACCGCCTTTGGTACGGATAGTTTGGCGTACTTCGCTGGATATGCCTTTGGAAAACATAAGCTCTGCCCTGATATCAGCCCTAAAAAAACCATAGAAGGATCTATTGGCGGCACTTTAGGAAGTATTCTTCTCTGCGGTATCTTCGGGTACTTTGTGATTCCGGAGCTATTCATACATTGCCTGTTCATCGGTCTTTTGGGAGGTGTGGTATCTCAACTGGGAGATTTGACAGCCTCAGTGTTTAAGCGAAAATTGGATATTAAGGATTATGGAAACTTGATACCCGGGCATGGGGGTATTTTAGATCGCTTTGACAGCGTATTGTTTACGGCGCCCATAATCTATTATTATATTACTGTGGTGATTGTAAATTGGAGGTAATGATGGAAAATAGAATTGAAAAAGCGGTAGCCTTTCATAAGTTAGGTTACAATTGCAGTCAGGCGGTAATTTGTGCTTATTGTGATCTGTTTGGTATTGATCAGGAAACAGCCTTTAAGATTTCCGAAGGTTTCGGAGGTGGAATGGGCGGTATGAGAGATGGTACCTGCGGGGCTGTTACGGGTCTTTACATGCTAGCTGGTATGAAAAATAGCAGTGGTGATATAGATAAGAGAAAAACCAAAGCGGAGACTTATGAACTGGTGAAAAAACTAGCAGACGAGTTTAAGGAGATGAACACTTCTGTAATTTGTAGTGATTTATTGGGGGTGGGGGGAAGCCCCAAACTGCGTTCCTGTGATGGATGCATTGAAGATGCCTGTGCACTGGTTGAGAAACACTTATTATCCGTTGAGGAAGAGAATCTGTAAGAATGATTTTCTATTGATTTGAATTAATAAAATAGAGAAGTACACTTAGAAAAAATATAATGAAAAATGAGAAAGTTAACGGTAATAAATGAAGAAGATTGTTATTTTAGGTTCTACGGGTTCCATTGGGACGCAGTGTTTGGATATCATAGAAAAGAATCCTAGCTTATTTCAAGCTACGGTGTTAACCTGCGGGAAGAATCTATCCTTGTTTTGTCAGCAGTTAGAAAAATTTTCTCCTGAGTTTGCTGTGACTGCCACAGAAGAGGACGCTCTTTTCCTAAGCAAGAAGTATCCCCGAATTACCTTTTCCTATGGAGAAAAGGGATTGATTGAAGCTGCTGCCTTTGGAGACAGCCACATGATCGTCAATGCGCTCGTAGGGATGATGGGACTGTTACCGACCTACCATGGAATCCGAGCAGGAAAAGATATCGCACTGGCCAACAAGGAAACCTTGGTGGCAGGAGGGGCAGTAATTTTAGAGGAAATCAGGAAGGTTGACATAAAACTATTGCCGGTAGATAGTGAACATAGCGCCATATTCCAATGTTTACAGGGAAACAACCCCAAGGAACTGAGAAAAATCTTATTGACCGCTTCTGGTGGACCTTTTCGAGGGTATACTCTGGATCAGTTGGGGTCAGTAACTTTAGTGGAGGCATTAAAACATCCCAATTGGAGTATGGGAAGTAAAATCACCATTGACTCTGCCACCATGATGAACAAAGGTCTGGAGGTCATCGAGGCCAGTTGGCTCTTTGATGTTCCGGCAGAAGCCATAGAGGTGTTGGTTCATCCAGAGAGCATCATCCATTCCATGGTGGAATACATAGATGGCTCTGTCATTGCTCAAATAGGTGTACCGGATATGAGAACTCCCATCAGCTATGCGTTACAGTACCCCCAACGTTTAAAGTCAGCAGAACCAGGTGTGGATTTTGCTTCCTTGCAGCAGTTAACCTTTGAAAAGCCGGATTTAAAGACCTTTCAATGCTTACATTTTGCATATGAAGCCTTAAAAAACGGAGGGAGTTACCCGGTGGTGCTCAACGGAGCCAACGAAGTATTGGTGGAACAGTTTCTGGATGGTAAGATCAAATTCCTTGACATTCAAAACACATTAGACAGACTATTAAATGAACACAATCCAACATATAATCTCACCATAGATGATATAATACAAATAGATGGTGCAATCAGAGAAAAGCTTAGAGCTTAATTAAAAAAATAGGGGAAAGCAGGTAATTATTATGACGATAGTTTATGCCATAATTATGTTTTGCATTTTAATCTTTGTACATGAATTTGGACATTTTGCGGCAGCAAAGGCTGTGGGTATCAGGGTGAACGAATTTGCCATAGGCATGGGTCCCTTATTGTTCCACAAGACAAAAGGTGAGACGGAATACTCTTTGAGGGCTTTTCCCATTGGGGGCTACTGCAAAATGGAAGGAGAGGACGAGGATTCTGATGATCCTAGGGCGTTTAATCAAAAACCATTTTGGTCAAAAGCGCTGGTAATCGTAGCAGGTTCCGCCATGAACGTCATCTTGGCAATATTGGTGATTTCTTGCATCATCTTTGCTATGGGAACACCTTCTACGGTAATAAAGGAATTTACGCCCGGTTCTCCGGCACAGCTGGCAGGAATGGAGTCGGGGGATAAAATTTTAAGTATCAATGATAATCCTGTAGAGAAATGGCAGGATATTACCACATACATTAGTGCTAGCACCGGCGAAACTCTCAAGATGCAGGTTCAAAGAGGGAACGAAACCTTGGAAATCACTTCAAAGGTTGATTTCCTTCCCGAAGAAAATAACCGAAGGGTCATAGGGATCCTACCTCAATATGAAAAATCAGCAGTAGATGCGGTGGTTTTAGGAGTTCGTGGCACTTGGGATATGGGTGTAGGTATGCTGGATGCCATCGGAAAATTGGTTACTGGAGAATATAAGCTGGACGCTTTGACAGGACCCGTAGGAATCGTATACATCGTGGGGGATTCGGCGAAGCAGGGTTTTATCTATCTTGCCCAGCTTACAGCTTTGATCAGTTTAAATCTAGCTATTGTGAATATGTTACCTCTACCAGCTTTGGATGGTGGACGATTTATTTTCTTGATTATCAGGAAATTTACAGGAAAGGCAATTTCTGATGAACTGGAAGGAAAAATTCACTTTGTGGGAATCATGTTGCTGTTTGGGTTGATGATTTATATCACCTTTATCGATGTGGGAAGATTTATCATATAAATAAGTAATTTTTCTATACCTTGGGTCGTTTGCAAATGGATTACATTAGGATAACTTATGGGTTTTAGAATGAAAAGGTAATGACTATGAGAAAAACGAAACAAATATTCTGTGGGGACGTTTCCATAGGGGGAGGCTCTGACATTTCCATACAATCCATGACCAATACGGATACCAGGGATGTAGAAGCCACTCTCAAGCAAATTGCGGAGCTTCAGGAGGCCGGTTGCCAGATTGTAAGGTTGGCCATTCCAGACGGTGAAGCGGCAGACGCTTTTGGGAGAATCAGAAAAAAGGTGTCCCTGCCTTTGGTGGCTGACATTCATTTCGATTATAGATTAGCTATAGAAGCCATCAAGAACGGTGCGGATAAGGTTCGTATCAATCCGGGAAA
>CAZOSB010000059.1:0-6207 GCA_964582545.1 uncultured Anaerovorax sp.
TACATTATCCAACTATTTAAATGTTCCATATTTACGTTGACTTTGAAAATTTTTTTAGATATGATGTTTTTATTGAATTAAAGGAAAGAGTAAATTCAATAAACGAAATGATCTTTGAAATCAGAAAAAGTTTAAAGATAATTAAAGAATCATTTGCAAAAAATTAGGATTAATAAGGTCTGGAATATCAAATATTGAATTAGAAACAAGAAATCTAACTGATTCTAACTTTAAGTTAATCTGTGCTACATTCAATGTAAATGAGCAATGGCTCAGAGATGGATCAGACAAGATGTTTAAATCGAATAAAGATAATAGATTGGCAAATTTAACAGAAAAATTCTTTGCAGAAAACAATCAATTTGAAAAAACATTTATTACCGAATTATTGAAGCTTGACTATAAAGAGTGGGAAGCAGTTGGAAATTTTATTAATAAATTACAGATATATTAAATTTTTATTTTTTATGAAATAAATAAAAATTAGCAGTCCTACATAACAGCGAAATTAAAGATTGGCATTGCTATATTTTAATAGTATGATTAATTTTATTAACATAATTTCTCCTTTCCCCTCCCACAGTTCAACTAATAATACCTTTAAGTTGGTGGATATGAAAAAATTATGGTATGAAATTTTAATAAATATTTTAGCCCTTATTGCGGTGGTATTGGCCATTATGGATTTGATGGATAAGATACCCCCTGATTATTACGGAAAATATATTATACTCGATATGATAATCTTAATCGTCTTTGCAGTTGATTATTTTTATAGATTACTTAAAGCAGAATCGAAAAAGATTTTTTTCAAACAGAATATATTTGACCTTTTAGCAATTATTCCATTTTCATCAATGTTTAGAGCGTTTAGAATTGTCAGGCTCTTTAAGATTTTAAAATTATTAAAGGTAGCTGCCTTCATGGGCAGATTTATTTGTAACTACCACTACTGTGGGGTATGGAGATATTTCCCCGGAAAGCAATTTAGGAAGGGTTTTAGCCGCAGTGCTAATGTTAATAGGCATAGGGTTTATCAGCATGTTAACCGGCACTATTGCAACGTTCTTTATTAAAAAAATGAAAACAACAGTCTTTAATGAAAATAAAGTTTTAGATTTGTCAGAATTAGATGATGAAAAATTTCAATCAGTTAAAGATTATTGTGATTATTTAAAAAACAAATAAAATAATATGAAAGGAGTAAAACCAAACCTAATTATAAAAGTTTAAAATTAAAAAAATATTCAATATCTATAATAAAATCAAAGGAGAAAAAAATATGGCAATTAATGCAGAAATTAAAGGTATGTTAACATGGACATTTATGTCAGAGTGTTCCATTCCTGAAGATGTTAATAATCTCTTAGTCAATGGCGAAATCGCTGTTGCTGCGTATAAAACAGTTCGAGATAGTGCGATTTTTACCGATAGACGGTTGATAGTACGAGATTCCCAAGGAATCACAGGTAAGAAAGTAGAGATATATTCACTCCCATACAAAAGCATTGATATGTGGTCATCTGAAAACGCTGGAACCTTAGATTTTAATGCAGAAATGGAATTATGGACACGTGCTGGCCACATTAAAATAAATCTTAAAAAGGGTGTTGACATTAGAAGATTCGATAGACTTATCTCTGAAGCAATCTTAAAGTAATATTTTATATTGAATAAATTATTTATAGAAGATTACAGATTGCACCAAGTTAGTTTAGACAAAGTAATGCCCTTGGAAAATCCAAGGGTTTTATGTAGTCTATGGTAGAAATAGATATCTTTTTACTAAGTGAATTAAAATTAGGTCACTTGAACTTTCACGGAACCTGTTGCCTTTATTCCTTTTTTTATTACTTCCCAATATCCTGTCATCATATCCCTATTTTCTGAATATATCAATGGCATGGCTTGTAACACCTACTAAATCTTTACGTTCGCAAGTAGCAAAATGATATTTTAAGTACAACTCAAAAGTATCACGATCCATTGCATCAACCTCTTCCCGCATGCACAATGTAATCCCATCGGATGCCACATAATGCAAACTCGTTACAGGAAACACAGACATTAAATCACCAATATCTTCTTTGCGGACAAGTTCAAACAGATCCTTTGGTTCCGATTGAGTTGCGAATGTAACAGGGTCTATTAAGCCCGTATTCATGTATTCAGCTACATTAATATTGCTTCTTTTAAACCCCTCATCAATGAACAGCCATCAGATATGACATATGCAGCAAAAACAAGTCCCCTTTTTATGTATTTTTCAATATAGTGCATAGTGGTGAGGAACTCAACTGAGCCATGATTTGAAACAAGACGACTATTTTCGTCATAATTCAGGTAATGGTTAATTAAGTATTGGTTTATTTTCATACAACAATCCTTATGTCATTTGCCTTTAAACAACCTCCTGGTGTTACTTATCATCGTTTTGTTTTTTGATTTTACCTTTCTGTCATCTAATGTAGTAGTTTATTGCTATTATTTAAAGCTGTTGAGAATAGCTTCTAATTTTCCAAATTCTTCAAGACAATGAATATACTCATATACACAGAAACTGTTTTGCAAATCATATTTATCCAACCCCTGAAATGCACAGAGTTCATCCCAAAGATTTTCGTCATCTTCAATATGATACATACCGGAAGCTAAATCAACCCCAATAAAAATATCATTTTGATTATGCATCCAACTGAAAGTCACAGGGTGCGGTTTTTCACCCATAGGTAGCTTCTGCTTAAAATGCATATTTCTCATCACATTACCAATTATTACTTCATCTGCTTTCTCATCATGGAAAGGGATGAGCTGATATTTGGAGAGAAGATAATCAACAATTTCTTGCCCGGTTTTTCTGTTTGGTCTTAATCTATCTTTGTATTGCACAAAGGTTTTTTCCCATTGCTCTCTCATTTCAGAAGTTGGAATTTCTCGCAGCATTATATTACCTCCTGTTTTTGTGTTATATTGATTATTTCAACCTTATTGCCTCTCTGTACTTAAACAAAATGGATGCCCCTCGGGGTCAAATAAAACTGTTGAAGTATCATAATACTGTATTTCTGATTTTGTAGCTCCGCATTTTATAGCGTGCTTAACAGCCTCAGCAAGATCCTCAACATAGAAATCAATGTGACCCATTTGCTGTTGCTTTCCGCTCTCCCAAGGCCAAACAGGTGGCATGTATTCCTCTATTTCCTGAAAGGCAAACATCCACCCTTGCGGAGAACGTAATGCTGCCCAACCTCCACCAGATATTTCTTTTTTCCATCCAAGAAGCTCCACATAAAAATCAGCTAAAGCATCAGCATTTTTACAATCATAAGCAAAGCCACAAATTTCATTTATCACTACAGGTTCCTCCAAAACTACTTTAAATTTCTTCACCGATGATGACTCCTTAATAGATGCATCCCCATAAATTTTCGCAACCGGATTGCCATCACTCTACCTATCTATCTTTGTATTGGAAGTTCTAATATCATCATCAATTTCCTCATTCTAACATATTCCATAAGCCCTTACAATAAAAAAACACCTCCCTATGCAAACCTCAGTCACAAAGAAGTGCTTTTAAATCCAAATTATCATTTCTGTATTAGTTCAACCCCCCAAAGTTTCAAAAACCCAAAAATACATCTATAAAAACGAAGTCTTGATTTACCGCCTAATTCAGGATTTTCATACCTAAAAAAGGTTGAAATCCTGCGATTTTCATCACAGGACATCTATTTCAACCATACAATGTGTAGTATACGGTTGAAATAGATATCTTTTTGTTTGCTGCCTTAAAATAGGGGGATTTGAACTATTACTTAGGATTCTCTTTGCTTAAAATCTCTCATTCTTATTCTCATCTTTTTAAAAGGAATTTTAATCACTCAAATAATTATCTCCCCAAACCTTTACAAAAACAGAATTAGTCATTGTATTTTTCTTATTGCACCCATCTTTTTAGTTTTGGGAAAAAACTTTTCATGTTTTCAAGTGCATCGCTTTCATTAAAATTAGGATCATCCTTAAATAACTGCTTCATATGCCGTAAACTTATGTCTATCATTTCATCCATACTAACATTTTGAGTATAATCCCCATCCTTGTAACAATAAATGCAATAATCATTATTTTTACTGCTATCTTTATTAGTACCAATAATCTCTTCTTTTTCAAGTAGCATACCGCAACTTTGACAATACAACTGTTTCATTTTTTACGTCTCCTTTTATTTCATATTTTATAGCTTTGATAATGCTGGCACTAACGTTTTAGCATTTTCTATATTAATCATACTAAAATCTCCAACCCTATTATTGTTCAGTCTCATTAAAGTAAAGTTTTGTCCCTGTTAATAATTCAATTTTACTCAAATTCCAATGCTCATTTTCCCAAAATAAAGTTTGTTCTTTCCTTTTTTTGAAAATCCGAAAAGGAACCTCTGAATTATCATAAATATGACATATATCACAAATTGGTAGAAGCTCCGGCAATAACGCTAAGGCCTTATAATATCTAGATATAATCTTTTCTACAGGCACATCATGCCCCCCAGCTTGTACTCTCGCCTTAACCCTTGCCACATTGATCAGAGGTTCAGAGGTCAATACATAAATACATCTGATAAAATATCCTCTTTCCTTTGCTCTTTTCAATAACGCTAGGTTTCTATCTGTCGATAAAACGGTTTCAAATGTAAAGCTTATTTTCTCATCAATATATTTGTTTCGTAGCTCATCCACCAAAATAGCAGCTTCCATATCGGAACAATGGCTACTCTTTTTGATATTATCTGCATTTGTATATGGCTCTATTATATTGGTCATTGCAGTAATTGTACTCTTCCCTGACCCATTTGGCCCAGCAAATATAATAATCTCAGGCTTTTTAAGCATTATCCATTCCCCTGTCAGGGTATTCTATATACTCCCTGCTTCCGTTAGGATATTCTAAATACGGTGCTTTTTTTACCGGATCAAACTTAGGTATTGGCAATCCTTTAATTTTCTTTATTTCATTTTCTATTCTAACTGCTTCTTTAAAGCGTTCTGTCAGTTCCTCATCAGAAACACCACAAGTAGAGTCTAATTCATTTAATTCAGTCTTATCCATAAGAAGGTTACCCCCATTTCTATGAGCATTCTAATGTTGTAAATTTAGTATAACACTTTTCTATATAAAACTCAATTATTTCGATTTTGTATTTGTACACGAAAAATATTTAATTACCTTGTCATAGCTGTAGTGGCATCAGGTTTTTTCAAATACAAGCCTAGCTGGAACGGGGACCAAATCAGGACATTTCAGCATTGCTTGCCAAATAACTTCCCATGCAGTTACACCAAGTTTTTTAATGATTTGAGAATATATTCACATTATGCTCATTTGGCGTAGTTCTCATATTCATCTTTGGTAATTGAAAATACTTTCGATATTTTATTTTTTTCGTCGTCATATTCCATAACGAATTTCATACCGTTTTTCTGTGCAACCTTTTGAGATGGAATATTGGTGTGTTTCATATACGAATATATTTCATCAAACCCTACCATATTTGATACAAGCTTGTGCCGCTTCTGTGGCATAACCTTTATTGGTATATCTTTTGCTTATATGATAACCGATTTCGGGTTCCATACAGCCATTTATACTTTGCATCGTAATGCCACAATCACCGATAAATTTATTATCTGATTTAAGAATAACCGCCCATAACCCAAATCTGTATGTAGCATAATTCTCAATATTCCACGCAATCCAACTTTTAGTTTTGTCCATGTCAAATGGTTTGGGATAATGTTGCATTGACTCAGGGTCAGATAAAATCTCATGTAAATCGTCAATGTCACTCATTGTTAACTCTTTCAAAATAAGTCTATCTGTTTCAATTACCACGCTGTATTCCTCCTACATGTTATATAAATAATCTTTCTTTAGGATAAATCCCACGTTATTGCTATTAGTGTCATACACTTATATTATCATCCATTTCTTCATTCTAACACATTCCATAAAACCAGACAATTAAAAAAGCCCCTCCTTGCTACCTAAGCCACAAAGAAGTGCAAATAAATCCAAATATCCTTTCTGTATTAGTTCAAATCCCCCAATACCAAAAAAAACCAAAAAGACATCTATAAAAATGCAGTCCTAATTTACCGCCCAAATTGGCATTTTTATGCCCAAAAAAGGTTGAAATCCTGCGATTTT
>CAZOSB010000060.1:0-6155 GCA_964582545.1 uncultured Anaerovorax sp.
CGACTAATGTTTAATTTTGAACCTTGTCGAGGTTTTTTACTGTCAAACGTGGGATTGTATCATACCCATCAAGATTTTGCATTAAAAACTATACAGTTTTGCACAAATAACGCACCATTCCCCGTCCTCCATAATTTCAACGATTTCAAACCCCGCTGCTGTGATGGCTTCACTTACCTGAACCTTTTTTTCCACAAGAATTCCCGAAGAGATGAAATAACCCTGTGGCTTTAAGTTGTTCTCCACATATTCAGCCAACATCATAACTAAATCTGCCATTAGGTTGGCAACGATCACATCTGCTTTGAAATCGATACCTTTGGTCAAATCCCCTTTTCTAATCTGCACTTCACAACCATCAATTTCACCCATCTTATGGCTGTTCATCTCTACATTTTCTAAGGAAACGCGCACAGCTTCAGGGTCGATATCCACACCCAGCACCTTTTTGGCACCTAACAGAGCACCACCAATGGTCAAGATTCCCGATCCGCATCCTACATCCAGTAAGGCATCTCCTTTTTTTAAATATTTTTCCATGAGTTTCAGACATAGAGAAGTGGTCTCATGGGTTCCAGTGCCAAAGGCCATGCCCGGATCCAGCCTTATGATGAGAGGATCTTCTCCTTCCTCTTGCTCCTCCGAGTAGGATTCCCAAGAGGGTACCACCACAATTCTATTTGAAACACGAGCAGGTCGGAAGAATTCCTTCCACTGATTCTGCCAATCTTCGTCCTTGACAGTCTGAACCGCTATGCTTTTTACGAGACCGGTGGAAAGAATTTTTTCTTGTATGTCTTCTATGCTCCATGAGCTTGAATCGTCCAATTCCTGCCTACCTTCTTCCTGTTCAGACAACTCCTTGCTCTTGGATGTCTCCTGATAAAAGGTGATATTTGTCGCTATTTGATCTAATTTTAAAAGCTTTTCATCCACATAATCCCAATCATAGGAATTTTTCTTTTCCAAAAGCTCTTTAATGTCCTCGGAATCCTCAATAAGAAAACCCTCTATGCCCATATTCTCTAAAATATGGACAAGAGAGTCTATGTTTTCCCTTTGAGTATAAATTTTAATTTCTTTATATTCTTTCATAGGTTAACCTTTGCAATTTATTTAAAGAGCTTTTTCATTGTCTCTGCAAAGCTCTTTCCCTTGGAATAGCTTTCATGAGTAAAGGCCTTTTCCAACTGTTCCAGTTGCTTTCTCTGCTCCCCGGTAAGCTTGGTGGGAACTTCTAGGCTCACCTTTACGTAAAGGTCCCCCACCTTTCCACTTCGCAGGCTCTTCACACCTTTTCCCTTCAATCGGAAAACTGTATCCGGCTGAGTTCCCGCAGGAACCTTGTAAGCCACCTTCTCCTTAAGCGTTGGCACGGTTATTTCCGCCCCTAAAGCAGCTTGAGTAAAGGTAATAGGAATATCCAACCATAAATCGTTGCCCTTGCGCTTAAATAAGCTGTGGGGCTCTACGGAAACTACAACGTAAAGATCTCCGTTAGGTCCTCCGTTGCTGCCCGGTTCTCCCTGTCCCCTTACAGAAATAACGGAGTCATTGTCCACTCCGGCAGGCACTTCCACCGAAAGAGTGACCGTTTTTCGAATTTTTCCAGATCCGTGACAAGCGTGACAAGGGTTTTCCACCATCTGACCACTGCCCCCACATTTATCACAGGGTGACACGCTTGCAAACTGACCGAAAGGTGTTCTCTGAGTAGTTCTCAGCTCCCCACTTCCGTTGCACTTATCACAGGAAACCTTTGAGGTTCCTTTTTCGGCTCCGGTTCCACTACAATCGTCACAGGTAACATATTTATTCAATTGGATCTGCTTTGTAACGCCGAAGGCGGCCTCATCAAAAGTAATTTGAAGACCTTTTTGCAGATCCTGCCCCTTACGCGGACCGGTTCTCCTTCTGGCCCCCGCTTGGTTGTAACCCGCATTGCCTCCAAACATTCCACCAAACAAATCTCCGAAAATATCTTCAAATCCGCCGCCGAATCCACCGCCAAATCCGCCTCCTCCGAAGCCGGAATTTGGGTCTACTCCGGCATGACCGAACCTATCGTATTTCTCTTTTTTCTGAGGATCAGAAAGAATGCTGTATGCTTCGTTCACTTCTTTAAATTTATCTTCTGCTGCCTTATCGCCGGGATTTTTGTCAGGATGAAATTCCATAGCCTTCTTTCGGAACGCTTTTTTTATTTCAGCCTCTGAAGCGCCTTTCTGCAATCCAAGGACTTCATAAAAATCTCTCTTTTCCGCCATTTTGCCTTCTCCTGTCTCTATGTTCCTAACTTATATGTTCTTATTTTTGTAGGGCGGCCTGCTGACCGCCCTTATTACCTTACTATTTATTTCCTTCTTCGTCAACCACTTCATAATCGGCATCTACTACATTGTCAGGCTTAGGACCTTCGCCTTCAGCGGCTCCCCCCATATTGTTGGGATCAAATCCTTGACCGCCGGCTCCACCCTGGGCAGCCTGAGCCTTTTCATACATCTTGGCAGAAATCGTATGGAATTCATTGGTAAGAGTTTCTGTCTTAGCCTTAATTTCATCTATATTGTTTGCTTCTAAAGCCTTAGAAAGCTCTTCTTTTGCTGCCGTCACCTTGGCTTTTTCCTCTTCACTCAAGTTTGCTTCCAGTTCCTTCAGTGATTTTTCCGTCTCATACACAAGAGTTTCAGCCCTGTTTCTAGTCTCAATCTCTTCCTTCTTTTTCTTATCCTCTTCAGCATATTGCTCAGCCTCTTTTACCTTGGCTTTGATTTCATCCTCGGAAAGTTTAGTGGAAGAGCTGATGGTAATTCTCTGTTCTTTTCCTGTACCCATGTCCTTTGCACTAACATTTACAATACCGTTAGCATCGATGTCAAAGGTTACTTCAATCTGTGGAACACCTCTTGGAGCAGGTGGAATACCGGAAAGCTGGAATCTGCCCAAAGTGATATTTCCTGCTGCCATTTCTCTTTCACCCTGCATTACGTGGATATCTACCGCAGTCTGATTGTCTGCAGCTGTGGAGAAAATCTGGCTTTTTTTCGTTGGAATGGTAGTGTTTCTTTCGATGAGTCTGGTAGCAACTCCGCCCAAAGTTTCGATAGAAAGAGAAAGTGGAGTAACATCCAACAACAGTACATCGTGAACCTCACCGGTCAGAACTCCTGCCTGAATTGCAGCACCTACGGCTACACACTCGTCGGGATTGATTCCTTTAAATGGCTCTTTTCCGGTAATCTTTTTAACCGCTTCTTGAACTGCAGGGATTCTTGTGGAACCTCCCACCAAGATGACCTTCTCTATATCGCTATTGGTGATGCCTGCATCAGACATGGCTTTTCTCATTGGCTCAATGGTTTTTTCCACTAAATCGGAAGTCAATTGATCAAATTTGGCTCTGGTTACATCCATATCTAAATGTAAAGGACCATCTGCATTGACTGTAATAAATGGCAGGTTGATGTTGGCTGTCTGAGAGCTGGAAAGCTCCTTTTTGGCCTTCTCTGCTGCTTCCTTTAATCTTTGCAATGCCATTTTGTCTTTTCTCAGGTCTACCCCGTGTTCCTTTGCAAAACTATCTGCAATAAAATTCATGAGAATTTCATCGAAGTCGTCTCCACCAAGCTTATTGTTTCCGCTGGTGGCCAACACTTCAAAGACACCGTCTCCCAAATCTAGGACAGATACATCAAAGGTACCGCCTCCTAAATCGTATACAAGAATCTTATGATGTTTTTCGTCTTTGTCAAGTCCATAAGCCAAAGCTGCTGCCGTAGGCTCATTGATGATTCTCTTTACTTCCAGTCCTGCAATCTTACCGGCATCCTTAGTGGCCTGCTTTTGGCTATCTGTAAAGTAAGCAGGTACTGTGATAACTGCCTCAGTAACCTTTTCACCTAGATAAGCCTCCGCATCAGCTTTTAATTTACCTAGAATCATTGCGGAAATGTCCTGTGGTGTATATGGTTTTCCGTCGATTTCCGTATTGTAGTTTTCACCCATATGTCTCTTAATGGACGAAATGGTTCTGTCAGGGTTTGTGATGGCCTGTCTTTTGGCAGTTTCCCCCACTAATCTTTCCCCGTTCTTTGCAAATCCCACAACGGAGGGAGTGGTACGATTTCCTTCTGAATTGGCTATTACTACAGGTTCTCCCCCTTCCAATACGGATACGCATGAATTGGTAGTTCCTAAATCGATTCCTATTACTTTACCCATTTTTAATTCTCCTCTCTTTTTTCTTGATTTTTCATTTTGTCAGATGTATTTTTTGGCAATCCATAGATCGTGAACGCTTTGAGCTATTCTGCTACTTTTACCATGGCGGCTCTGATTACCTTTCCATTTAAAGTATATCCTTTTTGCAAAACGGCGGTTACCGCTCCGCTTTCAAACTCCGATGTACTCTCCGTCATCACTGCATGATGAAAGTTGGGGTCAAAGGGCTCTCCTGCAGATTGAATTTCCTTGATACCGCTTTTTTCCAGTACACCATTTAGCTGTTTGAAGATTTTGCCCATTCCCTCTGCATAACTCTCACTACCATCGGGTGCATGTTCCAAAGCCCTCTCAAAATTATCTATTACATTAAGCAATTCCACCGCTATCTTTTCGTTGGCATATGCATAAATGTCACTTTTTTCTTTTTCTACTCTTTTTTTGTAGTTTTGAAAATCTGCTGCAAGCCTTAAGTACTTTGCATTTAGTTCCTGATCCTCTTTGCTCTGCCCTAAGCTCTCACCCATGACTTCTCGGATTTCATCAGCAATTTCTTCAGCAATTTCCTCCTCGGTTTGCGGCTTCTCATTATTATCTTGCTCTCGAATCTCTTCATCCTTTAATGTTTTTTTACTTTTTATTTCCTTAACAGTTTTCGTATCGTTCATCTTATCTTCCTTCAATTTTTCTTCACCACTACTCTTTCTCTTACTCATCCTCCACTTCCCCCTCTATTCCAAACGCTTTACTTATATTATCTGACATATATTCGATAACCGATGTTACTTCATCGTATTTCATTCTGGTGGGTCCTATGACTCCTAATTTCCCAACCAATTTCCCATCGATTTTATAGGTTGCTGTAATCAAGCTGCAATCTCTCATCAAATCATCTGAATTTTCATCACCGATGGTGATAATCACCCCATTTTCACGATTCAATAGCACATTTGTAAGATGTTTCTTTTGATTTAGCAACTCCAGAAATATCTTTGCTTTTTCTATATCATTATACTCCGGTATAGAAAAAATATTTGTCAAGCCTTCCATATATAATTCAACATTTAACATATCTTCCAACGTATTGAGGAAATTGGGAAGTATGTTTTTCACCAACTTGCTCATGGCCTCTATGTCTGTTTGGAAATTGCTGATAATATCCGCCGTGAGTATATCGCTGAGCCTTTTCCCTTTGTAGTTATAGGTCAATGATTTGGAAAGTAGATCTAAGCCCTGTTCCGTATAGGGAACGTTAATCTTAAGAGCGGTGTTAGATACCTTTCCGTTTTCGGCAACGATCATCAGTACAATTGTATTGCTATCCACCGGGAGTAAGTTGATATATTTCAATTTATTATCGTCATGCTTCGGTGTTATGGCAAAGGAGGTAAGGTTGGTGATCTCTGAAAGAAGGGTAGCCGCATGCTTGATGGTTTTTTCCAACTCAGCGATATTATTGTTCAGCTTCTGATTAATGATGCTTTTTTCCTGATCCGGCAACTCATATCTCTCCATAAGGTTATTGACATAAAGCCTATAGGCCTTTTGGGAAGGCACTCTGCCTGCCGATGTGTGAGGATGTGTCAAAAATCCCATCTCCTCTAAATCAGACATTTCGTTTCGTATCGTAGCAGGACTGATTCCCATATCATACTTCTTTGAAAGGGTTCTGGATCCTACAGGTTCTGCGGATCTGATAAAGTCCCCTATGATTGCTTGCAATATCCTTAATTTTCTATCATTTAGTTCCATAGTATCACCTGATTTTTTCCTTTGTTAGCACTCTTGCTCGGTGAGTGCTAACTCTTGGTTTTAATTTAACATTTATTAACAACCATGTCAATAGATTTTTCCAATTTTTTTTAAAAATTTTTCTACCAAAGTTACTATTCACAGTCTCAGAAAAGCAAATGCAGAAGAATCTTTTATCCAGA
>CAZOSB010000061.1:0-2543 GCA_964582545.1 uncultured Anaerovorax sp.
CCCACAGCCGATCATAGCCACGGACAAGGCTACAACCAAAAATAATACAAATAATTTTTTCATTTCCTCCTCCTTTTTCTACTTAATCTTTTATATTAACGATGTTTCCCATTATAGAAAACAATCATTAAAATATTAAGGCAGAAATAACGGATATTTATTGCTTCTAATTATACCCTGTAGCCACAGCAAAAACCATAACCAGAGTTCCAAAGGAAAACAGAACTAACTGCATTTTCCATTGGTAGGTCACCCATTTTGCAAAATCAATTTTTACCATACCCAAGTACGCCATAAGCAAAGCAGATGTAGGATTGATCATGTTGCAGAAACCATCTCCCATTTGATAGGCCAAACAAGCTGCCTGTCTGCTCACTCCTAAAATATCCGCCAAAGGTGCCATAATTGGCATGGATATAGCTGCCTGAGCCGGTCCGGAGCAAACTAAAAATGTAAAGATAGATTGGAATACATACATGCCCCAAGCTGCCAAAAAGCTTGGTATTCCGGCTAAGGTGCTGCCCCCAAAATGTAAAATAGTATTGAGAACGCTAGGTACGGAATTGTCTACGCCTCCTAAAATCAAGGTAATTCCTTTTGCTAAGGCTAAGATCATTACCACGGGAACCAGATCAGCCACACCCTGCTTAAAGGAAATAGCAATATCGTTAATTCTCATATTTTCCAATTTAAAGATTACTCCCGCAATACCGCAGGCAATTCCCATCCCAAAGAATTGAGAAGAGATTTGAGGAATATACCATCCGTTAGCGATGATTCCCCAGAAAATCCAAATGAAGAAGATTAGGAAAATTACCATTACGATTCCGTGTCCTGTGGTGAATTTTGATTTTTCCATTTCCTCTGTAGAAATTTCTTGACCTTTTCTAAAATATTTTTCATCGTTTTCATAAGTCATGGCCAGTTCCGGATGAGCTTTATATTTTTTCACACGCATCAGAATATAAATAAATAATCCTACCTCTATAATGACGAACACTGCAATTCTCAAAGCAGCTCCAGACATCAGTGGAACCCCTGCAATGCCTTGTGCAATCAAGAGAGTAAAGGGGTTCATCCAGGACGTGGCAAAACCGATCATCATGGAACAGTAGACGGTAATCATAACCGTAATTCCATCATACCCCAAACGAATCATCAGAGGCATGAGAATCATAGCAAAGGGAATCAGTTCTTCTCCTAATCCCAGTACCGCTCCACCCAGAGAGAAAATCAGCATGGCGGCAGGAATGATTAAAATATCCTTACCGTTCATCTTTTTTAGCACACTCCAAATTCCAGCATCTATTGCGCCGGTTCGAATGATAATAGCAAATGCGCCTCCAATAATTAAAATAAAGGCAATCATACCGGCGGTTCCATCAAGGCCACCGTTTACAAATCCATTATGCATAGTATTTAAAATACCGGTATCCTCGGTTACATAATAATCTGTAAACCACTTTCCTTTTAAGTAGGTTGGTACCCCATTTTCATCTAAAAGATATTGAAAACTTTCAGGATCCACCAAAGTTCTGACCTTTTCCTGACCTCGTTCTGTATAAGTTTCTTCATTGACGGTAAAATACCCGGCAGGAACGATATAAGTTACTAAAAATGCCGCAATAATCAAAACAAATAATACTATGTAAGCATCGGGAGCATCAAACCGTTTTCTTTTTTTAAGTTCTTCCATTATTACCTCCTTATTTTTAAAATAGATAATTGCATAAATAAATTACATATGTTGTTAAATCAACTAAGTCTATCCCCTCCCTTCAATGGATAATTGAAAAACGTTCTTATCTAACATCGCTTTGATAAAGTAAATTTTTATCACCACCGATACCAACATTAGCAGTACCTCAATACCAAATAGTATGGTTAATGAACTTGTAAAGCTCATGGATAAAATATTTTCGATACCTCCCGAAGAAGAAACGATCCAGCGTTTAAGAAATAATAATATCTCTTTTTCTGCAAATGTGATGAAAATGATAAAGAAGATTCCTGCTAAAGTCTTATACGTTTGGAAAGACTTTAGATGTGATAATGTACAGCCCAAGTATACCGTTACCAAAAAAGTCAAACCCTGAAAGTAGAGAATCAGAAAAGAAACCACACCGGATAACCCCTCTCCAAAATACTCCCTAAGGACATTTAAAGGATTTTCCAAAGCTCCTGAGCCAAAAGGATCTACCAAAAATCCCTCCCCAATAGAAAGATTTGCCTTTATACCCAATACCATCATCAAAAATAACAATAGGAGCCACCCTGAAGAAATGATCACTTTAGATAGTGTTAAATGGAGTTTAGGAAACCCCTTAACCGACTCCATATACTCTGGACTTTTAAAGATCAATTGGTGATAAAATTTAAATGCTCCAATGCTAAAAAATATCAAGGATAACATAAATACAACAGAAATAACAAGTGAGCACAAAGACTGAACCTGCGCATTTCTTACTATCAATTGTAACAATAAAGTAGGAATGACTAAAAGCATGATGATTGTAGATTTGCGAAAAAAACCCATGGCAATC
>CAZOSB010000061.1:2643-6062 GCA_964582545.1 uncultured Anaerovorax sp.
TCCGTAAGAGACACCCGTTCCTCTTTATTTAATAAGAACCTTGGATCGTCCTTATCAGCGATGGGATCCAGATCAAAAGCTTTTGCATTGTAGAGATTTCTGGTAACTCCTGCGGCTACGGCATGAAAGGGATTTGGCTCAGGTGTCACGGGATAGTCCGAGGAAGAAACGATGGTCACACCCTCTCTGACCAATGATCCCAAGGGATATTCCAGTTCTGCCCGGTCTCCCAAAAGCACCTTTTCAATTGGAAAATACATCACAGGAGACTTAAAATGCCAATAAACCTGTACATTAGCGATGACATTCATCCTTGCCATTCTCTTCATATCCTGAGTAGATACCAACTGCAGATGAGTTAACGTATTGCGATAGTCCCCGGGTCTTAGCTCAGACAAAGCAGCTTCTAAGCAGTCTAATGCATCGTGAGTGGCACCATCCCCTATGGAGTGGCAATGAATTTGAAATCCAGCTTCCATCACTCTTTTAAATGCATACTTTAACTTTTCCTTATCCCAGAACAAGTTCCCCTGAAAATCCTTACCTTTTTCTCCCGGATCGCTATAAGGCTCAAGCAAGTATCCATCGAGACCTTCCACCACTCCATCTAAGAAAAATTTGGCTGTAGTAAGTTTTATTTGATCGGAATCATAGGTTTCTTTCGTCTGTAACATGAGTTTAATCTGATCGTCAATGTCACCCAGTGGATCCATATCTCTGGCCCCATGAACCCAAAGCTTCAGTTCCCCTCTTTCTTCCAATACTTTAAAAGCATGGAAAAGTGTGGTGCGTGGTTCCACCGTTCCCGGTGGTCTTAAAGCAAATACGCCTGTATAACCATTCTTATGTAAGACCCGTTGAAATTCCTTCATGGCTTGATAGTTTTCTTCTTCCGTAAAATCTTGATAAGGAACAAAGATTCTAGCTTCATTTCTTAATATTCCCCAGAGTTCACCGGTTTTAGGATCCAATTGAATCTCTCCTCCCGGAGGACATTCCCGATCCTTCGTAATATTGTATTTTTCAAAACCTATAGAATTCATCCAAATACAATTGCCTCCAAAATCAGAAATAATGATGGGCTTATCCTTGCAAATCTCGTCCAAATACTCTTTTTTGGGTCCTATCACGCTTTCAATTCCATCGAAAAAGCTGCAATTAAATCCTCTGCCATAATAAATTTCCTTCTGAGGATTATTTTTCACAAAGTTTTCGATCTCTTTTAAGGTTTCCTCCTTTGAAAGGGCATTGTACAAGTTAACGTTAAACAGGATATCATAAGCTAAACCGGGTGCATGGGTGTGAGCTTCAGACATTCCCGGAATGACGACCTTGCCTTCCAAGTCGATAACTTCCGTGTTTGGTCCGCAATACTTAAGACCCTCACTTTCCTCCCCTAAAAAGATAATATTGTTTTTAGAAATAGCCATAGATTCATAGGAATGATTTTCTAAATCAAAAGAATAGATATTGCAATTTTTAAAATATTTGTCTGCTACCATAGAGATACCTCTTTTCTTATTCCTGCTCTCGCAAAATTGTTTTGCATTATTTATAGCAAGATTTGTACCAATTCTGACTAATCAGACAATTAATATTTAAAAACACTATATTCATCTGATTGAAATAAATTATGATAATTTTACGTTGACGGATATTTTTCAAGCTGTTATGATATTTTTAAATATCATGATAATTCATGTAATCTGAAACTCGGAAAGGTGTTCCATGGAAGAATTAAAAACCAAGCCTATAGGGGTAAGAATTGAAGAAATATCAAAGGTGATTACGGACAAAATATCCGAAATCATCGATATGGAAAAACTGTCCAAGGATCGAAGCTATATCCTCGAGCTACAGGAGACTATCTTAAAACCCATGTTGATAGACAATATGAAACAAATAGATGAAGAGGATCTGTTGTGTCAGGTCTATTTTCAAATTACTCCCAACGCAACACCACAGTTAGGATTAGACGAGTTTTGTGCAGGTGTTTGCTTTGAAAATTTAGGAAAATGGAAAACTTGTGAACATAACTTATCGTATATTAAAGACTTTCGACCGGATAATCAGTTTCTAAAATGGTGGTATTTTGAAAGCATCCGGTTGGGAATCGGCGGATTCACCAGAGCCTATTTCGACCCTTATCTTAAGATGGATGTGGTGACTTACAGTATACCAGCTTACAGTAAAGATGGTTTCCTGATTGGAGTTTTGGGCATAGATTTAGATTACTCGGATTTTACAGATATTATGAAAAAAAGATTAGTGGAAAATATTCGGGAAGATATCGAAAAGATCAAGAAAGAGCACGAGTTAATCGGTACGAGCAACATGTTGAGCAATCAATATTTGGATGTCAATACCTTTGAAATCATCAGCGGTAACGATATCTTTGATGGTCTGCCCTCCCAAAGCGTTGAAATGAACTCCATCATGCCTTCCATTTTAAAAGCTTCCATAAGTGATGCAAACGTTCTTCTTCAAGGAGAAACGGGAGTTGGTAAAGATTTTATCGCCACATTTATCCATGAAAAATCGAAGTTTTCTAAGGGTTCGTTGATCAATGTGAACTGCTGCGCTCTGCCTGAAAATCTAATCGAATCAGAATTTTTCGGATATGGCAAAGGAGCCTTTACCGGGGCAAAATCCGAAGGAAAAGCAGGTTATTTTGAGGCCGCAAACAACGGCACTATCATATTAAATGAAATCGGTGATCTTTCTTTACATATGCAGGCAAAATTTCTCAATGTCATTCAAGAAAAAGAAGTGATTCGCATCGGAGAGACAAAAAAAAGACCTAGCAATTTCAGGCTTATTGCCATCACCAATAAAAATTTACAAACTTTAGTGGCTCAAAATAAGTTTAGAGAGGATTTATATTATAGGTTGCATGTCCTTCCCATTACAATCCCCCCTTTGAGAAAAAGAAAAGAGGATCTCTTTTCTCTGCTGAATGTATTCTTGGCTAGAAACATTGAAAAATACAATGTTAAGAAAAGATTTTCCGTAGACTTAGTCTCCTTTCTCATGAAGTATGATTGGCCCGGAAATATCCGAGAATTGGAAAACCTTATAGAGAGGTTGGTGCTGAATTCCGCCTATACCCTTATAACCGAGGCAGATTTACCTAAAGAATTCGTTGAAAAATTAAATTCTTTTCATGAAGATGCTAAAAAATATGAGGATCCCATTACTGTGGTGCAGGAAACCCGGAATATAAACACTTTCAATGATCAACTCAATAACTCCTATGGTCAAATCGATAATTCCAAGAATCAAACAACCCTTCCAAATGATCAAGATAAGGACTTAAAAAGTGTAAGAGAACAATATGAAGCGAACCTAATCAGAGAAACCTATCACCAATTGGGCAGTTCCTACAAAGTCGCAAAAGCCTTAGGAATCAGTCAAACTCA
>CAZOSB010000062.1:0-6042 GCA_964582545.1 uncultured Anaerovorax sp.
GTTCCCAAGAACATAGGCATGGAATAAATGCTTCAAACAACAGCGTTAATGATTACGCCAACGCAGTTGCTGAATATAGAAAAACATTTTCCTCAAAGGAGGAAGTTCTTTCCTTGACTCCTGACCCGGCTGTAAGAGAAATGCTCCTTACGATGCAAGAAAATGGATTAGAAACCACTTTTGATCGTTTTGATGCACAAAAACCCCAATGTACCTTTGGCATTGCAGGTGTATGCTGTAAAAACTGCACCATGGGACCTTGTAAGATAACGAAAAAGTCACCAAAAGGAGTGTGTGGTGCAGATGCAGATATTATCGTAGCCCGGAATTTAGTGCGTTCTGTTGCCGCCGCTGTTGCAGGGCATGGTGCAAGAGGACGGGAAACCATGCTTGCTCTAAAATATGCTGGAGAGGGCAAGTTGAATATGCCCATCGTAGGTGAGGAAAAAATTCTTAAGACTGCAAAAGCATTTAAGTTGAAGACTGAAGGTAAAACAATCCAAGAACTTGCGGTAAAAATAGCCGACATTCTTCTAAACGATTTATCAACGTCTGTTCCTAAGAAACATAAATCCTTACACACCTTTGCACCAAAGGAACGAGTAGAGTTGTGGAAAAAGCATGATATTTTACCCATCAGTGCCTATCACGAGATTTTCGAAGCCATGCATAGAACGGGTACGGGAACAGATAGCTGCTATGAAAATTTGCTTACACAATTTGAGCGTTGCGGTCTGGCTTTCGCATGGTCAAGCGTTCTTGGAACTTCTATTGCCAATGACAGCCTATATGGGATACCAGCAAAAAGTACGCTAAAGGCAAATGTGGGAGCATTGAAAAAAGGGTATGTCAATATAGCGGTGCATGGGCATTCTCCTCTTTTGGTCAAGGAAATTGTTGCTCAGGGAAACAGCGATCACTTTATCAATTTGGCCAAGGAGTCCGGTGCGCTTGGAATTAGATTTTATGGAATTTGTTGTAGCGGTTTGTCTGCAATGTACAGATACGGAAATGTAATCCCGCTATCGAATGCTATTGGGGCAGAGCTAGTGCTGGGAACGGGTGCTCTTGACTTATGGGTTGCAGATGTGCAGGATGTTTTCCCTAGCATTATGGATGTTGCAGATTGTTTTAAAACGGTTGTGGTCACAACAAGTGACTCGGCAAGACTCAGAGGAGCAGAACATTACGGCTTGTTACATGACCATTCAAATTTGGGAGAGGTTGAAACGATTGCCAAAAAAATAATCCATAGAGCCATAGAAAGCTTTGGCAATCGGTTGGATATCCCTGTAAAAATACCTCAATATGAGATTGATGCAGAGATTGGTTTTTCACTAGAGTATATCACCCAATATTATGACGGCATCACACAGGTGGCTAATGCCCTTAAAGAGGGTAAGATAAAGGGAATCGTCAATCTGGTGGGTTGTAACAACCCTAGGATTCTATATGAAAAGGCCATCGTTGAACTGTGTGAGGAGCTGATAAAAAACGATATCTTGGTTTTGACCAACGGTTGCGCTTCATTTCCTTTGTTAAAATTAGGCTATTGCAATAAAAATGCCTTAAAAATTTGTGGAAAAGGGTTAAAAGAGTTCTTAAGAGATGATTTGCCTCCTGTATGGCATATGGGGGAATGTATTGACAATGCAAGGGCTTCCGCCATGTTTCGGGCATTATCCGATGAACTGGGTAGCTCCATAAAAGATCTGCCGTTTGCGTTTGCAAGTCCCGAATGGTCAAACGAAAAGGGCATTGGTGCGGCGCTTAGTTTTAGGCTGTTGGGAATCAATTCTTACCATTGTGTTTATCCCCCGGTGCAAGGCTCAGATAACGTAATGGAGTACATTTTTCAGAAATCTGAAGATAAGTTAGGTTCAAAAATGATAGTAGACGTTGACCATATGAAACTGGCGCAGAAAATGATAACCGATATCACCAAGAAGAGACAATTATTATGGAGGAAAATTAAGTGAGAAAATTCATTACATTGATTATAGTTACAGGAGTAATCTTATCTTTAGCCGGGTGCGGTGGTAAACCGGTAAACGATCCGAAAGAAGATGTGGCAAAAAAGGAAACAATAAAAATTGCATATTTACCTATTACACACGCCATTCCACTTTTTATAGAAAGCGAGCTACAAAATAGCACAAAAGACGGGCTATCCATTGAGCTTGTAAAGTTTGGGTCGTGGCCGGAGCTTTTAGATGCCCTAAATACAGGCAGAGTGGATGGTGCCTCGGTTCTGATTGAACTGGCTATGAAGTCCAAGGCACAGGGCATTGGGTTAACGGCAGTGGCACTGGGTCATACGGACGGAAACGTTATTATTTCATCTAAAAATATTAACGATCCTTCCGATCTAAAAGGCAAAACCATCGCTATTCCACACAGGCAGTCATCCCATTATTTACTCATAAGCCAAATGCTTAAAGATGCAGGGTTGACCATAGATGATGTAAATATTGTGGAATTGTCCCCTCCTGAAATGCCTTCCGCTCTGGCGGCAGGAAAGATTGAAGGGTACTGTGTTGCGGAACCATTCGGAGCAAAAGCGGTAGCCTTAGATGCAGGAAAGGTTTTATATGAATCCGGGGATCTGTGGGACCATTCCCTTTGCTGCGCACTTGTTTTAAATGATAATTTCATAAAGGGCAACGAAGATCTGGTTAAACAATTCGTAGCTGAATATAAAAATGCAGGAGAATATATTACGCAAAATAAAGATAACGTTTATGATCTTGCAAATAAATACTTAAACGTGGATAAAGAGGTTTTTGATATTTCAATGAACTGGATTTCCTTTGAGGATCTTTCTATCACAGAAGAAGGTTATGCAGATTTAGTCAAGCGGGTAAAACAATTAAATTTACTGGATAATCCACCAAGTTATGAAAACTTTGTCAATTCTGATTTATACTAATTTGGAGGAGCTTCAATGAAAAAATTGCTAAGTGGTTTAATTGGGTTGATGGGACTTGTCCTCCTATGGCAACTTCTTGCAACGTTGGGGGGATACAGCACAGCCTTATTTCCCAGCCCTTTTCAGGTGGTTAAGGGTTTTGTGGAATTGCTAACAAGCGGCACATTGATTACGCATATCCGAGTCAGTATGGCCAGATTTTTGATGGGTTACATCACTGCCGCTGTGTGTGGCATTGTTTTGGGATTAATTTTGGGTTGGTATCACAAGGCTTGGAATTTTTTTAATCCAATCGTTCAAATACTTCGACCTATATCGCCCATTGCATGGATCCCCTTTATTGTATTATGGTTTGGCATAGGAGATCTACCGGCTGTTCTGATCATATTTATTGCGGGATTTTATCCGGTCCTATTGGCTACAGTTGCTGCAGTGTCTAGGGTAGATAACATGTACATAAAGGTTGCGCAGAATTTTGCGCTGACGAAATCGGAAATGCTGATAAAAATAATCCTACCCGCATCCTTTCCGCAAATAGCTACGGGGCTTCATCAAGCCTTGGGTTCTGCGTGGGTGTTTCTGGTAGCCGGTGAAATGGTAGGCGCTCAAACGGGTTTAGGGTATTTGATTATTGATGCAAGAAACAGTTTAAGACCTGACCTGTTGCTTGCAGCAATGTTTACCATCGGTTTTCTGGGACTTATTCTAGATGCGCTGATGAAATTTATTGAAAAATCCATTGACAAAAACTGGGGGAACCGTGAAAGGAATGGTGAGTAGACGTTGTACATTCAGATTAAAAATGTTTCAAAAGAATTTAAGCAAAAGGGAAATCATCTGAAAGCATTAAATAATGTGTCGTTAGAGATTGCGGAAGGCGAATTTATTTGTCTGCTTGGACCAAGCGGTTGCGGAAAAACCACTCTTTTAAATGCAATGGCTGGGTTTACTAAGGTATCGTCAGGAAGCATAAAAATAGATGGCGTTGAGGTGAATAGACCGTGCATTGAAAATATTACATTGTTTCAAAATTATGGACTTCTTCCGTGGCGAACGGTGAGAAGCAACGTAGAGCTTGGATTGGAGAACAAGAAAATACCGAAGGATGAAATCAGGAGAATATCGGATAAGTTCATAGGACTTGTAGGGCTTGAAGATTTTAAGGATAGTTTTCCCCATCAAATATCAGGGGGGATGCAACAACGGGTTGCCATTGCAAGGGCTTTGTCGGTCAACCCCAAAATCTTATTTATGGATGAACCATTTGGTGCCCTAGATGTCGTTACAAGAACTAAAATGCAGGATGCATTAATAAGAATTTGGCAGAAACATAAGAAAACGATTATCTTTGTCACACACGACATAGATGAAGCGGTATATTTGGCGGACAGGGTTGTGGTAATGACGCCTAATCCTGGCAAGGTTAAGGCGGTGAAACCTATAAACTTAGGCAGATGCCGAGACAGGATGGGGAAAGATTTTATCCGTGTACGGGATGATATTTTAGCGAATTTCTAATAAATCTCTAAGAGTGGGCTTCTTTGTATGTTTGTTTATCATTTCTGATATACTTGGGTATACTTTGGATATCTTATCTATTTCATATATAAAGGAGCAAAAGATGAAACAGAAATATAAAAAGGTTAAAATTTTCATAACTACTCTTGTGGTGATTTTCATAGTATCCATATTTGGATTTTTTGTTTATGTGTCTGACTATTATAAGGCTGACCAGATTGCAATGAATGTTATGCAAGAAAATAGCAACATTGAGGTGCAAGATGATTTGACCATTTTATCACCAGCGTCACCTAGCGATACTGCCTTGATATTCTACCCTGGAGCCAAGGTAGAGCATACAGCATATTTGCCTATTTTAAATAAACTAAGCCAAAGTGGAATTACCTGTATTCTTGTGAAAATGCCGTTTCATATGGTCATATTTGACGCAAACGCCGCAGATGTTGTATTTAATGAATTTCCCAATATTCATAACTGGTATATTGGGGGACACTCCATGGGTGGTGCTATGGCGAGCAGCTATGCATCGGACAACCCAGAAAAGCTGAAAGGGCTCATTTTGCTAGGCGCATATGTGTATGGAGATTATCCGCCTGAGAAATCACTTACGGTATATGGAACCTTTAATGCAAATTTGGAAAAGAACATTGATTACAAAGAAAACATTGTTGTTATAGAGGGTGGCAATCACGCACAGTTTGGTAATTACGGTAAACAAAAAGGCGATCCTGATGCCACGATTAGCGCAGAACAACAGCAAGACCTTGCAGTGGAAGCAATTTTAGACTTTTGTAACTTGAAGAATAACCCAGACGAAAAATAAAAATAAAATAATCTAAATTTAAGAATTAAGTTTTGGAAAAATATTCCGATATATTACTATAGGGTTACCAGTTTATTTAGACAATTACATGACAATATTGAGTTAATAACATTAATGAGAAAGGTATTATCATGAGATTCATAGGTAGTTTCAATAGTAATCGGTATAGTTCTGGTATCAGTAGACTAGAATTATCTTCGAGAAGGTTTGTTGGATCAAAGAAAACTGTTTCTCAACAAAACAGTTTAAATTCAATATTCGAAAAGCATAATCAAAAAAATCCTTTGTCTAACATTACAACCAATACTTATGACAAAATAAAGACAGGGGCAAAGAACTTATCCGAACATATAAATAAATTATCTAATACCCAAAAGGGAAATCTTTTTGATGGCAAAGAAAAGACTGATAAAGTCATCACCGACGAAATAAAAGATTTTGTTTCTGATTTTAATGCATTGATTTCAACTATGCGTGATTCTGGGAATGATTCCTATAAAGGATATGCGCAAGAGATGAAAAATCAATTGATCTCCATAAAAGATAAACTGGCTGATATCGGGATTACATATAATAAGGATGGCTCGTTAGGCATTGATACCAAACAATTAGAAACTGTCGATATCAACAAGTTAAAGAGTCTTTTTCAGGGTAAGGACAGTCCTATGACTCAGGTTTCTGAAAAGGCTTCCTATATCGAGAAAAGAGTTGCCCTTGATAAAATAATAAGCGCTTATGATACCTCGCAATTAAATGGGTTTAATTTAAA
>CAZOSB010000063.1:0-6020 GCA_964582545.1 uncultured Anaerovorax sp.
GTTTTTATTTTAAATTTATTAAATCCTCAAACCTATTGATTCAATATAAATTTCCGTCTTACAATAGTGTTCTCATTTTTATACTCCACATCCCTGTTTGCCCTAAAAATTAATAATTAATTCCCAGGAGGGTTGTCACTAAAACAAACGTCTATTGCATTTTTAATATCAAATAAAGGAAATTCTACACTGTCTGGTATTTTAGCACATCCAACACCGGTTTTAATCTTCGGGCTGGAGCTAGCCGCTATCCGTGCGCAGTTATATCAACCGAAATGAATTGCAATATAAGATTTTTGACTTGCAACCGCCACATAGTTGGTTTTGTCCATACTTTTAAATACTGGAAATTTTGTGCTAGGTGCATAATTGCAAGATTCTTCATAGGTTGGATAGTTATCTCGAAGATAGGATACAACTGCTTGAAGCTTATCTTTTCGGTGGGGTAAACAGTTGTTTAGATAAACATCAACATCTTTCATATCTTTGTTGTACTCCTTACTTTTTTCTGTTGGGGCGGTCATATTTTGTCCCTTCTTCATTTATCTTCACCCGAATGGCAGACCACTTGTCGTCAAGCGCTATCTGAGACACTGGATGAAATCCCTGCGGGATGAGCAAGTCCCACAGATGGTCACGGTTAATATCCGGTTTATTTTTACCTTGAGATTTGGGGTATGAGACCCAAAACAATCCATTTGATTTATGCCGAATCGCCGTTGATGAAAACAAATTCTCAAATTCAACTTTACTTTCTAAAAACAAATGAATAAAATCAACCAGTTCCCTTCCCTCCAGTTGCCATATAAATTCTTCAGCCTTAGGGTAATCAGGAGGGGCATTAATTACAAGCGCAGTCATATAAGGTTTTATTTTCATTTTTTTGTATATGGTATTATCAATCACTGTTTATACTTCTTTTGTATTTTTGTGATTTTCGTTCTCACACCAAACAATCGCATCATGGATTAATTCTTTGAAACTTTCAAGATTGAGATTTTCGAACTTAGTAACGCGAATACAGCTTTTGCCAAGGCTAACCTTACCTAACCGATCCTTGTACAATTCCGGCAAAAACTTATGCTCTCTTCGTGCAGTCACATAAATGCTGACATTGTTCTTCTGTGGAGTGAGGGAAATAAGCGGCCAGAATCCCCAATCTGTTTGATACTGCTCTGGCATCTTACCGTAACCGATTCCAGTAATGGATTGTGTACTACAAAATTTGCGTTCAAGTTCCGGTGCGGTTTTATGGATGAATTCATCAATCTGCCGCACCACGTTTTCAAATTTACCGCTTTTTATTATGAGATCTTCTATTGACGAAGCTTCTACGCGCATGTTCATACCCCCAGTTGACAAGTTATATTTTTACTTTCTTCTTTCAAACCCTTGCTCTTCAAACATACGGGTTCTTTCCTCAAAGCTGACTTCTTTATCGATTTGATGCAGAAGCCAAACATAACCGAATGTGTCGACGAGCATAGCATTTTTGATGCCCATTTCCGGCATTTCGGTCAACGGTTGAATCACAGAAAACCCATTGGCAACCGCATTGTCAAAGCTTTTATTTATGTCAGAAACGATAATATTAAACCATATTGGCAACCTGTCATTTGGTTTGGGAGCAAAGAGCTCAAACTGCTCGTTCTCATCGAGTAGATGAAATCTTGTTCCATGAATTTTTAATATCACTTCGTTTTGCCCTACTATAAAATCACCCACTTCTATACGTTCAACCTCAAAAACAGACTCGTATAGCTCTAGCGCCGCCAAACTGTCCTTAACCACCATGTCAATCTCTAATCCCGATAATCCTAAACCTGACATAATCCATCTCCTTTTGATTTGTTAATTGTTGTTTTTATTATGCCCATTATTAACAAGATTGTTCAACTCTTCATTTAATTTTTTGCGGTAACTGTCACTCCATTTTTTAGTATCACGCAAATACTCATCACAAAAACCCACAACGTCCTCGCCAGTTATATCAAGAACGTGCCTGCCTTCGGTCGCACCGCTCTCAAAGAGTGCGAGCAATTCACCCTGGGCTGTTAGCATTTCGGAACCGTCACCCCCTGCAAAACGCCACATATACTCCTGCAATTTTTCAAATACAAATCGATATTCATCTGGCAGAGCATGGACTCGAGTCATTTGTTCCTTGTACTCTTTTTTATCACCAATCATTTTTTTAATTAAGTTAATCATAACCATTTACCCTCCTTGCCAAAATGCTGCTTAATCTCACGGTTAATTTTTTGCCGTATTGTTTCAGAATCGCTACTATACGCATTCATATATTCATCAACAAATTTGCTTACATCACTGCCGATAACCTCAAGGACTCCCTTACCCTCGGCGGCACTTTCTTCAAACAATTCAACTAAATTTGTAAACATAGTCAAATCGGTAAACATAACCAGATCGCCATGGGGTGAACCGACGGTATACATATAGTTTTGTATTTTTTTGAAAGCCAATCGGTATTCTTTTGGCAAAGCATCCACTCGTTTCACTAAATTTTTGTATTCCTTTTTCTCTCCCAAGTCTCCAATAATTAACTTAATCACAGAATCAAGCATCTTTCTTTCCCTCCTTTAATAAATTAATTTTTGATGTTACAAAACCCCATTTATCCCAAAACTTCTGAAGCTCCTCAAGCCCTGCATCATTTAATATAAAGAACTTTCGTGGGGGTCCCATATCGGACGGTTTTTTTTCTACTTGTACAAGCGCATTCCTTTCTAGCCGTACAAGTATCGTATAAACCGTTCCTTCAACCACATCTGTAAAACCAAGAGCATTTAGCTTTCGAGTGATCTCGTAGCCGTAGGTCTGTTCTCGGCTGATGATTTCAAGAACACAACCCTCTAACACACCTTTTAACATCTCAGTTAGATTATCCAAATCCTCACCTCCAACAATTCACTATTCTAAACCATAAGTAGTCTTTAATACTTATTACCAGTACATCGTATCACTTATTAGTATTTTTGTCAATAGTTTTCGAAAACCCAAAAACTGCCAAACCTAAGTTTGACAGCTTGAAAAATCCTATATTGTATTGACAATTATATTAACTTAGTTTTGCATTTTTATGCCTATTAAGTGCAAATAAATAATCTTATAACGTGTTTATTATTCAGAAAAAATTTCTGTTGCCCTTTTCATATTTTCTCGTACGGCAACACCAAAGGGGCAACGTGGCTCGCATAGGCCACACTGAACACAGTCGCCAGCCTTTTTACCAAGGCCAAAATAATGCTGTTTAACAGTCTCCGGAACTTCACCTTGTATTGTAGCAAGGTCTAAAAATTTTGTTACTGCGGCAATATCAATCGCCACAGGGCAAGGTAGACAATGATTACAATACATACACTTTCCAGTAATTTTTATGTTGTTGTTTCCTTCAAAGATATGAGTGTAGTCCCTTTGCTGATCGGTTGTAGTGAAGTAGGTCAAAGCCTCTAAAACCTCATTAGGAGTTGAACATCCCACAATTACACATTTCACCCCTTGACGGTTAAGGCAGTATTCTATGCACTGAGACACGGTCATTTTTTTGCCAAAGGGGGAGGTCTCTGCTTCAAGCAGTGTTCCCGCCCCTAACGGCTTCATAACAGTTATCGCAACTCCCTGATTTTCACAAGTAGCATAAAGCTCCTGTCTTGTTGGATCAACTGTCCAACCATCGTGCTTTAACGTTTTATACTCCATCATTTCGTAAATGTCTGTATCGGATTTTTCCATATCATACGCCGGATTAATACTAAACATCAGCACATCAATTAATCCGCTTTTTACTGCTTTTAATGCAATGAGAGGATTGTGTGAGCTAAGTCCGATATGGCAAATTTTACCTTTTGCCTTTAACTCCATCGCATATTCAATAATTTCAGTTTCGAAAACAGCAGAAAAATCAGACTCGCTATCTACATAGTGAATCATACCGATATCTATATAATCCGTGTCAAGCCGTTTTAGTAAATCCTCAAATGAGTCTTTGGTTTTAGCAATCTCACGTGTGCGTTCGTACTGCTCGTTTTCTACGACAGTGCATAAATGCCCTTGAATGATCATTTTATCACGGCGCCCTTTTAGTGAAGCGCCGATATGACTTCGAGTTTCCCCTTGGGGCATAAAGAGGTCAAGATAATTGATGCCGTTTTGAATGGCCACATCAAAAATATCATCTGTTTCCTTTTGACTTTTGCCGTTGAGCCACTCGCCACCCAGCCCGATTTCACTGACCTTTATCCCTGTTTTACCTAGAATCCTATATTCCATGATTACGCATCCTGTTTTGTGTCGGCAATTTGAATTTCTCTCAGGTTTACACCTTGCGGCATCTCATAGGCAAACTTAATGGTTTTTGCAACATCATCGGTGGTAATGCTGTTTGCACCCACACTTTCCTTCCACTGGTTGTAACCTGTTTTTATGGTTTCGCTTGTGGTGTGACTTAAAAGCTCAGTTGCAACCGCTCCCGGGCATATTCTCATAACTCTGACATTATAGGGAGAAAGCTCCATGCGAGCAACCTCGGAAAGTCCCACAACACCATATTTTGATGCACAGTATGCGGCGTGATTACCAAAAGGCTTAACACCTGCAATGGAAGAAATATTGATGATGGTACCGCACTTTCGCTCTTTCATGTCGTTCATTACGATTTGCATACCGTTCATAACTCCCATAACATTGACATTGAGCATTTGTTGCCATTCAGCGGCGTCTTGCTCTTCGAGATTGCCAAGTAGCATTACCCCTGCGTTATTAATGATTAAATCGGTTTTACCGTAAATCTCTTCGGCTTTTCTTACAGCCTTTTCAAAGCCATCTTTATCGGTAACATCTACCTTTTCGCAGATAGTGTCCGTTAGCTTCATTTCCTCTAAAATTTCTATTCTCCTTGCAAGCAACAAAAGGGGGTATCCCGCCTTATGAAACTCCAAAGCCAAAGCCTTTCCAAAGCCTGAACTTGCTCCTGTGATTACAATTAGATTTTTCATATTTATTCGTTCTCCTTTACAAATTAATGGTCGTCTACTATAATAGGAATTATACTACAAATAATATAATAATCAAGTACGCACTTTTATTACTTATAGTATAATGAAGGTAACCAACGGAGACTAATATGGAAAAAATTAAAGTAAATTGCGAAATAGAAGTTACTATGCATCAGATTTGCGGCAAATGTAAACCGCTGATTTTATATTATCTTTACGAAGAAGGTACAAAACGATTTAACGAACTAATGTCGTACATCACCCAAATTTCCCAAAAAACATTGACCAATCAACTGCGCGAGCTCGAAGCAGACGGTTTAATTAGCAGAAAGGTATACGCCGAAATTCCACCAAAGGTGGAATACAGCATTACCGAAAAAGGCAGAACCCTTTTTCCTGTTTTAGAGCTGATGTGTCAGTGGGGAGAGAAAAATATTGACGGGCGGTACGAACTGATAAACCCTCAGTGCAATGGTTAAATTGTATATTGTATATTTACGATAAATCCTATTCTTTAATCTGTTTTAATTTAATTCGAGAATAATCGTTGAAAGTTAACGAGGGCTTTAGATGAATTATATTGTAAGAAAAATAGAGCAATTTGAATTACCATTACTTAAAATTTTACTTATGAAGCGATTTTTCAAAGAGATGCGGACAATTTAATCCCCAGAGACGTTCTTGAACAACCCGAACTAAAGGTGTTTTATGAAGAATACCTGATGGTTTGTCGTCTTCGTTAATTCAAAATAATCTAATCGGTTAGTAGGTAGATAGTTATCTACCTACATTGCGCCCATGCTGGGCGCACTAAAAATAGCGTAGCAGCTAATTCACTACTACGCTGTAAAGTCTAACTTTTGGGGGGCACATCAATTGACGAGTGCCTTAATATAATTAGAAAGTCTAAATAAAACTTCAGATATTATAGCAGCTCTAAAATCTTTTCTTCCATACTTTCGGGAGTAAGTGCCGGCGAAAACCGTGCCACAACATTACCCTCCC
>CAZOSB010000064.1:0-5870 GCA_964582545.1 uncultured Anaerovorax sp.
ATCAAAGACTAAAAGATATTGAAAATGATTTAAGAAAAATTGAATGGAATGCAAAACGATTTTTGTCTAAGGCAAATTATCTAATACATACGGATGCAATTAAAAACTATGTACTGCCAAGCCAAGGCTATACCAAATAAACAGAGTGGATTGTGTATGCTGATGAAGCAGATTTATTGAATGTCGCACTCTTTGGATTTACTGCGAAACAGTGGAGAGTCAAACCCAGAGCTTGCTAAGAAAAATAATGTACGAGATTTTGCAACAATTAACGAATTAACAGTAATGTCTAATTTAGAAACACATAATGCGGAGCTTATTAAAAGAGGGATGGAGAAAAACGAGGGGATAGACTCTTTGTTATTTCTTGTATATAGCAGCGATATCACATATTCTATGCTCCATTTCTGTACGGATATGTGATGGTTCTAAACACTCACATTTATCACCAAAACCGAAAAGGATATTGTAGTAATAATCGTTTTCTATGAACGGAAAGCGAACAGTGTAATGCTCATCACCATCTGAAGAAAAGTTCTCATAAGCGCAAAAATCAAGTACCCTATCCATAACAGATTTATGAATACGGATGTATGTTCCTGTTGCCCATCCATGGACTTAAATTGATACATATCTGATTTACTTTTAATTCAATGTCTTTCGCTCTTCCGGCAGGGATAAAACTCTTGACTTTTGCTAGGGCGTTTACCAGTTCATCACCTCGTACCATGTTGGAAAGACTGGAGAGCCCTATCAAGATTGCGGAAAGGTCAGCAGTGGAAAAAACCTTTTTGTCAATTTTGTATTGTTGCATGATTTCAAAGCCGCCGCCCACTCCCGATGTGGAGCGGACAGGAATACCTGCCATGTTAATTGTGTCTATGTCATGGTAGATTGTGCGGGGGGAAACCTCAAACATATCTGCTAACTCCTGTGTGCCTAGCCGCTCTTTATCAAGGAGTATCATAATAATACTTACAAGCCTGTTTACTTTCATTGAACTCACAGCCTCCTTTTTTTAATTATTGCCATACTGTTGTCAACAATTATATGGTACTATAAAAAAGCAAACAAATCAATAAAGCAATGAAAAGGGAGGGACTTCATGTTTACAATCTATGTTTACGTTCTTAATACTTTAGCCGACTGGGAACTGGGGTATGTTACTTCAGAACTGAATTCCGGTCGATTTTTCAAAAAGGATGTACCGAGAGTATCGGTCAAAACGGTTAGCTATACTAAAGAGCCAATCCGTACAATGGGCGGGTTGACAATCGTGCCCGATTGCGTCATTGATGATATTGTTGTGAGTGAAACAAGCGTGTTACTATTACCGGGTGCAAATACATGGAACGACCCCAAGCATAGTGCTATCATTGAAAAAGCAAGCGAGCTTCTTTCTGTAGGCGCTACGGTGTGTGCAGTCTGTGGGGCTACCGCTGCGCTGGCGGGGTTCGGGCTATTGGATCAGCGTCCGCATACCAGTAACGGACCGGGATTTCTTGAAATGCTTTCTCCCGGTTATAAAGGGCAAAGTTTTTATATAGACAAGCCATCTGTAGCGGATAATAACCTGATTACGGCCGGTTCTACCGGAGGCTTGCTGTGGGCGAAACAAATTATTGAGCATCTAGATGTTTTTGAGTCAAACACGCTGGAATCTTGGTACGAATATTTTAGCACCGGTGACCCTAAACATTTCTTTGCCCTTATGCAAACCTTGCCGTCTAGTATTGAAATTGATATACCTTAGGGAAGATACTGAGCTTAAAAACTTTTCGTCATTTTGCACAAGTGCAAGCAAGAGCTTAATCACGTTATGCCATTGTAAGCACAAAGTCGGCTTGCTTGGCATTCTCTAAAAAAAGCTCCAGTGAGATTCCTCGGGCAGAAGGAAAACATTCTTCTCAAAGTTGTTTTTCGGCTTTCGTTATGATAAAATTATAAACACTCATTTACCTTGTAAACTAAATAGGAGGTTTTTTATGTTAAGAAAATTTTTAAGAATTTCGCTGGTGTTTGTGATGGTATTTTCTTTGCTGTCACTAAATGCTTTTGCATCGAGGGCTGGACATAATGAACAAATAGATGAGGCAAAACAGAATGTAGGTAATAATGAAAGTGTTTATGAGATGATTGAAAACAGCCGTGCTGATGACGAGTTTTTTTCAATAGCGGCTGTGTCTTTATCAGATGACAGCAAATTTATAGCGTCGATTTCAACAGTCGAAGAGCTTAAAGGGATTGCAAGCGATGGTAATTATTATTTGGCAAATGACATAGATTTAAGTTCGAGCGCGTGGAGTGCATTAAGTATTAATAGCAATAATAACCCAACATTGCATGACCCGTCTGGTTATGTATATGATGCTTGTGAACCTGACGAACGAATCGTAGGTGCAACCGCAACTCTCCAAAAATTAGTTGATGGTGAATGGAAAGAGTGGGTTGACCCCGGAAACATTCAAGAAAATCCGCAAATAACAGACAGTGAAGGTAGATATGGTTGGTACGTTGAGGAGGGCACCTATCGGGTGCTTGTCTCAAAAGACAACTATATAAATATCACTGATAACGGGGGGATAGCCATTGCAAATATGCCCGACGGCTCGTTTAACAGTGAAATTCCCAACGGTTCTCAGATAATAGTACTTCCGCCGCATTTTGATGTAAATATCCCGCTTAAGCGCACTGAATACAACCTTACTGTAAATGGCGGCACAGGCAGTGGCAACAAAGCTTGGGGTAGTGACATTACAGTTACGGCAGATACTGCGCCAAGTGGGCAGCGGTTTAAGCATTTTATAGCTACAGGGCTTTCGGAATCTACTTATACGACAAATCCTTTAACATTTACTATGCCTACCAATGCGGTAACACTTGAAGCGGTTTATGAAAATATTCCGAATAACAGCGTAAACAACAGGGGAAATACCGGCGTCCGCGATTCGTCCAAAACACCTAATGATGAGGCCGATAGCAAAAAAGATGGAGAAATGCCGGCAGACAGCAAGTCGGAACAGGATAACGTAAGCTACAATGACGTTCCGGCAGACTCGTGGTATTATGATGCTGTTTTATTGGTAACACGTAAAGGCTTGTTTGATGGAGTAGCTAAAAATACCTTTTCACCCGATACGTCGATGACAAGGGCAATGTTTCTAACAGTCCTTGCAAGACTGCATGGGGTTGAATTGTCAGCATATGATGAATCAACATTCGTTGATGTTAAGGCAAATACTTGGTATACAGGTGCGGTTGAATGGGCAAGAGAAGCAGGCATAGTAAACGGTGTCGGAAACAACAAATTTGCACCCAATGACCCGATTACAAGAGAAGAAATGGCTGCTATATTTTTCAATTATCTTAAAATCATGAATATAACTGTTCCTAAAAACGGCAGTAACCAAGCTTTTTCGGATATCGACACAGCAAGCACTTGGGCGCAAGAATCAATCGCCTATATGCGCAGTGTAGGAATTATTAACGGTGTTAGCGGTAATAATTATGCCCCCAAGGCAATAGCAACGCGAGCTAATGTTGCAAAAATGTTTGAAAACTACTTTTATTTAATGGATAAATAAGGGTCCTATCACACCCAAGGTTCGCTTAACAAAATCCCACGATTTCTCTCCCTTAAAGCGGTAAAGCACAAACGCCCTTTCATTGGGATAGCGGCGCATATCTGCAATGCCCATTGTAAAGCCCGGCTGAAACAACGGGATTCCTTTTTCGTTGTGGGTAACCTCTGTCGAGGCAGACATGCCGCAGATTGACAGTTTACCGTTTTCAGATAACTGTTTGTTAAACAGCCTATACTGTTAAATTTTTCATATATTTCGCAGATCGTCATCCTAAACCCTCCATTTACTTCCAGCAGCTGGATAAAGACTGGATGATTACCATAGTAACAGAAACCATTAAGACAGATAACCATTATAATGGACCTACATCTATAAAAATACAAATTTTGGAAAAAAATAATAAATAAGAACTAATATTTTATCATTTGGTAGCTGGATAATTCATTAAAACCAGTAAATTTTAAGAACCTTATTAAAATAACTTGCAAGAAGTTTAAAAAATTATTTATAATATGACATGTTATTGTCAATTTAATTATGCTATGCTGTATCTGTAATCAAGGTTACAGATACGTTTATGGAGGAAAGCAGAGGTGTAAACTATGGCAAGGGCACAGACGAAAAATGATTTATTATTAGCGGCAACCGATAAAATAAAAAAACTTTTGGATCTAATAGACTCTATGAGTCATGAGGAACAAAACGCTAACTTTACTTTTGATGTGGATGCAATGGGAAAAGAAGCGCATTGGAAGAGGGATAAAAATATGCGTGACGTATTGGTGCATTTATACGAGTGGCATCAATTATTGCTCTCTTGGGTAAACAATAACCAAAAAGGTAAGGCGCAAACTTTTTTACCTGAGCCGTATAATTGGAAAACATACGGTGATATGAATATAGAGTTTTGGAAAAAACATCAGCAAACACCTTATGAGAAATCCATGGAAATGGTAAAGGGAAGCCACGATTCAGTAGTAAAATTGATTGAAGGGTTTACAAATGAGGAATTATTTTCAAAGGGAGTTTTTAGTTGGGTTGGTGGCTCTACTTTAGGGCAGTATTGTGTATCGGTGACAGCAAGCCATTATGATTGGGCTATGAAAAAAACTAAAGCGCATAAGAAAACTCTATAGATAAATATTTGTTTCAATAATGAAACAAGAAAAAAGGCAGGATTTAAAACCTGTCTTTTTCATTTTGCCCTGATTTTTTGTTATTTACAAAGTTTTATACCAAGTACAAGAATCGTAAGCAGTATACATACCGCATTTTGTTCATTACATGAGGGTACCAACGTAAGTTGTTTTCCGTTTACCTGATTAACAGCATAATAAACTAAAATTAATTGACAGGGCAGAGACCATTATGGTATTGTGATACAATAAGTATCATATAATTAAAAACAAAGAGGATAAAAAATAATCATGAGAGTTAGCAAAGAAAAATTAGATGCTTTTCAGCATGAAAGGCGACAAAGGATAATTGAAGTTGCAAGTGAAATGTTTATGGATAATGGCATTGGCGATTTTTCGGTGCAAAAGATTTCAAATATTGTTAAGATACCCACCGCCAGTATAAAGCGGTATTTTGTATCTACAGCAGACCTTGTTACACAGTCGGTGGTGTATCTAATTGAGAATTTCCACACAGAAGTACGCCATCAATACGAAAAGCTCGGTGGCGAAAATTTCACCGCTTATCAAGAGGTTGAATTTTTCATAGATAGCTTTATTTACGCTTTCCAGAACTATCGAAAGTTTATTCGGTTTACTTTGGATTTTGATATCTATATAAAAACCCAAGCGCCCCCAGAGAAAACTATGGAGAAATATTCTATCGCTATGTCAAAGTTTCTCTGCATGTTTTCCGATGGATTTGCCAAAGGCGAAAAGGATAAAAGTATAAAACCCGGACTTCTTAAGGACGATATATTTTTTACCTGTTTTCATGTCATGCTTGCGGTTGTGCAGAAATTCAGCTATGGAAATACCCAAACAAATCCCAGGGGGGACGATTATGCCGAGCTTATACTTCTTAAAAAAATGATACTTGAATATATCAAAGCCCCGGAAATGAACTCCAAGTAATGAATGAATGAAGACAAATTTAAAACAGCAAAAGGGAAAAGCATACCTGAAAAAGAATATTCATACCTTTGAAGTAGCGAAAGGGAGGATGAGAAACCAACCATACAAAATTAGCTAAATCAGTGACACGAATTTTTTAAATATTTATTAATGTAATAAAAGGAGGTAACTTATCAATATGAAATGTAATTTAATC
>CAZOSB010000065.1:0-5645 GCA_964582545.1 uncultured Anaerovorax sp.
AAGGCTAAACAATTATTATCTTTGCCCATTCTAACCTTGACTTACAATCTTAATTATTATACAATTTAAACACTTAAAACATTAGATAATAAAGTCGGTAGAAGAGATTGGAGAAAGAGAGGACGGCATTGGACTCACAGTAAAGTGGTACCTGGAGCATAGAGACTGGTGGGAAAATATCATCAGCGGTGAGTATGCTGGTTATTATGAGAAAATGTATGGGGATAGGTAGGAAATAAAGTTGAATACTCTTTATTATGGCAAACAATTTATAGATGATGATGATATTCAAGCAGTGCTTAAAGTTTTAAAACAAGATTTTATTACATGCGGTCCTATGATACCACAGTTAGAGAGCGATTTATGTGATGTCACCAGAGCAAATCATGCGGTTGCAGTTTCTAATGGAACTGCTGCATTGCATTTGGCTTGTCTGGCCGCCGGGATTAGAGAGGGCGATGAGGTGATAACCACCCCTATGACTTTTGCTGCATCCGCCAATGCCATTCTATATTGTGGAGGTACACCTGTCTTTGCAGATATAGACGAAGAGACTTGGAATATTGATCCCAAACCCTTAATAGAAAAAATAACAAATAAGACAAAAGCTATCATAGCAGTAGACTTTACGGGGCAAGTGGCTCCTTTATATGAATTAAAAGCAATTTGTAAAGATTACGAACTTACCCTAATTGAGGATGCCGCCCACTCCTTAGGATCTAAATATTTCTTAAGATCTCAAAGTTCCGAAAATGTTTTGATGGACGTGGGCAATATTGCAGATCTTACAACCTTCAGTTTTCACCCGGTGAAAACCATAACCGGTGGGGAAGGCGGAGCCATTCTTACTAATAATAAAGACCTCTTTCACAAGTTAGTGATGCTTAGAACTCATGGCATGACAAATATCGCTTCTAATGACTATGAGAGCCTACTGATGGATCACCATCCCGTGAATTTGCAAATGCAAACCATACTTGGATATAATTATAGGATGACTGATTTTCAAGCTGCATTAATAAGTAGTCAATTAAAAAAGCTTTTAAAGTTCGCTCAACGTAGGAAAGAGATTGTCTCGGAGTATAACAAAGCTTTTGCAAGCCTAAATGGTATTATTTTGCAAAAGGAAACAGAGGAATCTGATTCTTTGAAGCACCTATACATTCTTAGATTTGATCTTATTAACTTTAATGCTAGTAGAAAGGAAATCTGTGATGCATTAGCAAACGCAGGGGTTATATGCAACGTTCATTATATACCCGTATACTATCATCCCTACTACCAAAAGTTGGGTTACAAAAAAGGCATTTGCCCTCGAGCGGAAAAACTTTATGAAGAGATCCTAACCATCCCACTTTATTACTCATTAACTAATGACGATGTTGAGCAGGTTATAGGGGCGGTGAAGCAGGTGGTTATGCAGTATGCCAAATAGTGTGATAATTTTTACAGAAGGTGGTTCAGAGTGTGGATACGGTCATATCACCAGATGTGTCGCACTCTATGATGAAATAGAGGTTCAGGAGCAAAATCCAGTATTAATAGTTAACGGAGACGATAAAGTAATAAAGATGCTGGGTCATAGAAACTACATTATTGGAGAGTGGTATGAGGAACCTGAAAAGTTCCAGATAAAGCATGCTATTGTTGATTCCTATATTGCAACAGAAGAGACCTATGTTAAAATTGCGAACTGTAGCTCAGGAAATGTACTTTATATTGATGATACAAATAGATTGAACTATCCTTCGGGAATTATTTTAAATCCATCTTTTTTTGGAAGCAAATTAAATTATGAAAGAAAATTAAGTCAAAAATATTTACTGGGTGAAAACTTCATCATATTAAGAAAAGCATTTCAAGAGATAACTCTAAGAACTGTTCAAAAGAGCATTACAGATATCGCAGTAATTATGGGTGGGAGTGACGTTAAATCATTGAACCAATTAATCGTGGAGTTGATTAAAAGAGAAGCTGTAAATGCAACAATACATGTTGTAGGTAAGTATGATATAAAAGAAAATGCATTATACAAAAATATAAAAACATATGAAAATCTTAATGATATTAAAATCAGAGAATTAATGCTCAAGTGTGACCTGTGTATTTCAGCAGCGGGACAGACCACCCATGAATTGATTGCGACAAGACTGCCATTTATTTGTGTCAAAGTTGCAGAAAATCAAGAAAATAATATTAAAGGGCTTTTTGAAAAAAAAATCATAAAAGAATATATTAATTGCTCGAAAGATGCAAAAGAATTACAGCAAGTGAGCTTATTGCTTTCATTTGAAGAGCGCCAAAGGCAAGTTGCGGAAATGAGCAAGCTAAATATTACAAAAGGTGTTAAAAACGTGATTAGGGAATTAATATGAAGATAAGGCTTAGGAACATTAGAGTAGAAGATCTAGAGCAAATTATACAATGGAGAATGTCGCCAGAAATCACAAAGCACATGTATACTGATCCCATTCTAACACTAGAAAGTCAGATGGAGTGGTATAAAAGAATAGAAAGCGATTCTTCATGCAAATATTGGATTATTGAAGTAGAAAATGTTTCAATAGGAATTGTAAGCATTATTGATATTGATAAAAAGAATAGGAAATTCAATCGCCAGTGGTATATCGGGAATGAGCGGTATCTTGGAAAAGGAATCAGTAAAATAGTACAATTTAATATTAATGATTATTGCTTTAATAATTTGAATATGAATAAACAATATTGTGAGGTCTTAGCATCGAATAGCAAAGCTATAAATGTGAACTTAAAACTAGGTTTTAGGATTGAAGGTGAATTGGAGAGCCATATATATAAGTATGAGGAATTTCTCGATGTAATATTAATGGCAATTACAAGGAGTCGGTGGGAAAAACTTCGACATCAATTAATATACCCTGAAATAGAAATTGAGGAATAAGAATGCCAATAAAAATCATAGCGGAGCTTTCGGCAAACCATAACCATGATATAGATATCGCCAAACAAACGATTAAGGCAGCCAAGGATTCAGGTGCTGATGCTATTAAGCTACAGACCTATACTCCAGACACTATGACCTTGGATTGTGATAAGGAACACTTTCAATTAAACCAAGGTACCATATGGGATGGGACTACGCTATACGAGCTCTATAAAAAAGCTTACACTCCTTGGGAATGGCATAGAGAGCTTTTTGATTATGCAAAGGAAGTTGGAATTGGGATTTTTTCTACTCCCTTCGATAAAACTGCAGTCGATTTTTTGGAAGGATTGAATACGCCCGTTTATAAAATAGCATCTTTCGAAATCACAGATATCCCTTTGATTGAATACGTGGCTAAAACGCAAAAACCTATAATACTTTCTGTAGGAATTGCCACTTTAGAAGAGATAGAAGATGCCGTAAAAGCTTGCAGGTTCATTTGGAAGAAATCTGGGTTAAACAAAAATGAACAACCGATTATTACATTGCTTCAGTGCACTTCACAATACCCAGCGAAACCGGAAGATGCTAATTTGTCCACTATGTTAGACATGAAAGAAAGATTTGATGTTGAAGTCGGTCTCTCCGATCATACAATGGGTCATGAAGTGGTAAGTATAGCTGTGGCTATGGGTGCAAGCATCATAGAAAAGCATTTTATTTTAGATCGAAATATGGGTGGTGTAGATTCTACCTTTTCTATGAATCCATCAGAGCTGCAGGAACTAGTACGAGCTATTAGAAGGATTGAGACCATTAAAGGGCAGCCAAACTATAAAATAGATGAAGCAAAAGAAAAAAGTAGAGTGTTCGCACGTTCGCTATTTGTGTTGAAAAATGTTAAACAAGGTGATATAATTACATTGGAAAATGTTGGTTGTATTAGACCTGGATATGGACTTAGCCCCAAATATTTAAACATAGTAATGGGAAAACAGTTTACAAAAGATTTAGAGCGCGGAACACCTCTCAAATGGGAGCAGATAAAAGATAGGGAAAGGTAGTACATGTTTACAGATAAAACTATACTAGTCACAGGCGGGACAGGCTCTTTTGGAAAAGCTTTTACAAATATCATATTAAATAATTACGACATTCAGAAATTAATTATTTATTCGCGTGATGAGTATAAGCAATTTCATATGCAAAATGTACTCAATGAAAAATTTCCTAAAGAAATAATGAATAAGGTAAGGTTTTTTATCGGGGATGTCAGGGATAAGGAGCGACTGTATAGGGCGTTTAGTGGTGTTGACTTTGTGATTCATGCCGCTGCAATGAAACAAGTACCCGCTTGCGAGTATAACCCTTTTGAAGCTATTAAGACGAATATTCACGGTGCGCAAAATGTAATAGACGCTGCACTCGATTGCAATGTGGAAAAAGTAGTAGCTCTTTCTACGGACAAGGCCGTGAACCCCATAAACCTCTACGGAGGAACAAAATTAGTGTCCGATAAATTGTTCATAGCAGCAAATGCATATAAAGGGAATTTAAATAAAACTATTTTTTCCGTAGTCAGGTATGGGAATGTCGCTGGAAGTAGAGGATCAGTGATTCCTTTTTTTCGCAAAATGCTTGACAATGGCGTGAAAGAGTTGCCTATTACAGACATACGTATGACACGATTTTGGATTACCCTTGAAGAAGGCGTTAATCTTGTCATAAAAGCGATAAGAGAATCAAAAGCTGGGGAAACATACATTTCAAAGATTCCTTCATTCAATATTATTGATTTAGCAAAAGCCATGGGCGGAGATCAGATTGGAATCAAAGAAGTGGGAATCAGAGAAGGTGAAAAGCTTCATGAAGTAATGATTACGAAAGACGATTCAAGGCATGCCTATGAATATGAAAATCACTACATCGTATACCCTGACTTCGACTGGTGGGACACCAAAGCACATTTTACGGCGGGTGGAAAGCCTGTAGAGGAAGGGTTTGAGTATAATTCGGGAACAAACAAACAGTGGTTACTGTTAAATCAATTAAATCAAGTTATTGAAGCAATATAATTCTACAAGGAAATATGTATAATGAAAAAATTGGCTATTATTACAGCACGGGGTGGTAGTAAAAGAATCCCACGAAAGAATATAAAAGAGTTCTGTGGACAACCAATTATAGCATATTCTATAATCGCTGCCCTAGGGAGTAATATCTTTGATGAAGTGATGGTATCTACAGATGATAAGGAAATCGCTAGTATTGCGGAGAAGTACGGTGCAAATGTACCATTTCTACGAAGCGATGAATCGTCAGGTGACTATTCCACTACAGCAGATGCTATCATAGAGGTACTTAGTCTATATAAAAACATGGGAGAAGAATTTGATTATTTTTGCTGTATATACCCGACAGCACCATTTGTAACTGAAGAAAAATTATCGAAAGCCATGAATATGCTTATTGAAAGTGGTCAGGATTCTTTGGTTCCAGTGGTGAGGTTCTCATTTCCTCCGCAGAGAGGATTTGTTTTATCAGGGGATAAATTACATTATAAATGGCCCGAGAATATGATGAAAAGATCTCAAGATTTAGAGCCATTTTACCATGATTGTGGACAATTTTATTGCATGAATACTGGAGTGTTTTTAAAAGAAAAAAAATTAATTACGAGTAACACAATACCATTCTTAACACAGGAGACAGAAGTACAAGATATTGATACGGATGAGGA
>CAZOSB010000066.1:0-5065 GCA_964582545.1 uncultured Anaerovorax sp.
GTACTGCCAATTCGATTTTACCTGTGTAATGTCTTTGATACATAATTTCTCTCCTTTTTCAATACAATATATTTTTCAGAAGCGTTTATGTATTAACATTACAACATGCATTTAAAGAGACAATCAATATCACCTATATTTTCTATAAAGTTTTGATAAAGTTTTGATAAAGTTTTTACAGATAAATAAAAAGCTATTTATTGTTTGATTCAACCTCAAAGGCAGTATCTTTGTCGCTTACGATCATTCCACAGATGATCATAGCCACACAAAAAAGCTCCATTAGAATGAAAATAGAGAGCAACTGACCAGTAATTTTAAGGATAGCCGGGAAAATAAAGGCTTCCAACGCGGCACCAACATAAGCGAAGCAGTTGAGAATTCCCACCGTAGTTCCAGAATAAATGCGTCCACCTCTATCCATGGCATAGATCCAAAGAATCCCATTGATCCCATATAGGAAAAAACCTGTACAGAAGATACAGATTAGGATAATTTCCGGCGAAGTCATAGTTGGAAAAATAATTACTAAGGTTCCACACAATGCCGCACTTCCGATAATCATCAGTCCTTTATTTTGTAAAAAGATCTTACCGGTTAACCATGATAAAATTAAGGTTCCAATAGCCATACCTAATGGAAGTATCAAATTGGAAAAAATAGGATTTAAAATATAAATGGAGTGCTGTTCCCCCATATAATATATGGGGATCCACTTTAAAAGACCATACCTGCACAAGCTGGATAATAAGGCAATGGCACACCACCAAAGGAATTTTGAGCGTGTAAAAAAGTATCTCCACGGGTTCCCATGACGATCCCTGACTTCCCTTTTTAAGTAGCTTTCACGATTATATACTTTTGGGTTATCTTCATTATAATTAAGCAATTTATTTTGCTCAGGCTCATCGGTAACAAGAAACCAAAAAATTACTAGGAAAAACGCAATAACACTCATAGGTAGCGCGAATTTTTCTCTCCAAGTTAGATATGGAAACAACGCCCCTATGGCTACCGGTACTACATAAGCAGTCACGTGTGACAAACCCGATGCAAAGTTAGCCAGTCCACCTGCCAAGCCTCTTTCTCTGCTGCTCCACCATTTCGATATGAGACACATGCCACTTACCCAAATCATGGATTGAAAGTACCCGTTAATCATCCAAAGAAGAAGAATAACCTGCCAATTTGCGGCAAAGGATACCGCAAGGTTTGCAAGGATAGAGGTAGATGCTCCCAGCGCAATCATTCTTTTGGGGGAAGATCCATCTACAATCCTCCCATTAATCAAGCTCCCCAAAGCATAAGCAATGAAGACGCTAGAGGATAACATGGTCTGTTGGTATGGTAACAACGAAAATTCGTCTACCACCTGAGGCAATACATTATTTAAATTAAACCGTCCAATGTACACCGTATTATACAATAGCGAAAAAGCGATTAAATTGAACCACTTATAATAAGAATATCTATTTTCTTTGGATGTTGTCTCTCGCATGAAGTTACCTTTTTTAATTCCATCGATAAGAAATACCTTTTTTCAAAGAGGGAGTTGTGGCTATTCCTCTATTTATGTTATACTTAATTTAACATAAAAAATTAAGTAAATCAAATAATTAATATTATAGTAAAAGGAGGAGTTATGTTTGTACTGCCCCAGTATTCCATGATGTCAACCATATCCACCACCTTAATTTTGGGCTTAATTTTTATATTTTTATCCAGGCAAAGCCATAGACGATATATGAATCTTTGGGGTATCTGTTGGATATTCTATTCATTCATGTTTTTTTTGGACTTTTCACATCTAACCGGACTTTATTTAAGCAATTATTACATAGTACAACGGCAAGCCATTTCATTGATTGGAGCATTTTTATTTTTGTTGGGAACGTATGACTTTTTTCAGTTAAAAATGCCAAAAGCTTTTACAAAAGTATTTTTATTTTTTCTATGTTCCATATTTTTCTCTTCCCTTTCTTCCACTATTTTTGCCATAGGAGTCATACCTAACATCATGTTTAGCTCCTTACTTTTAGTGTTTTCAGGCTGCATTTTTCTCTCTTATTCCTGGACACAAAATCTACCTGAAAAGATTATTGCAAGTTTTTTAATTATTCTTTGGGGAGTATTTTTAAACCATTTTGGCTTTACCATCAATTATACCGGCATTGCCATCTACAATTACTTTATGGGAATATTTTTGGTAAATCTATTGACTGTGGTCTTAATGATTATTCACTTTAAAAAACTTCGTTTTCTTATGGAAAAGCGAGAAGAATGCTTTCGGCTTCTTGTGGAAAATTCCGCAGACTCCATGTTCCTGTACGACTACACAAAGGGCTCTTTTCAATATGTCAGTCCTTCCATTGAACCATTACTTGGAGTAACGGATCAAATGCTTTATCAAAACTCTAAGAATTTTTTTAACAATATTCAATTTGTGGAGGATAGTACTAAATCACTTTCCATTTTTGAAACCCCTATATCCAAACCTTCCATGGCTTTGTTTTCTTATCATCGTGATAACGTAGTGATAAAGTGGGTGGAAATGTACTATATTCCTATTGTGGATTCTCTAGGAAAAGTGTCCGCCGTGGAGGGTATCCTTCATGATATTACCAATAAAATCAAAGCAGAAGAAAATTTGAAGCTTTCCGAAACAGCCCGAAAGGAATTGATTGAAAATATATCTCACGAGGTGAGAACACCGGTTACTTTAATTCAAGGGTATACTGAAAGTATGTTGTTTAGTGTGGTACCAGCCAATGCCATTCCTTCCTATTTAAAAATGATTCATTCTAAAACTCTTGTTTTAACCACATTGTTGGATGACTTAATTCAGGCTTCTCACGTGACTTCTCAAAGTATGGAGTATAAATTTTATGAGATGAATGCTTTTGAATTTTTTATTGAAATCATGGATCAGACAGCTTTTCAAACTAAGAGCGAAAATAAAATTTTCAAATGTGAAAACTGGGTAGATAAGTATGCATTGATTATTATTGATCCGGCAAGAATTCAACAGGTTATCACAAATTTAGTGAACAATGCCATTCGCCATACGTCCACCAATGGCGAAATCCGAATCGTATGTACCTCTACCCCTAACGATAACTTGCTAGATTCTGCAAAAGAATCAAAGGAATTTGACCCGCTTACCGTACCTGATGGCGTCATTCAATTTACCATTATTGACAATGGTAACGGCATTTATGAAGAAGATCTCCCCCATCTGTTTGAAAGAAAATTTATCGGAAAAAATAACATTCCGGCAGATGAAAACTTACCAAATGAGAAACAGCGAACAGGTTTAGGGCTATTCATCTCCAATCAGATTATCAAGCAACATTCTGGGGTCATCTGGGCTGAAAACAACACTTTTGGCGGTGCTAGTTTCGCTTTTACACTACCTTATTACAAAGAATAGGAATATATTTGGTCCAACCATTTTGACCTTATTCGCAGTAGTATTTATATGATTTTATTTTTAAATGGCGAATGCTATTTTAAAGTTGTCATTGAATTTTTAATATAGTATAATGAAGTTTGAAATATGTATCGGAGGTTATTTATGTCTCAGGATAAAATAATGATTGTAGACAATGAAATGGAAATCATTCAGCTACTCAGGCTTTATCTTTCCAGAGAAGGCTATAATGTCATCTGGACCACTGACAGCAACAAGGCACTCTCTATGATGCAAGATGAGGTTCCTGATTTGATTCTGCTTGACATCGTAATGCCAGGTCTTTCGGGTTTTGATCTCTGTAATAAAATGAGAGAGTGTTCCGATGCTCCTATTCTCTTTATCAGCTGCAAGGGTGATGACAACGATAAGGTCTTGGGTCTTTCCATCGGAGGAGATGACTATATTACTAAACCCTTCAGTCCCACGGAGGTGGTTGCACGAGTAAAATCTCACCTTCGTCGGAGAAATATGGGGGCGCCGAAATCAGAAAATACTCAAAACTATAACAGGATGCTCTTTAATGATCTGGAAATCGACACCAATGCTCACACTGTAAAAGTCAGCGACCGGGACGTTTACCTTACCGCGAAAGAGTTTGAGCTTTTGGTTTTGTTGTGCAAATATCCCAATCGAGTCTTTACCTCTAAACAGATCTTCGACCAAGTTTGGGACACCTATGGAATGGAGGAAGATTTTCGGACAGTTATGGTACATATCAGCAATCTTCGAAAAAAGATTGAAGGGGATCCTGAACATCCAAAATATGTTCATACCGTTCGAGGGGTCGGATATAAATTTGTGAAGTAATCTTTTAGCATTCTAGCTAAGATTCCTGTATTATCCTGTCTAAGCCTCTATTCTTTCGTTAATAGAATTGCTCTATCTCCATGCTTCACTCCTGCAGCATTGGCCTCGTCTGTGTCTAAATGAAGTTCTAAAGTGTATAGTGGATCAATCCTTATCACTACATTATGGAATGTAAGGCTTCTTTCACCCTCGGTTTTTACGGATACCTGATCTCCCTCCTTGAGGTTCAAATGCTCTGCCTCCTGTGGACTTAAATGAACATGCCGTTTCGCAACGATCACACCTTCTGGCAATGTATATTCCCCTGCAGGACCTATCAACTTTACACCTTGCGTTCCTTCCACATTCTCAGATATTCGCAAGTTCCCCTCTACACCTATGGTACGAGCATTGGTTAAGGTCATCTCAATCTGTGCCTTTTCTCTAACAGGTCCTACAATTCTCACATCTTTTAGGCTGCCCTTAGACCCTATCACCTGAACTTTTTCGTTTGCCACAAAATCATCCTGCTGTCTGATATTCCTGAATAAAGTTAACTCGTAACCTTTCCCGAACAGAATTTCCACCTGCTCCTGAGTAAGGTGCGCATGTCGGTTGGATATTCCTATTATAATTTCCATCAGTATACTCCTATAATTTTATTTCTTCTATTCTTTTCAGTAACTAAATAATCTGATAAACGATTTATATGTTAAAATGATTCTAACATATAAAAACCACTATGTTAAACTTTTTTCTATTGTTTGTAAAGATTTCAAAGTTTTATTTAGTAGATTATATTTTAAA
>CAZOSB010000067.1:0-4997 GCA_964582545.1 uncultured Anaerovorax sp.
CCTGTAAGTTTTTGCAAACTTCCATACCGATAGCAACCATGTTTCCTACAGCGATAATATTGATTTTATCCAAATCCCATAGGATTTGACTTTTCATCTCTTTTTTATATTTTTGAACTTCTTCATTCTCATTTAAAATATTTACAGCTTTTAAATGTTTATCATCACTAACCAGTTCCGTGCATTTGCCCTTAGCTTCATCACCATCTTGTAGGTCCTTTTCTTCATCACTGCTTACATTGATAATGCCGTTTGCTTTTGCTTTTCCCCTTTCAGTTCCTTCCGCATAGGCCGCCCCCCGAGGGTATCTGATGGCGCAAGGCCCGTCCAAGGTCAACGCGTATTCCATCATTTCCTCCAATTCAGCCCCATCCTTGGGTGCCAAAATGGTCAGGTTGGGAATATGACCTAAGTAGGAAAGATCAAAAATTCCGTGATGCGTTTCCCCGTCTGCCCCCACGATGCCACCTCTGTCCACGGCGAAAATCACCGGCAAATTTTGCATTGCCACATCTATGAGAATCTGATCATACGCTCTCTGCAAAAAAGTGGAGTAAATGGCTACTACAGGGCGAAAGCCGTTGGCTGCCAAAGCAGCGGCAAAGGTGACCACATGTGCCTCTGCGATGGTTCCGTCATAAAATCGATCCGGATATTTTGTTGCAAACTCCGTCAGGCCTGTGCCGTCCTTCATTGCTGCGCAGACACCGATTACCTTTGGATTTTCGGAAGCTAAGGTTACCATCTTCTTTCCAAACACATGAGAAAAGCTCATTTGCCCCTCTTGGTTTTTAGCCAATCCCGTCTCCGCATCAAAAGGACCCATACCGTGAAACTTGCCGGGGTTCAATTCCGCATTTTTGTATCCTTTGCCTTTTTTCGTTATGATATGGATGAGGATAGGTTCCTTTAAAGATTTTGCTAGGTTAAATATTTCTACCAAATCCTGTAAGTTGTGACCGTCTACAGGTCCAAAATATTTGAAACCCAATTCCTCAAAGATTGCTCCTGGAGCTACCGCCGCATACTTTAAAGTATCCCTGATATACTCCAAACCCCCGTAGATGCCGTTGCCTACTCCAGGGATATGGGTTAACGCCTTCTTTAGCTGTTTCTTAAAGTTCAGATAAGCTTTGGAAGCTCGTAACCGACTGAGATGCTGAGACATGCCCCCGGTGTTGGGAGAGATGGACATTTCATTATCGTTTAAAACCACGATCATATTTGCATTGGAGGAACCCGCATTGTTTAAACCCTCATAGGCCATGCCTCCCGTAAGAGCACCGTCTCCGATGACGGACAAAACCGCATAATCCTCACCACTTAAATCTCTGGCGACGGCAAATCCCATACCTGCAGATATGGAAGTGCTGCTGTGACCAGTGTCAAAGAGATCGTGATGACTTTCCTCTCTCTTGGGGAATCCGCTAATACCTCCAAAGGTTCGAAGACCTTCAAATTTATCCGCTCTGCCTGTAAGCAACTTATGGACGTAGGATTGATGTCCCACGTCCCATATAATCTTATCCTTTGGGCTATCAAAGACCTTGTGAAGAGCGATGGTCAGTTCCACCACCCCCAGATTAGAAGAAACATGTCCCCCAGTCCTTGAAAGCGTATCTATGAGAAATTCCCTGATCTCTACCGCTAATAAGTCTAATTCTTTATAGCTCATGGTTTTTAAATCCTCAGGGAATTGATACTCCATTAAGGTTTTTTTCATTAATTGCGACTCCTAAATTATTTTTTCTACTAATATTAGATAATTTGATTTAATTTCCTATTGTTATATTGTTTTTAGTTTAATCAAGTTTTATTTCATTCTTTGTTCCAGTTCTTTTGCCAAATCTACGAAAAATTCCGCATTGTCGTAGTAGTCAGCTACCGCTTCTATGGCATTTGCTGTGAGTTGCTTCATTCTGAATTTGGATGCTTCCAATCCATACAATGCCGGGTAAGTAGATTTGGACTTTGACTCATCCGCCCCTGCTTTTTTCCCCATTTCCTTTTCGTCCCCTTCAATATCCAGAAGATCATCTGTAATTTGAAAGGCTAGACCCAGATAGTCCGCATACTCCGTCAAATCCTGAAGCATTTTTTCATCAGCGCCCCCCAAATACGCTCCTGCCCTCACAGCGGAGGTAATAAGTGCACCCGTCTTATTCACATGGATGTAGTCCAACATCTCCCTGGAGCACTGGTGACCTTCTCCTTCGATGTCCGCAGTCTGACCTGCCAACATGCCTTTGCAGCCTGCTCCCTTTGTTATTTCATAAATAGCACGGATCCTCATCTTGACCTTTTCCATACTGTCAAAATAAAGAAGCATATCCTTATTCATTGCCTCAAAGGCGGAAGTCAAAAGGGCGTCTCCTGCCAAAGTGGCGATGGCTTCCCCATAAACCTTGTGGTTGGTGGGTTGCCCTCTCCTCAAATCATCATTGTCCATAGAAGGTAAATCATCGTGGATTAAAGAATAGGTGTGAATGTATTCCATCGCACAAGCGTAAGGTAACGCCAAATTTTCATCCCCGCCGGAAAAACTGCAAGCAGCCAGCAACAGGACAGGACGAATCCTTTTTCCCCCTGCCTTCAAGCTGTAGGCCATGGCGTCATATAATGTAATGCTCTTATGATCTACCTCTGGTAAAAAATCGAGAATATGTTCATCGACTAACGCTTTTAATCTTTGATATTCAGAATTAACCATCTTATTCATCTCCCTTATATACTTCGATTCTTTGCTTGGCTGATTTTAATAATTCATTGCAATAATCGTAATATTTTATGCCCTCTTCGTAATGTTGAATAGCGGCCTCTAAAGTAGACGTATCCTCCTTTAAAACCTGTGCGGACTTCTCTAATCCTTCCAAAGCCCTCTCGAAGGTTAGGTTCTCCTTTTCTTCAATTACTTCTTTTTTTCTGGCCATCGTCTGTCTCCTTATAGATTTCATCCACCGTCATTTTTGCCTTGCCATCTCTGAATATTGCTTGTACGGACTGCCCTTTCTGTAAGCCGTTAGCCGAAGAAATCAACCCTCCTTCTAGATCCGTTAGCGCCACATAACCCTTTTCCATAATCCTCACGGGGTTTAACTGCTCCAAAGTGCTAAGCAAGCTATCCAAACGGTTCCCCCTGTCCTTTAGAAGGTTTTCCACAGAGTTGTCCATTGTAGCCTTTAAAGCATCTAGTTTGAAAGTCTCCATTTGCATCCTATTTTGGAGTATCATCCTCAATGCGGAAATGTTGTTACTCTCTATTTTCATTTCTGCATATTTCAAGATGTTTTTTAAATTTTTAATCAGATGGCTTTTTTCTAAATCTATATAACTTTTTAACTCCCCGATGTGAGGAACTGCCATCTGTGCCGCTGCCGTAGGTGTTTCCGCTCGCCTGTCTGCAACAAAATCAGCGATTGTTACATCCGTCTCATGACCTACTGCGGAAATAATGGGAATCCTTGAGGAAAAGATGCTTCTGGCAACCACTTCTTCATTAAACGCCCAAAGCTCTTCCATGGAGCCGCCTCCACGTCCTACAATCATCAAATCCAGATCCGAAAACTCCTCGTTCAGCTTTCCAATGGCAGAAGCGATTTCTCCTGCCGCCGCCGGTCCTTGTACCTGACAAGGAAAGATAAGAACGTCTACTATAGTATTCCTATTTTTAATAATTTTAACGATATCTTTTACGGCTGCTCCCGTTTCAGAAGTCACTACAGCAATCTTACGTGGAAAGAAAGGCAAGGGCTTCTTAACTTTTTCGTCGAAAAGACCTTCCCCAGCCAGTTTCTCCTTTAGCTTTTCAAACGCCAAGCTGAGATTTCCTACCCCTGCCACAGAAATATCTCGGATGTTCAGAGAATAGGTACCCCCTCTTTCAAAGAGATAAATATAACCCGACGCATTGATTTCCATTCCGTCAGAAAGCTCGTACCTCATGCTCCTGACCTGATCTGCCGGTAAAAAACAACTGAGTTTGCTGTTTTGATCCTTTAAAGTAAAATATACGTGCCCGGTGCTGTGATATTTCAGATTGGATATTTCACCGACAACGGTTACATTACCCAGAAGAGGATCCGACTGTAACACTCTTTTAACATAACTATTAAGTTGTGATACACTGATGGGTTTTATAGCCAAATTCATTTCCTCTGTGCGGTGTTATTCTGCTGGTGACTCTTCCTCCGGGGATTTTTCTTCAGATGTGTCTTTACCTTGCTTTACCAGGTTACCCAAGATGCCGTTTACAAACTTACCTGAGTCTTCCGTTCCAAATTTTTTTGCTAGATCCACAGCTTCATTAATCGAAACACTGGGGGGTATGTCATCGATATAGAAAATTTCTCCTGCAGCAAGGCGCAAAATGGCTAAATCCACTCGAGCCATCCTATCAATTTTCCATTTATGAGAGCATGACTCAATTTGTTGATCTATATGAGAAATATTCTTGGTTATTCCTAAAAATAGAGTATTAAAATATTCAACAAATTTTTTATCATCGACGTGTTCTTTTAAATATTTTTCTTTAATCGTCTCAGAATATTCATTCTGAGCTTCCATCTCGAACATCATCTGCATAAAAAATTCTCTCGCTTTACCTCGACTTATCATGATTCCTGCGCCTCCTCATCCTGCTGTTCCTCGGGGAAATTTACCCCTTGAACGTGTACATTTACAGATATTACAGGAACATCTGTCATATCAGCCAATTGTTTTTTCATACTTTCCTGTAGATCCCAGGCTATCTGGGGGATCTTCACTCCAAAATCTACATTCATATAGACATCTAAGGTATATCCCTCATCATTCTGAGCAATCTTAATATGTTTTAAGGAGGAATCCGCCTCCAATAAGCTCTTTACAATCCTTTGTGTTCCCAGTTTTTCTTCGTTTCCGGTACCCATTTTTCTCCTCAGTATCTACAAAAATCATTTTGTTAAGTATAACAGAAAAATTGCAAATAAACAATTCTATTTGCAATTTTTTTATGATTG
>CAZOSB010000068.1:0-4908 GCA_964582545.1 uncultured Anaerovorax sp.
CGCGAGAGGAATTATGCATATGCCCGAGGCATCTGCCGTCCTGCGCCATCTGCGTGGCTTGGACCAGCTCGCTAAAAAGCATCGACGATGCTTTTCTTTACGCTCACTGCCTTTTTAGGTTCGATTCCTTTTTATCAAAAAATAAAATAACCTGAGGTAAGCCTCAAGTTATTTTATTTGGTGTCCGCGAGAGGAATCGAACCTCCGACGCACGGTTTAGGAAACCGACGCTCTATCCGCTGAGCTACGCAGACGTATATTGATCTAGGGTGTGAGCCACTTTCAAATCTACAATAGGATTTAGTAGTTTGATTTCTGTACAGGCACCAGATTATTCTATACCATCAACATGCCTTTTGTCAATATGCAGTGAATCTTATTGCATGGAGTTTTCCTTAAAAATTTTTCCTTTGCATACAATTTATCTATCCCGAGTGATGGGTTTCAGTTTTCCGGCTACGAAAAAGTTCAATACAGATACGAACAAGGCGCCCACAAATACGTAGACATATCCATTGGAACCTCCCGTATACCATACGAATCCAGCCACTACAGGAATAAACATGGAGACGACATGATCCATACTCATACCCATGGAAAGGGTGCGCGCTACTTCTGCGGGATCGTTTGACAGTTTTTTTACATAAGTAGCTCTGGCCATAGAGGCTGATTCCATCAGCTTATCTGCTACATAACAAACTCCCACGATTGCTAAGGCTGCCTGAAAGCCAAAAGCTATTTTAGAAAAAGCAAACCCAATGCAGGCTAAGAACATGATTACGGCTTCAAGCTGTAGTGCGTATCGTTCCCCTTTTCGGTCGATTAATCTTCCAAACCAAGGTTTGAAAAAAATGTTTATAATGCATACTACAAAGAATAAAGCGGTGATGGTAGTTACAGGTTGACCAAAAATATCTATGATCATCCAAGGCACAAAGGTAATGGTAATCTGTTTCCGGGCACCGTTTATAGTAGCAAGAATGTAATACATCTTATACTCTTTACGAAAGACAAATCTCTTCTCGCTTACGATGGGTTTGGAATCCTTTCCTATGAAAAGAAATAGGATACCCGCTAAGATCATTGCAAAGGCAGCAACGATAAACACAAACTGATAGCTTACGTTTAAAAAGCGATATAATAGAAATAATATGCCACTGGATACAATGACGGAAAGGCTGCTTAAGCTCTGCACTTGACCTAAGCGCTCTCCAAAGTTGCCACCTTTGGCAAAGTGCATTGAAATAGTGCTGGCTAGTGGCATGTATAGGTGCTGCCCCGTGCTGTATACTACTAGAAAAATCAATATCAAAGCAAATTGATTGGGAACCAACCCGAAAAAAAGCAAACCGATACCGCCGATGATGTTTGCAGCGGCTGCAATTCTTAGATCACCTAGACCGTTTAACATGCCAATCATAACAACCGTCAACAGACCGGGTAACTCCCTGGGCGTTTCCAAGAGAGAACGCTGCATAACCGTAAAGTTTAAATCCTCATAGAGCCTGTTGGCTAAGGACGTGCTTTCCACAGCGGTCACCATGCCTAATAAAACGCTGGCAATCAGAAATATTAAGAGATCCTTAGAGATAAAACGATCTCCAATCCTAACCTGTCCTTCGGGAACCTCATTTGCCGATGAATATGTATCCTCTGACGGTGTATCTCCTCGGTTTAATTTCAATTTATTGTTATCTTTCATAAAACCTACTTATAAATCAGCCAAAGTTGCTAAATATCAAAAGGATAAGGTTATTGTTAAATAACTCTTTTCCAAAGACGGAAGCTTCTATGCTATCCAATAAAAACGTATTGCCACTGAGAGCAGTAAATGGTACAACTAAAGTTAAAAATACGAATATTAATAAAAATCCTAAGATAAATCCTGAAAGTAAACCTAACATTCCATCAATTCCGCCGATGATGCCCCTTCTCTTTTTCTTAGAAAATAAATTAATAAAAAAGAATGCTAGCAGCTTCACTGCAAACACAATCAATAAAAAGGAACAAACGGCAAAGATTATGTTACTTAACGTTTCGCCTAAAGACTCCATCAAAGTGTTATTCAGATCCTCAATAAATTTATTTAATGCTGTAGGGAAACCATGCAGTATGGTATCCGGTGAAAGTCCCTTTTCATTTAACGTAGTCAGGATGGATTCATTTAAGGAATCGTAAAACTTGGTATTTTCTTTTAGAAACTTTGATAAATCGTCATAAAATAAAAAGCCTAATACCATGGATAAAAACCAACTTAAAACTTTTATACCAGTGTAAAAAAAACCATTCTTATAACCCAAAATGGTCATGAGCAGTATGAATATAATAAAAACGATATCTACCCACATAAAAAGATACCCCTCTCTCACTTTCTTGGTATTTGCTATTCTAAACAGTAGAAGCGCTTACATGAGACTTAGTCCCACTTCCGTTAATTCTGCTTCACGCTTTCCCATTCCTGTAATCAAATTTTGGATATGTTCGTCGAAAGGAACACCCAACTCTTCTGCTGCTAGAGGAGCCTCTTCCCTGTTGATAGCCTTTGCAAATCCCTTATCCTTAAACTTTTTCTTCACGGATTTCACTTCCATTGTAAAGCCCTTAGGGTCTCGCACCATGGCACAAGCCACCATAAATCCGCACATTTCGTCGCAGGCGTGAAGCGCTTTGTCCACCAAAAAATTTCTCTGTACCCCGGATTTGTCAGGCCAGTGGCTTTGAATCGTAGCTATAAAATCAGAATCATATTCAGCTGCTTCTAAAATATCTTTACATTTTACAGTGTGATCATCGGGATATTCCTCGTAATCTACATCGTGCAGCAGTCCGATAGCGGCCCACCGATCCACATCTTCTCCAAAGATATGGGCATAAGTAATCATACCTGCCTCTACTGCCAGGCTGTGCTTTAAGAGTCTTTCAGATTTTACATGTTCGTTCAGCAATTTCCATGCTTGCTCTCTCATTGACATACTGTAGAACCTCCTTTATCTAAAAAGTAAAACTTATACTAACCTGTAATAAAAATCGTTGTTTTTAATTACAGATTAGTATTGTGAAGCTTTTTTTCATAGAAACTAAAAAATATCATATACATATTACATAGTAACAAGTTGTAAAGGAAATAGCAAGATAAAGCAAAAATAAATTTTTCCTTGATGCATATAATTAATAATATTTTTTAAGGGGAGAGTAAGATGAATTACAAAAAATACAGTAGGAGGCTTATTCATTTAGAAGAGCAAAATCGTGATTTTGCAGCAAAAGAGACCCCTATAAAAGGATACCTGAGAATTGAAACCGGAAATAATAAAGGCGCAGTAAGATGTTATGTAGAAAATTTGAAGTTCTTTCAAAAGGGAACCTATCTATATAAATTGGTATTGTTCGGGGAAAAAAACGGTACCATTATCAGTGCTATCTTGGGTACTTTAAACTGCAGTGTGCAGGGAAAGGGAGAGAGCTATTTTCGTTTCTTGCCCAATGATGTAGATGGAAACGGAAATGAATATGCTGATTTTGAAACGGCAATTATTGTAGCGGCATCAGCCGTTGATAAACAAGAGTCATTACACCCTGTGCTGAAGGGTGAAATGGTGATTGGTAATTCAGGAGAAGAAAAGCAGCATGTAAAGAAAGAAAATAAACTTAACGAGGTCTGGGAAGAAAAAAAATCAGGTCAACATAAAGAAAGTTCACCAAAGGAGATGAGTCAAGAGAGGCATCAAGAGCGGGAACAAACCTCGTATAATCATTTTTACAATAAATTTATTTTGCATGCATGTAATCATATTTGCCAGACAGCAGAAAAATACCAAGATATAGAGCCATTTTCCAGCGATTCCACCAAAGCCTCCTGGAAGAAGATGCCCATCACCATTCATCTACCATTAATCGCACCAGGTGCCCATTATTTTTCAGGAAGATACAAGCATTACATATTTGGTGCAAGAGAGCGAAATAATCAGAGTGCTTTAGATTACTTTTTTGGAATACCCGGAAGAAATATTCCGGAAGAACAACCGGACGGAGGTGAATCCGGATTTGTATTTTGGCAGCCTATCAAAGGCGTTGAGGAAAGAAAAGGCAGTAACTCTAAGGAGAATCAACAAGCTTATGGTTACTGGATTGTAAAAATCGACGGTATTACAGGAAATATTATTGATGTTTAAATAAATTGTTATTAAAATAATACTAAAAATCAATGCTCTCCAAAATTTTTCTACTAGGATTTGGTTTTATAAGAAATATATACTTGAATAGCTTTTGCTAATAAATCCAAAGATAGGGATATGTGATTTTTCACTGAATAATTAAGAAAAGGAGAGTAAATACCAATGAAAAGAATTTTATCAATTTTTTCTTCTACAGTAGCGTGTCTGTGTGTTTTAACGGTCAGTGCATACGCTGTAGACATTTCTGTAACAGATTTTAGTAAGACTACAGAAAAAAACCAAACTTTAGCTTTCACCAAGGCAAATTTTGAAAGCAATTATGCCGATGCAGATACACCTGCTGAAGCCTTAGACGGCATTAAAGTAACAACCATCCCTGCATCTAGCGAAGGTGGATTACAAGTATCGGGAGCAGCGGTTGCTCAAGATGATGTAATTGTAGCGACTGATTTGGACAACCTTACTTTCGTGCCTGCAAATAATTTTGTGGGGGAGACTTACTTTGACTGGGAGCCTAGCAATCCAGCAGGCGCAGGAAAAATATCCACGGTAACCATAATGGTCAAAGAACCCACACCGGTTACTCCGCCTGCTATTACTCCACTGCCTTATGCCGACTTACAAAATCACTGGGCTAATTATTCTGCAGGAATGCTGGGGAAATTAGGACTGATCGTAGGGGAAGAAATGCAAGACCAATTTTATTTCTATCCTGATAAGACAATGAATCGTG
>CAZOSB010000069.1:0-4085 GCA_964582545.1 uncultured Anaerovorax sp.
GACGGTTGTCCATGTTCCGTTTTTATTCTGTTGCAAACTTCCGGAAAATGCCACCTTGCTAATATTAGAGGAGCTACGAGTTGCCATAGCTGTAATATTAGCCTTTCCATTTGTTATAGTTAAGCTTGAATTGACTTTTTCAATTCCAACCCATAGGGGCATAATGCCCACATTGTTCTTGACAGTTTCAGTACGATCTGCGGCAAAAGATGACAGAGGCATTAGAGATAGTATGCAGACCAGACACAGTGTTAAAAAAAATTTTACTTTTATTAATTTTGATCTCACTTTTGATCACCTCCTATCTATATACCGTAAGAGGTAGGCAAAACGTGACAACTTTATTAAAAAATTATTATTTTATTTATTTCTAAAGTTTTATAAATGAAATGTTCTCTGCTATCTTTAGACTTTCATCCAAAGGCAAATGTGTAGACAGATAAAATTGATAACCGCTGTTTTCCCATAACAATATGGTGCGCTGCCCTTTCAAAATGTAAATGGCGGGATTTTCCTTGACCCAAGTATCTCCGTACTCTGAATCTTCGCTATCCACCATCATTTTGCCTACACCCACTTCACTGTAAGAGACCATAATCTTATCTTCTTCTTTCCAAAACTCGATAGTATTTTCTATGCCTGTATAGTAAATGTGCGTAAGCTCGTACCCTTCCGGTAAGTACATGGGATAAAAGATAAATTGCCAATCTGATGGAATTTTTTCCAGAACGCTGATAGGCAATGTTTGTTTTTCCACTAGATCGATATCTAAATAATCTCCATGATCCTGCAAAACAAAATTAAAAAACTTTATACGAAAAGCATCTACGCTAGTCACCAAAAGAGTAAAGGGTATACTGATACACAAAAATATGATGGCGGCTCTTCGACCAAAAACCTTAAAATGTTGTTTTATTTTTGCTGCCCTTTCTTTTTTCTCAAAGGAGGCCACAAGGGCTAACATATCCCTTTCAAGATCCTGGGGGAAAGGCTCTGCAGTTCCATTTTCAAGGCTGGCGTTGATGTGTGCTTCCAGTTCATCCAACTCCTTATCCTGCTCTTCCATAAGAATGCCCGCTAGGATTTTCAGGGTAGCATCGGATTGATCTTTTTGAAGTTGTCGCTTTTCTTTTTCAAAATCCATTAAAGTAGTCCTCCTTTCCTTCTGAAATGATTTTGCTTAGCTTTTTCCGTGCTCTATGTAATCTTTGGCGGGTATTTTCTTCCGTCCAACCCATTTCTTTTTCGATTTCCTTATGATTCTTATCATAATAATATTTTAATATGATAATTTGTCTATCTTGAAAGCTCAATTGCTTCAAAACCCCTTCTAACTTCTCATTAAATTCCAAACTGAGGATGGCTTTATCGATGGGCTCTTCATCTTCTATGTTATATACCGTATCAAACATAGAAAATGTGACATCTGCTTTAATTTTTTCTTTTCGGTAAAAATCGATTGCCAAACCCTTAGCTATAGTCACGATATAAGCCCTGGTTTCTTTCGGTGAACTATCTGGAATCTTATCTATTTTTTGAAAAATACGTATATAGGTTTCTTGAAGACAGTCTCTAATGGACTCATCATTTTGTAGAATATTTTTAATGACAGCATACAATAACCGATTGTATTGACTGTAAATAGACATAAACTTGCTCTGAGTTTCACGATCTGTAAAAGCTAACGTAAGAAGCATTTCCCGTTCACCTCTCCCCTTCAAGTATGATAAACCTATTTTACCATATTTCGCCAAGTTAAGTCAAAAAAACCTCCTGAAAACTTCAGAAGGTTTTTTATCTAATTTATTTTAGTCTCTTAATTTCATCAAAGCATATTCAATAAAAAGTTATTTCGGATTACACTACCCATTTACCTTTTTTAATCCCAGATACTGATAGTAACAAGCTTCCAACCTACCATTATACAGTTTTCTGCGTCGATCTGCCGGTTTTCCAAAAGCCAGTTTTTCCAATTCTTTATCAGAAGTGATCAGAAAAAAGGACCAGGTGGGATTTTCCTTGTAGTACCCCTTGATTGCTTTGTAAATCCTCAGCAATTCTTCCTTTTCGCCGATTCTTTCCCCATAGGGAGGATTGCACAGAACGATGCCGTAAGGCTCCGTGCTTTTTAATTTTGAAACTCCCATTACTCGGAATTCAATCAGTTTATCTACCCCTGCTTTTTGAGCATTTTCTATGGCGGCTTTCACAGCGGATCCATCGATATCAGAGGCCTGAATGCGAATATCCCGGGTGTGATCCATGGCCTGTATTGCTAACTCTCGCTCTGCCTGCCAAATGCTTGAATCCATCCAAACCCAGTCTTCACTGATAAACTTTCGTATAAGACCAGGTGCCATATTGATGCCGATCATGGCTGCTTCTATGGGGATGGTTCCGGAACCACAAAAGGGGTCAACCAACAATCTTCCTTCTTTCCAAAAGGACAATTGAATCAAGGCGGCCGCTAAGGTTTCCTTCATGGGCGCCTGAACGTTTTTCACCCGATAGCCTCGCTTATGAAGACCGTCACCGCTTGTATCTATGGTAAGCAGCACCTGATCTTTTAAGATAGACACTTTCACCGGATAGGAAGCTCCGGTTTCCTCAAACCAACTGCAATGGTAAGCTTCCTTCAGCTTTTCTACGATGGCTTTTTTCACTATGGACTGACAATCCGGCACACTATGAAGCTTTGACTTCACAGAAGCGCCGGAAACCGTAAACTTTCCATCTTCAGGAATCCAAGAGGCCCAAGGTAACGCTTTTGTCTTTTCGAAAAGCTCCTCAAAGGTTTCCGCTTGAAATTCCCCTGCTTTTAACAATACTCTATCCGCACAACGAAGCCATAAGTTGGACTTTGCAATGGCCCGGGGATCCCCTTCATAGGTAATACGCCCGTCCTCAGACTTCAAAATGGGATATCCTAATTTTTCAATTTCTCTTTTTACCACCGCCTCCAGTCCAAAGGTGGCGGTAGCAATCAATTCTATCCTATTATCCATAAGTTAATTAAAAGACTGTCTTCTATTCATAGGATTATTCTCAATAACGTCCAAGGAATTTAAAGCCTTCCCTGTGCCGATAGCCACACAGGACTTTGGATCCTCTGCAATAATGACCCTCATGCCAGTCCTCTTTTGTATCAGGCTATCGATGCCATTGAGAAGGGCTCCTCCTCCGGTAATCATAATTCCGGAGTTGCTGATATCTGCTGCCAGCTCAGGAGGTGTTCGCTCCAACACGCTGTGGGTAGCTTCACAAATCACTTGCAATGGTTCCTCCAAGGCTTCCATAATCTCTCTGGAACTCACTTGAATGGTTTTAGGCAGACCGGAAACCAGGTCTCTTCCAATGCACTCCTGCACCAGCTCCTCTTGTCTCGGAAACGCCGTACCAATATTTATCTTTAATTCTTCCGCGGTTCGCTCTCCTATGTAGAGCTTGTACTCTTTTCGCATATACTTAATGATGGCTTCATCAAATTTGTCACCGGCAACCTTTACAGAGGAACTTGCCACAATACCTCCCAAGGAAATCACGGCCACGTCCGTAGTTCCCCCACCGATGTCTATGACCATGCAACCATCAGGCTTTCCGATGTCTAACCCTGCTCCGATGGCAGCGGCAATGGGTTCTTCCATCAAGTAAACATTCTTACCCCCTGCCTGAGTGGCCGCCTCTCTCACTGCACGTTTTTCCACTTCTGTAACACCACTGGGTACACATACCATAATCTTAGGCTTAAATAGTCTTCCGGAGCCACAGGTCTTACGGATGAAATGCTTTAACATTCTCTCCGTAATATCATAATCTGAGATAACCCCATCCTTCAAGGGTCTAACTGCTATAATATTAGCCGGGGTTCTACCCAACATCTTTCTAGCCTCTTCACCAACCGCCAATATCTCATTTGTATCACGGTTTATGGCCACTACAGAGGGTTCATTTAGTACTACCCCTTTACCCTTTATATACACGAGCACGTTTGCCGTTCCTAAATCTATGCCAACTTCTTCTGCGAATGCCAATTTAATCACTCCTTTATATTAATCTTTTGCACTTCTGATATTATATCTAATATG
>CAZOSB010000070.1:0-3678 GCA_964582545.1 uncultured Anaerovorax sp.
AATCTAGTTTAATCGTAGTAAAGGATGGTGAAAACTTGCGGATCATTATTTCCCCGGCGAAGAAAATGAATGTGGATACTGATCGGTTGCCTTATGAATCACTACCTCAGTTTTTGTCTAAGACAGAGATACTTAAAAACAGGCTACAAACGATGAGTCCCATAGAATTAAAAAATCTGTGGGCTTGTAACGATTCCATAACAAAACTGAATATTGAGCGACTGCAAAGCATGAACCTCGAAGAAAATTTAACTCCTGCTATTTTGTCCTATGAGGGGATTCAATACAAATATATGGCACCAAGTATCTTTGAGTACGACCATTTTGACTATATCAATGAGCATTTACGTATCCTTTCGGGTTTTTATGGAATGCTCCGCCCTTTCGATGGCGTTGTGCCGTATCGGTTGGAGATGCAGGCGAAGCTGATCGTTAATGGCAAGGACAACCTCTACGATTTTTGGGGAAATTGTCTGGCGACACAATTACAAGCAGAGACTGATTTCATCATAAATCTCGCTTCCAAAGAGTACAGCAAGGTAATTTATCCACACCTAAAACCTAACACTAAATTTTTAACATGTACATTTGGCGAACAAAAAGAAGGAAAGATAATCGAGAAGGGGACCATGTGCAAGATGGCTCGAGGGGAGATGGTGCGATATTTGGCGGAGGGCAACATAAAAAAATTCAAAGATATAAAAGAATTTAACCGTTTGGGTTATACTTACTCTATACAACTTTCAACGGAATATAACTATATTTTCATAAAAGGAGAACAGAAAAATGTTAGAAGTTAAAACTAAAGCGCCTGATTTTACCTTAAAGGACAAGGACGGAAACTCCATTACCTTATCAGATTTTCTAGGCAAAAAGATTGTCTTATATTTTTACCCTAAGGACAGCACTCCGGGCTGCACTCGTCAGGCTTGTGCTTTTGCTCAAAATTATGAAGAGTTTAGACGTAAGGACGTGGTGGTCATCGGTGTGAGCAAGGACAGTACAACTTCTCACCAGAAATTTGCTGAGAAGTATGATTTGCCCTTTGTTTTGCTCTCTGACCCTGACCTTGTGGCAATCAAAGCTTATGACGTATGGCAAGAAAAGAAAAACTATGGCAAGGTTACTATGGGAGTGGTACGTGCTACCTATGTCATTGATCAAGATGGTTTCATAGAAATGGTTATGCCTAAGGTGAAACCGGATACAAATGCAGAGGAAATTTTAGCGTATTTAGACCGAGGGGACAATCAATAAAGTACGGAGGCAATTGGTTATGGTTTCAATGACGCGATATTTGATAAAAAGCGAAATCCTTAAGCCCTTTGTTAAATTTATTTGGCACTTTGAAGCAGAAAATGCAGATATTCACCATAAGCTCTTACCTACCGATAGTATTGATATGATATGGAATTTATCTGATGAAATCTATTACGAGACCGACACACAGAGAATAACTGCGCCTCCCTTTCATATAAACGGGTTAAGGGGAAAACACAGTTATATTCATCACAAAGGGGAGATACAAGCTATGGGAATCGCATTCTATTCCTATGGCTTATATCCTTTTGTTAATAAATCGCTGATTCCCACACAAAATCAAATCATAGACTTGTTCTCCTTTTCTGAACCTTTATCAGAACAAATAAAATCAGTGATTATGGTTAACAAACCAATTCATGAAAAGATTGAGTTGGTAGAAAAAGTACTATGTTCAAACTTAAAATTAAATAAGGATGAAACAAATAAAATTGATATAATTTCTAAATTTTTAAAGACAGAAAATGATATGACTATTCAGACGTTTTGTAAAGAACAAAGAATTGCAGTCAAAACCTTTGAAAGAATGGTATTGCGATATACCGGCTATACTCCTAAATTACTATCTCGGATTAGACGTTTTCAGACAGCCACCAATCAATTTGTACATAGAGACTTTTCTAAATTGACAGACGTTGTATATGATAATCATTTTACAGACCAACCACATTTTAATAGGGAATTCCAAAGCTTTTCAGGAGTTGCCCCCAATATCTTCAGGAAACAAAAAGCGACGATTAAGGAAAACGTAAAATATATTTACGGATAAGTGTCTATTTTATTCAATACCCATTGTTTTTTCTCCTGTATTATCAATGAAAAAAGGAGAAAAATTTATGAGTATTGTAACAGAGATAGTGACTATGAAAATCGTGGAAGGTACTGCAGCAGAAGATTTTATTAGCATCGTAGATCATCTGGAAAAGGAGTATCACTCCAAGCAACCCGGATTTATTGATACGGAATTGCTTTTTAATGATAAAAGTGGAGAATGGATGATGATACAACATTGGGATACAATGGAACATTTAACATCTGCATCAAAGCAGATGTTTAAGGATCCGGTGGCATCCACTTTTGTACAAGTTATAAATCCCCAAGCTGTAAAAATGACCATGCTGCCCCAACTGAAAAGGTGGTAGCAGGACAAAAGATGATTTTCTTTGTAGAACTTTGCAAGGAAGTTCAAGATGAAATCATCAGTAGAACTATAATTGGGGCTACGGAATAACTTCGTAGGAGTTATTCTCATGGATAAATCAGGAGGAGTCCAAGTGAAAAATTTTGAAAGGACCGATCAGTTGTTTTCGCTGTGTGGGCTGAACTGTGCATTATGTACCATGAAGCTGGATGGCTATTGCCCCGGATGTGGTGGTGGTGCAGGCAATCAAGGTTGTGCCATTGCAAAATGCAGCCTGCAACGGGGCGGATTGCAGTATTGCTATCAATGTGTAGATTATCCATGTGAAAAGTATAACGGTATAGACGAGTTTGACTCCTTTATTACCCATCGCAATCAACTTAAGGATATGGAAAAGACCAAGAAGATAGGCATTGAGCAATATCATTGGGAATTAGTTGAAAAAGCTGAGATCCTGCAAACATTACTTGCCAACTACAACGACGGGCGGCGTAAAACTTTTTTCTGTGTGGCAGTCAATCTTTTGAATTTAGATGATTTAAAAATTGTTATTAATCAAATTGCTGAAACTGAAATCCTTACATTAACCCTAAAAGAAAAAGCAGCTTGTGCGGTAGCACAGTTTGAATCCATAGCAAATCAACGAAATCTTATTTTGAAGCTTAACAAGAAACCTGCAAAAAAGTGAGACTCTCTTACTTATTCCCGTAATGCCCTTTGCATTGTGATATTTCAATCACAACGTCACCCATAAGACGATAGACTAAACGATTCTTATAACAGCAATTCGGGGATTTATGGGCATACATTTTGTTTGGCAGAAATATTTTTTGCCACCAAGTACCCTGAGGAAAAGGCAAACTGTAGGTTGTAACCTCCAGTATCACCGTCTATGTCCAAAGCCTCACCGACGATGAAGAGGTTTGGATATCGTTTTGCCTCCATGGTTTTCGTATGAATTTCCTCTAAACAGACACCACCCTTGGTAGCCATAGCGATGTTGAATCCGCCAAGGCCGCTGATGTTAAAGGTGTCCCCGGTCAAAAGGCCTACAAAATCCGTTATTTCTTTACCTGTTAACTGGGATGCTTTTTTCTGCGGGTTGATAGTTTGCCTTTGACAGAGTATCTCAATAAATCTTTTTGGAACTTGATTTCCAACTGTAACCTTGGACGTATTGAGTTCATCCATTTGTAGGGTTTTTACCACCTGATTAA
>CAZOSB010000071.1:0-3581 GCA_964582545.1 uncultured Anaerovorax sp.
GAATCTTTCAAAATTGTTAGATTTCAGAAAGAATGTAGAAAGAATTACCTTGTATAGTATCTGTAGAAAGCAAAATTTATAGATACTATTTTAAGGAGATACTAATATGAATATTTTAGAAACTAAAGATTTAAAAAAACAATATGGTTCTGGAGACACTGCTGTTCATGCATTAGATGGGGTGAATGTTACCGTAAACAATGGTGAATTTGTTGCCATTGTAGGAACCTCAGGCAGCGGGAAATCCACATTGCTTCACATGTTAGGTGGTCTTGATCGCCCTACATCAGGAAGTGTAAGAGTGGATGGAAAAGAGCTTTTCGCCATGAAAGACGATGCCCTCACCATATTTCGCCGTCGAAAGATTGGCTTTGTATTTCAAAACTTTAACCTTGTACCGGTTTTAAACGTTTATGAAAACATCGTTCTTCCCATAGAACTGGACGGAAACAAACCAGATAAAGCATATATTGATAAAATCGTTACCACCTTGGGGCTTGAAAGTAAGCTTAACAATCTTCCCAATAACCTTTCCGGGGGACAGCAACAACGCGCTGCAATTGCCAGAGCTCTAGCCACAAAACCTGCGATTATTCTCGCTGATGAGCCTACCGGAAACCTTGACAGCAAAACCAGTTTGGATGTCATGGGACTTTTAAAAACCACAGGACAGCAGTTTTCACAGACTATTGTAATGATTACCCACAATGAAGAAATTGCTCAGATGGCAGACCGTATCATCCGCATTGAGGACGGTAAGATTGTAGGTGATCACCATGCTTAAGGTTAACAATAAAAAAGCCATAGGGAATCTCGCAAATAAGACCTATAAAGCCAATAAGCTGCGCAATCTTTTTGCCATCGTTGCCATTATTTTAACAACCGTTATGTTTACCGCTATTTTTACCGTGGGAATGAATCTTGTAAAATCCTATGAGCAGGAAACCATGCGGCAGGTAGGTGGCAGCAGTCACGGGGGGCTAAAGGGAATCACCAAGGAGCAGTATGACAATATCAGCAGCCACCCATTGATCAAAGGAATCGGTTATACGGTAGTGCTTGGTTTTGGCGAAAACAAAGAACTCGGTAGTCGTCAAACGGAAATACGGTATACCTCCGGTGAATGGCAAGCCAAGGAGATGTTCGCCATGCCGGAAACCGGAAGGTTGCCTGAAGCTAAGGATGAAGTGGCACTGGACACCATCACCCTGGATTTACTGGGATTACCCCATAAACTTGGACAAAAAGTGACGTTGGAATATTCCTTAAACGGTGAGCCTCGGAGGGATACCTTTACTCTGGTGGGATACTGGGAGGGTGATCCCATTACCACCGCAAGTGAGATTTGGTTATCAAATGAATATGTAGAGGATCAGTTGAAAAATTTGGATCCTTTGAAAAATAATCCTATCATCGGAGCATATAATGCAAGCATAAATTTTTCTAATTCTCGTAATATTGAAGAAAATCTCAAAACCGTCATTGAGGAAAGTGGATATGACCCGGCAGAAATGAGAATTGGCATCAACTGGGCATATATGGGTAGCAAAAGTTATGATATGGGAACTATCCTAGGTGTTGCAGGTGCTTTTTTACTGATTTTATTTTGTGGATATTTAATCATTTCCAATATCTTTCTTATTTCGGTTTCAAGGGATATTCGTTTTTACGGGCTTTTGAAAACCATTGGGACCACCGGAAAACAGCTTCGCAAGATCATACGAATGCAAGCCTTTAAATTATGTGTTGTTGGTATTCCTATGGGATTACTGCTGGGGTATGGTGTTGGTGTTTACCTTACTCCGGCGGTCATGAGTATCCTGACCATAAACAGGGTTACGGTTTCCGCAAATCCGGTCATATTTATAGGTTCTGCTGTATTTGCAATGGTTACAGTATTTATCAGCACTGCCAAAGCGGCACGGCTTGCGGGTAAGGTCAGTCCCATGGAAGCCCTTCGCAGCAGTGAAAGCGTCAGTATGAAAAAAACTACACGGAAAAGCGGTGGCATTAATATTCCCAAAATGGGCCTTGCCAATGTTTTTCGAAGTAAAAAGAAAGCAATGCTTGTGACCATATCCCTTTCTCTTAGCCTCATCATTTTAAACGCTACCTTTTCCATTGTAAACAGCTTTGATCTTGAACAGTATATCAGTACACAAATTAGCAGTGATTTTATCATATCGGATGCAAGTCGTGGCAACTTTACCACGGATTTTTCCAAAAAAACTGTGCGGGAAAGTGTTTTGACGGATATTTCTGCTCAAAAGGGTATTGAGGTTATGAGTAATGTATATTTCTCAGAGCAAATCTACCCAATAGATGACAAGCTTCGTGTTGCCGCATTGGAGGTAAAAGCAATCCTGGACAAGGAGTGGAAAGAGCGGGGGGAAGATGTTCAAAGATCCCTTGACAGCGGATCGGCAATGGCGATGATCTATGGTGTTGACAAGTACGGCTTAGAAAAAATGGAAATGTTTAGTGACGTTGACTATGATAAATTTATATCAGGGAATTATGTGATTGCTTCACCGTTTTTTTCAAGTGGAAAAATACCTCCCTATGATATTGGTGATAAGATTACTCTTGAAGTGGGAGAGGGCAAAACCAAGGAATACGAAGTACTTGGGTTTGGGAGTATTCCCTATAGCATTTCTGCACAGCACTCCTTCCCCATAGGTGTTGAGTTCATTTTGCCGGAATCAGAGTACCTTGCTCAAAAAATCGGTGATTCGCCAATGATCACTATGATTGAAGCTACGGAAGGTTATGAGCAAAGCCTGGAAGAATTTTTGGGTGGTTACGTGCAGAATAATAAAGAGATTAAATTCAAATCCAAAGCCATTGTAAAGGCTGAGTTTGAAAATTTGCAAAAAACATATCTTCTGGTAGGTGGAATCCTAAGCTTTATTATGGCGTTTATCGGTATTATGAATTTTATCAATACCATGATTACCTCGGTAATGAGTCGTCGCAGGGAGCTTGCCATGTTGCAAAGCATCGGGATGACAGGTAGGCAGCTTGGCAGAATGCTTATCTCTGAAGGACTCGTCTACACTGTTTTTACAGCGGCGTTTGTGCTAAGTATCGGCTCTGCCATTGGTTATGCTCTTGTATACCTTGTGGCCGGTGGAACCATAATGTTCACTCCAAGTTTTTCGGTGATGCCGGTGGTGTTATGTTTACCTATATTAGTGTTGGTTGCCATCATTGTACCTTTTGTCTGCTATAAAACGGCAAACCGTGATAGCGTTGTAGAAAGGCTTCGTGAAGCGGAATAGGGGATTGACAAAAAAGTAAAACACCACTGATGGTGGTACATCCGTAGTGGTGTTTTGCTAATTACATTAGTGAGCCGTCATTGTTGCGTCTCTCTTTAATTATTATTATATACAGTCAAATTAAATATGCAAGTTATTTGTCATGATTTTTTCTAGAAAATTTTAATAAAAATTATATTAGGAAATTTGACTTAACAAAAAAGTACTTAGGAATTTAACTTTACATTTCAGCCTCGAGGTTACTTAGGCAAATTGAAAAAGTAACTTCCAGTTTGCAATAGTAAGTGCAACCCTAGGGGG
>CAZOSB010000072.1:0-3266 GCA_964582545.1 uncultured Anaerovorax sp.
CTCTTACCTCATTGGTATTTGGTACTTGTTTTATGCATACAATAATGTTCACTTTTCCCTCCTATTTCAATACTTCCCTGGAAATTACTACCTTATGAATTTCTGAGGTACCCTCATAGATTTGAGTGATTTTTGCATCTCTCATCATACGTTCCAAAGGATAATCTTTCATATATCCGTAACCACCATGAATTTGAAGTGCAAGATTGGTAACAAATAACGCTGTTTCTGAAGCATTTAATTTAGCCATCGCCGCTTCTTTTGTATAAGGCTGTCCTGTGACTTTTAAATGTGCTGCCCGATAAACCATCCATTTTGCACATTCTATCTTTGTAGCCATTTCTGCAATGTACCAGCGCAATCCTTGAAGTGCAGTCAATGGCTGACCAAATTGAATTCGCTCTTTCATATACTTTACGGACTCTTCCAAAGCACCTTCCGCAATCCCTACTGCCTGCGCCGCAACTCCAATTCTAGCCCCATCTAAAGCATGCATGGCTATACGAAAGCCCTGACCTTCTTTTCCTAAGATATTCTCCTTTGGAACTCTACATTGATCAAAGATTAACTCCACGGTTTCTGAAGCTTTTATTCCCATTTTATTCTCAATTTTACCAATATGAAAGCCTTCTGTGCCTTTTTCTAAAATGATGGCGGACATACCTTTAATTCCTAATTCTGGATTGGTCATGGCAAAAATAATCAAAACATCTGCTTGTGCTCCTCCTGATATGAAACATTTTGTGCCATTGAGAATATACTCATCTCCCTGAGAAACTGCAGTGGTTCTAACTGCTGCCGCATCTGAACCAGCGTTGGGTTCTGTCAATGCAAATGCGCTGAGGCATCCTCCACTTGTGATCTTAGGTAGATATTTCTTCTTTTGTTCTTCTGTGCCAAATTGTTGGATGATGGAAGGTGCGATTAAATGAATGGAAAGTGTAGCCGCCGTAGCTGCACATTTTTTTGCCAGTTCATTTATAACGATAACCTTGGCAATATCATCTGCCCCTGAACCTCCGTATTCCAAGTCAATTCCCATTCCTGAAAATCCTACGGAAGCCATCTTTGCAAAAGTTTCTTTTGGGAATTCTCCTGTTTCGTCTAATTTTGCAGCTATGGGGGCTACAAACTTTTCAGTAAATTTTATAGCAGTTTGTTGTAATAATTTCTGTGGTTCTGTAAAATCAAAATTCATGCTTTTACTCCTTTGTTAATTTTTTATCAATTAATTGTTTGCTATTATCATAAGTATTTATATTAGTAAAGTCAATGCTTGTATTAATGAAATATTGTATACTTAATAAAGAATAGTCAGTATATTTAGAAATAAATCTTAATTTGCAAAAAGCGCCGGTCTCAAGTATATGACTACCTTTGACCAGCGCAAACCGACATTTCATAACATTTGATGAAAAGAATTGATTTTTTTGATAATGACACAAATCGTCATTTGTTAAATCAATTTTAATCTTATCACATGAGTATTGATTTTAGAAATTAACCTTTTATATTTAGAGGGCTTTTCTCTTTGCCAATAAGGCCTGAAATTCCTCCGGATTATGACTCAGGCTCCAAATCTCTTCATGGATGACTGCTTCACCGGGTTTTAAAGCTCTTAATGGTGCTAAAGTTTCCATCTCTAAGAAAAATTCATTAGTGTAAGTTTCAAAGGATACGCCAAGGTCTGGATAAATGGCTTGCTTTTGGTGATTGTATTCCTTTTTGAACATAAAGTCTTTATACAAGTACGCAGCCCAACCCGCCTCGTTGTTGATGCCAAACTTAAACGGTTTGGTTTTTGCCTTTGTTTTAGACTCCATGGCCTTTTGTTTCAAGGTAATGTATTCCTTTCCCCATGCAACCCGCTCATCCCCCATGTCCGTATAAGGCCAAATGGCCAAACAGGTATTGGGAAGCAGCCCTTGTTTCACCTCTGGCATAGGTATGATTTCAAGCCCTCCAGGCCTTAAAACCGTTACCGCCCAAGGTGCCAATATTTTTTCAACCGTACCTAAGTTTTTTACTTGATGATTGATTTTTATCTCCGGAGCTTCTTCCGCCATGGTAATTTCCATCTGAAGCTGAAGTTGATTTTCCTTCTGAGGTGGCGGAGTCAACAGAAGTTGATTTCCTTGAATCTGAAAGTCCACCCTCTGACCATCCGGGTAATAAGTGTCGGGCATGACCTCCGGTGCTACCCAAAGTCTATGACCTCCAAAGCTATACCAGACGGCATCCTCACCATAAGCTCGCTTAATCTTATCATGATCTTCCCTGATAGTTTTATCCGGATCTTCAAAGAGAATATTGGCGCTTCCATGTAGCTTAAATTCTACAATTCTAGGACCGAAATCCAAGGTTACCAAAGTTTCTATAAAAGGATTTTTTAGCTCGATACAACGACCAAAGCGCTCATGTCGAATCTCTTTAATTTCTACTCTCATTTTCCCCTCCATCGGCTCAGCTATAAAATTATTCTTTTTAGATTTACAATTTAATATTACATAGATATCTTAGTAGTTTTATAAACATACCAATAATCAATTATGTCGATTATAAAAATCAATTGACAAACAGAATGAATAAAAGTTTGTTTTGCGGTAAATAGACCTAAGCATTGTAAATTTATAATATGTAAAATTGCATAAGTCGATGTGACAAGTAAAATCATATAGGTGTATGCAACACCCAAAGGAATAAAAATCCATAAAGCCATCATAAATGGATTAAAAGTGCCTAAAGTAAACATCATCCATAGTATAAAATTAATTATAAAAAAGGGTAATAAGGATAATTTAAAGGTCATCACTGCTTTTCCCATTTCGCTGTCTGCTCTCACTATATAATGCATCTTAATTGCAGTAACAAAGTTAATAACCGCAAGGACAAACGTAATTATAAAAAAGACTATGACAAAATAGCTAACCAATGGCCATTGATAATTTATCGTGATTGGCTTTGCCATATAGCGATATGTTAAGAAAAGAAAAATTTGAACTAGGTATAGGTCTATTACAAGAAGATACATCCCTTTTTTCATTTTTTAAAAAGCTCCTGAATAAATCATAGCTAAAATTATATTTAATGAAACAATATAATTCGGAATTTATAAATTGATTTTTAAATAATTTTATCATAACAAATTCTTTGATACAATCATTTTAACATTGCTTTTAATATCTCTAATTTTTATTTTTTTTACAATTTATTATAATGTACCCAAGAAACAAGACACGATTTGAAAAAATGAAATGACATGCTAT
>CAZOSB010000073.1:0-3128 GCA_964582545.1 uncultured Anaerovorax sp.
TCCATACTTTCGGGAGTAAGTGCCGGCGAAAACCGTGCCACAACATTACCCTCCCTGTCAATGAGAAATTTGCCAAAATTCCACTTGATGTCACCTTTTTTGTTGCCAAGTGTCATCATTTTTACGCTTGCTTCAAATGCTTTTGTTCCAGCGTCTCCGATATCTACGGGTGCTTGTTCTTTTAACCATACAAACAACGGGGCGGCATCTTTGCCGTTCACATCAACTTTGGCAAAGCGCGGAAATTTTGTAGCGTAATTAAGTGTGCAAAACTCACTAATTTCCGCATCAGTACCTGGCGCTTGCTTCAGAAATTGATTGCAGGGGAAGTCCAGAACCACAAGCCCTCTTCCTTCGTACTTTGTGTATAATTCTTGTAACGCTGTATACTGTGGTGTCAGTCCGCATTTCGTGGCGGTGTTTACGATTATGACTACCTTACCTTCATACTCGGAAAGCGATATCTCATTACCGTCCCCATTTTTCATCTTGAAATCGTATAGGTTCATTTTATTTCCTCCTCTATTTTTATAGATAAATCGCACTTACAGATTGCACTGTTAAGTTCTGTTATCACTTTTATATTCTTGCCTAAATAATCCATAGTATTTCGCAAAGAATTTGGATATAATTTTAATACCAATAATAATATTACAAATACTTATTATTTAATTACTAAGTACTAAATTACATAACAATCCGGAAATAAATTTTTGGAGGATAACATGATGACACAGTATGAGACAATCTTTAAACGGAAATCGACACGTAAATATGATATGGAAAAACTAAACAAAACCGAGCTTACCGAAATCAACGTCTTTATAGGCAATTTAAAATCATTTAAAATTAAAACAGAGCTGCCCTTTATAATCGCACTTGCTTTTGGCAAGCCGGAGGGCAGTCCACACAGGGAGTTATCCGAATTTAAGCGAACAACAATCACCTAGGGAGTTAAAAGGTTTTATCTATATAGGCACTGTGGAATAAGAATACTGCCCTGCGGTAGAAGGAAATTAAAATGGATACAAAGCTTATTTTGGCAATCATAACTATTACCCTTGCACTTGTTTTCTACACAATAGGAGTGTTTTCCGAGCGTAAAAGCAAAACTCTTCGGCTAAGCCATGTGATCATATTTTGGTTGGGCTTGATTTTTGACAGCACAGGGACAACCTTAATGTCATCTATTGCTCAAAGCCCAAACATTTTTAATTTGCACGGAATAACCGGCATTCTAGCTATTGGACTTATGCTTTTTCACGCTGTTTGGGCGACCGTTGTTCTGGTGAAAAAAGATGCCAAGCAGCTGACAGGGTTTCATAAGTACAGCATTATGGTTTGGGCAATTTGGCTTATTCCGTATTTTTCCGGGATGGTCGTCGGCATAATGCGATAACCGGTATTTTCTAGATTGTATTGTATTGACAGTTTTACTTTCATATTTATAAAGATTACGCTCATAATCCGATGTAAGAACAACCGCAGAAAAGTTAACCACTTTATTGTTTTTGCTTTGTAATCACCGAATCAATCAAACCATAGGTTTTTGCTTCTTCAGCTGTCATAAAATAGTCTCGGTCGGTATCGCGCTCTATTTCTTCAACCGTTTTTCCTGTGTTATCAGCAAGCAACTGATTTAACTTGCGTTTATTTTTCTGCATATAGTCAGACATTATTTTAATATCACTGGCTGGGCCTTTGATTCCACCAGATATAGCAGGTTGATGAATCATAATTTCAGCATTTGGCAAAGCAAATCGTTTTCCACGAGTTCCTGCCGCGAGTAAAAAGGAACCAAAACTTGCAGCGAGTCCGACACAAATAGTAGAGATATCACATTTAATATGATTCATTGTGTCAAAGATAGCAAAACCCGCTGTTATAGAGCCACCCGGGCTGTTAATATAAAGACTAATATCTTTGTCAGGGTTTTGCGCTTCTAAAAACAATAGTTGCGCTGTAATCAAACTGGCGGTGATGTCATTGACTTCCTCACCCAAGAAAATGATTCTATCACTTAAGAGCCTGGAAAAAATATCGTAGCTTCTTTCTCCCCGACTTGTCTGTTCGATAACATATGGAATTGTACTCATGCAGCAATAACCTCACAATTCAGCTTAAATTTATAACGCATTGTTATACTGTTGTTTATGTTAATCCTGTTCTGTTTTGGGGTGTAAATTCGTTTCATTCTATATTCATGTGGTGTGCAGATATATAGTTGCCTAAATGCAAGGGTAAATGATTGTTGCGAATCGTAATTTGCTTCAAAAGCAATCTCGATGATGGATTTTTCAGTATCAATGAGCTTTTTTGCTGCCTCGGTAAGCCTACGCATCATAATATATTTATGGATTGTGCACCCTGTTTTATCTGAAAATAATCTATTCAGATGAAATTTTGAATAACCAACCTTCTTTGCAATTTTATCTAAAGGTAATTTGTCATTCAGATGATTCTCTATATAATCTACAACTGTCGCAACAGTATTCGTACTCTCCATCATTTCACACCTTTCACACCGATATATACAAGTATAACAAATTTACTTGGCTATGTCTTAATAAAAAATGCTATCTTTATCTTTAAAGATACGACTGACAGGTAAAACCATCACTTTTTGTGGGTCGCGTTTCTTGTGTTCACCCACAAAAATGGACTTATCAAGAGAGTTTTAAAGACTTAGACAATATACAAGCGAGATACACCCATACTAATGAACCTAATTGATGAAACCAATTAGCAGAGTGAATTAAAAAAATTATTTATCAGGTTTGTTTTTTTAACTTTTGCGAATAAAAATTACTTATTTTTAATATTTTCCGACTTGTATGTCGATAATTATTGATTATAGGCATCTGTTCTTATATAATAATAGTAACGAAGAATTGAGGTGATAACAGTGCCAGAACGCATAGAAAGACCCATCTATTTAAACAAACTCATTGAGTTTAAGGACAAAGACATTGTAAAGATAGTTACAGGCATTCGCCGCTGCGGCAAATCAACTCTCTTGGATTTATACGAGGACTATTTACTGATTAGCGGTGTTAAGGCTGAAAACATTCTGCACATGAATATGGAATCCTTGCAGCATAGGGATTTACTTAGTTATCTTGCTTTTT
>CAZOSB010000074.1:0-3092 GCA_964582545.1 uncultured Anaerovorax sp.
GTAGCCGATACGCAATTCCACATTGCCCTTCTTTTTTAAATCTACCCAAGTTTTTAAATTGTTTTCATAGGCATAAGAAGCCAACGCTCCCGTGGAGTCTTTCCTCTCAAAACCCCAATATAATTGTGGCATGATGTAATCGATATATCCCGGCTGTGTCATCCAGGTGTCGATATCCACAAAGGAAGTATTGTCACTTCGGAGGTAATCCACATTTCCTGCTGGACTGATTCCAAAAACTACATGAGGTTTTATGGATTTGATGGTGCTATAGACTTCCCTTACCAACTCATTGACGTTATTTCTTCTCCACCTCACAATATCGATGTCAGGTGCCATGGCATCGTGCTCAGGCTTGTCAAACCACCGATTGTGATCGTTATTATCCAAGGTGGGATAGAAATAATCATCAAAATGAATACCATCCACATTATAATTGGATACAATTTCTTTAACCCCATTTACAATTCGTTGCCTTACCTGAGGTATAGATGGATTATAATAACAGATTTTATCTAAGAAAAGCACCCACCTATCATTGGTTTTGTCTTTGTCTGCTAACCACTGCTTTGCGGGATTATCGGCAGAAAGCTCATTCCAGCTCATCAAATATCCCGTCACCCTATAAGGGTTGATCCAGGCGTGAAATTCTAATCCCCTGCTGTGGGCAGCTTCAATCATGAGAGCCATGGGATCATATCCTGGATCCTTCCCCTGTTGACCGGAGCTAAATTTGGACCATGGAAAGTAAGCCGAGGGGTACATGGCATCTCCATCAGGCCTCACCTGAACGATTACACTGTTCATACCCCATTTTACACAATCATCGAACATACGATTGACCTGAGAAATAAAAGCATCTTTTTCTTTTGGCATTTCAGCAAATTCTAAATAGGAAATCCACATCTCTCGCTTTTCCTTTTTAGAACTGACCACCATGTCTTTCTGAGGGTTAGATCCGTCCGATGTAATCACAACCGTTCGATTATCATTATCCCAACCGATTGCCGCACCAAAGGCCTCAACAACTGTTCTGATAGGAATATATGTGCGCTCATCCGATCCAATTACGGCGCACGTATCGCTGCCGATTTGAACATCATTTTTTATAATATAATATTGATCTACTGGAACGTAAATTTTAATCTCGTCTTTTTCTAAGATTGCCGCTCTAATGTCATTGTCCCAACCGACTTTTGCGCCAAAGGCCTCCATTACTGCTCGCAAAGGAACCAAAGTTCTGCCGTTCTCATCTATGAACGGGTGCCCTAACTCTTCGCTGAATCGAATCTGCTTATTATCAATGGTTACCTTTACCTCATCTAACGGTCCATTTGCCATGGCCATCTTTCCTTCATTTAGCGATGCCTCTATGGGAACTAAAATTACCCCAACTAAAAACATAATCAAAATAGCCGCTACAAACTTTAGGCGACTGATTTTCCTTTGACTGTAAAAGGAACGATTTATATGATTCTTCATTTCCACCCCTTGCATTAAAACAACATTTGCTATGAAACCATATTACGATTTACAACAGTCATTTGAAGATTTTCCATGATATCAAACGCTTTTTTCTCCATCTCAGGATTATGACTGGCAACACAAAGCGCATCTATGATGATTTCTGCTTCGGGCAAAGCTGCTTTGACTAAAATTGCGTTAGAAATAACACAAATATCCGTTACCACCCCTACCAATTCTACCTGATCATACTCTCTTCCCTTTAAATATTCCGCTAAATCAATGGAGCCAAAGGTGTATTTTGAAAAAGTCATAGTTTGATCATTCTTCATCTGAGCTATTTTTCCGTATAACTCCCATCCCGAACTCTCATAATCACAATGCATAATAGGCAGTTTTTTACCCTCTTGGCTTTTTTCATAATTCTGTGAGTAGTGCGTATCCAAAGTAAAAGCCACGTCCTGACCTTCCTTTAAATACTCCCCAATCTTATGATATATGGCATCTTCAATGGCCTCTGCCCGAGAAAAGCCTAGGGAGCCTGTGACAAAATCATTTTGATAATCTACTACGATCAATATTTTATTCATACGGTTTCCTTCAACATATAATAGTTAGGTATAGTTTAACATATTATTTTAAAATAGTATACAAAATATATTTTAGTTTTATGTTAACCAATGTTTGACTTTCCAGAATATTTTTCAACATGAAAAATCCTTATAATTCTTTCATGTTGAACGCTTATCCACAAATTTAATCCCAAATAAATAAAGTTATCCACTTTATGTTGTGGATAACTAATAGACATCGAACGTTTAAATTTGAATAAATCACTGTGACTTAGCTTTATTTATTAATATTTTATCCACAGGTTCCTCACAATTATACAAAACCCAATTATAGAACTTCTTTATGGCAGTCCACTACCGGACATTTTCTTCGCCAATAGATGCACATACAAAATGCTCCACAGGCTACATGATTATATAAGCACTGATAATTTCTCCATAATAGGCGGTATGAAAATCCTTGTTTGCACCGTGAAAAGAACTATCAACATCTTGTGGATAATGAATTCTTCTGTTTTCTTCTGAAATTTCACTCTCATCTTGTTTTTGTTTATATATCACCCTACATTCAAGGGTTAGTGGGAGTTCCTTAATCCCAGGTACAGAAATTTTACTCGGTTCCTCCAGTGTCAAATTAAGTTCTTTAATCTTATCCATTGAATGACCGGATTTCGTACCGCAAAGACCTAATATCTTTTGATCAAAATCTCCATAAGGTATATTGATTGTGAACTCAGGATTCTTAGTAAGAAGGTCTTTTGTGAAACGGTTTTCCCTGACAAAAACCGTAAAAATTGGCTTAACCCATTCAATCCCCAGTGTTCCCCAAGAGATGGTCATAGCATTTACTTTTCCCTCCGCTTTTGTTGTAAGCAAAGCACCTGTTTTAACGGCATTTAAAATCTCATTTGCATAGTTAAAAACTTCAATTTCTTTTTTCATAATAACATTCTCCTTTTTCGTTTATTTTTATAAGATCAACCAGAATAGTTTTTTATTGTTAACTCAACTTTCCCACATAGGAAAAGTTAATGCACATTGAAAAATGAATATGAA
>CAZOSB010000075.1:0-2965 GCA_964582545.1 uncultured Anaerovorax sp.
ACATCTCACCAACCATCAGCCTTAACGACAAGGCGGAGGTTCAGCGCCTGTTTAACGAACTGAAAGAAGGCGGAACTGTGGAACAAGAACTTACACATACCTTTTTTAGCGAGCTGTACGGTATGGTAACTGATAAGTTCGGTATGGGATGGCAGATATTGCACTATACCCGTCAAGAGTAGTCAAAGTAAAACAAAGTCTGACAAGGTATGAAGGAGTATTGATTTGGAAAACAAACATATTATTTATCAACAGGCTATGAAATACGACAGTTTTTATTTATATGATGAAAAAAAAATTATCGAACATACTTCTCGTCTTAAAAGTGATTTTAGTTCAGTGGAATTTCTCTATTCAATTAAAACAAACTGCGCCCCCGCTGTGGTTAAATCTGTATTTAATCAGGGATTTGGTGCTGATGCAGCCAGTCTTGCCGAAGTGGAGTTAGCCCACCACTTTGGCATTTCCGCCGATAAAATACAGTATTCAGCTCCCGGAAAACGTGTGTCGGACATTGAAGGGGCAATGAATCTGTGTACCATAATCGCAGACAGTTTTGATGAAGTTTTCAGTATCAATGAGACTGCAAAGGCAAAGAATATCATTGCTGAAATAGGCATTCGCCTAAACCCTAACTTTACATTCATGAGGGATGAGGGCATTCCGTCCAAATTTGGCATTGATGAGAATCAAGCATTTCAATCTATTCTCAAATGGAAAGAGTTATCTAATATTAAAATCATCGGAATTCACGTCCATCTGCGCAGTCAAGAATTAAACAACGATGTTCTGGAGCGTTATTATAAAAAAATCTTTTTCTTGGCAACTGCATTTCAAGAGGTGCTCGGCCACAGGCTAGCCTTTGTAAATATGGGCTCCGGTATTGGAATACCTTATTCCAATATCGACAAACCGTTAAATACCAAATATCTCGGGCAAAAAATGGCAATGCTCATGGAGGAGTTTGGAAAGAAATTATCAGGCACTAAAGTCATTCTTGAAACAGGTCGCTATGCCGTCGGCAAAAGCGGCGTTTATGTAACGAAGGTACTGGATAGGAAAGAATCTATGGGGAAGACCTTTATTATCCTAAACAATACCCTTAATGGATTCATACGTCCTTGTCTTGCGCAACTGATTGAGACCTATTCAAGCAACAATGCTCCTGCAGCAAGCGAACCTTTGTTTACGGGCATAGACGCTTTTCAATTCATTGCTCTTACCAATGAAACGGAAAATGAAACTGTAACGCTTACAGGAAATTTATGCACTTCAACGGATATTATCGCGAAAGATGTGCTTATGCCCAAACTTAAAAAAGGAGACATTATAGTTATAACAAATGCCGGGAGCTATGCCGCTGTCTTATCACCTATGCAGTTTTCATCTCAATCGACACCCATGCAACTGTTTCTTTCTTGCGATGATATAGTATCAAACGCCAGCGAAATAGTCCGCAAAGGGATGAATTTCTAAAAATCTAAATAATTTAATGCTATTCGATTAATAAGCTTAATAAAGACATCGCATTTATTATAGCGGAAATGGACGGAATCTTACTGGATTTGATTTTGATTAATTATTTTCCTAAACTAACTGTTCCATTAAAAGAAGTATATAAGATCATGGATTCTTGTTACACAAGTTTTGTCAGTTTTAAATTTATTACAGGAACAATAAAGGAGGAGGCTAATCCGTTGGAAAATATTATATATTACTTTTCGGGAACAGGAAACAGCTTAGCAGTAGCCAGAGATATTGCAGAGAAAATGGGCAACACTGAGATAATCGCAATTACACAATCTACTAAGCATAAAGAGTTAGATGATTATAAGCGAATCGGTTTTGTATTTCCGGTATATTATGCATTTATGCCTCCGATCGTAGCAAAATTTATCGATAAAATGGACTTTTCACAGCACCAATACATATTTGGTGTAGCAACAGCTGGAATGCAATCAGGTTTTACTTTTAAACAATTGAGTAGTCTAATAAGCTCAAAAAACGGAACGCTTAATGCCTTTTTCAAAGTGCAAATGCCGGGAAATTATATCGCTGAATACTCTGCATTTCCTACTTTAATGCAAAAGATTATATTCCGCAAATCAGAAAAAAAGGTAATTATGATTGCCGAATCAGTAGTTAAAAAAAGAGTTACTAAGATTCAAAAAGAAAGCTTAATTCTAAGACCAATGGAGAAAAAGTGTTTGGAAATTATCGATGGGTTTGGAGAAAGCGCTAAAAATTTTAATATCAATTCTCAATGCAATCAGTGTCAGCTATGTTTAAAAATATGCCCTACTAAAAATATTTCTTTTATTGACGATACACTTCAATGGGGTGAACAATGTCAAAAATGTATGGCTTGTATTCAGTGGTGTCCACAAAGAGCAATAAATTATGGCGACAAGACCGCTAGTAGAAAACGGTATCATAATCCAAAGGTTAGGGAAAAAGATTTAATAAATAATGAAAATGATTAATTGATATCTACTAATGATAAAATTTTTTCAGTCTTAATAAGATATTTATTTAGTCAAAATAATGATTTAACGCATAAGATTTATTTCTTTGATCCTTGACAAGTTGTTAACTACATGCTATTTTATATTTATCTTAAAAGAAAGAGGTGTGTTGATGTCGGTCGTAAGATAAGGTAATCATTTGTATCACTTAATGCAAGGTTTTAGCCTGCTAGTTTTGTGTACCCAAAAGCCTTACAAAATGACCAGAAAAGTGTTCATCAACAATTTTTTGTTTGTTTTGCAGCGCAGTGGGTTACTGCGCTTTTTTAGTTGTCACAAGGCTATTCGGTACACATTTTCTTTACGAAAGGATTTTGAGACAGTGAATATAGATTTAAAAAACTACGGACTATCCGAACGCTTTGAACAGGAAGCAACCATGTACGAGGGCTTGTTTCTTGCCAGAGTTACGGAGCAACACCGTGAATTATACAAAGCAA
>CAZOSB010000076.1:0-2964 GCA_964582545.1 uncultured Anaerovorax sp.
ATTTAATCACTCCTTTATATTAATCTTTTGCACTTCTGATATTATATCTAATATGGCTCGTAATTTCAATTTATATTTTATATATGAAGCAATTATTATTTTATCTTATGATTTAAGTTAAAAAATTAAGAAAAAGGTCTTAGCTACTTTAGTAAAAGCATGGTTTTAATTTAAGTGATACCCTTTGATATTCCAGAAAATTTTATAAGTGCAACTTTTCTTGTATCCTAAAAAAGAATCAGCAGAAAACATTTTAGCCCTCTGCTGATAGTTTTTATAGAGTTACGAATAAGATTAGCTTATATCTGTACGATGTCCACCATATTGAAGTCATCCATGGTTTTATGCATCAGGAGGCAATTGGCCAGCGCATTTGCGGTGTCGATGGAGGTAAGACATGCAATATTTCGCTCAATTGCCTTTCTTCGCATCTGCACGGATTCGATGGCGGGTTTTCTTCCAATCTTGGAAGTGGAAACCACGAAATCCACTTCTCCGCTATCAAATAAATCCGTAGTATTGGGAGATGGTTCATTGTTTTTATTGATGATGATTGCCGGAATTCCATGGCTTTGTAGATACTTCCCCGTACCTCTGGTGGCACAAATCTTGTACCCAAAGTCGATGAACTTCTGGGCTAAAGGAATCAACTCCGGTTTGTCTTGATCTTTAACGGTTACCAGTACGCAATTTCCCACCTTATGAAGCTCATATCCTGCGCCGATCAAACCCTTAAATAGAGCCGTTTCAAAGTCCTTGTCTATTCCCAGCACTTCCCCTGTGGATTTCATTTCAGGTCCTAAATGGTCATCTGCATCATGCAATTTGGGGAAGCTGAACACGGGAACCTTTACCGCCACGTATTCTCCTTCAGGGCAAACACCGCTTTCATATCCCAGTTCTTTCAAAGTATGCCCCAGCATCACCTTGGTGGCAAGATCCACAATCGGTACATTGGTCACCTTGCTGATGTAAGGCACCGTTCTGGAGGAACGTGGATTTACTTCAATAACGTACACTTGACCTTCATATAATACGTACTGGATGTTCACAAGACCCAACACCTTCAGTTCCTTTGCCAATCTTCCCGTATATTCTACGATGGTATCCCTGACACTTTGGGAAATGGTCTGGGGAGGATATACGGAAATAGAATCTCCGGAGTGAACACCGGCCCTTTCGATATGCTCCATGATGCCGGGAATCAGGAATCGTTCTCCATCGCAAACCGCATCCACTTCCAGCTCCGTTCCCATCAAATATTTATCGATGAGCACAGGGCTTGTTAAGGTGGTGGAGGTAATGATATCCATATATTCTACCACGTCGCTTTCCTTGTAGGCGATAATCATGTTTTGACCACCCAAGACGTAAGAGGGTCTCAGCAGCACCGGATATCCCAAGGTTTTGGCTTCCTTCACCGCATCCTCAGTTGTAAAGGCCATCCTTCCATTGGGTCGAGGAATTTCACATTTTTCCAAGAGTTTATCGAATCGCTCCCTATCCTCCGCCGCATCGATGCTGTCTGCGGAAGTTCCAAGGATATTCATTCCGATTTCCTTTAAATGTTTTGTCAGCTTAATAGCCGTCTGTCCGCCAAACTGTACCACAACACCCCATGGATTTTCCGTGGCAATAATGGAATCCACGTCTTCCGGAGTTAAAGGTTCAAAATATAGTCGATCTGATATATCAAAGTCCGTGGAAACCGTTTCCGGGTTATTATTGACGATGATTGCCTCGTAACCCGCTTCTTTTAACGCCGCCACACAGTGTACGGAACAATAGTCGAATTCGATGCCCTGTCCGATTCGGATTGGACCCGAGCCAAACACCAGAATTTTCTTTTTCCCTGTATTTTTTGCTTCAATGAATTCCTTCGCCTCGTTTTCCTCATCAAAAGTTGAGTAAAAATACGGTGTCTGTGCAGGAAATTCTGCAGCGCAGGTATCCACCATCTTATAAGAAGCGTTTAACTTCTTTTTTGCTTTTTCCCCGCTGAGTTTTTCAATGGTAGAATCGAGGAATCCTAATTCCTTGGCCTTCTTATATTTGTCTTCCGTCAACTCTCCTTCTGCCAAGGTCGCTTCCATTCTTACCAAATTATTCAATTTATGTAAGAACCATGGGTCAATCATGGTCTTTTCGTAAATGGTATCCACGGAAATGCCCAACTTCAAGGCCTTATAGATTACAAACATTCGCTCATCATCACAATTGCTCAGTAGTTCTAGTATGGCTTTATTCTTCTTATTTTCTAACTTTTTCAAGTTCAAAGTGTCCAACCCGAGTTCAATGGAACGAACGGCTTTCATAATCGCTTGTTCAAAGCTTGTGCCGATGGACATCACCTCTCCCGTAGCTTTCATCTGTGTTCCTAATTCTCTCTTGGCATAGACAAACTTGTCAAAGGGCCATTTGGGGAATTTCACTACGATATAATCTATGGCGGGTTCCATAGATGCATAGGTAGTACCGGTTACCGTATTCAAAATTTCATCCAACTTGTAACCTATGGCAATCTTGGAAGCTACCTTTGCAATGGGATATCCTGTAGCCTTAGATGCCAAAGCCGATGACCTGGATACCCTGGGGTTTACTTCTATTACAGCGTACTCAAAACTGGTCGGATGAAGTGCAAACTGCACGTTGCAACCTCCTTCTACCCCTAAGCTCTGTACGATTTTTCTTGCGGAATCTGCCAACATGGTATACTCTTTGTGGGAAAGTGTTACAGCAGGTGCCACAACGATGGAATCTCCCGTATGTACACCCACAGGATCCACGTTTTCCATAGAGCATACTACAATGGTGTTGTCCGCACTATCTCGAATGATTTCAAACTCGATTTCCTTCCAACCGGAAATGCACTTTTCTATGAGAATCTGGGTTATGGGACTCAGCTTCAGTCCGTTTTCTCCAATGGTCATCAGTTCTGATTTTTTGCTTACGATGCCACCTCCG
>CAZOSB010000077.1:0-2954 GCA_964582545.1 uncultured Anaerovorax sp.
AAGGATATTTCCATTAAAATAAATGAATAGTTAGCTTATATTCCTGTTATGAGCAATTTGCTGTGCAGCTATTATAAATATTAACATTCGAGATTTGCCGGATAATCTTCACAGGTAACTTACTGACATATGACAAAAACGGACGCTTGCAAATGAGCGTCCGTTTTTGTAAGTGTGGGCTGTGGGAAGCCCGAACTACTTAAGTATGTAGTGCTTAATGCCTTGGAGTTATTGTTAATAAAATTTTACTACAAAAATTTTATTTTTCAATGCGAACCGATTATTCCTTTAAGAAATTTTCAATAATATTTTTTCCAAAGGGTGTTAAGACAGATTCTGGGTGAAATTGTACTCCGTAGGTTTTATGCTCCTTATGGGTAATCGCCATAATTTCGCCATCTAAGGTATGCGCCGTAATCTTCAGCTGAGATGGCAAAGTTTCCCTGATTCCCACCAGGGAATGATATCGTCCCACCAACATCATACTGGAAATCCCCTTAAATATGGGATTATGAATGTCTAACATTGCTGTAGAGACTTTGCCATGCATCACTTCCTTCGCATAAGATACTGTTCCACCATACGCTTCATAGATGGCTTGATGCCCTAGACAAACTCCCAACAAGGGAATTTTTCCACTGAGCTTTTTAACTACATCCATACAAATACCGGCATCCTTGGGTTTGCCTGGACCTGGGGAAAGCACCACATGGGTGGGAGCAAGCGCTTCTATTTCCTCTACCGTTAGCTGGTCATTTCGAACTACCCGAATATCCGGGTTGATGCTCCCGATCAATTGATACAAGTTGTACGAAAAGCTATCGTAATTATCGATTAGTAAAATCATTGGTCAATTCCCCTTTCTGCTGTTTCCAGTGCTTTCATCACCGCTTTTGCCTTGTTGATGCATTCCTCATACTCAATTTCGGGCACGCTTTCCGCTACAATTCCCGCACCAGAACGAATAAACACTTTTCCGTTTTTCTTAAACACCAATCGTATGGCAATGCAGGTGTCCATATTTCCTTTAAAGTCTATATACCCGATGGCACCTCCGTAGATCCCCCGTTTATTGTCTTCCAACTGATTGATAATTTGGCAAGCCCGAATTTTCGGTGCGCCTGACAACGTACCCGCCGGTAGCACCGCATCGATGGCATCCATACTGGTTCGATTTTGGTCAATTTTGCCCGTCACTGTGGAGCCGATGTGCATCACGTGGGAAAATCGAAGAACGGATTGGAAGGATTCCACCTCTACCGTCCCGAACCGACTGATTTTACCTAAGTCGTTGCGCCCTAAGTCCACCAACATATTGTGTTCGGAAAGTTCCTTTGGGTCTGCCAGCATTTCCGCTTCGAGCTGCTGATCATGCTCATCCGTATCCCCTCTGGGACGTGTGCCGGCCAAAGGAAATGTAAATAATTTGCCATCCTGAAGCTTGACCAGAGTTTCTGGTGAAGCACCGGCCAATTCCATTTCATCGCTTCCAAGGTAAAACATGTAGGGTGAAGGATTGATGGTTCTCAACACCCGGTACGTATCCAGAAGGCTGCCCTCAAAGTCAGCCTCCAATCGATTGGAAAGAACTACTTGGAAAATATCTCCCTCTTTAATATGTTCTTTGGCCTTCTCCACCATTTGGCAATATTCCTCTTTGCTAAAAAGAGCTTTCATTTCTGATTTTAAATGACCACCATTGCTTTCCTTGGATTTTCCATTTTTGATCAATTCGGTCAATTCATCTAACTTTGAAATTCCTCTTTGATATTCCTCTTCAATATCATCCCTTTTTTCTGTTATGATGTTAGTGATAAATATAATTTTTTGCTTTAAATGATCAAAGGCAATAATCGTATCGAAGAGCATCAAATCTACATCATTGAAATTTTCCTCATCCTTGGCATCCAAGTTCAAGGAAGGTTCGCTGTATTTGATGTAATCATAGGAAAAGTATCCCACCAATCCTCCGGTAAAGGGTGGTAAGTACTCAAACTCACAGCTTCGATAACGCTTCATAACCTCTTGAATATATGCTCCCGGATTTTGGGTTTGAAAGCTTTCTTCATGCTCCCCCCTTACGGTCATATTCCCATCTATGCAGGTAATTTCCATTTTGGGGTTGTATCCAATAAATGAGTACCTGCCCCATTTTTTTGTATCCTCAACACTTTCAAATAAAAAGCAATGGCTGCTTACGCTCTGTAAAATCTTTAAGATTCCAATTGGGGTAAATAAGTCCCCGTGGAGTTCCCTGCTAAGAGGAATTACTTGAAAATCCTTTGAAATTTTCTTTACCTCTTCCAATGACGGTCTGTACATGATGCTACCTCCTAATCCGATTGCATAAAAAAATCCTTGATAAAGCTGAAACTTTACCAAGGACGAATAAGTAAATCCGCGGTGCCACCTTGTTTCACGAAGACGATTCCTCCAAAATAATGGAACCTCAGTCCTCATGCTCTTTACAGGATACCAACATATCCCTGACCTCTTACGTGTGTCTTACGTCATAGAATACTCGGGTTGATGAATCATCCCTTTGACTATGCCCTCAGCGGTCCATTTAATGTACTGCGTACTGCGAGGCTCTCAGCTACCCCCGCTCTCTGTAAGTGCATATTACATTTTTATCTCCGCGTCAACGGTTTCTTAAATATTGACTTATATTTTAGTATACTTACTTTAAGATAACCTGTCAATTGTTTTTTGTATTGTTTTAAAATTACAAAATATTCCAAAATGTTTATATTAAATTAATCTGCTTCAATAAAAATAATGTCATATTAAATCGAATTAATCTTACATTGTAACTTACTTCATTAAAGGGAAATCATAAATCATATTTGAAAAATCATTTTTATTGCCGCAATTATCAATAAATGCAATGGATAAATGGTATAAAAACCCCACTTTATTATTAAGTTATTTTTTCCTTTCTTCCCATTGTATAA
>CAZOSB010000078.1:0-2867 GCA_964582545.1 uncultured Anaerovorax sp.
AACTTGATAGGAGATAATCATGTCAATAGTGACCGTTAACGATTTAAGTAAACAATTTGTGAAAACCATAAAGCCACCTGCTGAGAAAAAAGGGATTTTTGGGAAGAACAGCAAGCCCACCAAGGTGGAGTTTTATGCTGTAAACAATATGAGCTTTACGGTGGAGCAGGGGGATGTGTTTGGAATCTTAGGACCAAACGGTGCGGGGAAAACCACACTTTTGCGGATGCTTGCAGGAATTATGACCCCTACCGGTGGAAGTATTACCATAGATGGAAAGGATGTTGAAACACAGAAAAACCAAGCAAAAGAAGTCATCGGTTTTCTTTCGGGAAACACCAAATTGTACGCCAGACTTTCCCCACGAGAGCTTCTTTATGCCTTTGGCACCCTTTATGGTTTAGAGAAAGAACAGATTTTAAAACGCATTGAGCAGATCTTTCAGATGTTGGACATGCAGGAGTTCGGAGACAATCGGATTGAGAATCTGTCTACAGGGCAGACCCAAAGAGTTTCCATTTCCCGATGTTTAATACATTCTCCCAAGCTTTACATCTTCGATGAACCCACCCTTGGGTTGGATGTTTTAAGCAGCCGTTCCATCATAGAATTTATTAAGCAAGAGAGCGGTTTGGGCAAAAGTATCATTTACTCCACCCATTACATGGAAGAGGCTCAATCTCTGTGCAACAAAATCCTAATGATGCACAAGGGACAAATCATCGCATCAGGATCTCCCGAGGAGTTGATGGGCAAGACGGGTACTAATAATTTGCGGGATAGTTTTATCAACTTATTGGGAGTAGAAGAGGAGGTGAGTGCTGTATGAATCATTTGAGTACACGGATATTTTCGGTTTTTAGAAAAGAAGCCACAGAGATTTTTCGAGATAAAAGAACCTTAGCCATCATGATTGGCATTCCCTTGCTCCTATACCCCATACTCATGCTTTTATCTACCCAAGTCATGGTTTACATGGGAAAAAGCCAAGAGGAGGCTCGTTATACCGTGTCGGTTCAGTTTTCTCCGGATCCTATCCTAACGGAGCTGATGGAAGAGAATTCCGAGAAATACAAGCTGGACTTTGTAGAAATATCACCACAAAAGGCGTTAAAATCTCTGGAAAATGATGATATTGATGCTTATATTAAAATGGAAGGCAGTGATTTCTATATCGTTTATAAATCTGCGGTGGACACCTCCGACGGTGCCGCCAATCGACTGCAAGCTTTTTTAAAGGACTATGGGCAACGACTGACTGAACATGCAATTCGATCTCAGGGCTTGGATGAAAAGGCCATCCTAGAGCCGATTACTGTTAGCACGGAAAGCATTTCCAACGACGATCAGATGACGGGCAAATTTTTAGGAATGATATTGCCCTTGATTTTAATTATCTCCATATTTTCAGGGGCCATGTATCCAGCCATAGATGTGACAGCCGGTGAAAAGGAGAGGGGCACCTTGGAAACCCTTTTAACCTTGCCTATCACAGGCATTGAGTTGATCGTGGGGAAATTTCTAGCGGTTTCATTGGTAGCTGTGATTTCTGCCGTACTAAATTTTATTTCCATAGCTGTCATGTTTTTATTTTTGATTACAAATATCTTTGCGCAGGCGGGTCAAGCTTCTTTGCAGCTGAACCCCATGGCTTTGTTGCCGGGATTTCTCCTGACCCTAGTTTGCATGATCGCCTTTTCTTTCTTTACAAGTGCCGTGGTGTTATGCATCAGTGCCATGGCCAAAAGCTTCAAGGAAGCGCAGAACCTTCTGACTCCCGTGATGATCGTCTTTATGATTCCTGCTTACGTGACCATGATTCCCAACGTAGAGCTGACCGGTGCGCTGGCCGCCGTTCCTATTGTCAACATTGCGCTGCTCATCAAAGCATCCCTCATGCAAACCATCAATGTAGGCAGTGCCGCCGTGGTTTTGATTTCCAATTTGGCTTATTCCGCCATCACCATCGGGATCTTGGCAAAGCTATACAGTTCTGAGAGTATATTGTTTGGTGGAAAAGAAGCAGGATTGCTTCAGAAAAGGAAAAACATTAAAGCCGGTAATCCCATCAGTTTTGGCGATGGGGTGATTATCTGCTCCGTTGCTTTTTTAGTCTCCCTTTACTTAGGGGGAACCGTTCAAACCTATTGGGGTATCTATGGATTGGCTGTGACGCAACTCCTGTTGCTTTCTGTAGCGGTCTTACCGGCGGTTTATCTGAAGTTGGACTTTAGGAAAACTTTTTCGCTAGAGAAACCTAAAGTAAGGGCAATCTTTGGCACTTTTGTTTTATGGGTGGGTGGATACTTGCTGATCAGTGCTATCAGTTTGGTGTTGTTACCCCTTTCCCCGCAGAATTATGAAACGTTAAAATCCATGGAAAACATCTTCAAAGGGGTGGATAACATTTGGATTAGTCTGGTGGTGGTGGCCCTATTGCCTGCCATCTGCGAAGAATTCCTCTTTCGTGGTGTGATATATTCTGCCGCAAAGAGTGTGTTGAAACCCAGGGGCGCTATACTGCTTACTTCTTTGCTGTTTAGCGCATTTCACATAGATTTGATCAGGTTGATTCCCACCTTTATTTTAGGGGTGCTCCTGTGTTATGTGACGTATAAAAGCGGCAGTATCATTTGCGCAATCCTGCTGCATTTTGTAAATAACAGCATCGCAATCCTATCCATCTATTATCCGGGTCAGTTTGAGAATCAGGTTCCTGGGGAAAGCACTCCAATGATACTCATAGGGTTTGTGATTGCTTCTATAGTGATTATGGGATTAGGAATTTTTATTTTTCAATTCAGGACAAAAACCCAGGACAAAAACCTTGAAAAACCTATAAATAATGATAGAATTTATAGATAAAT
>CAZOSB010000079.1:0-2832 GCA_964582545.1 uncultured Anaerovorax sp.
GAGGGCTTGTTTCTTGCCAGAGTTACGGAGCAACACCGTGAATTATACAAAGCAATCAGTGAGTTAGGGGAAATAGACGCCAGTGTTTCAGGGAAGCTCGCTTACAATGCAGACGGTCAATCCGCCTTTCCCGCAGTTGGTGACTGGGTGATGATTGACCGGTTGGACGGAAGTACCGGCAATGCAATCATTCATCAAATCCTGCGTCGCAAAAGCATTTTAGCGCGGCAATCTGCAGGTACGGAAAATGCCGGGCAGGTGATTGCAACCAATATTGACACCATTTTCATTTGCATGTCCCTCAATGCGGATTTTAATATCCGTCGAGTTGAACGTTATTTAACAATCGCATGGGATAGCATGGCGACCCCGGTTATCGTTCTGACTAAATCGGATTTGTGTGATGATTTACCTCAGAAGCTTAGGGAAATTGCTTCCGTGAGTATGGGAGCGGATGTCATTACCTGTTCTTCTGAAAACGGGGATGGATTTGAGGAGATTAACGCTTATATCGGTGAAGGAAAGACCATTGCATTTGTCGGTTCATCGGGTGTTGGTAAATCCACGCTGATTAACCGTCTTATGGGGCAGGATGTGCTTGCAACAAAAACAATACGAGAAGATGACGCCAAGGGTAGACACACCACAACCCACCGCCAATTATTGCTATTGCCAAACGGAGGCATCGTCATAGATACGCCCGGTATGCGGGAGTTGCAGATTTATACGGGCAACCTTTCTAAAGCCTTTGAGGATATCGAAGAAATTGCCGCTCAGTGCAAATTTGGCGACTGTTCTCACGGAACAGAACCGGGTTGCGCTATTAAAGAAGCAATCGAAAATGGCACACTATCTGTAAAACGCTTTGAGAGCTATGAAAAATTGCAGCGGGAGGTATCCTATACAGGATTAAATTCCCGTGAGCTTGAAAACGAGAAACTCAACAGGATGTTCAGTGGCAAGGGTGAGTTAAAACAATTCAAGAAATATATCAAAAGCAAGAATAATAGATAAATATGAAAGGAGTCCTATCATGTATACATTTACAAATGAGTTTATTTCTAATCATAATAATTTTGAGTTCGCCAATACCAATATGATGGGTCCAAACGCCATGCGGGTAGCAGAGGAATTGGCTTCATATCTTAATATCAAAGAAAACATGAGGATTCTCGATCTCGGTTGCGGCTGCGGTCTCTCCACAATTTTATTAACGCAAAAATATAACGTATCTGCAGTCGCCGCCGACCTTTGGATTTCTCCTACTGAAAACTATAAGCGTTTTCAATCTATAGGGATTGATGATAAGGTCATTCCAATTTTCGCAGATGCCACTCAAGGCTTGCCCTTCGCAAATGAATACTTTGACGTATTATTCAGCGTGGATGCCTATCACTATTTCGGTGATACTCCGGATATGCTCCCTTCACTCATTCCTTTTGTGAAAAAAGGCGGCTATATCGCCGTGGCTGTTCCGGGCATAAAATATGAGTTTGGGAAAAATGTCCCTGATGAAATGAAACCTTTTTGGAATGATGATGTTGCAAGGACAATACACTGCCTTGACTGGTGGAAAGGCCTATGGGGCAATGAAAAAGGTATTGAAATGATTGACATTCGCGAAATGCTATGCTGCAAACAGGCTTGGGATGAATGGCTTAAATGGTATCATCCTGGCTTGCCGTTTGCATCCGTTGTGTCGGATAGCATAAAAATGATGGAAGCGGAAAACGGAAAGTATTTTAATCTTATTCAGTTAATTGCAAAAGTTATTTAACATTATGATTTTTATACCTTTAACACCCCACGAAATCCCCTGGCAGCATAGTAAGATTCAGCGCCATTGTGATACGTAAAAACTTGATCATACCGTCGATCGCAGAAAAGCGCCCCACCAAGTTTTCTAATTTCTTGGGGTGTAATGACCCAGCTGGAGGTTTTGGTATCGAATTTGCCTAATTTTTGCAGTTCACGATATTGTTCTTCCGATAGAATCTCCATCCCAAAAGAAGCTGCCATATCCATAGCATTATTTTGGGGCTTATTTGCTTTTCTAGACTCCCAAGCGGCTCTGTCAAAACAAAGGCTTCTGCGACCGATTGGACTTTCTCCAGAACAATCAAAAAATAGATATTCATCTGTTGCCGCATTATAACTCACAACATCCGGCTCACCGCCGGATGTTTCCATTTCGTTAAGCGACCACAGTTTATCACGATTTTTTTCCAATTTAGTTTCTAATTTACCCCAATCAATCTTTTCATGACGATTCTTATTTTTTTCAAAACGTTCTTTTAATATTTTCATTAATTCTTCAGATTGCTCTTTTGATAAAGTTTCAGACATAATACACTCCTAAACTTACATAATTTATATTTTCTTTATTGTACCTATACTACTCCGAATAATTAACTTGCCAGCCAATACCAAATTTATCAATGGTAAAACCATAAAGCTTGCTCCAAAAAGTTTCGCCAAGGGGCATGGGAACTTGTCCGCCCGCAGACAGCTTATCAAACCAATCTGTCAGTTGTTTTTTGTCATTGCTAGATAGTGAAATACTAATGTTGTTGCCACAGATTAATTCCATATCTGGCGGTGAATCCGAAAACATGATATTGTTGCCGCATATTTCAACACAAGCGTGTATAACCAGTGATTTCAATTCTTCAGACATAGGAAAATTGGGATTTGGAGGCATTTCTCCAAAGGTCATAATCTTTGGTTTCGAACCAAAAACTGTGCCATAAAATTCTACCGCTTCCTTGCAGTTTCCGTTAAAATTAACGTATGGATTGATTGTCATTTGCATATCTCCTTTTTACGTTTTTA
>CAZOSB010000080.1:0-2775 GCA_964582545.1 uncultured Anaerovorax sp.
GAAATATCGCTTGCGATATTTCTGGAATATCAAAAAAGGTTACCGATTAAAATTGTGGGCAACGCCCGCACTAACGTGGCGAAGCCACCTTTTTTATAGGTAATTGTTTAATAACTTACGAAATGTTTAGTAATAAATAAATAGAGCATTTTTTACATATAATGTAAAAAATGCTTGACTTTGTAAATTATTGTTATATAATAATAATAGCTAAATCATTGGTCAAATAAATTCTTATATAAATGAAAAGATTGCGAAAAAAGTTCTTGACCGTGGCATACAAATAGGTTAATATATGAATAGAACAAACGTTCTTAAAAGAAGAGTGTGGAGGAAAAGATGGCGATTAATAAAGACGATAGAGAAAAAGCCCTAGAAGCGGCGATGCTTCAAATAGAAAAACAATTTGGAAAAGGCTCCATCATGAAGCTAGGTGACGATGCTGCCAAAATGAACATAGAAGCGATTCCTACCGGTGCTGTAAGTATCGACTTGGCTACAGGCATTGGAGGCATTCCCAGAGGCCGGATTGTAGAGATCTACGGACCAGAGTCTTCTGGAAAAACAACCTTAACCTTACATATCATTGCAGAAGCACAGAAATTGGGCGGAAAAGCAGCATTCATAGATGCAGAACATGCATTGGATCCTGAATATGCCAGAAACTTAGGTGTGGATATAGATGAACTTATCGTTTCTCAGCCTGATACGGGGGAGCAAGCTTTGGAAATCTGTGAAATGTTGGTGAGGAGTGGGGCCATCGATATCGTAGTCATAGACTCTGTGGCAGCATTGGTGCCTAAGGCTGAAATCCAAGGTGACATGGGAGATAGCCACGTAGGTTTACAGGCGAGATTGATGTCGCAAGCTTTGAGAAAACTGGCAGGGGTTATAAGCAAGTCCAATACATCTGCAGTATTTATCAACCAACTGAGAGAAAAGGTGGGGGTAATGTTTGGCAGTCCTGAGGTTACTACGGGCGGCAGAGCGTTAAAGTTTTATTCCTCCATGAGGTTCGATGTGCGAAAGGTTGAAAGCATCAAAATGGGTGATGCGGTTTTAGGTAGTCGAACCAGAGTTAAGATCGTTAAAAATAAAGTGGCACCTCCCTTTAAGCAAGCGGAGTTTGACATTATGTACGGAAAAGGAATTTCCAGAGAAGGCGATGTGCTTGATTGTGCAGTGGAAGCTAAGATTGTTGAGAAGGCAGGCGCCTGGTATAGCTATGAAGGAAATCGTATAGGACAAGGCAGAGAGAATGTTAAAAACCATTTATCTGAAAATAAGGAAACATTAAAAAGCATAGAAGATAAATTAAAAGCTAGTATAAAGGCGAAGATGCCAGAAAAGGGTGAGGAAGCCTTAAAGGTAGATGAAGACGGCGTTATAGTCGAATCATAGAAAAATTGAAACATGATTTTATTCATTTTTAATCTTAAATTATTAAATCAAAAATATAAGCTGATAAAATAACAAAATATGTTATAATAATAGAAAGACAACAAAAATATCAAATAGCGTAAGAGAAAAGGAATGAAATCATGACGATTGGAAAAGAAGCTTTAGACCTACATACGAAGTGGAAAGGCAAAATTCAGGTGAGTTCGAAAGTGTCCGTAAGCAATACTTACGACCTATCTGTGGCTTATACACCGGGGGTTGCAGAACCTTGTAAAGTGATTCATGACCATCCGGAATCCGTCTACCAATACACAGCAAAGGGTAATTTGGTAGCAATCGTGACAGATGGTACTGCCGTTTTAGGGTTAGGGGATATCGGTCCAGAAGCTGCATTGCCTGTAATGGAAGGAAAGGCTGTACTGTTTAAGGAATTTGGAGGTGTGGATGCTTTCCCAATCTGTGTGGCATCCAAGGACGTAGATGAAATTGTAAAGACGGTGAAGATGATAGAACCTGTATTTGGAGGTATCAACCTAGAAGATATTTCTTCACCCAGATGCGTGGAAATTGAGAGGGCATTAAAGGAGCAACTCAAGATTCCTGTTTTTCACGATGATCAGCATGGTACTGCTGTAGTTGTGGTGGCAGGGCTGATAAATGCTCTGAAGATTGTGGGAAAGACTTGGAGCGATATTACCATTGCCATGAGTGGCGCAGGCGCAGCAGGTTCTGCCATAACAAAGATGCTTATGGGTCTGGGAGTAAGAGAGATGATCGTCTGCAGTAGCAGGGGGATTTTAAACAGGGAAGAAACTTATAGCAATTGGGTTCATCAGGAAATTGCAGAAATGACAAACGTAGACTTGCGAAGGGGAGGACTGAAGGAAGCCATGGAGGGTGCGGACGTCTTTATCGGGGTTTCTGCTAAGGATTTGGTCACAGAGGATATGGTGAAAAGCATGGCTAAAGATGCCATCGTTCTTCCCATGGCAAACCCGGATCCTGAAATTTTACCGGAGCTTGCAAAGAAGGCGGGGGCCAGAATTATCGGAACTGGAAGATCGGATTTCCCCAATCAAATTAACAATGTATTAGCTTTTCCAGGAATTTTCAGAGGTGCATTGGATGCGGGGGCTTCCGATATTAACGAGAGCATGAAGTTGGCGGCGGCAGAAGCTATAGCAAGCCTTATTGACGAAAAGGAGCTGAGAGAAGATTATATCATCGTACCAGCCTTTGACTCAAGAGTGGGAGAAGTAGTTGCCAAGGCTGTTCAAAAAGCAGCCGAGGATTCCGGTGTGGCATCCCGCAGACAAAGCTTTTAAAAGTAAAGTAAAAAGCTATTTGAAGTGCATAAAAAATCATTAACTATCA
>CAZOSB010000081.1:0-2656 GCA_964582545.1 uncultured Anaerovorax sp.
CGTAAGTACTTAATGCAGGGGCGCATTGTGCAGGTAGATGAAATAAGAGACAATATACATATCTAAAAACTAGGAGGTAAACAGATATGTATAAAGCCAAATATGAAAACTGGCGTGAATTAGTAACGGAGTGTACAAAAAGTGAAAAGTCGGCACTATCTTGGTGCAAAGATAAAGGGATTGCCTACAGTACCTATAGAACATGGCGCAAAAAGCTTAAAGAGTCCAACGAGCAGCCGGAAGACGGTGATGTAACTACGGTAAAATGGGCTAGAGTGGCTGAACCAGGAGGCAATGTAAAGGAGTTATCGCCTCCCCCTACCGAAATAACCCTAACGTACGGTAACTGGAGTATAGCGGTTAACTCAGGATTTGATTCCTTAGTTCTTAGGGAAGTCATGAAGACAGTAGAGGCAACATGTTAAATTTATTGGCAAGGTGCAAATCTATTCATATAGCTTGCGGGGTAACCGATCTTAGAAAAAATGTAGACGGGCTGGCTATAATTGTAAAACAGGAATTTAACATAGATCCTTTTTCTGATAGATTATTTCTCTTTTGCAATCGAAGCAGAAATCGCCTAAAGGCTTTGGTATGGGATAAAAATGGATTCATCATGCTCTATAAAAGATTGGACGGTGCAGGCGCCAAGTTTAATTGGCCTAATGAACCCGAACAGATGAGGGACATAACAGAGGATCAGCTTGCGCTTCTTCTCTCTGGTTTTTCCATTGATCCCCCAAAAGGATTTAAAGAAGTCACATCTCGAACTTTTTACTAAATACACTTAAAAAACGAAGGTAATCTAACTAAAAATAAGGCTAAATATTCAGTTAAAATCGTTGAAAACCATGGACTTTTGCTTGTTTTTTTGGTATAATATTCATATGATAAAAGAAATAAAAGACCTCACGGATGAAGAGTTAATTGAATATATAACAGCACTGCAAAAAAAGAATGAAGAACTTAAAGATAGATGCGGTAGACTGGAAAGTAAATACGATAGACTGGAAAAAGAGCATTCCAAAACTTTGGAGCACTTGGACAAACTGAAAAGAATGCTGTTCGGGCAGTCTAGCGAAAAAAGGAAATTCATAGATGACAGCAATCAGCTGTCTATTCTTTCAGATATCTTTAACGAGGCGGAAGCTTTTGCAAAGGATGCCGGAAAGGAAGAACTTCAGGAAATCCAACAAATTTCCACTAAAGTAAGGAAAAAGAAACGAACTAGAGAAGAGCTTCTTGCTGCATTACCTGTACTTGAAGAAATTTGCGACTTAGCGGAGGGTAAGCCTGCTTGTGATGCTTGTGGCAGTAGCATTCGCTATCTTGGAAAGGAGCATGTACGGGATGAGATAGTCATTGTTCCACAGAAGATGTACATCAAGAGGCTTATGCGTAAAAACTATGTATGCGACACCTGCCACCAAGAAGAATCCGTGGCAAGAATCATTAAATCTGACATTCCTGAGCCTGTAATAAAACACAGTTTAGCATCTCCTGAAGCATTAGCCCATGTAGCGCATCAAAAATTCGCAAATGCTATGCCTCTTGCCAGACAGGAGAAAGACTGGTGTTATCAAGGAGTGAACGTTGGTAGAGCTACGCTAGGTAACTGGGTGATTAAAGCTGCAAACGAGCACTTGATTCCTTTTTATGCACGCATGAAGGAGGTGCTTCTCTCAGGTAAAGTTGTTGCAGCTGACGAGACAGCGGTGCAAGTTCTTAAAGAAGAGAATCGTTTGCCTACAGCAGAATCAAGAATGTGGGTGTACCGAAGCATGGATCATGAGAATTCTCCTTCGATAGTGCTGTTTGAATATCAACCCACCAGACAGGGGGCTTGTGCACAAAGATTTCTTAAGGGTTTTAAAGGACTCCTTATGACTGATGCCTACGGTGGATACAATGCGGTAGAATCTGTTACCCATTGCTACTGTTGGGCTCATATGCGTCGCTACCTACGTGATGCTCTGCCGAAGAAAGTAAAGGATTCTGCGGTAAAAAAAGGTTTGGACTACTGCGACCTTCTGTTTGATTGGGAGCGTAAGTGGAAAGAACTCAAGAATGAAGAACGACAAAATGAAAGAAGAAAGCATGCAGAACCCATTCTGGATGAGTACTTTGATTGGGTGAAATCACTAGATGTGCTAGAAGGCTCAAAACTTGGCAAGGCCATTACATATGCAAAGAATCAGGAAGCGGGTCTGCGAAACAGCTTTAGTTATGGTGGGGTTGAAATCAGTAATAATCGAATTGAGGGTAATATTCGTAAGTTTGTAATTGGCAGAAATAACTGGATTACGGTAAGCACACCTGCAGGAGCAAAGGCCAGTGCCCTTTGGTATAGTATAGTCATTACTGCTACAGAAAATAATTTAAATATCTACGAATACCTGAAATATCTTATGCAACGTCTGCCCCAACGGCGAAAGACAAAGGATACCTCTATCCTTGAGGAATGCCTTCCTTGGTCAAAGACACTTCCGGCGGAATGTTATCTAAAGCCAAAGACAGATACTACCAATGAAAAGCAGATGACACTTACTACATAGATACTATATGCAAAAACTAAAATACCTCTGACAGCAGGGAGCAAACCTGTAATCAGAGGTATTTTTATTGTCCATGCGCCTTGGAATTAAGCACTTACAAA
>CAZOSB010000082.1:0-2601 GCA_964582545.1 uncultured Anaerovorax sp.
GAAAGTGGCGGTCTCTTTGAATTAACAGATGCGGCTCGTGCAGAGCTGGTAAGTTCCAAATATTACAATGAGGATCTTTCCCCTACATCTGTTTCTCAAAGGACTTGGACTACTTACAACATTACCGCTCTTTGGATCGGTATGGCTATCTGTATTCCGTCTCTCTCCCTATCTTCCGCACTAATTGGTTTGGGAGTTTCCCCTTGGCTCGCTGTTATAAATGTAGCTTTAGGAAACTTAATCGTACTTATCCCCATTCAATTAAATTCACACGCAGGTACAAAATATGGAATTCCTTTCCCCGTATTTGCCCGATTAACCTTTGGTTCTTCCGGCTCCCATGTTCCTACAGTACTCAGAGGTTTAGTAGCCTGTGGTTGGACTGCGGTGCAAGCTTGGGTAGGTGGTGGTGCCATCGCTGCCATGATTGGCTGCTTTGTTGCAAAGTTTGCTGATCCAGATTGGAAAATGGCTCTCCCCGGAAATGACAGCGTACTCGTTGCCCAATTTGTAGGATTCTTTATCTTTATGGTGTTTATCGGTTGGGTAGCCTATAAAGGTTCAGAAGGAATCAAAGTGGTTCAAAACATCGGTGGTCCTTTGCTGGTAGTGGCTATTTTGGCACTGTTTGCTTGGTCCATTTCAACGGTTACCGCTGCAGGATATTCCTTCGGAGAGGTTATGGCTCAAGGTAATGATGAAGCTTTAATTAAGCAATTTGGTGGATTTATCTACATTTATATGGCAGGTCTAACCGCCAACATTTCTTTCTGGGCCACCATGGCACTGAATATTCCTGACTTCTCAAGATATGCAAAATCTCAGTCTTCACAATTCAAAGGTCAACTTTATGGAATGCCTCTTCCTATGGCATTGTGCGCTTACATCGGAGCATTCTTTGCAATGTCTACCAAACTTGCTATGGGAGCAGCCATGTTTGACCCAACAGGAGTATTCTACTATGTAGACAATAAAATCCTGGTATTTGTATGTGCTTTGGGAGTTGTAGCAGCAACCATTACCACTTGCGTGGCTGCCAATATTGTGGCTCCTGCCAATGGATTCAGTAATCTGTCTCCCGGAAAAATTACATATAAAAAAGGTGTACTCATCGCTTGCTTTATTGCTATTTTAGCACAGCCATGGTGGATTTTCGGTTCCGGTGCCGCCTATGTATTCACTTGGTTAAACAACTATGGAACCATTTTGGCCCCTGTAGCTGCCATCTTTATTGCCGATTACTATTTCTGCAAGCAAAAAAGAGTGGATGTTGCGGCCTTATATTCCGGTTCTGAAGGTCGTTACTGGTATAGCAGCGGTTGGAATGTTAGAGCTGTAATTGCTTGGATTGCCGCCTTCATCATTCCTCTATTAGGAAATACCTTGTTCTTATTTGACCCTTCAAAAACTACATCTCCTAATACAATTCAATGGTTGGCCGCAAACGGATACATCGTTTCATTCGTTATTGGTTTTGTAGTTTATGTTATTTTGATGAAGAGCGAAACAAAATCCTTCATCACTGCTGAAGAAGAAATGGCATTGACTGAAAGATAACTGATTTATTTTCCAAAATGGGAACACTATTTATTGGGAAAAGTCCCCTATTAAACTTTATTTAAACTTTATACTGATAGGAGCCCTTGTGACCCAAGGGCTCTTATTTAAAAGGAGGGTTTTTATGGATCTTTTAATTAAAAATGGGACGGTGGTAACAGCAGATTCCACCGTAATTGCAGATGTAGCCGTTAAGAATGGTAAAATATCCGCTATTGGTGTTGATCTTACACCTTCCCAAGAAACTGAGATCGTAGATGCAAAAGGAAAATTGGTACTTCCTGGTGCTATAGATGCACATACTCATTTGGCAATGCCTTTTGGTGGAACCATTTCCTCTGACGACTACGAAGCAGGAACTCGTGCTGCTGCTTGTGGTGGAACCACCACTGTATTTGATTTCGTCCTACAGGATTTCGGTGAAAATCTAGTGGATTCTGTCAAAAGAAGACAAGCCATCTGTGAACCTCAAGCTGTGGTGGATTATGCCTTCCACACTGCCATCAAGGATGTCTCCGGCAACTTGATCGACAGCATAGCCGATTCTGTTGCATACGGTGTTTCCAGCTTTAAGGTATTTATGGTGTACGATTTCGGCGTAACGGATGGCGTATTCTATCAGGTATTAAAAAAAGCGAAAACTTGTGGTGCTTTAATCGCCGTACATGCGGAAAACAATGAAATGGTAAACATGTTCTGCAAGGAATATATCGAAGAAGGAAAAACCTCTGCTTGGTATCACTACATGAGCAGACCGGAATTCGTAGAAGGAGAAGCTGACGAAAGAGCCATTCAATGGGCTAAGAGCTTAAACACTTCCCTTTATATCGTTCACTTAGCCAATGCGCAAGGCGTGGCCGCTGTTACAAAAGCCAGAGATGAGGGGTATCCCATCTTTGCAGAGACTTGTCCTCAGTACTTGCATTTTACCAGTGACGTTTACAAGAGAGAAGATGGTAGAAACTTCGTATGCTCCCCTCCTATCAAAGGAAAAGAAAGCCAAGATGCTCTATGGGAAGGCATCAAAAGGGGCGATATCAGCAC
>CAZOSB010000083.1:0-2577 GCA_964582545.1 uncultured Anaerovorax sp.
TTATAATTCCTCATGAATATTGCTTGTATTCATTCCTAAAAATATAATATAATATTTCTAAAGAGAGTTTCATAAGTTGAGAAATGTGGAATACATGAAAGTGTCAAAAACAGTGATTAAATGTGCTCTGTCTGCTTGGAGAGTGCGCGTTCTTTGTGAAGAGGGGCGCATAGTGGGTGTCATTCTCAAGAGTCATCTATACATGATACCTGTAAATCCCATAAAACTTTAAGACGGGCGAAATATCTATCATAGGACTTATGATTCCCAGAGAATACCTATTATCTAGCTTTAGAAAACGAAAAGACCAAACAAGCTAAGAATATATCAGTCGTTTTATCCAATTAGAAAATCGAAGCTTAAAACAATGTGCAATCCTTGCACAGACAGGCAATATAGCTCATTATGAGTAATTGATTAAATCACAGGAGAACATGATGAAGATAAAGGATCGTGAGTTGCTGTTTTGTATTGTAAAGCAATGTATTGATGAATGGAACCCCTACCTTCTCTTGGCAGATGAGCCAGATGACGAGTTTGATAGGGAGAGCCGATCGGTGGCATCAAAGATAGAACTGGATAGTACAACAGCAGAAATTGCTAAAATTATTTCTACCGTTTTTTCCAGTTCGTTTGAACCCCAATCTTTTCAAAAGGAACATTGTATGGAGGTTGCCGAAAAGGTAATGTATCGTATGAAAAATATGGGGAGGTTCACATGAAAAAATACTTTACAATCGTTGAAAATAATCTTTCGCCTTCTTACAAAAAAGCATGCTGGGAAATCTTCAAGCTATTGGAACATGATAGCAAAACAAATAACGATAAATTTACAAAGGTAGCTACAGATATCACGAACCAATTTCCAGAACTATTCCACACAAATGCATCTACATCTAAAAACTATATTGTAGCTGATGATATAGGGGATCATTACGCTTCGTTTATCATTGATGCAGAAAAAACCAAAATTATTGAAAGCATACAGTATGCCATATCCTATGCGCAAAGGAATAATCTTTTACTGTTGACTGCCGATTATCTTTATAGGCCTGACGGTACAATGATTTATTTTTCAAAGGTAAGAGAAAGTCAATTTCCACCGACAGATAAGTGGTGAGATATAATGAACCATTTACAGTACCATCTTTAGCTCCTGAGCGAATGCAGAGGTTATAAGTTTTCGTTTATATTTGTAAAAAGGAGGTGTACTACATTCTGAATTTATTTAAAAAATCTAAAACAGAAAAAAACATAAATTATATCAATGTAGGCGAAAATTTTATAGAATTTGACGGTACTTGTCTTAGTTTTCCACTAGCTTTATCAGATATCAGCCCGGTGTTGGGAGCGTTTAAAGAAGCAGTACACATATCCCACAACGAAAAAACAACCTCCTATATTTTTCACAGCCAGGGAGTCGTTTTTCAAACATGTGATGAAAAATGTATGTTTTTAAAAAGCAAAAAGGCTTTTACGGATGATTCTCATAATATTACCTCTTGTTATTTGTATTACGGAAATAGGGTTAAGTCTATGTGGGGAGAAACTGCTTTGCCGAAATCTGTATGCACCGCAGTATTATGCTTTAATGGAAAGCCTGTAAAAAATTCCTTTACATTTGATAACAGGGCAGAAATTGGAAGTGTTTCCGCTATACTTTGGTCAAATAATGAAACGTCTGTGTTTAAAGAAAACGGACAACCAAATGCAACAATATCCTTGTCTTATACCCCAAAGCGTCCGCCTGACGGGGTAAGTTATAAAATTACAGATTGCTTTGAAGAATTATTGGAATTTGATAATTTCAACTTTAAATTAGCTGTTTTGCAAGTGCTGATTTATGACTTGGAACTGCTTGTCCCTTACTTTGATATATATGAATTTGCTGAGCAATTTGGCAGTAAGGAGATAGACACCGAAAGCGAAACACCCATAAAAGCCATTGTAGATTACTTTAAACAACTTCCGGTTCCAAAGCGCTTTGCGGATAATATAACGGAACTTTACATGGATGGCGGAAACGATATTTATATGAATATAGCTCCTCTGTGGAATGGCGAAGACGATTATTTTGACATAAATGAAATTAGTATAAAAGAGTTATTACAGTTTCCGAATCTAAAAAAAATCACGATTATGAGCAGTGAGTATGAAAAGGTTTCTGCTGTTTTTAATCAAGTAGGAATTAAAACGCAAACTCTGTAAGGTTGAAAGGTTGCACATTATGAGCAAACAACTTAACCCGCACCAAACATCTCGGATTTCGAAATTAGCAAGAAAACCTGTCCCGAATCATTGGGTTGGAGTGGGAGTAAATATCAAAAGGCTTGTGAACGAACAATTGCACTTTTGCCGTAGTGTAAGGGGTACAATTGCATTATGGGAATGATATATGCGTAATAGTAATCATTTTTGCAATTGTTTCTTGATTTTATTCCTATAAATGTGATAAAATATTCCTAAAATCAGTTTCTGTGGGGTGGGAAATATGGAATATATGAAAGTATCGGAAGCGGCAGTTAAATGGGGGTTGTCGGCTCGTAGGGTGCGTATCCTTTGCGAAGGAGGTCGCAT
>CAZOSB010000084.1:0-2507 GCA_964582545.1 uncultured Anaerovorax sp.
TTTCATGGAATCCCAATTCATCACCTCATTTCGATTACCATCTAAATATATTATACCTTTTAATTTTCTTTTGTCAACATACATTTAGAAATTTATCTAAATATTTTATTTTTACTTTTTTACTAGAAATTATTTACTTCCCCTACATTGAAGGTAGAAAGCTGACCTCTACTCTTTTCCAAGTGCAGTGGTCAGCTTTATCTTTTTACGTATTCATATATCTATTTGCTTAACTCTATTTTGCGGGCTCCATTACAATGAATCCACCCCAATCCACATCCACATCATAGGTATTGCCCCAGTCATAGATAAATCTTTCATAAGACTCGATGACATAACCATCCTGGTTGTGGTCGGTAGTATCATAAGGGTCGGCTAAAATTAGAACATCATCCTGAGTTCCCTCTGTTCCCATATTATCGTATCCAATGATTACCTGCCAATGTCCGCCCCATTCGTGCCACATTATCATCACAGGAATATTCTTAGAAACATAATAAGGAATCATATCAGCCAAGTCCATGTATTTACCGTCAACCATAATACCGCATTCCATCAAGGAATCTCCGTCAACTAAATCATAACTTGATTTCACTTTCCATTTGCTATCTAAGTTTTCGATGACATTAATCATTTCCTGCACATTGGTTCCCGGTAAGTCATCGGTCTTTTCCCTTTTGTCCGCCAAATCAATCTCGGTCAAGTCCCCTCTTTTGCCAAACCATTCCAATGTCATAAGCATGGAGGTAACTCCGCAGGTGTATTCCGTAGCCTGCTGAATGGTCTTAAACTTTTCTAAAACTTTAAGATTTTTCGTATCTCTCAGATTATAGGCATCCACAAATTTGTAATAAGGAGAGTAATTGTAGTCCCCAGCCCTGTAATAGGTTGAAGCCGCAGGACCTCCTAATCCGTTCTCATCAAGCCAAACTTCATATGCATAACTTTCTGCGAAGACCTCCAATTGTTTAGGAAGTTTATCACCGAAAGGAATCACATTATCCCCAGTAAACTTGCCCACGTTGGTCTTATCATCCTCGATGCCCTTGCCCTTTGCCTGTGCTTTATAGGTGTAACCCTTTGGACTGGCTACGACAAATACACAGTTATCGAAATCCGGATCAAAGGATACGCTCCAATCATAGATAAAGCGTTCGTAGGATTGAACAATATATCCACCTTGTTTGTGATCCGTGGTGTCATAAGGATCGGCTAAAATTAAAACATCATCTTGTGTCTGCTCAGTACCCATATTATCATAACCGATGATTACCTGATAATGTCCTGCCCAATCCTGCCAACCCACAATCATGGGAATGCCTTTATTTAAGTAGTATGGGATGGTTTCTTCCAGGTATAAGGTTTTGCCCTTTTCCACCTGTAACATGTAATACCCATCCTCATCTTCTTCCAAATCATAGGAAGAAACTATATTCCATTGTTGCCCCAGCTTTTTTTCAAGCCCATCAAAGATATTGAGCATCTGCTTTAGGTTGCTAGCTCCGCCAAAGTCTTTTCCTCTGAGCGTAGCCAAGTCCAACTCATTAAGGTCCCCTCTTTTCCCGTACCATTCCAAAACCATCAGAGCAGAAGTAGGTCCACAAGTCCAGCCAGTAGTTTGTTGCGTAGTTTTGAAATTGGGGAGAATGGTCAAAGTGTCACTGGATGTAGCCTGATAAACATTAGGGTGCTGATAGTATTTTGAAGGGATGATATCGTCCGCACTGTCTGAGACGGCACCATCTAATCCGTATTCGTGAATCAGTCTTGAACCGTAGGGGATTTTCCCCGCTTGAATAGTTTCTTCTTCTGTAGTTAATCGGTTTTTCATGGTGTCACCATCAAATGGAACCCATTGATCATCAGAAACCTCACCGATGGTCTGATTGATGGTTGAATTGAGCATTAGAGCAATATCTCCTCTGTTCGCTCCAGTTTTTCCCTTCATAGTTTCTGTAATAATTCCCAGTTCCTTCGCCTTTGCTACGTAATTGGCAGGCCAGGTGCCCTCTAATACGTCATTATTATAACCCAGTGCCCTAAGAATCATGGTGATGGCTTCATCGTAGGATACAGTTTGATTGGGTTTAAAGGTTTTGTTTCCATAACCGGTGATGATGCCTAAATGGTTTGCATAACCGATGTATCCCCTTGCCCAATGCTTACTGCCTACATCTGTAAAGTCCCCTGTGTATAAGAGGATTCCATCATCGTCCATCTCCAAAGCGGCTATAATAAATTTCGCCATCTCTGCTCTATTTACTGCCTTCTCAGGTTGATATGTACCATCGGCGTATCCACTTACAATTCCCAGTTCCGTAAGAGTTTCAACTGCTTGTTGGTAACCCGTACCCTTTACATCTGCAGGTGTTGCCCCAAAAGCCATGGTGAATGTACTGAACACTAAAGTCAGACTTAATAGAAGCGGTATTAATCTTTTCATATTTACTCTCCTTATATAGATTTTTCAAGTTATTTAAACAAGTAGATTCATTCAAACTATTTAA
>CAZOSB010000085.1:0-2328 GCA_964582545.1 uncultured Anaerovorax sp.
AAAAAATGACCCAAGCTATGACCTGGGTCATGTCGAGTTTATTTATGCAGAAACTGGGAGATCCTTTTATATAAAAGAAAAGTAACTACAGAATTGATTCCCGCCTTAATAAAATTAAAGGCTAAAATAAACGGCATAAGACCTTTGATGGCATCCAAAGGGAGTCCTGTATAGATTGGAGTAACCACCAGATTTGCGAAGTACATGACAACTACCATGGTAACGATACCCGCACCCAGAGCTATCAATGCTCCTTTTCTACTTTTCATTTTTTTATAAATATTTCCTGCCACCAATACGAAGGATCCCGTGGCTAAAATATGCATGATAATTCCATAGATACCACCTTGTGCACTGACAGTAACGCCTTGAATGACGGAGGTGACACAAGTCAACAGGAGTCCTGCTATAGGTCCGAAAGCAAAGGTGCCTATAAATATGGAAATATCCGCAGGATCGTACTCCAAATAGGGTACTGCCGGAAAGATGGGAAAGTGTATGATGGATACGAGAACGATGGAAATTGCCACAAACATGCCCATCTTGGCTAACACAATGGTTCGGTTTCTTACATTTTTTTCATTCATTTTCAAATTCCTCCTTAATGAATCAGGGAATCTGTCAGGTCTTAATTTGTTGCGAAAAAAAACCCGGAATGTTTCCGGGGATTTGCACACATAAATAATTATGTCTTGCGTTTCTTTCATCCGGACTATACCGTCGGTATGGGAATTTCACCCAATTCTGCCTTTCGGCTCGCGGACTCGTAGCAAAGCTCATTACCGCCGGTGAGGAATCTAACCTCGCCCTGAAACAGATCATACTATATCTCTCTATACCTATTGTAACCAATAAAAAGTGTTTGTCAAGGGCTTTTTTCTTCAATTTTATGAAAATAAGCTAATAGTAAGATAAAATTGAAAGATTATAGAAACCAATGAATCTATGAAATTTACACATCTATTATCTAAAACAATACGTGAACATCCATGACAATACATATTTTATTCATCTATACAATCTTATTGTTTTCTGATAAAATAAGTGTATTATTTGATTTACCAAATACAGCATTATACATAAGGTAGGTAACGGATGAACAAAAAAATACAGTCTACGATTTTTTTAACCTTAACGGCCATGATTTGGGGATTTGCCTTTGTAGCCCAACGCTCCGGCATGGATCATATCGGTCCTTTTTTGTTTAGTGGTTTAAGGATGCTCCTAGGCTCCTTAGCTTTAATTCCGATTATTTTAATAACAGAAAAATTCTCTGGGGAAAAAAAAGAGTCCCTAAAAAGGATGGATAGTGGAAGTGATAGCGAAAACGAAAGTGGGAGTGATAGCGGGAACAAACATGAAAACGGAAAGGAATCTGAAACAGACGAAATAAGTTCCTTAAAGGAAAATCAAAATACATTCTTAACATTGGATTATGAGGAAAGCACACTTCTTGCAAGACAGCAAAGCCGTAAGGATTTGTTGCGGGGTGGTTTTGCCTGTGGATTTATCGTCTTTTTTGCCGCTAACTTTCAACAGGTGGGTTTGGTCTTTACCACAGCTGCAAAAACAGGATTTATTACCACTTTATATATTGTACTAGTGCCCTTATCAGGCTTGTTTTTAAAGCATAAAGTTGGCTTAAATGCATGGATCGGGGTGGCGGTAGCCACTTTTGGTCTTTATTTTTTATGCATTACGGAAAAGCTAACCATTTCCTTTGGGGATTTTGTTGTTCTCATAGGCGCTGGCTTTTGGGCTGCACACATACTTTGTATGGATCACTATGCCCCTAAGGTAAGCGTACCAAAGTTAATCTGTCTACAATTTTTAGTATCTGGAGTCCTCAGTCTTGCCATATCCTTTTTTCGAGAGGAAATCACTTGGACTTCCATAGTCCAAGCAACACCGGCTTTGCTGTACGTAGGGATTTTTTCCTCGGCTATTGCTTTTACCTTTCAAGGACTTGGTCAAAAACATGCCAGTCCCACAGCCGCCTCTATCATACTCAGCACGGAAGCTGTGTTTGGTGCATTGGGCGGAGTGATCGTTCTTCAGGAGGTGCTTTCTTCACGGGAGTGGTTAGGATGTCTTCTCATGTTTGTCGCCGTGGTCATCACACAATTACCCAGCCGACTTTCAAAAGCCTAACAACAAGCTACAGTTTCTCCTTAGATTAAGCTCATGTTGACCACACCAAAGAAAAGGACTTGCAATTTTCCTGCAAGCCCTTTATTTTTATTTTTTATTTTTAATAAACCGATTATTTAACAATGCTGGCAACTACTCCTGCACCTACGGTTCTTCCACCTTCTCTGATAGCGAATC
>CAZOSB010000086.1:0-2326 GCA_964582545.1 uncultured Anaerovorax sp.
TTTAAAATACCTTCTGCAACAGCTCTTTTCGTGGTACGCATATCCATGGCTTGTTTTTCAATATATCGGTGCGCCTCTTGCTCGCTCATGCTTAAGCAAGAGATTAAAATATATTTTGCCCGGTCAACAAGGCGTATATCTTCAATCTTCTGCTTGAGTTTTTCGTTTTCCGTCTGCATGAGTTTTGCCCTTGAACAAATGGATTTGGCTAGCTTCAAAGCAGACCAAAGCAACGCTCTGTTAATTGGTTTTGCAACAGTTAAAACGCCGTCTTCCTCTGTAAGGGAAGAAACCTCATCAAAGTATTCGCTTTTCACCACCAGAATCACCTGACTGATGCCTTTGGAAGCAATCTGTCGCGATAGGCTTTCCCCCGACTCGTCGCGAAGGGGAGCATTGATGATAACCAAATCAAAATCTCTTACTAATAATAAACGTCTTGCTTCAGAACATGACGACGAATGCATAATTGTACCGACAGAAGCGGCATTCAATATTTCTGAAAAATAAGCTATGCTTTTTTCGGAATCAGAAATAATTAAGGCTTTATCCATCCAATCGCCACCTTTCCAAATATGTATTAAAACCCTAAATTACACTAAAGTATCGATCCTTGTAAAACTGGAATTTGTCATTGGCCTTGGCATTTTCTAACACTTCTTCTCTTTTTAAAGAAATCACCTTTGATAGAAGTTCTTCGCCGATAACCGTTTTTACAAGAGAGCTATTTTCTGCAAGCTCAATCGCTTCAGATAAGCTTTCCGGTAATAATTCAAGGGATTTTGTAAGGTGTTCATCCGCCGTATACAAGTCTGCATCTACAGCCGGGGGTAAAACTATATTATTTTCTATTCCCCAAAGTCCTGCCGCCATAATCAAGGCAAACGCAAGATAAGGATTGACGGATGGATCCGGCGATCGAAGCTCCATTCGCATACGCTCACCCATTGCCGCAGGAATTCGCACAAGCTGAGAGCGATTTTGATGAGACCAAGAAACATACTTAGGTGCTTCAAAGTTTCCAAATCGTTCATAGGAATTACACAATGGACTGAGAAACAGTGAGATTTCAGAGGTTTTAGCCAGAATTCCCGCTATAAAACTTTCCGCAATACTGGAATGCCCTTGCTTTGAATTTTTAAAAATGTTCAATCCGTTCTTCACTAAAGAGAGATTGACATGGAGTCCGCTTCCGGCCTCCCTCAACAATGGTTTTGGCATAAAGGAAGCGAACAGACCGTTTCGTGCTGCAATAGCCTTGACTACAGATTTAAAGGTCAACAGATTGTCTGCGGTTGAAAGCGCATCGCTAAACTTAAAATCAATCTCATTCTGTCCCGGTCCCCGTTCATGGTGAGAGCTTTCCACTTGTATTCCCATTTCCTCAAGGCAAAGAGTGATTTCCCGTCGAATGTTTTCACCCCTGTCCAAGGGTAAAATATCAAGATATCCACCCTTGTCCATTGTAATTTCTGTGGGTTCCCCATTTTCATCGGTTTTAAAGAGATAAAATTCACACTCTGCCCCAATTTTACAGCCATACCCCAATTTCTCGTATTGTCGGATAACTTTTTTCAGTAAATATCGACTGTCATGGGAAAATGCAGATCCATCCGGATTCTTTATATCACAGTGAAAACGAACCACCCTTCCAGGTCCCGGTCGCCAGGGTAAAACCGTGAGAGTCGCCGGATCGGGAAAGATGAGTAAGTCAGACTTCGTAACATCAGAAAAGCCCTTGATTGCCGAAGCATCAAAAGAGATCCCATGTTCAAATGCCCCCTGCAATTCGTCCGGCATAATAGCAATATTTTTTTGTGTCCCAAGAGGATCGGAAAATGCAAGGCGGATGAATTTCACATGGTTCTCTTGTACAAATTCTATAACTTCACTTGCTGTTGTGTTCATATGCTCCATACCTCCTACTCAGTATAACGTTTTAGGCAAGCTTCGGAGTTTGTCCATCGTTTTTTTGATTCATCTTTTTCATGGTTTAGGGCATTTCGATATATTCGTCTCGACCTGCACCCACCGAAACATAACGAATCACACAATCCATTGCCTTTTCTATATATCGAATATACGCCATTGCCGCATCCGGCAAGTCCTCAGGTTTTCTACATGCGGACAGGTCGGCTTTAAAACCCTCTAAATACTCATAGACCGGCTTAGCCCTCATCAACCTATGATCCGTAGGAAATTGCGTAGTCCTAATACCATCAATCTCATAAGCCACGCAGACCGGAATTTTGTCCAGATAGGATAGGACATCCAGCTTCGTTAGAGCAAGCATATCAGCCCCTTGCATCTGCACACCATAACGACT
>CAZOSB010000087.1:0-2208 GCA_964582545.1 uncultured Anaerovorax sp.
AGGCGTTTGATGAATATTATTGTAATCAAAACGAGTTGCCAATGGTGGAAATGGTAGCGGGTTATGTGAATGAGAGATTAGAGAAGTATTTGGAATTCATAAACTGACCTTATAATATCAATAAAAATTAAACTTCGATTTCCTGCACCCTGCCCACTTGCCCATCCTCCAACATTACCTTAATACCATGGGGGTGAAATCTGCTCTTGGTCAGCAGCTTCGCCACCACGCCATCGGTCAGTTTACCTGTTCGTTGATCTGCTTTCAGCGCAATTTTAACTCTTGCGCCAACGGAAATATCACTGCGGTTTTGTCCGTTCATATACACTCCTTTTATTTGAGAAATTTTGCAATACCCTTTACAACCAAGCCTGTCCCTATTCCAATTTTGCCTTCAAAAGTTTCTGTTAAATTATAAATGATATTGTTATTTAATAAAACTTATTTAAAATTTTGTAGACACATTTTACTACTTACCAATTTTTAATTATTGTTCTTAGATATAACTTGAAATATTATACCCGGCAAATAATTTATTAAAACAATTTATTCAGCACCTATCTCAACAATATCAAATTTTCGATAATACTCCTTCTTTTCCTCATCCTTATAGACGGTAGCTCTATGCTTTGAAAGCAACCTGGTGATAGAGTATAAATCCACCCAAATTTGATTTGGGCTATCCTTTAATGATTCATCAAAAATAAGCTGCATTCCTACATGAAGATGCGGGGAATCTATATTATTTACATTTTCTTTTTTGCTATAACCGGTTTGACCTGAATATCCAATAACATCGCCAGCCTTTACCGTCTGGCCTTCCTTTGTACGGTCATTAAAAGGATGATCCTTTCTCAAATGAGCATAGTAATAATAACGTTTTCCATCAAAACTTCGAATGCCAATTCGCCAACCTCCATATTGATTCCATCCCAAAACCTCCACAATACCGCTTTCGATGGCAATAATAGGGGTCCCGATGCTGCTCATCAGGTCATGACCGAAATGCTTTCGCTTGTAACCATAGGACCTTCCATCACCAAAATCATCAAAGTCTTTATACCAATAACCTTCGGCAATAGGGGAATAGGCCTTTAGTCCATATTTCTTTACCCAGGTGGTGTTTTCCTGCGGATTCAAAGAATTGGTGTAACCACTTGAAGGGTCGGACATGCCAACGCTGCTGCTTGAAGAATTGGTACCCTCAGAAGCGTTTTGTTCGTTGAAGTTTTGCTTATCTGCTGCCGCTTGCTCTGGCTTATAGGGTATTTGCTGTTGGTACTCCCCTAAAAATCCTCCCAAAACGGCGTTATATGCTCGTTGGTAATAATCAAAATACTTCATATCCTGAGTGATTTCTTCAACGCTCATGCCCGTCCTTAATTTTTCCACGTAGGCAGTAATATCTTTTTCCTTATAGTTTTTAAAGTTACCACCATATTTTGCACCTAAGTAAGCTAAAAGGTCGATCCATTTCACATGGGGAGATTGCCCGTAGGTTTCAATATCTAATTTCATTGTCTTATCAAGGACGGTGTAAGGAACATCAAAATCCACCCATTTGATTGTATTTTTTTCTTCCTCCTGAACTTGCTTCTCTTCCAGAGCAGGTAAATTGAAAAGGTTAATATTTAGCTGATCTAGCGTGATAGCAGCTTGATATAGGCAAATGCCCATTAAAAATAAAAATACGACCGTAAATAAATAATCAGAAGCATTTTTTTTCTGTTTGTTTATCTGACCTTTCTTCTGTATACGTTTTCTATTCCAGAATAAATGATTCCATTTCAAAAGAAAAACCCTCCTAAAAACAACGAGAATTTGATATTGATTTCATTTAATAAATATGCAACAACTGCTACATCCATACTTTAAAAATTTTATTTACTTAACAATTTATAATTTAATAGAAAGATTGTATTAGATTGAATTTAAAAAAATCATTGACAAAGAGCAAAAGCTAGTGTAGGATACAAAACATATTAATCATATATTTATAGTATGAAATTTAAGCTAGGTTTAATTTTATAATACTAAAAACATGAGCAAACCTCCTATTAACCCAATCAAATGAAGGAATGGAGAAAAAAATGAAGGAATGGAGAAAAATAAAATGAAAGTAAGGTACCATCATTTACCTTTTGATAAGTTTAGTTCCCAAGAACATAGGCATGGAATAAATGCTTCAAACAACAGCGTTAATGATTA
>CAZOSB010000088.1:0-2163 GCA_964582545.1 uncultured Anaerovorax sp.
GGAATGGGGCTATCAAAAAAGAACCATCCTCAACGGAATCCACAGGGAGTTCCGACGAAGAAAGTCCTTCCAAGGTTATAAGGTTAAAGGTTAGCGGTAAAAGGCAATTATAAAAGGAGAATGGGTTCAGTTTCTAAATGCCTTCAATAAAAGATTGTTTTATTCTTTTATCCCATTCTTTTCTTCTGAAAATAACGAAAAAATATATAAAGCACTTTGACCGTAAAGTCCTGTTTCGTCATTTGAAAAGCATTCTCCTATATAAGACTCATAAAACCATTTAAGGGCAGCATCCTCTTCTAAGTCATAGTAATCACAAATCATTTTAATAATTGTTTTCAAAGTGGCAGCTCTGATTGTTCCATGACCGTTCATACCTATACCACCCTTTCAGAAGAAATAAACTGTAGATATTCAAGCAGCATAATTTGATTTTCTAATTTTTGCCGTACGCTTTGCCCATTTTATTGCTTGCGTTTTGATATCTGTAGTGTAAAACCCACAGCCAAAATCTCTACCTATGTCTGTCTTTATTAACTTGGGAACATCTACAATATCTGTTCCGCCATGAAAAAGTATCATTTATTATCCTCCACAAGAATTTGATCTATTTCTCTTACAATATATTCAAAACCAAATCCATGTAAAATATCATAATCTTCATCAAGCATTTTTAAAATTTCATTTTTTTCAAAAATCTTGTAAACCTCGTTACTTGGCATTTTCTTATAATCTGCATACTTTTCAATGCAAAAGACCTTAAATGAAATCTTACTCATACTCCCCTAACCTACCAAAACCTTTTAGGTTTTTTAAACTTCCTTTAAGCGACCGTCATTGTAATGCTTTCTGCATAGGGAAACGTATAGATCGTTTCCTCCCACTACAATCTGTTCTCCTGTTTTTACAAACTTTCCATCGATGACTCTGGCTACCATAGTAGCTTTTTTTCCACACCAACAAATGGTTTTGATCTCTTCTATCTTATCTGCATATACCAACATGTAATAGGAACCTTCAAAGAGTTCATTTCTAAAGTCATTCTTTAAACCATATGCCAGGACAGGCACATCACAGCTGTCCACGATTTCCACAAGCTCCTGTACGTGATGTTTTTTCAAGAACTGGCACTCATCTACAAGTACGGCATCGATCTTTTCCTCTTTATTTTTTGCCAAAAACATTTCTAAAATGTTAGAATCCTCGTTGACAGTATAAGCTTTTCTGGAAACACCGATTCGGGATGTTATGAATCCCACCTCATAACGATCATCTAAATTAGGTGTTAGAGCCAGTACATTTTTCCCCCGCTCTTCGTAATTATATGCAACCTTTATCAATTCAATAGACTTTCCGGCATTCATTGTGCTGTATCGGTAATAAAGTTGTGCCATAGAGTACCTCCTTTGTATCCATAAAGATATTATGCCTGAATAAAAAGGGAATTTCAATGAGAAATTTTATGGTGGTGTTATGTTTTATTCTATTGTATTTTTTAAATATTTTTTTAAATTTTCAATAGTTGGAGGTACTTTTAGCTTATGTAACATACGATGACAATTGGAGCAAACACAGTCTAAGTCTTTATAAGGATCAACCTTTACTTCATTACCTTTATTCTCACTTAAAGGTTTATTGTGATGAACTTCTATGAAATTCTGACCTATATCCCCGTAGATATCTTCAAAACTAAATCCGCAAACCGAACATATTAATTTTCCATTATTCTTCGCTTTGCATATGTTAATTGCTCTAGCACGATTTTTATAACTTCTCTCATAGGAATTAGTATACACCATCTTTATTTTTCCTTCTGTAAAAGTAGATTGGTAATCCTCCTCTGAATTTTTTGATTCACAATTACAATGTAATTGTGGGAATTTTTCTTTTAATGGTAACACATATTTTTGGTTGAATTCGTCGTTAAGAGGTTTAAGCCATTTAATTTCTTTCACTTCAATATAATTATCTATTATAGGTTTTTCATTTTCTATAAAATAATCTAAGTGTTGTAAATAAATTTTTTCATTATTAAATTGATTTTGATTTTCATAATAAAAAAACCATTGACCGTTTTCATTTATTTTAGGTATTTTTTTAGTTTTTATCTCAAAGTATTCTGCCAAAGAGGAAAGATCTTTATTTTTGTCAGGATCATTTTTA
>CAZOSB010000089.1:0-1861 GCA_964582545.1 uncultured Anaerovorax sp.
TAAGGAGTTTCTTGGTATACATAGTTAAGCCAATTGGCAAAGAACAAGTTCCCATTTCCTCTCCACTTGACCACAATTTCCTTTTGAGGATCATCATCCGTAAAATAATTTTTCGGAACGTCTATTTCCAATCCTTTATTGATATCTCGATCGTATTCCAGTTTTAAAGTCTCACGATCATATTCAGCGTGACCTTGGACAAAGATCATTCTCTTATTTTCGGTAGAGATAATATGAGGGCCTGTCTCCTGGGATTCCGCCAAGATCTTTAGCTGTGGAATGGAGACCACATCCTCCCTGTGGATTTGCGTGTGCCGAGAGTGAGGAGCGTAAAATTCTTCGTCAAACCCCCGTACCAGTTCGGATTTTTCCCCACCCAACTGGTGTAAGTAAACACCGAATAATTTTCGATCCATAATATGTTTTTGGATGCCAAAATGATAATAAAGCCCCGCCTGTGCTCCCCAACAGATATGCAAAGTACTGAAAACTTTGGTTTTCGTGTATTCCATAATCTCAGAAAGCTCTTTCCAGTAGTCCACCTCTTCAAAGGGCAAAAACTCTACCGGTGCTCCCGTAATGATCATTCCATCGTATCGTTCCTTTTTAATCTCTTCAAAACTTTTATAAAAATTATCTAAATGAAGTTTATCCGTATTTTTAGATTCATGACTATCCATGGTTAAAAGCTGCAAATCCACCTGTAAAGGAGTGTTGGCCAACATACGAATCAATTGCGTCTCCGTCACTTCCTTTGTGGGCATCAAATTGACAATGGCAATGCGCAAGGGCCTGATATCCTGTGTCTGAGCTCTCTTTTCATGCATTACGAATACGTTCTCTTCTTTTAAAGTCTTATAAGCCGGTAAGCCCTGTGGCACTAATATAGGCATTTTTGATTCCTCCCAAATTTCATTTCTTAAAACTTTCCATATTTATCGTAAAATTCTTTCTTATATTCTAAAAATCGGTCTTGACTGATCGCTTGTCTCATATTGCTCATGGTATTCACCAAAAAATGCAGATTGTGATTGGTCAAAAGCATGGAAGACAGTATTTCATTGGATTTAAACAAATGTCTTAAATATGCTCTGGAATAATTTTTACAGGTATAACAATCACATTCCGAATCCAAAGGCTCAAAGTCACGCTCATACTTGGCGTTTTTAATGACCACTTTGCCATGAGATGTCATGGCTGTGCCGTTTCTGGCAATTCTGGTGGGCAACACGCAGTCAAACATGTCCACCCCTCTTTCAACCCCTTCAAAGAGACAGTCCGGGCTTCCCACGCCCATCAAATATCGTGGTTTTCCCTTTGGCAAGTAGTCAACACAGTAATCTAAAACCTCATACATGACGGGTTTTGGTTCTCCCACACTGAGTCCTCCGATGGAATATCCCGGTAGATCCAACTCACTTATGGCCATGGCACTTTCATATCTGAGGTCCTTAAACATGCCCCCTTGCATGATTCCAAAGAGACCCTGTAGAGATGCGGTATGCTCTCTTTGCTGAGCCAACTCATGTGCTTCCTTGCAACGTTTTAACCAACGTGTAGTTCTTTCCAAAGAATTTTTCACATAACTTTTATCCGCCGGAAAAGGTGTACATTCATCAAAGGCCATCATGATGTCCGAGCCCAAAGCCATCTGCACTTCCATGGATTTTTCCGGTGATAACATGTGCTTAGAACCGTCAATATGGGATCGAAACTCCACTCCCTCTTCCGTAATCTTTCGCAAATCCCCCAGGCTAAATACCTGAAAACCTCCGCTGTCCGTCAGGATTGCCCTGTCCCAATTCATAAATTTATGAAGACCCCCGGCCTCTCTGACGATTTCATGACCCGGTCGCAAATA
>CAZOSB010000090.1:0-1855 GCA_964582545.1 uncultured Anaerovorax sp.
GAGACTGTGAATAGTAACAAATTATAACAGAGTTCGACTATGTTTAACAAATAGGCTGTTTACTTTTGTTTGTTGAATATGGTAAAATGATAGGCACAAAGATTGTTTTGATAATTTCACTATAAGAAAAATTCAGTCAATACAAGGGGCAAACAAATATGAAGTACTATACTTTACAGCTCAATGCAAAGTTGCACGCTATAGATTTAGAAATATTATATGATAAACCTATTAAGGCGGCACTGGAAAAGGCCAAAATGGGTTGGGTTAACTGTGTCGGAATCAAGAGGATGAAAAGCAGAGAGGTAGAGTTTTGCAATGTGGAAATCGTTTTAGATAACGACGTGCCAGTGGAATCACTCATAAAAATTGTGGAAGATATTGGTGTGCCAAAGGGGTCGTTGCTGCATAGCGAAGAGGAAGATGTTCCCTGCGGTACCTTGGAGGGTTATGCTATTTATATCAATAGCATCAGCCTGCCTAATGAAGTATATAAAACCTGCAAGGTGAATGTTGTAGCAGATCGGCTTTCCAAATTGATGAAGGGTTGTGGCGCATTTTACAGCTATTGGGAGGGGTCTGAAGATACGGCACTGTATTTTTACGGCACTTCCTTTGCAAGAATGAAGCAGGAGGCACAGCCTTTTGTCGACCAATATCCCCTGTGTCAGCAGTGCAAAATCATACAGATTGCCTAATTTATTGTATGCATCGTTCCACGCTGTTTGTCATTGGCGGGTTTAATTTGCTTCAAAATCTCTCTACTATGAAAGATTACATAGAGATAAAAGGTCGTAACAGTAGAAAACAACGGGGAGGTAATATGCAATGGGCGTTTCAATCTATTATGATGCTACTAGAAACACAAGATTGACAGATGCTGAGCAACGAAAAATCAATGAGGTCATAGAAAAATATCAAACATCATTTCCCTATAAAGATGATGGCGAAAATTTTTATGTGTATGGCTTTGACAGTGACGAACCTGATGCAATCTTTTCTGGTGCAACAAAATTGCCTAATGACATAGAAAAATCGATATTGGCAGCAATTCATTGGGCTAAGTGTCTTACTGATATACGTAATATTATTCCAAACTGTGAATGGTATTTTGCTCTTGATGACTACCAAATCCCTTGGAGAGATGATGAAGGTTACTATTTACCGGATGCAGAGTAGGAGAAAACTGCTTTATCAGATATTATTGAAATGGTGAAGGAATTATAAGTTTACGGACTTAAACAATTAAAGTGCAGATTAAGAAAAATAACTGCACCTTTTTATAAAATCCCTGCAAACTTTATATTCAAAAAGTTGCAGGGATTTTATAACTTACTGGATTACAGGGATGGGCTAGTCAAATTAATAGGATTACATTTTACAAATTGTCCCGCTCCTTTTTTGCCTAGGAATTCACCGTCTTTGTACACGAGATTTCCTCTGCTGTAGGTGGCTACAGGATAACCCTTTAACTCAGCGCCTTCCCAGATGGTATGGTCATTATCCCCGTGCATCTTGTCGTTGGTGATGACAAAATCTTTCGTTGGATCATAGATGACGATATCTGCATCAGAGCCAGGTGCAAGCATTCCTTTTTGTGGAGCGCAACCAAATAACTTAGCTACATTGGTGCAACAAACTTCTACAACCTTATTAAAAGAAATACGACCTTTGTTGGCTTCGCTCAACATGTAAGGATACATATTTTCAATTCCGGCACACCCGTTAGGAATCTTCATGAAGTTGTCCTTACCCCAATCTTTTTCATGTGATTGGAATGGGCAATGGTCTGTGGCGACAGTGCTGATATCGCCCCTTTTGATGCCTTCCCATAGAGCATCTTGGCTTTCTTTTC
>CAZOSB010000091.1:0-1817 GCA_964582545.1 uncultured Anaerovorax sp.
CATTAAATATTGGAGGGAATATGGAAATGAACGAAATTTTGTACGAAGGAAAATCCAAAATAATTTGTAAGGGCGAAGATGATAACAGCTACCTTATTCGCTATAAGGATACGGCTACTGCCTATAATGGAGAGAAGAAAGAGGAACTTTCAGGCAAGGGCAAGCTCAATGCAGAAATTTCAAACATTCTATACGCCTACCTTGCGGAGAATGGCATTAAGACCCATCTGCTAAAAGTGGTCGACGAAACTTCCGTATTAGTACGAAAGGCTGAAATTGTCATGGTTGAGGTCATAATCCGCAACGTGGCCGCTGGAAGCTTTTCCAAGAAATATGGTGTGCCCGAGGGTACGGAGTTACAAAATACCATCGTGGAGTTTAGTTTAAAAAGTGACGAGTTGGGCGACCCTATGATTAATGAATGCCAAATTACCGCTATAGACATTGCCACCAAGACAGAGCTTGATGAAATGTCTGCACAAGCTCTTAAAATCAATACACTTTTGAGTGACCTTTTCGCAAAGGTTGGGATTCGTTTGGTAGATTTCAAGTTAGAGTTTGGCAGAGCCGGTGGTGAGATATTGCTCTGCGATGAGATTTCCCCCGATTCCTGCCGTTTCTGGGATATCAACACCGGAGAAAAGCTGGACAAGGACCGCTTTCGACGTGATCTTGGAAACGTATTAGATGGATACAGGGATGTTCTCGGGAGGATCAAAAATGTCAGATAAATATGAAAATCCTTTATGCAAGCGTTATGCAAGTGTAAAGATGCAGCATATATTTTCAGATGACAACAAGTTTTCCATCTGGCGCAGACTGTGGGTGGCACTTGCCGAAGGCCAACAGGAATTGGGTTTGCCCATCAGCACCGAACAAATTGAAGAAATGAAAGCACATATAACAGACATCAATTATGAGACCGCTGCAAAAAAAGAAGCCCAAGTCCGACACGATGTTATGGCGCATATTTTCGCTTATGGTGAGTTATGCCCCAAGGCAAAGCCTATCATTCATCTTGGTGCTACTTCGTGTTATGTAGGGGACAATACCGATATTATTCTCATGCATTCGGCGCTACACCTTACAAGGAAGCTAATAATTAACGTTTTAGAAAAACTATATTCCTTTGCAGAGCGAAAAAAAGCGCTACCTTGCCTTGCATATACGCACTTTCAAGCAGCGCAACCGACCACTCTGGGAAAACGTGCCACTCTTTGGATTCAGGAATTGCTCCTCGACCTGGAGCAATTAGACTTTACCCTTAACAATCTGAAGTTGCTTGGTTGCAAAGGCACCACCGGAACTGGGGCCAGCTTCTTGACCCTCTTTGATGGTGATCATGAAAAAGTTAAGGCACTGGAGCTTAAAATTGCTGAAAAGATGGGATTTGATAAGGTTTATTCCGTCAGTGGTCAGACCTACTCCAGAAAGATTGACTACAATGTGTTATCTGTCCTTTCTGGAATTGCGCAAAGCGCCGCAAAGTTTTCAAATGACATTCGCTTACTGTCGCACCTAAAGGAAGTGGATGAGCCCTTTGAGGAAGGGCAAATCGGATCATCGGCTATGGCATATAAGCGAAACCCCATGAGAAGTGAGCGAATCGCGTCCCTAGCCCGATATGTGATGACGGATGCACTCAACCCTGCGCTTACAGCAAGTGGGCAATGGTTTGAGCGAACGTTAGATGATTCTGCAAACCGCAGGATTTCTATTCCTCAAGCTTTTCTTGCCATAGATGGAATCTTGTCACTATACATTAATATTGTGGATGGTCTAAACGTCTATCCGAAAATAGTGGAAAAGCACCTTAA
>CAZOSB010000092.1:0-1782 GCA_964582545.1 uncultured Anaerovorax sp.
AGGGAAAGATTGCGCCATTTATTGTAACCTTAGCGACCATGTGTGCTTATCGATCTATCATTGTTCAACTTGGTCAAGGGGGTCCTTTTAATGTGGATCCCGGTATGTATGACAGCTTTAGAACTGTGGCATCAGGTTATTTTTTAAGGGTTCAAGGAGGATTTCGAGGAATTCCATACTTGGCCATATGGTTTGTTGTAATCGTAATAATAATGGCTTTAATCATGTCAAAAACAAAATTTGGAAGATATGTATATGCAGCAGGTTCAAATGAACATGCATCTAAACTTACGGGGATTAATACAGACTATATTAAAACCATGTGTTTTGTCATTACCGGTCTGCTGGTGGGCATTGCAGCGTTTCTTCTATCCTCCCGCTTAACGTCTATTACGGCCCCCAACGTAGGTTTGTCTTACGAGTTGGATGCAATAGCGGCAGTAGCCATAGGCGGAACGGCCATGGCAGGTGGAAGCGGTCTGATTGTAGGAACCTTTATAGGTGCGATTATGCTACAAATGATTGAAGGAATTTTAATAGCGGCCAATATCCCTGTATTTCTTAATGGATTGGTTAAGGGGATTATTATTATTGTGGCAGTATTGTTCCAGAGTAGAAGGAGCAATAAGGCGTAAAATCTATATAGAGTTAAAAAACAAAGGAGATAATAATGAGAAAGATTTCATTAATGACTGGCCAGTTTGCAGATATACCGTTGGAACAGCTTTGTAAAGAACTGCGAAGCATGGGTTACGATGGAGCAGAGTTGGCTTGTTTAGGAGATCATTTCATAGTGCAACAAGCGGCAAACAATCAAGGGTATTGTACAGAAAAGCTTGAATTGCTCAATGGGTATCAGTTAGATTGTAAGGTCATCAGTGGTCACTTAATCGGTCAGTGCGTGGGAGACGTATACGATTCAAGGTTAGATAATTTTGCCCCCTCAAAGTATGCGGGGAAACCGGAAGAAATCAGAAACTGGGCAATAGAAGAAATGAAGATGTTGGCTCATGGGGCCAAGAACCTTAAAGTGGATACGGTTTCCTTCTTTACAGGTTCCTCCATTTGGCGATATCTGTATAGTTTCCCTCAGACCACCGAAGAGATGATTGAAGAGGGATATGAGAAGATTAAAGAATTGTGGAGCCCCATCATGGATGAATACGATCGGTGTGGTGTCAGGTTGGCCTTAGAGGTGCACCCTACGGAAATTGCTTTCGACTATTATTCTACCCAGAAGCTGTTGGAAACATTTGAAGATAGAAATACTTTAGGATTAACCTTTGACCCAAGTCATTTGTTATGGCAAGGGGTGAATCCTACAATTTTCTTGAAGGATTTTGGAAAAAAAGTATATAATGTTCACATGAAAGATGTTAAGGTCAATAGAGATGGCAGGGCTGGGCTTCTTGGATCCCACATAACTTTCGGAGATACTCGGAGGGGTTGGAACTTTGTTTCTATTGGGCACGGGGACGTAAATTTTGCAGAGATCATGAGAGAATTAAATCAAATGAAATATGATGGAAACATTACCATCGAATGGGAAGATAGCGGTATGGATCGTTTGTACGGTGCCAAGGAAGCCCTATCTTACATTCAAAAGCTAAATTTTCCCATATCGGAGGTGGCTTTTGATAAGGCCCTAAGTGCATCTGTTTAAAAAAATTGAAAGGACAAACTTTATACTTTGTCCTTTTTTTGTTGGCTATAAAGTAAAAGTATGATATACTCCTGTCTTTGACAGTTGAAAGAGATAAAAAGCTTGAAAGTCTTTGAAAA
>CAZOSB010000093.1:0-1714 GCA_964582545.1 uncultured Anaerovorax sp.
AGGGTGTTCTTCAGTTACTTAGATAGTTCTTGGTTATTTGTGTCATTGAAAATTTGCAAGATAAAGGCGAACCATATGGTTCGCCTTTATCTTTTAACGTTTTAAGAATATTTTCTAACGAGCATACGCGATTCATCAAAGACAAAATATAGAATATAAAGGTATGGATGTAATGCTATCTGTATGGCCGAAGTTTTTAGAAGATATTCTAATTTTTTTAGTCTTCGGGTATTTCACGCCAAATAAGGTTAAACTTCTGCTTTTAATGTGCTGTCCTTTTTTTACCTCAATACCCAAAATTATATTTTCTTTTTGTAAAACAAAATCGAGTTCTGCAGTGTGTTCACTTTCCCAGTAGTATAGTGGGTATCCTTTTGCCACTAGCTGTGTCGCAACATAGTTTTCTACTAACGCACCCAAAAAGTTATTTTCTTCATCTGATAAAATGGTGTGCTGACTCATGCCAGATTGAGCAACAAATAGCCCTGTATCACATGAATATAGTTTAAACGAAGGTAAATCCATATAAGCTGCGATAGGTTCATTCCCTTGAGTAATCTTTTGGCATTTCAGTACCACACCTGCCAAGGTAAGCCAATCGATAGATTCTCCAAAAAATGAAGCACTTCCACCCCTTTGAACAACTTTATATTGAAATTTTTTATTCTGTTTCCCAAGCTGTGTTGGAACAGAATTAAAACAGGCTCTAATCTTTACGCTTTCTTTTGCTGATGCATATTTAGCCATATCTGCAATATAGTCATTCAGTATCTCTAATGCCACTAGCGGTACGTCTATAAGCTTTTGCCGTTTTAAATATTCATTGATGCAAGCAGGCATACCACCAATGATTAAATACATCCTATATAGTTCCAATGCCTTTTGGTGTAATCCTTCAACCATTGGAATGACATTTTCAAAGCATTCCTTTATAGTGGCACAAAGCCGTTGCTCCCCCATTGCCCATAAAAATTCTTCATAATCGAAAGGATATAAGGTAAAGGTTTCAACTTTACCTACGGGAAAAGAATATTTCTCACGATTAATGGCAACTCCCGCTAAGCTTCCAGCAGCAACTACGTGATATTCAGGTGCCAACTCATAAAAATACTTTAGAGAATTCAAAGCTTCCTCCGAGGTCTGAACTTCGTCTAAAATGATTAAGGTTTGATCCGGTGTTATCTCTTCGTTTTTATAAACCTCTAAATTACGTATAATCTTTTCCGGATCTAAAGTTTCACAAAAATAAGTAGCAACTGCTTTTTCAAGTTCCAGATTTATATAAATTGTATTTTTATAAAAAGATTCTCCAAACTCTCGAAGGATATGAGTTTTGCCTACCTGCCTTGCTCCATATAGCAGCAACGGCTTTCTGCCCTCTTTGTCTTTCCATAAAATAAGCTTATCCATAATTTTTCGTTTCATATAAAGGCTACCTTTCAACTTTATTAATACTATTATAGGTATTTTTTATAGATAAGTCAAATAAAATATAAAAATTTATATTTTATTTGACTTAAATTTAATTAGTTATTCTTCATAGATAAGATTTGAACAAAGATTAAAGCAGAAGTAATTTTATTGATCAATTATAAACATTCCATAAAACATGGAAATTTTAAATCTTTCATTGATATTTCAATGTTCTTCAATTTTCTTTCCAAATTCTGCTTGTTAATGCAGACGAATTTTGTGCGATATATATACTGTGAGG
>CAZOSB010000094.1:0-1618 GCA_964582545.1 uncultured Anaerovorax sp.
CTACAAACTGAATGCTGACACCGTTTGGATCATCTATGAAAAAATATTTTGTCTTTGGGTTTGGCTGATAAATCTGTGTAGAAAAGATGTTCTTTTCCTCTATTATTTTCTTTATATTCACTAAGGATTCTACCTGAAATCCCAGTGAGATACCTCTTTCCTTTACTTCCACCTTTATATCGCTACCATAGATCAGTTCAATTTGAGTTTCCCCCTTTCCCATAAATGTAATTTCCATATCAGGACCTGCAGAAAACCTTCTGTTGATCGAAAGCCCTATTACCTCTTCATAAAATTTTACTGATTCATCCATGTCTTTGACATGAATTGTCGTCCATAAATAATTCATTGATAACCTCCTAGTGTTTCAAATTACTCTTTTCTAATATTTTCAAAGCAAATTCACGCAAAATTTAGTCAACATTAAAATCCTCCGAGCTAAAGTTACTGTAATACCGTCCGCTGTGGATTGTAAATTTGAGTACACAATAATCCGGGTCCGTAACACCCTTTGGGTAATACATCGTGTCGCCATCCCTCCAAATAGACTCTTTGGTTTCCTCATCAGTCATTACGTCAACAACACCTTTTAGCATACATCCTCTGAAAAAGCGTTTATCACAGAAATAGATGCAAGCTTTTGGATTGCTCTTATATTGTTCAACCTTCATAGATGATGTATTGGTACTAAAATAAACAATTTTAATTCCTTCACGTTCACGAATCCCCATCATTGCCCGTGTGCAGGGGAAACCATTTTCATCTACAGAACTGATAAACACAGTGCTTTGTTTATCAAGCATATTCCCAATTGTCTTTTCAATATCTTTCATCATCGTTATAATCCTTTCAAATTAATCTTGTAGTGTTGCTCGTTTTTCATGATTAGGTTTAAATTTGCGATAAGCCTTTATTGCCAGAGAAATAATGAAATAAATAAATATACCATCAAACAATAGAGTTAAAGGATTTACAGACATAGACATCAGTGGATTGATTCCAATTTTTGTGTTATACACAGATAAAAACGGTAAGGGAAAACCAACTTTATATTGAAAATTATCAATTGATTTAAAAGGCAAAATGTATGATAAGCCAATCTCGATCCAAAATGATAAGTTCATGATTTTCCAGTTAATTTTTCTCATTAAATCCTCCAAATTTTAAACATTTGCATTTTACTCGTTAAAAAATGTCTTCGCAATTGCTGCAAATTCCATGCTATTAGACAGAATCGCCGGATGACCACCCTTATCAAATATGTGCATCTTACCATGACCAATTTTTTCAATCATATTTGAATAGGTCTGCTCATAAAAGTTAACATTAATCAATTGCACAAATTCGTCCTCCTTACTGCCGGTAAGAAGTATGTCAGGTTGAAAACTATCTAGTGGTTTATGATAAAATTTCCCTATTGATTGTAAATGCTGATACATTGCAAGCGTATCATTGTCCACAACGCTTTCCCAATCTTCTCCGTGCATTTCATAATAAAAAGATTTTGTATCATCATCTTGCTTTGATATCTCCCGCTCAGCTTTGATGTTTTGAACAAATTCGAACAGTGGCGATTCTCCCTCAAAGCTGTCAGCAATTACTTTGTCCACCAAATCAG